>JBBSBQ010000044.1:0-28828 GCA_038251095.1 Hyphomicrobiales bacterium
GACAAATGCTGACCATGTCCCAATGAAGCAGCTTTGGACACCAGAAATTAGAAAAGTTCACAGCCCAGCTCTGAAAACCTTGAGAGTTCATGAGCAGTGCAATTCTGAATACCAACTTGATGAGGAGTATTTTGTCGCTAGCATGCTCCCAATGTCAAAAGGCACATATACTGGAGATTCGCACTATCGAAAACTTGAAAATGAAGTACTCGCTAAGAAAAAAATAGCTCTCAAGCAAAAGGTGCATCAAGAATTTGATTTGCGACCAGGTGGCATCTTTCTACCGAAAGGTAAAATCGCAAAACACTTTGATAGAGCAAGAATTGATCGTGTGATCTGGAAGATTGTGAGAGGGCTTCATTTCATTCACAACGCAGAAATATTGCCTCCTAAGTGGCGTATTGTTAGAGACATATTTATTGACCAACTACCGGACCATTTTCGATGGTTTATGTTGCAACCAGATAATCCTGAACGAGGAGACTACCCAGGGGTATTTTCATATCGCTTTAAGCAGGTAACTGAACAAGAAAAAATGCAGTATTGGGCCATGTTATTTTTAGACCGAATTATTGTTACTGCGTTCTTCCACCATCCAAGTTGTGGCTGCGAAAGCTGTTCTGAAATTCGAAGCGGGCAGGCTTGAACTGCGAAAAATCCAGTCCCGACAACTCCTTCTGGAGGAATGCCTCAGCTTCGGCATCGGTCTTAAGTTTTAGAAAGTGTTTCATAGGGTGTGATCTCTGCGAATTGAATTCTAGCTGATGCAATTTCGCATTAAACCCGGAAGAAACGCAATTGTCGAAATAAGTGCGAGAAATAGAATGATTTCTATGACTGCGAATATGCCATACTTATTCCAGTTAAAAAGCTCAAAGCTGAAATAGGATTTTCCAATGAATGAGAAATCCCAATTGTTTTTTTCAGCGCGATATATCACCCCCGAGACAGTATTTGCCGCCACAAGAGCTGTAAACGCGTAGAAGATTTCTTGTCTATTTGGAAGGTGATTTACGTTTCCCAATATTTTGCAGATTAGCCTCATAGGCTCACTCAACTCCTTACTCTTCTTATCATGCTTGCGTGGAACAGGAAGCGGCTTCGGACGTTACCTCTACATGAATGAAGATCGAGCCGAGTATTATCGCCGCCAAGCCGAGCTATGTTTGGAGCAGGGGGAGCTTGCGCCGGATGAAGCGATGCGGGAGCGCATGCGGTTTCTGGCGGATGAGTGGCTGAAGATGGCCGCGCGGGCAGCGCTTCGTACGGCCGCCTAAATCTTCCCCGCTTCATGCCGGACAGTGATAAAACACCGAGAATTATATGGATGACAAAGCATCCGCTCGGTGGTATCAGGATACCCGACAGGGCGACGCAGATTTATTCGAGGGTGTCTGGTTTGGAAACCTTCCCGTAGCAGAACAACTCAAGCGCATTGAGCGCCTCGAAACAACGATGAACGCAATTGGTCAGGGTAGGTACGATCATAATATCGGGCAGTACGTCATTCCCGAAAAGTAGAGTGCCGAAAGCCTTTCCTTGGCTGGTAACAGTAATCGGCACCCCCAATGCAATGGGGCTCATGCTCATCCCGCGACGCATTCGGATTTGTAATCCCTTCATTACATTCCCACCTTCAGCGGTTGCCTCAATATCATCAATCCTTGAAAAGCTGAGGGTGGGAATGAGCAAGTTGTGCTTATCCAGGTTGTCGAGTTGCGTTATTTCCCACAAGAACAACTGCCCACCCTTAAACGGCTCAAGATTATTCAAAATATAGTCGGCAAATGTTGGAAAGTCCTTTTTGATCTTAGTGAATATCTTACCGGATTGAGTAAGATCGACGGCAGTTTTTGCGACCGGCAAGGCCAGATCACCCTTTCCTTTCGTGAAAGCAACAACTACATGATCAAAAGCGGTGCGAATATTATGAACTGCATCGCCTAGAATTAGAGGCACATTTTCAGGAAGGGGGTCTCCCCCCGTTTCCACATGAAGCATGTACTTATCGCCAACCTTTTTGCAACTGACACTGTGGAATGTTCTATCAAGGAAGAACTGCTTTAATATTTGATCGATTTCCGTGATATGATGATAGGCGCGCCTGATTTTTAATTTGGCACTTTGAAAGTGGTCCGGGTCCATGAAAAGCTCCAAGGATAAAGACGAAATTCGGTTAGAAAAACTCGGCAAGAGCTTACTGGCCATGCCGACAAAGCCGCGTGACGATACTAAGTTTGCAAAGAAAAAGGCGACAAAGAAAAGTGCAAAAAAGCCCGCCCGAAAACCAAGCGACTAATGAGACAATTCCGGGTTGGGAAGCCATATTTCAGGCTCCTCCCGGATTTCGAATACTTTCTCTAACCCCGGCGGAGCTATGCCATCTTCCAGCAGGGATTTTGGTATTGGGTTTGATTGAAACCACTGCAAAGGGGCCTCCCCCAGTTTGTATCCCTCAAAACCAGCCGCCATCTTCAGTGATATTATTCGAAGCGGCCTCATTGATTTGTCGTCAGGCGATAGCAGCCAGTCGGGTACAAGCCATGCTTTGTCCTCATGCATAATCCAGTCTATTTCTAGAATGTGATTATCCACCATAATGTTGGTTTTTCGGGGCATTTACAGATATTGCCCCCTTCGAAAGCAGGAGTCGAGTCAGGGTTTCTTGCGCTTCCACCACAGCTTGCGCGCCAGTTGCTTAGGCGTACGCGGTTTTGTTAGGACTGCGATAGGTCAAACGCTTGTCTTCAACACCCTTGGCAATGTTTTCGGTGCGCTCGGTATCGGAAATCTTTAGCGCCGCGCGGTTGTTATAGCGGAAGTCAAATTCAGCCAGATAACGATTCAAATGGGCTTCGCCGCAATGCTGATAGATGCCCTTCATGCCACGCTTGAAAACAGACCAGACGTTCTCGACAGTGTTGGTGTGAACGGTGCCACGGACATATTCAAACTTGGAATGAATGACCGTCTTGTGGGCCTCAAACTCTTGGCCAAGTGATTGGTAGATACGTGCTTCATCGGTGTGAAGGATTGACTTGCGAGAAGCATTCTTAACGATGATCTTGCGAACCTCCCAAGCAGTTGACTGATTGATGTGGAAAGTACGGGCCTTTCCGCCACGTTCAACCAGACCAAAGATGACCCGCTTGTCTGCACCGCCAGACTTGGGGTTCTTTGAAGGTGGTTTACGGTTGGTCTTGTCCTTGCGGGGCGTTTCGTGTTTGCCATAGTAGGTTTCATCGGCCTCAATGATTTTGCCTTCGCCACCCATCGGGGTAGGAGCCATATCTTTCATGGCTTCACGGATGCGGTGAGCCAAGAACCAAGCCGACTGGTAGGTAATACCCAAGGTGCGGTGCAGTTGGTGAGCCGAATAGCCTTTCTTGGATGATGACATGAGATGCATAGCCAAGAGCCATTCGTTGAGAGGAATTTTAGAGCGTTCCATGACGGTTCCAACGGTCACAGAGAACTGCAAGCGGCATTCCTTCTCATTGCACTGGTACACGCCTTCACGGTGCGCCTTGCCGTGCAGGGCGGTTATTTCGTCAGGGTTGGCATTGCCGCAATGGGGGCACCAAGGGCCATTTGGCCAGCGCTGCAACTCAAACCATTTGCGGGCTTCTGAGGCGTCTTGAAAACGTATATCTGTCAATAACATGGCTCTGTTCCTGTCTAATGACTAGAAATATAAGCCTTTATTCTGCTTTGTCAACCATATAATTCTGAAAACACCGCTTGACAATCTATTCCTATTACGTTCATATGCTCCTGTTTTGTTCTTTGTAGGGAAACATCATGGACTGGGGCTGGGACTTGGCCATCAAACGCAACAGGGAAGCGCTCAAGGGGATAATTGAAGTCCTTCTCGCCTTGCTGGGGCTTGGTGGCACCGATGAAGCTTCGCGGATTCCCCGGTCGCTGCACAGCGCCGTGCTGAGTGTGCTGAGACCTGCGGAGTCTGCCGTCCGGCGGCTCATTGTCATTGCGGCCCGGAATGTGGTGGTAAAACTGGCACCCTCGCCTTCCTTCTAGCTCTTCGATCCGCGCAAGAAGTTCAAAGGTCCGCGCGCCCGGGCCTTCACCCGGATTGTCCCGCGCATCCATTTCTTCGAATACGATCCCCGGGTGGTGGCCCTGTTTCCAGCACCCCAGCCCGTGGTTGAACCCCCTCCACCGCCCGATGGCCGGGTCAATGCAACGCGTCTTCACCGCCGCCTCCAGGCCCTCAAAGCAGCACTAGAGGACCTTCCCCGCCAGGCCAAACGTCTCGTGCGCTGTCAGCAGAGGCGGAAGGCCTCGCCATGGCCGAAGTCCACGTTGCCACTCCGGCCGGGCCATCCGCCGGGCTACCGCCGGAAGCCCATTCACGAGGTCGACGAGGTTCTCGCGGAATGCGACAGCCTCGCCTAGGAGCCGATGAAGCCCGACACGAGCTGAAGGGCTAGCCAAACCTCAATCAAGGGCGAATAATGCCCTAAATCCTAGCCAAAACCGCCCTCACCCAGAGCGGGGTTGCAACGCCTTGCCCCCTCATCTATACCCCGCCGATCACGGCACAGGCAGCGGACACCCCTGGAGGCAGGCCCGGGCCGTGGTTCATTCATTCAGGAGTTTAGAAATGTCCAAGATCGTTCAGCTTAAGGCCACGCAGCGTGGCCGGGCAGGCAAGGGGGCCTCCCGCGCAGTACGTCGCGAAGGTCTCGTTCCCGGTGTCGTTTATGGCGACAAGCAGGCAGCCCAAATGGTTTCGCTCAATTACCGCGAGCTCGAGCCCCATATCCAGACCGGCCGCTTCCTGTCGACGCTTGTCGACCTCGAAGTGGAAGGCAAGACCATCCGCGCCATCCCGCGCGATGTGCAGTTCGAGCCCATCCGCGATTTCATCGTGCATGTGGATTTCCTGCGGCTCGGCAAGGCCTCGCGCATTGCCGTTGACATTCCGGTGCATTTCAAGGGCCAGGAAGCCTCTCCGGGCATCAAGCTCGGCGGCACGCTCAACATCGTTTCGCACACCTTGAGCCTTTACTGCTCGGCGGAATTCATCCCCGATGAAATCACCGTTGATGTGGCCGGCCTGCAGATCGGCGATTCGATCCACATGTCCGATATCACGCTGCCGGAAGGTGTGACCGCGGTTTCGCGCGATGACGTGACGCTCTGCACCATCGCCGCCCAGGCCAAGGAAGAAGTGGTTGAGGAAGCCGCGGCTCCCGTTGACGTTCCAGCCACGGCCCAGAAAGCTCCTGCGGAAGGTGCGGCTGCCGCCGCTCCAGCAGCGGGTGCCAAAGGTGCGGCTCCCGCTGCCGCGCCGGCCAAGGGTGCGGCTCCTGCCGCGGCTCCGGCGGCAAAGAAGAAGTAATCATCTTCGTCTGACAGGAGACGGGCATGTTTCTTCTTGTGGGTCTCGGCAATCCGGGAACCAAATATGCCGGAAACAGGCACAATATCGGCTTCATGGCGGTGGACGAAATCGTTCGCCGCCATGGCTTTTCGCCCTGGCGCAAGAAGTTCCACGGCGAAATTTCGGAAGGCCTCCTGGCGCTGCAGAAAACGCTCGTCCTCAAGCCTTTGACCTTCATGAATGAATCGGGCCAGGCGGTGGGCGAGGCCATCCGCTTTCTCAACATGGAGCCGGAGCAGGTCATTGTCATCTATGACGAGATTGATTTGCTGGCGGGAAAAGTCCGGGTGAAACTGGGGGGCGGGGCGGCCGGCCACAACGGCATCCGTTCGATCACCGCCCATATCGGCCCGCATTATACGCGGGTGCGCCTGGGGGTTGGCCATCCGGGTGACAAGGCGCTGGTTCATCCCCATGTGCTCAGTGATTTCGCCAAGTTCGACAAGGTCTGGCTCACGCCTCTGCTGGATGCGGTCGCCGAATATGCGGCCCTGCTGGTTGAAGGCGATACGGCAACGTTTCAAAACAAGGTGCATCTGGCGCTCGCTCCAGCGCCGGAAAAGGAATAGGTTTTATGGGTTTTAAATGCGGCATTGTTGGCCTGCCGAATGTCGGCAAATCAACACTCTTCAACGCGCTCACGCAAACCTCGGCGGCGCAGGCGGCAAATTATCCGTTCTGCACCATCGAGCCCAATGTGGGCGATGTCGGTGTGCCGGATCCGCGACTTGACGATTTGGCCAGGATCGCGGGCAGCGCCCAGATCATTCCCACGCGCCTGACATTTGTCGATATCGCCGGCCTCGTGAAAGGTGCTTCAAAAGGTGAAGGCCTGGGCAACCAGTTCCTCGCCAATATCCGCGAGACGGACGCCATTGCTCATGTGGTGCGCTGCTTTGAGGATGGCGACATCACCCATGTTTCAAACAAGATCGATCCCATCGCCGATATCGATACCATCGAAACCGAGCTGATGCTCGCCGATATGGACTCCCTCGAAAAGCGGGTTGTGAGCCTCGAGAAAAAGGGCAAGCAGGGCGACAAGGAAGCCAAGGAAATGGCAGACCTGATGAATCGCGCGCTGGTGCTTTTGCGTGAAGGCAAGCCTGCCCGCTTGGTCGAGCGCACTGCCGACGAAGAGAAGATGTTTCGCGGTCTCGGATTGTTGTCATCCAAGCCCGTGCTTTACGTCTGCAACGTCGAGGAAGCTTCCGCCGACAAGGGTAATGAATTCTCGCAGCGCGTTTTCGCCCGCGCGAAAGAGGAGAACGCCGTTGCCGTGGTCGTCTCCGCCAAGATCGAAAGCGAAATCGCCATCCTGCCATTGGCGGACCAGAAGGATTATCTTGATGCCGTTGGCCTTGAAGAACCGGGCCTCAACCGCGTCATCCGCGCCGGTTACGACCTGCTGCATCTCGTCACCTATTTCACCGTCGGCCCCAAGGAAGCCCGGGCCTGGACCATTACCAAGGGCACCAAGGCGCCGGCCGCGGCGGGTGTCATCCACACGGATTTCGAGAAGGGCTTCATCCGCTCCGAAACCATTGGCTATGAGGATTATGTGAAGAACAACGGCGAAGCGGGCGCCAAGGAAGCCGGAAAATTCCGCCTCGAGGGCAAGGACTATGTGGTCCTTGATGGCGATGTCATGCATTTCCGTTTCGCGAACTAGCCATGTACAAGCGGCCCCTGGTTCCCGAAGGCTTCATAGTTCCTGAACGGCTGGATGGGGTGGGCTTTCATCTCCGCATGCTGTCAGTTCATGACACGGTCAAGGACTACGCGGCCGTCATGGAAAGCGAGGCCCGGCTTGTCGGTTTGATGGAGCCCGACAGCACCTGGCCGCGCGGGCTTACGATTGAGGACAACCTCATTGATCTCGCCTGGCACCACCGTGAATTCACCATAGGCCATTCATTTGCCTACACCGTCATGAACGATTATGAAAGCCGCTGCCTTGGCTGCTGCTACATCAACCCAAGCGACCGCGCAGATTATGAAGCCGAGGCGTTTTACTGGGCCCGCGATGTTGGGTTTGAAGCGGAACTTGGACGCGCTTTCCGAGGCTTCCTAATTTCGGACTGGCCATTTAAGCAGGTGGCTTTTCCGGGCCGCGACTTTGCCTGGAGCAAATGGTGAGCGAACTCCTGCATTTTGAAGATTTTGCAGTGGGGCAGGTGATCAACCTTGGCACCTATGCGGTGACCGCCGCCGAAATCCGCGAATTTGCCGGCGAGTTTGATGCGCAACCGTTTCATCTCGATGAGGCCGCGGGCAAAGCCTCCATTCTAGGGGGCCTGGCCGCCAGCGGCTGGCATGTCTGCTCCATGCTGATGCGGATGATCGCCGATTCCTGGCTCAACACGTCGGCCAGCATGGGGTCGAACGGCGTCTCGGAAGTGAAGTGGCTCAAGCCGGTCTTCGCGGGCGAGACGCTTTCCGGTCGTGTGAACATTCTTACCAAGCGGGTTTCGTCCAAGCGCCCGGAAATGGGAATTTTTGAATGCCTGTTTGAACTCTTCAATGAATCGGGCGTGAAGAAAACCGAGATGAATGCCGTGGTGTTTATGCGAGTCAAAGCAGCATGTTAGGGCTTTTCCTTGAGGACATAGATGAAGGCCTGACGGTTGATCTCGGCAGCTATCACTTCACCCGCGACAGCATTTTGAAGTTTGCCCGGAAATATGATCCGCAGCCTTTTCACCTGAGCGAGGAAGGCGGACGGAATGGCCCATTTGGCGGGCTTTCCGCTAGCGGCTGGCACACGGCGGCGGGCTGGATGAAATGTTTTGTGGAAGTGAATGATGCGGCGCGGGCGACACTGCAGGCGGCCGGCAAAACCTTGGCGGAATTGGGTCCCGGTCCCGGATTCACAAATCTCAAGTGGCTGAAGCCCGTCTTTCCGGGTGATACGATTCGCTATTCGTGCCGGGTCACCGGAAAACGCGATCTGGCGTCTCGCCCGCAATGGGGCATCGTGTTCTCCATGAATGAGGGCGTCAACCAGAAGGGTGAACTGGTTTACAGTTTTGAAGGCAAGGTGTTGACGGCCCGACGTTAGTGTCCTTCGAAGCCCACAAGCGTGTGGACCTTCACATTCTTGCTTCGCAGCTTGGCGGCTCCGCCCAGTTCGGGAAGGTCGATGACGAAGGCGGCGGCTACCACCTCGCCGCCGGATTTGCGGATAAGATCGATGGCCGCTCCTGCGGTTCCACCTGTTGCAATCAGATCATCAATCAAGAGAATGCGGTCGCCTTTCTTGATGGCGTCGGCATGGATCTCGATGGTATCAACGCCATATTCGAGGGCGTATTCCTGACCGATGGTGCGTGACGGCAGCTTGCCTTTCTTGCGAATGGGAATGAAGCCCCGCCCAAGGCTTGCAGCCACCGCACCGCCCAGAATGAAGCCGCGCGCTTCGATGCCCGCCACGTAATCGATGTCGCCGCGCAGGAAGGGCCAGACGAGTTCGTTAATCGTTGCGCGAAAGCCGTGGAGATCAGCGAGCAGGGTGGTGATGTCGCGGAACATGATGCCGGGCTTGGGGTAATCCGGAATGGTGCGGATATAGCGCTTGATGTCGAAGCCGTTGCGAAGGTCCATAATTCGTTTCCTCTAGGGCCATTTCACCGAGGGCGGCATGGACGACAGAATGGAGTCCACATTGCCGCCGGTTTTCAAACCAAACAAAGTGCCGCGATCATAGAGCAGGTTGAACTCGACGTAGCGGCCGCGGCTGATGAGCTGTTCTTCTCTGTCGGCTTCGGTCCAGGGCGTGTTCATGTTGCGGCGGACGATGTCCGGGAAAACCTGCAGAAAACTGGTTCCAACTTCCTTGACGAAGGAGAGGTCGGCGGCAAAGTTTCCGGTCTCGAGGTAATCGAAGAAAATACCACCAATGCCGCGTGGTTCTTTCCGATGGGGCAGATAAAAATATTCATCGCACCAAGTCTTGTATTTTTCATAGTCGGCAACCGCATGCGCATTGCAGGCGGCTTTGAAGGCGGCATGGAAACTTTTTGAATCGGCGTCATCCTGATTGCGTCTGCGATCCAGAACCGGAGTCAGGTCTGCCCCGCCGCCGAACCAGAGCTTGGAGGTGACGACATAGCGGGTGTTCATGTGAACGGCCGGGATGTTGGGATTCCAGAAATGGGCGATGAGGGAAATGCCCGAGGCCCAGAATTTGGGGTCGTCTTCCGCGCCCGGAATCTGTTTCCGGAATTCCGGCGAAAACTCGCCATGAACGGTCGAGCAATGCACGCCCACTTTCTCAAATAGCCTTCCGTGCAGCAGGGACATGACCCCGCCGCCGCCATCGTTTTCGCGGCTCCAGGGCGTTTGCTGGAAGCGCCCGGCTGGTGCCGAACCTGCCGCTTCGTTTTCGAGTTTTTCAAACTCGGCAACAATCCGGTCCCGCAGGCTTTCAAACCAGAGACGGGCGGTGTTTTTTTGGGTTTCAACAGGGGACATTGCGTTTGATTTCATAGGGCTCAGGGAACTGGAAAGCCAGCGGTTTGGCGCAGCGCTTCACCCGTCACCATGGCGCAGGCGAGGCTGACATTGAGGGAGCGCTCGCCCGGCTTCATGGGGACTAGAATGCGGGATTCCACCGTCTGGTGGACTTCCGGCGGAACACCTGCACTTTCCTGTCCCATCAGTAGGATGTCCGTCCCGGCAAATCCAAACTGGGAGTAGGGGAGCGCCGCCTTGGTTGAAAGCAGAACCAACCGGCGCCCCGTGGTTTCCACGCGGAACGCCTGCCAGGATGGAGCCCTGCGCACCACGGCGCGGTCCAGATAGTCCATTCCGGCCCTTTTGAAGGAAGAATCAGTCCAGGCAAAGCCTGCCGGTTCGATAATTGTGACTTTCAGGCCGAGGCAGGCGGCCATTCGGATAATGGTTGCGGCATTGGGGGCAATGTCGGGCTGGAAGAGGGCAATTTCGATCATGATTCTGGCGTTTTAGCCAATGTTGCCGGGATGAGCAAAGCGGCGCAGCGCTGCGACAACTCATGGCTAGACAACTTTCGCCGCCAATGCCAAAACCGCGAGAGTTTATATGCCAAATGGGGGTTTCCTCCTTGGGCGCCAGCGGCAACACGAGGGAACAACAACGTGTCCACAGCGGTATATGCGGATGTAAATCGGCGGGATTTTCTTTTCATTGCCACGGGAGCCGTGGCCACTGTGGGGGCGGCACTTACGGCTTGGCCCTTTATCAGCCAGATGAACCCGGATGCTTCGGTTCTGGCGCTGGCGACCATTGAGGTCGATCTGGCGCCGATTGCCGAGGGCCAGGAGATAACGCTGAAGTGGCGTGGAAACCCGGTCTTTATCCGCCACCGCACAGCCAAGGAAATCGAACTGGCGAAGGCTGTAAAGATTGAAGAGCTCATCGACACGGATGCCCGCAACGCCAATGTGAAGGACGGCGATCCGGCCACCGATGAGAACCGTGTTGTTGGCGGCAAGGAAGGTTTTCTTGTGATGATGGGGGTTTGCACGCATCTGGGTTGCGTCCCCATTGGCAATGAGGGCGACTACGGCGTGGTTGAAGGCAACGCAAAATCTGGCGGCTGGTTCTGCCCGTGCCATGGTTCAATGTATGATACCGCGGGCCGGGTTCGCAAAGGTCCGGCGCCCGAAAACCTGTTCGTGCCGAAGTATGAATATCTCACTGACACAAGAATTCGCATTGGTTAATTGGGGCAAGAATTATGAGCGGTCCATCAAACTATCAACCGAAGAGCGCCTTTGGCAAATGGATGCATGAGCGGCTCCCGATCATGGAACTGGTTCAGGGCCAGGCACTCGATTTTCCGACGCCGAAGAACCTCAACTACTGGTGGACCTTTGGCGGCATTCTGGCTGTCATGCTCGTGGCTCAGCTCATTACCGGCATTGTCTTGGCCATGCATTATACGCCCCATGTCAGCATGGCGTTCGACTCGGTCGAGCACATCATGCGGGATGTGAATTCCGGCTGGCTGCTGCGTTACCTGCACTCAAACGGCGCCTCGATGTTCTTCATTGCCGTTTATGTCCATATCTTCCGCGGGATGTATTATGGCTCCTACAAGGCGCCGCGGGAAGTTCTATGGATGATCGGCGTGCTGATCTATCTGGTGATGATGGCAACCGCCTTCATGGGCTATGTTCTGCCCTGGGGCCAGATGAGCTTCTGGGGCGCCAAGGTCATCACCAACCTGTTCTCCGCCATTCCTTTTGTGGGCGAGTCGGTGACGACCTGGCTGTGGGGCGGCTATTCGGTTGATAACCCGACGCTTAACCGCTTCTTCTCATTGCATTACCTCCTGCCATTTGTCCTCGCTGGCTTGGTGGGCCTTCATATCTGGGCGCTGCATGTGCCGGGAAATGGCAATCCCACGGGTGTCAACGTCAAGGGTGCGCAGGATACGGTGCCTTTCCATCCTTACTACACGATGAAGGATGCCTTCGCGATTGTCGCGTTCTTGATCCTGTTTTCGGCGTTCACGTTTTTTTCGCCGAACTATCTCGGCCATGCGATCAACTATCTGCCGGCAAATCCGCTGGCCACGCCGGCCCATATTGTTCCGGAATGGTATTATCTGCCGTTCTACGCAATCCTGCGCGCCATCCCTGACAAGCTTGGCGGCGTGGTCGCCATGTTCGGCTCGATCCTGATCCTGTTCTTCTTGCCCTGGCTTGATACCTCGCGGGTGCGGTCGGGCACTTACCGGCCGATCTTCAAGCAATTCTTCTGGGTGTTCGCCATCGTCTGCGTTGCCTTGGGCTATCTCGGATCCAAGCCGGCGGAAGGCGCCTATGTTTTCTGGTCGCGCATTCTCACGGCCTATTACTTCATCCACTTCATTGTGATCCTGCCTCTGCTCGGGCTGCTGGAAAGCCCGAAGCCTTTGCCGCCCTCCATCTCGGATGCGGTGTTGGCGAAGAAAAAGCCTTTGGCGCCTGCTGAGTGATTTGGGGAAAAAGATGAAAAAAATGCTCAAGACACTCACCATTGCAACTTCCGGTTTTCTGCTTTTTGCCGGGGGTGCTTCCGCCGCCGAAGGCCAGAAGGATGCCAAGGCCATTTCCTATTCCTTTGAGGGGCCGTTTGGCACCTTTGACAAGGCGCAGCTGCAGCGCGGCTACAAGGTTTACAAGGAAGTGTGCTCGAACTGCCACTCCATGCGGCTGGTTTCGTTCCGCAATTTGAGTGAACATGGCGGACCGGGCTTCACGCCCGAGCAGGTCAAGGCCTTGGCTGCAACCTTCACGATGAAAGATGGACCGGGCACGGATGGTGAAATGTTTGACCGTCCGGGATTGCCTTCCGACCGCTTCCCCTCGCCCTTTGCCAATGAGCAGGCGGCCGGGGCTGCAAACGGTGGGGCAGTTCCTCCCGACCTTTCACTGATCACCAAATTCCGTCCGGGCTGGTATGGGACTTTCAATCAGCTTTTGAATGGCATTGGCGGCTCGCAATATGTCTATTCCGTTCTCACGGGTTACGAAGAGCCGACCGAAGAAATCAAGGCGGAAATGCCGGAAGGCAAGCACTACAACCCCTACTTCGCCAACGGCCATTTCATTTCGATGGCGCCGCCCCTGGCTGACGGCCAGGTGACATTTGACGATGGCGCGCCCAACACCGTTGACGCCATGGCACGCGATGTTTCGGCATTCCTCGCCTGGACGGCAGAACCGAAGATGGAAGAACGCAAGAGCCTTGGCTTCATGGTGCTGATCTATCTGGCGGTTCTGGCCCTGCTTCTTTATTTCGTGAAGAAGAAGATTTGGTCCGACCAGCATTGATTGTCAGCGGAATTTTATAAATAAATGGCCCGGCTTCATGCTGGGCCTTTTTGTTTTGAGGGGATGACATGAGCAAGTCCATACTGGGCATCATCGGCGGTTCCGGCGTCTATGACCTTCCGCTTGAAAAGGCGGAGTGGAAAACGATGGAGAGTCCGTGGGGCCAGCCATCGGACCAGTTGCGCTGCGGCGAGGTTCAGGGTTTGCCCGTGGTGTTTCTACCGCGCCATGGCAGGGGTCACGTCTATTCGCCGACCTCAATAAATTACCGCGCCAACATCGATGTCATGAAACGGATAGGTGTCACGGATATTGTATCCCTGTCGGCGGTGGGTTCGCTGAAGGAAGAATTACCGCCGGGAATGTTCGTGCTGGTTGACCAGTTCATTGACAGGACCTTTGCGCGGGAGAAATCATTCTTTGGAACGGGCTGCGTCGGCCATGTGCCGTTTTCCCATCCCACTTCCCCGCTGCTGCAGGACAGCGTGGCGGCAGCCCTTGCGGCGGAAAACCTGTTCTTCGGCAGGGGCGGCACCTACGTCGTTATGGAAGGGCCGCAGTTTTCAACACTGGCCGAGTCATGGCTCTACCGGTCATGGAACGCCAGTGTCATCGGCATGACCAACATGCCGGAGGCCAAGCTCGCCCGGGAAGCCGAGATTTGTTACTGCACGGTGGCCATGGTGACGGATTACGACTCTTGGCATGAGGACCATGGAACTGTTGACGTGGCCAAAGTTGTTGAAGTCCTAAAGGCAAATTCCGGCAATGCCAAGAAACTGGTTTTACGGCTTGCGAAGGATTTTCCCCGGGAGCATCCGCCTTGCCCCATCGGATCGGACCGCGCTCTTGAACACGCGCTCATGACGGCGAAAGACTACCGCGATCCCAATCTCTTAAAAAAACTGGATGCCGTGGCGGGGCGCGTTCTCTGATCCGGAATTATTGGCTCTTCGGAATTGCCAACGCCGTAGAAGTTCTCGCGCCTTGCGACATAACCAGCCTTACAAAGGGATGGCGCAAAAGGCGGGCCTGCTCGGCCACATCAAAGGCATCCTGTTTCTTGGCGCAGGACACCCGCATCTGTTCCCAGAGTTTGGTGGATTTCTCGTTCAGCTCCGCACATGAGGTTGTCTGAATGGCCTTGACCTTGGCTTCCAGGGCAGAGGCGCAGGCTAGCCAGATGCTGCGGTGGGTCTCCTCGTGGATTTTGAGGAAGCTTGAAAACTTTTTCCAGTCGGCTTTGGTTGCGCCCTTCAGGACCGCCTCATTTTTCAGCTTGGGCAGCTTGATGGTGAAGTCAATTTTGAATTTGTAATCTTCCAGGCTGCAGAACTTTCCCGGTATCAACTGGCCAGATTGGGATGATACGGCGGTTGTGGCGGCGTAGGCTTTGACGCCGCCCACGCGGGGCCCTCGCTTGACGAGGGTGCTGTAAATGGCTCCCGGTGTGTCGCCGGAAATCGTGTAATAGGTGTATTTGGTTGTCTGATTTGGCTTGCAGAGCGCGCTTTCGCTGAGGAAACTGGTTGCCAGAACTGAACCTAAAACAAGCACTGCTCTTTTGATCAACTGAGCCTCCCCAATGACGAGTGGCCCAACTTGTGAGAAGGAGGGACAAAAATCAAGTGACAAACGACGTTTTCACAGACCCCTTGCTGCAAAACCCTCCGTGACGCATATTCGGGCCGGACGGTGATCAGGGTGGGAGCCTTCTTTTCATGCGCAGGAATGGCACGGTAAAGTTTTTCAATCAGGCCAAGGGATATGGATTTGTCACTCCCGAGGGGGGCGGCAAGGATATTTTTGTCCATATAACAGCCGTACAGAAGTCGGGAATTCCGGAACTGAATGAAGGCACGAAGATCAGCTTCGACGTGCAGGACGACGCCCAGGGCCGAGGCCCCCAGGCGATTGAACTGCAGCTTATCTGAGCGGGCTTTCCGTTCGCCCGGTAATGGGCTAGACTGGGAGCAATGGGATAAGGTTTCTGCATATCGTTGTTATGGTGCCATTCGTTGGGGGCAGTGCCTTTGCCGCTGACCAGGCCCACAAGAACTGTTACTGCCGCGCCAATAACATTCAGTATGAACAAGGGCAGGTGTTGTGCCTGATGGGCAAGCTGGCCCGCTGCGAGATGAACCTCAACAACCCGAGTTGGAAGATAGTCGCTCCGATATGTCCCGAATCGCGCTCCATTTCGCCGCCAACCCAGTTCGCGCAATCCTTGCCTCCGGCAAAATAGCCCTTCTTCTCTTTATCATGAGTTTCGGCCTGACGGGTGCTGCCGCCAAAGGGCCGGTGCCGGGCCAGTTCGATTACTATGTTTTGGCCCTCTCCTGGTCACCAAGCTATTGCGCCGGGGAGGCAGGCCAGAATGACCGCCAGCAATGTGCGCCGGGCCGCCGCTTTGCTTTCGTGGTCCACGGCCTCTGGCCACAGTACACCACGGGCTGGCCGGAATTCTGCCGGGCCCGTGAAAACTGGATACCGCAGGACCTCATTGATGGGGTGATGGATGTCATGCCGTCCAAAGGGCTGATTATCCACGAGTGGAAGAAACACGGAAGCTGTTCGGGACTTTCGCAGGCGGTTTATTTCGACAAGGTGGAAACGCTGTTTCGGGGGTTACGGATTCCGGCGCGCTATCTTTCCCCGCAAGCCCCCGTCATGGTGACGCCTGAGCAACTGGTGACGGATTTCGTGAAATCAAACGTGGCTTTGACGGCGGATATGTTGTCGGTGCAATGCGGCAATGCGACGGGACAGGCGCGCCTTTCGGAGCTTCGCGTTTGTGTTAACAAGGCGGGAAGTTTCATGGCCTGCGGCATGAATGAAGCGAGGCAGTGCCGGGCCAAGTCCCTCGTGCTGCTTCCGGTGAAATAGGGTTTGAATGAAGCGCGCGCTTGTCTTTCAGCACATGAATTATGACCATCCGGGGCGGTTTCTCGATTTCTTTTCCGAAGATGGCATCGTTCCGGAGATGGTGCGGCTTTGGGAAGGGCAGGAGATTCCCAATCTCGCGCCTTATGATTTTCTCTTTGTGCTGGGGGGCGCCCAGGACACTTGGCAGGAGAATGAACACACGTGGATGCCGGCGGAGAAAGTGGCCATCCGTGAATGGGTGTGGGACCGGGCTAAGCCCTATTTCGGGGTTTGCCTCGGCCATCAGTTGCTATGCGATGCGCTGGGGGGTGAAGTGGCGCTTGCCGCCGAGGCGGAGGTGGGGGTGTTTGACGTTTCGCTGACGCCGGATGGGCAGGAGCATGGGCTTTTTGCCGGAGTTGAAAGCAGCAACAAGGTGATGCAGTGGCATTGGGCCGAGGTGACGCGGGCGCCGCAGGAGGCGAAGGTACTTGCCACATCAACACGGAGTGCTATCCAGGCCATTGCCATCGACGACCACGCTGTCAGCACTCAGTTTCACTGCGAGTTTACCCCGCAGACCATGGCCACATGGTCGTCGCTCCCCGGCTATCTGGCTTCGCTGGAAAAACAAAATGGCGCGGGCGCCTATCGCAGGCTTGTCGATGAGGCTACGCCGCTCATGCCCCAGATGGCGCGAATGACACGGCGGATTTACGACAACCTTATGCTGTCCACCGGGCTCAGAACGTAAGCCAGAAAACTTCGCCGGTGCTTTCTTCAGTATCCAGCCATAAGAATTTCAGCTTTGGAAATTCGCGTTCGAGGATGTCGTGGCCGGTGCCGATTTCACAGAGCAGGCCGCCACCCTTGTTCAGGTGCGTGGGCGCTTCAGCCAGAATGCGGCGGGTGATATCCAGACCATCGTGCCCACCGAGATGGGCCATGGCCGGTTCATGGGCGTATTCCTCGGGGAAGGCTGCTACTTCCGCTGCGGCCACATAGGGCGGGTTGGTGAGGATGAGGTCATATTTTCTTTTGGCCACTGGGGCGAAGAGATCACCTTGATGAAGCGTGATGCGCTGTTCCAGGTCATGATCCTTCACATTGATGCGAGCCACGGCGAGGGCATCGGCTGAAAGGTCGACGGCATCAATGCTAGCGTTAGGAAATATGCCAGCGGCAATAATGGCGAGGCAGCCGGCGCCGGTGCAGAGATCAAGTACGGAACCGGTCTTTTCGGGATGCTTGATGAGGTTGTGGCCATCGCCGCCAAACAGACCACTGAACAGAAGTTCGCCGATGTATGACCGTGGCACGATGACGCGTTCATCGACGTAAAAAGGGACGCCATGAATGTAGGTGCGCTTCGTCAGATAGGCGGCGGGTTTTCGCGTGGTGATGCGGGCCTCGATAATGTCGGCGAGTTTTTCGCGTTCGGCGGGAAGGAGCTTGGCGTCGAGCCACGGGTTGATGTCGTCAACGGGCAGGTTGAGGGTTTCAAGAATGAGAAAAGCCGCTTCATCCAGCGCGTTAGACGCACCGTGACCATGCTCCAGTTTTGCCGCGTGAAAGCGGCTGACGGCGAAGCGCAGATAGTCACGGATGGTGACGAGATGCGTGGTGGTCATGGGTTTTTTCTAACTTCTCGGGTCACCATGACGAGGAGGAATAGAGCAAATATCAGGGCCATGGAATAGGGCAGGCCATCAGGCCCGAAGCTTTGCATGGACCAGCCGGCGATGAGTGAACCAACCAGCGCACCCAGCCCCCAGGTGGTGGAGAAAGAGGCGGTGCCAGTCACCAGTTCATGGCCGGAGAAACGGTCTCCCAGCTCCGCCAATGACACGGTGTAGATGCCGGCGGATGCGGCACCGGCAATGGTGAGCAAAGGCCAGAAGGCGCAAGTTTCAAAGGAGAGGGGAATCAAGGCGCTGGCGCAGGCGGTAACCACGCCGCAGCCCGCCATGACCCAACGTTTTTTGAAATGGTCGGCAAGCCAACCGATGGGAAACTGCAGAACGGTGTTGCCGATGATAAAAGCAGTCAGAGCCAGGGAAGCGGTTGCCTGGTCCAAGCCTTTTTTCACGCCATAAACCGGCAGAAAGCTCAGATTGGCAGCATCGATAATGGCGAACATGCCAACCGCAATCAGCAGGATGGGGGCCTTCCTGATAAAGCCGATGACCGAGAGCGGGTCTTCATCCTCCTCGTCAATGTTCTCGTCTTTCACGAAAAAGATGGGAATGGTCGCAATGGCGAGCACCGCTGCCCCGATGGCAAACGGTAAAGCCGTGTCGATCCCGGTGAAGCTGATAAGAACAGGGCCGCCGCCGAAACTTGCAGCCAGCACACTGGTGTAGAGGGCCAGAATTCTCGAGCGGTAAGGCCCCGAGGCAAATTTTACTATCCAGGCTTCGCTGATGGCGAAGAGGGTTGAAACAAAGAACCCATGGAGAATGCGCAGGGCGAACCACCACCAGAAAACCGACAGGAAAGGATAGAACAGGATAACGGTGCCGGTGGCGAACGCCGCACCGATGGTTGCGCGCTTCGCCCCGAATTTGCGGACCAGAATGGGAGTGGTGAAAACCGACAGCATGATCCCCAGGGGCTGCATGGCGGTGTTGTAACCGATGACATCAGGATCGATTCCGCGCTTTTCCATGATAAGGGCGAGAAGCGGAAACATCAGGCCGAGGGCGAAACCGAATACGGTGATCGTGCTGATGGCAGCGAAGAGATTGATGATGCGCTGCCTATCCATGGGACGGCGCCCGAATGAACTGCCCGCGGTTCAGCGCCAGGCCAACAAGCAGCAGCACATAGAATCCGGCCAGCAGCAGCGGCATGGAGTTCACGCCGAACGCGTCAATTGCCACGCCCGTGATGGGAGGTCCGACAAGGCCGCCTACGCCCCACATGGCTGAAATTGCGGCTGAGCCGGCAACGAGATCAGCCCCTTTAAACGTATCGCCCAGGATGGCAAGTGCGACGACGTATACGGCGAAGGCAGCGGTCGCCATGATGATAGTGGTTGGCCAGATGAGCCAGGATTGAACAACGAATATTAACGCGACGCATGCCACCACTGTGATGACGGCGGACCAGGCAATCACTCCGACACGGGACCATCTGTCGGAAAGTGCTCCGATCAAGAATTGAAAGCCGAGACTGCCGAGGATGCCGGCGCCCAGAACCCAACTCGCCGTTTGCAGCGTGAGGCCTGACCTCAAGCCGAAAATGGCGAAGAAGGAAATGAGCACACTGTCAAAAAGCGTAGCCGTGCCAACCGCGAACAGGAGCAGCGGCGCCCGCTTGATGACGCGAAGAAAGTTTCCGCCCTCCTCGTCGTGAAAAATGTCATTGCTAACTTTCACCAGCGTGAGGGGAAGGATGCTGAGGCCGAGACATACCATTGCTATAAGCCAGGGCAGCCAGCCCGTCGCTCCCGTAAACGGCAGCATAAAGGGGCCTAGCGAAAACGAGATGGCCATAACGCTGGTGTAAATGCCCATGATCCGACCGCGGCTGCCAGCGCCAGCAAAGGTCAGGATCCAGGCTTCGCTTATCGTGAAAAGCGCGCCAATTGCAATGCCCAGGGCAAAGCGGAGGGGAAACCAAATATAAAGACTGGGCGCCGCCTTGAAGAGAAAGAGCGCTGACATGATGAACGCCACGGCAAAGTAGGCGACACGCTTTGCGCCCACGCGGCTGATGATCCTGGGAAGGATGGGGCCTGCGAGCAGAATCCCAATCGGCCCCATGGCAGTGTTGAGACCAATGATCCAGGCGGGGATGTGCTGCATATCCATGAGGATTGGCAGCAGCTGGAATGTGAAGCCAAGCGCTATATCGCAACTAGCTACCGTCGCAATTGCTGCAACAAGATTACCATAGCGCCAGGGAGTGGCGGCGGTTGCGGACATGGGGCGTTGCCTCGGATGAAGGGTTTTTACTGGCTCTAGCCGCTGCCCCAATTTTAGGCAAGGGAGGCGGGCACTTGCAGGCCTTCCGTAGTATCGCTATGCAGCGCTATCATGGCTAAACTTAAAGTTCTGATCATTCCCGTCACGTCCTTCCAGCAAAATTGTTCGCTGGTCTTCAATGAAGAAAGCAAGCGTGGCGCCATCGTGGATCCTGGTGGCGATGTGCCTGCTATTCTCAAGGCCATCGAACAATCCGATGTGAAGATTGAGAAAATTTGGCTGACGCACGGCCATATCGATCATGCGGGAGGTGCTGCAGAACTTCGCGACGCGCTCGGCGCGCAGATTGAAGGCCCGCATAAGGATGACCTGTTCCTGCTGAAGGACCTGCCAACAAGCGGGACCAAATTTGGCATGACTGAATCGCGCAGCGTTGTGCCTGACCGGTGGCTTGAAGACGGCGATGAAGTTGTGGTTGCAGGCCTGAAATTTTCCATCCGGCATGCACCAGGGCATTCGCCGGGGTCAGTTGTCCTGTTCAACGATGAGAATCGCTTTGCGCTCATGGGGGATGTGTTGTTTCAGGGCTCGGTGGGGCGCACGGACTTTCCCTATGGCAGCCATGACACCCTGATGAAATCCATCAGGGAAAAGGTGCTGCCGCTTGGCGATGATGTGGCGTTTCTGCCGGGGCACGGCCGCGCCAGCCAGATTGGCATCGAGCGTAAGACCAATCCGTTCATTCAGGGTCTTTAAGACTTCATTTCCACGAGGCGGGACTTGGCGGCGAAATAGGCGTCACCGGTGCTCTTGAACTCACCGCATTCCTGGATGGCGTTCTTGCCAAAAATCTCGCAGAACAGGCTGTTGCTGGTTTCCCATCTTCCGGTGCCTTCGCCTTTGGTGTCGTCCTGGAAAGTGAAGGTGCCATCGGCGTTGTAGGTGACAAAGCCATTGCCGTCACCGCGCGTATACTGAAATGTCTTTCCGACGATTGCTGTTTGAATTTCAGCGGCGCTGAATTGGCGGATAGGCTGAGCGACCGCTTTTGTACCTCCGCCACCGTTTCCGTCAATGAAGCGGACGCCTTTGGGGCCAGTCGCACAACCCGCAAGCCCAAGTGAAGCTACGCATAGGATACCCAATACTCTGCCACTTGATTTCACGATCAGCTTCCGTCCCCAACTTCATGCCATGTGCCACAGCTTTGCTGCCGCATCAAGCACTATACCCCTTGTGAAGGCCGCACGACAACCTTGGAGCCAACGGGAACCCGCAAATAGAGGTCTACTATGTCCTGGTTGAGCATGCGGATGCAGCCAGAGGACATCGCCTTGCCAATGGAGGAAGGATCATTGGTGCCGTGAATGCGGTACAGTGTGTCTTCGCCATTGGCATAGAGATAGAGGGCTCGCGCGCCCAGAGGATTGTCGGGACCACCCGGCATGCCATTGGCCCATTTCGCCGCATTCTTGTCACGATCCACCATTTCTTCCGGCGGCAGCCAGCGCGGCCAGCGGCGCTTCATGCCGATTTTTGCCTCGCCGGACCAAGCAAAACCTTCGCGGCCGACGCCGACGCCGTAGCGGATGGCCTGGTTGTGTTCGAGGACATAGTAGAGGTGGCGGTGCTCGGGGTCGACAACGAGAGTGCCGGGCCATTCGGCGCCAGGATAATCGACGAGCTGCTTGCGAAAGGTACCTGGGATCTTCTTCAGATTCGCCGGAATGATATTGAAGTCGACGGGTGATTCGGGTGGCGGCAACAGGCTGGGATCACGGGCAAAGCCATCGTTTTGACCACCGTATAGCAAATTTGCCTGCGCAAATGCTGGAGTTGCCAAGGTTAACAGGGAGAGAGAGCCAAACAAAAGTTTGCGGCGCGAAACGGCAATAGACATGGCATCCTCCTTTCTAACATAAACGCAGAAGCCTTATGATAGTTCCGCGCGGCGGGAGGGTGAAAAAGCTGTGGCGATTATGTGGCTGGGGCTCACGCCAGCGTGAAGGTAGCCTGGCCAACCTTATACACGTTTCCGGAGCCGGTCATGGGCTGGCAATTGAGGGCGACGCCCTTTGGCAGGAAAGGGGCTGGCGCAAAAGCTTCGCAGAGCTGGCCGTCTTTGGCGCTCCAAGAGCCTGTAGTTGTTCCCTTTCCGGTGACTTCCACTAGGGATGTGCCATCGGTAGCGTACACAGTGACACCACTGTTGTTGGGGCCGGACCAGCGCCAGCTTTTGCCGGATAGAATGTTCTGGATCTCGGCCTGGCTAAGGCCCACGGATGGCTGCACAGTGGGGGCATAGGATCTGTCCGTGTTGGCACAGGCGGCCAAGCCCAATGAAATCAATATAATAGCGGTGTAGCGATGATAGCTCATGGGTTGCTCCCGAATGGCTCTCTGTTAACACTTGGCATATGGCGACAATGTGGACGAGCATGGTTAATGAAGCCTTAGGCTTGTCCGCATGTGCGTAAAATGCCTGGGCTGAGGCGTGCTTTTGGTGAGAGTTAGCATGCAACTGCACGACAAAACTGGAGCCTAATGCACCAAAATCTGATCTTACACGGGCAGGAGATTGTTCATGGTAACATGTTAGCATGAATAACTCCCGTCACGATTTCGCGACATTCCCGCCATAGTTTTTCTCCCGACGTAATGCGGGAGAACATCATGAAACTCGTTTCCAGACTTGTCGTGGCCGGACTTCTGAGCAGTATCGCCGTTGCTCCAGCGAAGGCGGAGGTGGTGAAGATCACGCTTCTCGGCGTTGGCGACGTTTACAATTTCAACGGCGGCAAGACTCGCGGCGGCCTGGGGCGCCTCAACGCGGTTGCGCGAGCCGAACGGGCCGCAAACCCGAATTTCCTTTACCTGTTCGACGGCGACCTTCTCTCGCCCTCACTGCTCTCGGGACTCGACCGCGGCATGAACATGATCGAGCTCACGAATGTCGTGCCCTTTGACCTCGCGGTGCCGGGCAACCATGAATATGATTTCGGGGTGGAGAATTTCGCCGAGAAGATGAAGGCCTCGAAATATCCCTGGGCGGCGATCAACATCACGCATGCCGATGGCTCAGCCGTCGCGGGACTTGGGGGCGTGACGATGAAGGACGTGGGGGGCGTGAAGGTCGCCCTCATTCCCGTAGCGCAGGACACCTCGCCGCAGGTGGCTTCAACCGGCGAACTGGTCTTCGGGCCTACGGCGCAAACGGCAATCGATGCGGCCAAGCAGGCGCGCAAGGACGGGGCCGAGCTTGTGGTAGGCGTGGTGCAGGCGCCGCATTCGGACGACCAGAAGATGTTTGCCTCCAAGGCCTTCGACGTGATCCTTTCGGGCGATGACCACGACCTGGTGGTTCAATACAACGGCATCACAGCCTATGTGGACACCTCAACCGAGGCCAATCACCTCGTGCCCATTGACCTCACGGTGAACATCGAGGAGAAGGACGGCAAGCGCACGGTGAAGTGGGAGCCGAACTTCCGCTTCATCGACACGGCAAGCGTAACCCCCGATGCGGAAACGCAGAAGCTGGTGGATGGCTTCGCGGCGGAGCTCGACAAGGAGCTTAATGTGGTGATCGGCAAGACGGCGGGGCCGCTGGACAGCCGGCGCAACATCGTGCGGACCCAGGAGGCGGCCATCGGCAACCTGATCGCCGACGCGATGAAGGAGGCGGTGAGGGCCGAGATCGCCATCACCAATGGCGGCGGCATCCGCGCCGACAAGGAATATGCGTCGGGCAGCGAGATCACCAGGCGTGATATTCTGAGCGAACTGCCTTTCGGCAATGTGACCGTGCTGACCGAGGTGACTGGCAAGCAGATCTGGGAGGCTCTGGAAAACGGCTTCAGCAAATATGAGGACGGGGCGGGGCGCTTCCCGCAGGTCTCGGGCCTCAAGGTTGTGGCCGATGTGAAAAGCCCTGCGGGCTCACGCGTGGTTTCAGTGATGGTGGGCGACCAGCCGCTTGACTTGGCGGCCACCTACAAGCTTGCCACCAACGACTACATGCTGGACGGCGGCGATGGCTATACGGCGCTGAAGGGCGGCAAGGTGATCGTCGATGCGCGCGGCGCGAAGCTGATGGCGAATGATGTGATGGTCCTGATGAAGAAGCTTGGCACGGTGGATGCGAAGGTGGAGGGGCGGATTGTGATACAGTAGGGACCTGTTCGCAAATCAAGGTGCCCAGGTTTGGATTTTTGCTTTGGGCTAAGAGCTGGCCATGCGCCTTGCGCTACATGCAAACGGTGTTAATCTCGATTTCAACAGTCTCCGAAACCCTTGCGAGAAGTTCCTGTGGTGTATTGCGCATGAATAGTCCCCTTCGGTCCGCCTATCTGCCGCGCGGCAATCGTGGCGCGTTTACCCTTGATCCCAAGACATCGCCGACGCTGCCGTCTCGCTACTATACGGACCCGGAGATATACGCGGCTGAAATGCGCTGTATCCACCAGAAGAGCTGGTGCTATGTGGGCCATGTCTGCGATGTGGCCGATCCCGGCATGTATTTTACCGATACCGTGGGGGAACAGCCGATACTCGTGGTGAAGGGCCAGGACGGAGTGATCCGTGCCTTCTACAATGTCTGCCAGCATCGCGGCCACGAACTCCTGAGGGGTGCCGGGCACTTGAAGACCAAAGGCATTTCATGCCCGTACCATGCGTGGCTTTACCGATTGGACGGCACTTTGGCGGCGGCGCCAATGACGGACCGCGTGAGAGATTTCGACAAGTCCGCCTACACGCTAAAAGAAATTTCGGTGGGGTTTGCCGCAGGGCTGATTTTCATCAATCTGGACCCGGATTGCCTGCCTCTGGAGCAGGAGATGGCCGGTTTTGACGAAAACATAAAGTCCTGCCATCCGGGGATTGAAAGCTGGGTAGTGGCGGAACGCCTGAATTACAAAATCAAGGCCAATTGGAAGGTTGTGGTGGACAACTTCGCTGAGGCCTATCACGTCCCCATCGCTCATCCGCAGCTTTCCAAGGTACTTGAGCAGGAGATGATTGAGTTCGTCGCTCAAAAGCGCTGGGCGTTCAACCGCTTCAAGAGCAAGGCGGGGTTCCCGGGCCTAGAGCTGGTGCCAGGCTCGCCTTACTACGCGTGGCAGGCGTGGCCGCATCTCTGCATGCTGTCCCTGCCTGGCTCGGAAAACCTTGTGGTGCTGCGCATGGCCCCCGACGGGGTGGCGGGATGCGCCGAGAGAGTGGACATCTACACACCCGAAGGGCAGGCGGAGTCCAATCCCAAGCTTCTGGCAGTACGCAACCTTTTCATGGACATGTTCAATATCGAAGACATCTCCATTGTCGAGAGCGTGCAAAGGGGCATGCAGTCTTTGGGCTACGATCAGGGACGTTACGTGTGCGATGACGGAAACTCATGGTTTTCAGAAGTGCAGCTGCACTGGCTGCACATGCAGGTTCTGGCGGCGATTTCCGGCGAAAACCTTACCTGATTCAAGCATTCGTTCATCGGCTTGAGCAGAAGCTTACCTGGGTTAACGTGACACTAGCTCGATGATTTTTTGGGTTGTTTTTTCCGTGAAAACTTCCGGGACTTCCGCCGCCGGAGACAGATTCAAAATTCTTGTCGACAATCTTCGGGGTTATTTTGGACTGCACCCCGCCATATTTTCCCATGTCGTCGTCGAGCATGCCTTTTTGCGGCGAGGCCGCATTTTTGGCTTCCTGGGGAAAATCGCTGCCGCCGCCGGCGTAGTCTTCTCGGGATTTCTTCGGATTTTTTGGCTTCCGTTTCATCGTTGGAGCTTTCTTTCAAAGTCATGATCCCGAGCCAAGGCGGGCATGAGCGCCTTGGACACGCGAACAAGATTGCCGGGAACGAATGGTTTGGAGAGAAATGGAACTTTCTTCAGGTCATCGGGAAGGGAGGCCCTTGCGTTGGCCGACACGAAGATAAATGGAATGTCGTTCTGCATGAGCTTCCGGGCGGCCGGGAAGCTCGTTCCGTCCATCACTTCTATATCCAAGATGGCGAGTTCAATATCATCGGGAATGATTTTCAGCGCCTCGGATACGCTAGCTACTGCTAATGGCTGGGCATCCAGGTCTTGTTGCACAACCTCGGCCAAGTTTGCCGCCTGGAGGAAGTCATCTTCCACTATGAGTACGTGCGGTTTCATATAGGGGCAACGGCTTGGGTCGATGGTGGTTCCCATCCACCTTACTTATTAGTTACGGGGCCTTTGCCTCTTCGATCAATGCGGTCAACTGTTTTCTGAGTGCCGGACCATAAATCTGTTCTTGGCCGTAGCCCTCGGATTTCAGTTGATTGAGGAGATAAGGCAGATTGGAGGCCTTTCCGGAGCGGGCTATTTCGAAAGCCCTTTCGAGGCATGATTTATTCGCTTCCATCCTTAACTCCTAAGCATCATTTCGCCTACCTCCGCACCCATCCAGCGTGGGGCCGCCGATTGCGGCGCACAAAGGGAACCATCCTGCAACCAACTATTCGCCATAGCGCACCCACGACAGAGATTCTTCGACTTTCCGGTAGAGCGTCACCATCCGTCAAAGAAACTTTCCTCTATTAGAAAAGGTTCCAGTGGCCCATGAAAAATTCAGGCCACTTTAGATTAAGTGGCTTCCAGCACTGACTTCACATCGGGCAAGTGGAGGGGCTTGTGGAGCACGCCCATGAGGTCAAGATCCAGTGTTTTCACCAGTTGCTCAGCCTCCTTCAGATGTCCGTCACTGTCGCTCATCACGACGATGCCGGATTTTACGTTTTGCCGGCCGAGCTGCTCCAGTACCTGGATGCCGTTCACCTTGGGCATCAGCATATCCACGAAAACGATATCATCGTCCCTGACTTCATAGGTATGGCTTGCAGATGAATCGTGCTTGACCACAACATCGTGACCCAAACTGCCCACAAGCGTGGTCAAAAGTCTTGCAAGCATTACATCGTCATCAATGATGACAACGCGCCGTTTTTTCGGCTTACCACCAGGCGCTTTAATCATGGCTGCGATTTCTGGCTGGCAAATAAAAATCTTAAACTTGCGTTGTCTGGCGCCAGCATGGTGCTATGCAATGCAAGCCAATCATCGGCCAGTTCATCCCAAAACTTTTTTAGTATTGTGTCCTGGGCCAATCCGGCCAGGTGTGAACAATGCGCGGCGCGCGCGCGATAAGCGTTGGTTTCTTCAAATTTCATGGGGCTACCTCTTGGGTCTGCCAATACAACCCTTAAGGGCACATAAGGTTCCCTCCATCCCTTGAAACGCGGTGATCAAGACTTTGGGCTCGCTTATGTTGGTTAACGATCAGACAAGAAAATCGTCGCGGCACGGGGTGAATGTGTCGACCAACAGGCCATTTTCGAGGGCCACAACGCCGTGGACCAGATTTGGGGCGACGACGTAGCTCCCGCCTGCCGAGAGCCTCGTGGTGACACCGTCGATGGTGACATCGAAGCTGCCTTCAGCCACGTAGCTCACCTGGGTGTGAGGATGGGAATGGAGTGCGCCCACTGCGCCTTTGTTAAAGCTGAAGGCAACGAGCATGAGTTCCGGGCGCTGGGCGAGGACAGCGCGGTAATTGCCGGGGGAGACCTCGGTCCACACCGTCTCATCTGCCATGCTGAAAGCTTTGCCAATTTTCGTTGCCACGGGCCTCTTATAGCTGCGAATGTGCCGTGAAACCACCCATTCGGAGCGCTACATGACCACCCACCCACCTGTTACGGACACGGCAATTATCGGCAGCGGCTTCATCGGCCGCGCTTGGGCCATTAGTTTTGCGCGGGCCGGGGCGCGGGTGCGGCTTTGGGATCAGGCGGCCGAGCAGACGGCCGGGGCCCTGGCCTATATCGGAGGCGTTCTGGAAGACCTGGCACGCAATGACCTGTTGAACGGCAAGTCGCCCAAGTCCGTGTTGGGCCTGATCTCGGTTGCTTCGAACATGGCTGAGGCTTTGGCGGAGGCGACCTACGTCCAGGAAAATACGCCGGAGGTTCTGACCACGAAGATAAAGGTATTTGAAGCGCTCGACGAACAGGCGCGGGCCGACGCCATATTGGCGAGTTCAACCTCAGCGCTTATGCCGTCGCGCTTCACGGAGCATTTGAAGGGCAGAGGGCGCTGCGTTGTGGTGCATCCTATCAATCCGCCCTATCTGATCCCGGCGGCGGAAATCGTGCCTTCTCCTTGGACGACCCCGGAGACGGTTGAGCAGGCGCGGCACTTTCTGGTTGTGGCGGGGCATGCGCCGCTGGTGATGAAGCGCGAGCTTGACGGCTTCATCATGAACCGGATGCAAGGCGCGCTTCTGGAAGAGGCCTTCCGGCTGGTGGCAGATGGCTATGCCACGGTGGAAGACGTTGACATCGGCATCAGGGACGGGCTGGCGCTGCGATGGTCGTTCATGGGGCCGTTTGAAACCATGGATCTCAATGCGCCGGGCGGGGTGCGCGATTATGCGGAACGCTACCAGGGCATTTACGAAAACCTGTTTCCGCAGATGCAGCGGCGGGTGGACTGGACAGGCGAGGTGATGAAGACTGTAGAAACGGACCGCCGGGCCCTGTTGCCGGCAGGCGATTTGCAAAAACGCCAGATGTGGCGCGACAAGCGCCTGATGGCGGTTCTCGCCCACAAGCGCGCACGTGCGAAAGTCGAGACGGGCCGCTAGGACGCTTCGGAGACTACGGCGGTTATAAGCGCCTCGGCGGCCACTTTCCAGGCGTTGAATTGCGATATCCGAATGTCGCGGGTAAGTCCTTCGTCGCGCGATTTTGCGGCTCGGGGCGAAGAGAAATGCCAGGTGTTGCCCCCGCCATTGATCTC
>JBBSBQ010000045.1:0-27565 GCA_038251095.1 Hyphomicrobiales bacterium
AAGACGCGGCGTGGAAAATCCGGCGAAACCCTGTTCATCGAATTGGCGCTGGAGGATCTTCGCCGTGCCGCCGATCTGTTCCGCCCGGCGTTCGAGGCCAGCCATCACGTCGATGGCTGGGTCTCGATGGAAGTCTCGCCATTGCTGGCCGGCGATACCGATGGCAGCATCAAGGCCGCCCGGAGCATCCATCGGCTGGCGGACCGGCCAAATCTGTTTGTGAAGATTCCGGGCACGCCGGAGGGTATCCCGGCGATCGAGGCATCGATCTTCGCCGGCGTGCCGATTAACGTAACGCTACTGTTCTCGTGCGAGCAATACCTCGCTGCCGCCCACGCCTATCTGCGCGGCATCGAGAGGCGTATCGAAGCTGGACTCGACCTTGACGTCAGTTCAGTCGCCTCGTTGTTCATCAGCCGCTGGGATGTGGCGATCAAGGACAAGGTTCCCCATGAGCTGCGCAACAAGCTCGGCATCGCAATCGGCGGGCGTACCTACTGCGCCTATCGCGAACTACTTGCTTCGCCGCGTTGGCGCAAGCTTGCCGCTGCTGGTGCCCGCCCGCAGCGTTTGCTCTGGGCCAGCACCGGCAGCAAGGACCCCAATGCATCCGCCACGTTTTATGTCGAAGCGCTGGCCGCGCCGGACACCGTCGACACCATTCCGGAAGAGACCCTGCATACCTTTGCCGATCATGGGGCGCTCAAGGGCACGATGACCGAGGACGGCGGCGATGCCGAGGTAATGCTTGCGCGCTTTGCGCAAGCCGGCATCGACATCGACGCGCTGGCGATCCAGCTACAACACGAAGGCGCGCAATCCTTCGTCAAATCTTGGCAGCAACTGTTGCAACGCATTGCTAGCAAGAGCGCTGCGCTGGCAAGCGCCGGCTAAAGCAACAACGAGTATCGTCATGGCCGTAACCGCCCAATCTTCCATCTCCCTGACCGAGCGTCCACAATGGCGAGCGTTGGTACAACATTCCGGGCAAATGGGTCATCTTCACCTGCGCGAATTGTTCGCCGCCGATCCCACGCGCGGTGAACGTCTGAATGCCGAGGCCGCCGGCCTCTATCTCGATTTCTCCAAGCAGCGCATTACCAGCGAGACGCTACGCCTTCTGTTGGATTTGGCTAGCGTCTGCGGTTTGAAGGAGCGCGCCGCGTCCATGTTTCACGGCGGAAAGATCAACCGTACCGAGGATCGCGCGGTGTTACATGTGGCATTGCGCGCGCCCGCAGGCGCTCGAATTCTCGCCGACGGCAAGAACGTGGTGCCGGAAGTGCATAGGGTGCTCGACCGCATGGCGGCGTTCTGCGACCGCGTGCGCAGTGGCGCGTGGACCGGGCATGGCGGCAAGCCTATCCGCAACGTGATCAACATCGGCATCGGTGGCTCTGATCTCGGACCGGTAATGGCATATGAAGCGCTTCGTCATTATAGCCGGCGCGAGATGAAGTTCAGTTTCGTCTCCAACGTGGACGGCACCGATTTGGCTGAGGCTACGCGCGGCCTCGATCCGGCCGAGACTCTGTTTATCGTGTGCTCAAAGACCTTCACCACGCTGGAGACGCTGACCAATGCGCACGCCGCACGCGAATGGTGTTTAAAAGCGATTGGTGATGAACGGGCGATCGCCAAACATTTTGTAGCGGTCTCGACCAATGTAGAAGGCGTGGCGAAGTTTGGCATCGATACGGCCCAAATGTTTGGTTTCTGGGACTGGGTTGGCGGGCGTTACTCCATGGATTCCGCAGTTGGGCTGTCAACCATGCTGGCGATCGGCGCGGAAAACTTCCACGCAATGCTGGGGGGGTTTCACGCGATGGACGAGCATTTCCACAACGCGCCATTGGAACGTAACCTGCCGGTCCTGATGGCAGTGCTGACGATCTGGAACGCCAATTTCCTCGACGCATCAACCGTAGCGGTTCTACCGTACGAGCAATATCTCAAGCGTTTCCCAGCCTACCTGCAGCAGTTGACGATGGAGAGCAACGGCAAGCATGTAGCCCTCGACGGTGCACTGGTGGACTACGTCACGGGGCCGATTTACTGGGGCGAACCCGGCACCAACGGCCAGCATTCATTCTACCAGCTTATCCACCAGGGCACCCGGCTGATTCCATGTGACTTCATCGGTTTCTACCAGGCGCTAAATCCACTCGACGATCAGCACGATTTGCTGATGGCGAACCTCATTGCACAGAGCGAAGCGCTGGCGTTCGGCAAGACCACCGATGAAGTGAAGGCGGAAGGCACGCCCGCGGCGCTGGTGCCGCACCGCACTTTCGAGGGCAATCGACCGAGCAGCACTATCCTCGCCGAGCGACTTGATCCGCGCACGCTTGGCGCATTGGTCGCCCTCTACGAGCACAGCGTATTCGTACAGGGCGTTATCTGGAACATCGATTCGTTTGACCAATGGGGCGTGGAGCTGGGCAAGGCGCTGGCCCAGCGCACCGCCGCCGAGATCGCCAGCAAAAGCGAACCAGAACTCCGGCACGACAGCTCCACCAATACATTGATTACGCGTTACCGCCGGTTGCGCGCGGCAAGCCCATGAACACCACGATCAGTCCACTTGCCGGCAAGCCAGCGCCACAATCATTGCTAGTCGATGTGCCGAGGCTGCTTGCCGCCTATGTCGAGTTGCGCCCTGATCCCAGGGTGCCGGCGCAGCGTGTCGCGTTCGGAACCTCGGGACACCGCGGTAATTCGTTCGAACGCAGCTTCAATGAATGGCACGTGCTGGCTATCAGCCAGGCGATCTGCGAGTACCGCAGCATCAAATGCATTGATGGCCCGCTCTTTATTGGTTTTGATACCCACGCGCTGTCGCAACCCGCGTTCGAGAGCGCGGTAGAGGTGTTGGTCGCCAACGGGGTGGAAATAATGATCGCCAAGGGGGGAGAATTCACTCCGACACCGGTGATCTCCCACGCGATCCTGGCGTATAACCGCCAGCGCACCTTCGGGCTGGCCGACGGTATCGTCGTCACGCCCTCGCACAATCCACCCGACAATGGTGGGTTCAAATACAATTCGCCTAACGGCGGCCCAGCGGATGCAACCATTACCGGATGGATTCAGGATCGTGCCAATTTGCTGATCGAGGACGACCTCAAGGATGTGCGACGCGTCCTAATCACGAAATCACGGCGCGCCGCGAGCATACACGAGCATGACTATATGAACACCTATCTGGACGATCTCGGTCACGTTATCGACTTCGAAGCGATCCGCGGTGCCGCAATTCGCATGGCTGTCGATCCGCTGGGGGGCGCCGGCGTTCACTATTGGGCCCCGCTCGCGGAGCGCTACAAGCTCGACCTAACGGTCATCAATGAGGAAGTCGACCCGACCTTCAGCTTTATGCCTTTGGACTGGGACGGCAAAATCCGCATGGACCCATCCTCGCCCTATGCCATGCAGCGGCTGATCAGCCTCAAGAATCGATACGACGTGGCCTTCGCTTGCGACACGGACCATGACCGCCACGGCATCGTCACCCGCAGCAGCGGATTGCTGGTGTCTAATCAATATTTATCCGTGCTGATTGACTATCTGTTCCAGCATCGGCAGCAGTGGGCCAGGACTGCGGCGGTCGGCAAGACCGTAGTCAGCACCGCACTGATTGACCGGGTGGCAAAACGGCTGGGGCGCAGGCTCTACGAGGTACCGGTCGGCTTTAAATGGTTTGTTGATGGCCTGTTCGACGGTTCACTGGGTTTTGCTGGCGAAGAAAGTGCTGGCGCGTCATTTCTGCGCCGGAACGGAATAGTGTGGACCACCGACAAGGACGGTATTGTACCGGCCTTGCTGTCGGCGGAAATGACCGCACGACGCGGTCGTGATCCCGGCGAACTTTACCGCGACCTCGCACGCGAATTGGGCGATCCGGTGGCTGATCGTCTTGAAACTCATGCCACCCCTGAACAAAAAACCAGGATCGCAAAGCTTTCGCCGAAGCAGGTGCAGAGCACCGAACTGGCCGGCGAGAAGATCGAAAGTGTGCTCGATCGTGCGCCGGGCAACAATGCACCAATCGGCGGCATCAAAGTAAGCAGCGCCAGCGGCTGGTTCGCCGCCCGTCCTTCAGGCACCGAGGACATCTACAAAATCTACGCGGAGAGTTTCAAGGACAAAGCGCACCTGCGACTTATGCTGCAGGAAGCGCAGCACATTGTGGCTACGGCGCTCGCCGCGGAATGACACCACGAGAACCATATTCACACGCATTTGGCTCAATCAGGAGTTTCCATGCCCCACCAACTTGACCAGCAATGCATCAACACCCTCCGCTTCCTGTCCGTGGACATGGTGCAGAAGGCCAACAGTGGCCACCCGGGCCTGCCGCTCGGCGCCGCGCCGATGGCCTACGTGCTGTGGGCGCGCTGGCTCAAGCACAACCCACACAACCCGCATTGGATCAATCGTGACCGCTTCGTGCTCTCTGCGGGACATGGCTCAGCGCTACTCTACAGTCTGCTGCATCTGACCGGATATGAGCTTTCACTGGACGATATCAGGCAATTTCGCCAGTGGAACAGTAAGGCACCAGGCCATCCCGAACGTGGGACCACGTCTGGCGTTGAAATCACCACTGGACCGCTCGGGCAGGGCATGGCCAATGCGATCGGCATGGCGATCGCCGAGGCACAGCTGGCCGCGCGCTATAACCGTCCCGATCATCCCATAATCGATCACCACACGTTTGCCATTGTCAGCGATGGCGACCTCATGGAAGGCGTGGCCTCCGAGGCTGCCTCGCTGGCTGGCCACCTCAAGCTTGGCAAGCTCACCTGCCTGTATGATGACAACCACGTCACCTCGGCCGCCGGCACCGACATGACTTTTTCGGAAAATCGCATTGGCCGTTTCTCAGCCTATGGCTGGCATACAGTGTCAGTGGCGGACGGCAACGATCTGGCGGCAATCGACACCGCGCTGCAGGCTGCGCGCGCGGAAACTGCCCGGCCGTCGCTGATCCTGGTGCGCACGCATATCGGCTATGGCTCGCCCGAGCAGGATAGCTTTAAGGCGCATGGCTCGCCTCTCGGCGTAGACGGGGTGCGCAAGACCAAGCAGCAACTGGGCTGGCCTGCCGAGCCGGACTTCCTGATACCGGACGAGACGCTGGCGTATTTCCGGGAGGCGGTGGAACGCGGTGCGCGTGACGAGACGGCCTGGAACGCGCGCATGAGCCCTTACGCGAAGACGTTTCCGGATCTTGCCGAAGAGCTCCGGTGCCGCTTGGCCGATGAACTGCCTACCGGCTGGGATTCGGACATCCCTGTATTTAGTGCCGACGCCAAGGGGCTCGCCACCCGTGAGGCGTCCGGCAAGGTAATGAACGCCATTGCGCCCAAATTGCCCGCCTTGAACGGCGGCTCGGCTGACCTCGACCCATCGACAAAAACGGCGTTGAAAGGCCTGGGTGACTTCAATCCGTCGCCATCGCAGAACGAGGACGAACAAGGCTCCAATGGCGGCGGTTGGAGCTACCTAGGACGCAACCTGCATTTTGGCGTGCGCGAACACGCGATGGGCGCCATCGTCAATGGCCTCGCCGCACACGGAGGTTTCATTCCATATGGCTCGAGCTTTCTGGTCTTCTCCGATTACATGCGCCCGCCGATCCGGCTGGCCGCACTCATGGGGCTGCACGTAGTACATGTTTTCACCCATGACAGCCTGGCGCTCGGCGAAGACGGCCCCACTCATCAGCCAGTAGAGCATTTGGCAAACCTGCGTGCGATTCCGAATCTCATCATGATCCGCCCCGCTGATGCCAACGAAACGGCGATTGCATGGCGCGTCGCCGTGGAAACGCGCAATCATCCGATCGTGCTCGTGCTGACCAGGCAGAACCTGCCCACGCTCGATCGCAGCCGTTATGCTCCGGCGGAAGGCTTGCGAAAAGGCGCCTATGTGTTGAGCGATGTTCCGGACGGAAAGCCCAAACTGATCCTTCTTGCCAGCGGTTCCGAAGTCAGCCTGATCGTAGCTGCTGCTGAACGCCTCAGAGGTCAAGGCACTCCTGTGCGGTGTGTCTCAATGCCGAGCTGGGAGTTGTTCGAGGCTCTGCCGCAAGCCGAACGCGATGCGGTGCTGCCGCCCGCGGTCGGTGCACGATTAGCGGTCGAGCTGGGTGTGCGGCAAGGTTGGGAGCGTTACATCGGCGCTCAGGGCGACATGCTTAGCGTGGAACGCTTCGGCGCTTCTGCGCCGTCCAAGATATTATTGCGCGAGTTCGGATTTACTGTCGACAACGTTTGCGCGCGCGCGAAGGCCCTCTTGATCTAATCCATGCCAGGACGTCGTTCAGGGCAAGATGGATAATTTAATGGAAGCTCACCCATCACCCTCATGCCTTTTTGATCGCGTGCCCGCCGAACTCATTGCGCATGGATGCAAGCAGCTTGTCGGAATAGGAGTCCGTATCGCGAGAGCGTAGACGGTCGAGCAGCGACAGCGTGATGACCGGCGCAAAAACGCCGAGATCGATTGCCTCCTTTGCAGTCCAGCGACCTTCTCCAGAATCATCAACATATGGCGCTATTCCGGTCATGTTCGGATTCTTCTCGAGTGCCGCCGCCGTTAGATCCAATAACCAGGAGCGCACGACACTGCCGTGGCGCCATATCTCGGCAACCTTGTAGAGGTCGAGGCCGAATTCACTCTTGTGCCGTAGGATGGAGAAGCCTTCGGCGTAGGCTTGCATCAGGCCATATTCGATGCCGTTGTGGACCATCTTGGTGAAGTGGCCGGAGCCGGCTGGGCCGACGCGGCCCCAGCCCAGGTCCTTGGCAGGCGCCAACGTTTCGAAGATCGGTCGCAGCCGTTCAATTTCGGCTTCGTCGCCGCCGATCATCATGCTGTAGCCTTCGGCCAAACCCCACACGCCACCGCTGGTGCCACAGTCGATGTAGATTATTTTTTTATCGGCAAATGTCTCGGCCCTGCGCAACGTGTCCTTGTAATTGGAATTGCCGCCGTCGATGACCGTATCGCCTTCGGCCAGAAGCGGCAAAAGTTCCGTGAGGGTGCCATCGGTAATTTCTCCGGCGGGCACCATCACCCAGACGGTGCGTGGGGCAGGCAGTTTTGCCACCAGCGCGGCGAGCGAATCCACCGATTCGGCTCCCTGGTCTTCGAGCTCCTTACGGGTCTGGGGTTTCGGATCGAAGCCCACCAGTTCATGGCCGCCGCGCAGCAGCCGCAGCGCCATATTGGCTCCCATGCGCCCCAAACCGATCATACCGAGTTTCATGGGTGTTCTCCTTACTGTTGGTTACCACCGCAGCCAATGCCGCAGCAGCGATTGAATGGTCGGCGTCAGACGCGTGCGGTTGTAGGCGTCCGCCGCCTTCTTGATCGCTTCGCCCTGGGTCGGATAGGCGTGGATGACGCGGGCCAGAGTGCGCAGCCCGATACCCGCAACGATTGCCAAAGTGATTTCATTGATCATTTCGCCAGCGTGGCGGGCGACAATTGTCGCGCCAAGAATCTGGTCGGTTCGCTCTCTGACGTGGATCTTTACAAAGCCCACGTCCTCACCGTCGGTGATCGCACGGTCTATTTCATGCATCGGAATCGTGAAGGTTTTCACCGGGATGTTCCGTTCACGCGCCTGCCGGACATATAGGCCGACGTGGGCGATCTCAGGATCAGTGTAAGTACACCAGGGAATTGTCAGTGCACTCATTCGCTGGCGGCCGAGGAACAGCGCATTCTGTACAACGATGCGTGCCGACGCGTCGGCCGTATGGGTGAACTTGTGCTCCAGGCAGACGTCCCCGGCGGCGTAGATCAGGGGATTGCTGGTCTGCAGGAAATCGTTGACCTTGATCCCGGTTTTGGCGTCGTAACCAACCCCTGCAGCCTCCAGGTTCAGGCCGTCGACATTCGGCAGCCGGCCAGTGCCGGTGAGGATGGCATCGACCGCGACCGTAGTCTTGTTGTCATCGCTGACCAGATCGACGAGTTTCTGCCCGTCCTCCATGCGCACATTGACGGCCTTGCTGTTGAGCCTCACCTCGATGCCATCGCGCGCGAAAGCATCGGAAAGGATCTGCGCCGCGTCGCGTTCTTCTTTGGGAAGGAAGAGCGCAAGGTCCTGTGCAATAACGGTCTGCGATCCAAAACGACAAAACGCCTGCGCCAGTTCACAGCCGAGAGGCCCGCCGCCGATGACCAACAGGCGGCGCGGCAGTTCAGTCAGATCAAAGACGCTTTCGTTGGTCAGATAGCCGGACTCCGCGAGCCCCGGGATTGTGGGCGTGTCCGGCCGCGCCCCGGTGGCAATGAGTGCCTTCTTGAAGCGCAGTGTGGTGCCATTTACCGACAACGCGTTGGCTCCGGTGAAAACCGCCTTGCCGAAGAACACATCAACGCCAACTGCGGCCAGACGGGATACCGAATCAGTGCTGCTGATGCGGGCACGAATGCCCCGCATGCGTTGCATCACGGCGGGAAAGTCGACGCGGATATCGCTTGGGACTTGCGCGCCATAGTGCTCGGCGTTACGCATCTCGGCATATAAGCGCGCCGAGCGGATAATCGCTTTCGACGGCACGCAGCCTTCGTTCAGGCAGTCGCCTCCGAGCATGTCGCGCTCGATCAGTGCCACCTTCGCTCCCAGCGCTGCAGCGGCGTGCGCTGCGACCAGTCCGGCCGTTCCGGCGCCAACTACCACCAGGCTATACTGGTCCGCCGGCTCCGGATTTTGCCATCCCGCCGGATGAACATTTTCCAGCCGCCGGCGCTCGTACGCGTCTTGTGGAGAGGTCGAATAATAACCGTTGTGTTGCGCCAATGTCGTGTCCGTAAATAATGGGAGCCGCTATAGCCAGCCGCCACGGAATCCGGCGCGTCGCAAGCCATGGCCGATATAGGCACAATCGCGCATCAAGCGCCAGATGAGTTGAGTCCGGTAGTTTTCGATCATCATTACAACGATGCCCTGGTCGAGACCGAAGTGGCCTTCCGATACCCAAGCGCTCCGGCCCGAGGCAAGGGTCGGATTGAAGCTGCTCGCATACTGCTGCGCCGGCAATATCTCGGGATAGCGGCCAAGCATGTTACGCACCGCGCCCAATACGATCTTGGGCGCGAAAGGCAGAGACGCCAGCACCGCCGACCCGCTGAGGGTACCATCATCGGGACCATACGGAACACCGCGCGCGGCATAGCCAAAAAGCTGACGCCGCTCGTTGGAGAGCCCGGGCAGCTGCTGGCTGGGGCCATCGCATGCAGTTAAGCCCCAACAATTTAAGTCATAACCAGAAAACCTCCCGGGGTTGCGCCGTGCATACTCACGTTGGACTTCGGTCGCGCGCTGGCTATTTTCGAAATAATCACAGCGCTTCTCGCGCATAAAACGATCCTGGATACCACGAAAATCGATCCATGCGTGCGAGAACTGATGAATAGACAGTGGCCCCGCATAGAGAAAATCGTAGCCGTAGAGATTTTCCCACTGGTAAGTCGCGGTCCAGGCCTCGTAGCAGTCATCCGTGAGCAAATGGTTGGGTGAGCCCATCGCAAGCACATACAAAATGATAGCCTCGTTATAACCATCCCACCCATAATGCAGGAATCCACATTCCGGTTTCCAGCCCATCCTAATGGTTGCAGCCTTTCCTTGCGACCAGCGCCAGTCGACTCGCAAGTATAGTGTCTCGACACGTTCGCGCAGCTCAATCTCATCCACACTGTCTGCCATGAAATAACTGCTCGCAACCAGCATCCCGGCGATCAGCAGCGCAGTGTCGATCATCGACAGTTCCGATCGCCAGACGCGGGCTCCGCTGTCACGATCGAGAAAATGGTAGTAGAAACCCTTGTAACCGGTGGCTTCCGGACTGCCGCTTTGATCGCTGCTGCAAAAGAAGCGCAGCGCAGCCAGGCTAAGTTGGACCGCGTCCGCGCGGTTCATCCATCCCCGCTCAACCGCCACTGGATACGACGACAACGCGAAGCCTACTACTGCAATACTGACGGGCGAATTGTCACGAGAAGTGTCACTTACCAGCCCGTTGAGGGGATTCACAGCCTCCAAGAAGTAACCGAACGCAGCGCGCTGCAGCTGATCGAGAAGCGCCTCGTCCGTGAGATTGGATATTTGAGTCATGGAAATGGCACCGGACAATGGGTACTTGTTGATGCACGTAGTGGGCACCTCTTAACTGTGTAGTACCGTGAACGGTCACGCAGAAAATTGCAACCCAGACAGTACCAGATGTAATATATCCAGCATCTGCTTATTTTACATCTGAAAGTTCTACTACACTGGAAGGTCATGTGCCTGCAGAGGCGATCTGTTTTCAGAAAAATCTTCCTTGCCATCGTCTTTCTCCTTTCCAGTTCAATACTCTTGTCTTTTGGTTCAGAAAAAGCCGGTCAGGTCTAGACGGTCGCCGCACTCAATTGCAGTGTTGCATAGGCATTCGTCACGTGCGACCATCGGACGTTACGGAAGTCCCCGGCGGGTGATGGGACATGACAAGTTGGATGCCGGCGACCTCGAGCGGAGACAACGCATGATCATTGAATCATCTAACCAAGTGTCCCGCTTCAAGTGGCTCAAGCGGTTTCCCATTCCGCGTAACTTCAACGTCGCGCTGGAATCCCGCGTCCAGCCGGGGCGTACTTGGCCTGCTCCAGTCGGCGCAACGCGAACAAAGGCTTTCGAGATCTATCGCTACGATCCTGATTCAGGCGACAATCCTCGCCTCGACAGGTTTCATGTCGACCTCGACGACTGCGGACCGATGGTTCTCGATGCACTGATCTGGATCAAGAACAAAGTGGATTCAACGCTCACCTTCCGCCGCTCGTGCCGCGAAGGCATTTGCGGCTCCTGTTCGATGAACCTGGACGGCACCAATTGGCTGGCCTGCACGCGTTTCATTTCCGACATGGCAATACCTGCGACGGTTTATCCGCTCCCCAATATGAGGATCATCAAGGACCTTGTACCCTACCTGACCCACGTCTTCGCGCAGTACACGGCGATCCGGCCATGGCTCCGTTCCAAGACGCCGGAACCGGAGAAGGAGCGACTTCAGTCGCCGGAAGAGCGCAGTCAGATCGACGGTTATTATGAATGTATTCTCTGCTTTTGCTGCACTTCAGGATGTCCAAGCCACTGGTGGAACGGTAATCGTTTCCTCGGTCCTGCTGTGTTGTTGCAAGCGTGGCGTTGGCTAGCGGACAGCCGCGACGAGGCGAAGGAAGAGCGGCTCGACAATCTTGAAGACCCTTTTCGGCTGTATCGATGCCACACCATACTCAATTGCACTCGAACCTGCCCGAAGGGACTGAATCCCGCCAGGGCCATCGCCGAGATCAAAAAGGCAATGATCGAACGTGAAAGCTGACCATGGACACACAGCCGACCCTTAGGGGAACCAAAGCGCCACGATCCAGGCCGCTCTCGCCTAACATTCAGATCTACCGGCCGCAGCTCACCTCAGTTCTATCGATCGCCAACCGTATGACCGGCGTCGTCCTGGTCGTCGGAGCTGTCGGCCTGGTCGTCTGGTTGAATGCTGCGGCAGCCGGTCCCGAATCTTACGTCGTCGTTCAGAAAGCGATCGAGTCATGGGCCGGCCAGATCGTGATGTTCGGCTTTACCTTCGCCCTTTTCTTGCATCTGTGCGGAGGCATCCGCCACCTCGTCTGGGATACCGTCCACGGCTTCGAGCTTCGGTCGATCTATATATCGGGATGGATCGCGGTAGCAGCAAGCGTTTTGCTCACCGTAGCGGCCTGGGTTGCAGGCGTCTATATGACAGGGTGGCGCTGATGAATCGTCCAACTCTCCGCTCTCCCCTCGGACGAGCCATCGGGCTGGGCCCGGCCAAGCGCGGCCCGAGGCACTGGCTGGCGCAACGGGTAACTGCTGTCGCGCTCGTGCCGCTGACGCTGTGGTTTGTGGCGTCGATCATTGCCTATGCCGGAAGCGATTACACAGTATTCATCGCTTGGCTCAGGACGCCGTTCGCCGCAGGCGGAATGATCCTGTTGCTGATCTGTCTCTTTTACCACGCTGCGCTCGGCCTGCAGGTGGTGATCGAGGACTATGTTCATTCGGGTGCCAAGTTTGCCGGGCTGATCGCGGTTCAGCTTTGCTGCTACGGTCTCGCGGTGGTTGGAATAATCGCGACCCTGAGCATCGCGTTTGGCAGCTAGGCCTAAGCGGGTGCCATTGCTTTAGTCCTACTCCGAACTTTCGGCCGAATAGATGATCGTTCCCTCCCGGCGCACGACGCCTCCTGGTGCCAGACTCGCCTCAACGAAATGCGATGATCCCAGGATGGGCATCACATGCTCGCCTTGAAGTGCAATATTAATTGCAAACATCATAAGAAATTCGACTTTATCGCATGGAGAATGCACCGCCGATCCATCCGCTGTTCGGAACTGCGGCACTACCGATTGGGGCACGGCCAAGGCGTATTTTGTGGGCTGCGGGATCGGTTCCTTTGCCTAGGGCAAATTCGATTGCGCGGCCTGTTGACAACGACGCGCAAAGGTAACAGTGACAGGACCGTATCGATTTACTGAAAATCACCAATGCCGACGCCAGTCGGGGCAAACAGCTGTGAATCAGCGTCGAACTTTGACCCGCCCCAATTTCGCACATAAACTATTGAAACATAAGGAGAAATAAAGAATATTCCGTGACTTATTCGGCCTCCAATATTGACCCCAGAGAAAATAACAATAGGCTCATCATATCAATGTTTTGGGCGTAAACATCCTGGGGTCAAAGCTCGACGCATGTTCACACTCGGAGCTGTTTGTCACGATTTTCCCTGAGCGCAAATGCAGGGCTTGGCATACCCCATCTCGCCATTGCTAGTTCGCGATCCCCGTGATGGTTGGGAACTATCAGGGTCAGGTAGTCGCCTTTAGGGCCTTTTGGGATGTTGATCTGTAGCTATTTCAATAAGGTCATGAAGCTGCTTTTTAAGTGCAGGGCCTTCGATTTGTGCGACCGAATAACCCTCTGAATGAAGTTTTTGAACGATCTCGCCGACAGTCAGGTAACTACCCGACCGCGCCAGATCAAAGGCGCGCTCCAAAGTTGTCTTGTTGGTATCCATTCCACAATGCAAGCACCGATCTCTGGCTGAGTCCATGGCAGCGGTCTGCCGTTCGGCAACTCGGTCATTAATCTCGATGGCGCCGTGGTAACCAGTCTCCACCCTTGAGCAAACTAGGGCAGCGTTTCGGGCAGGAGAGCTGACATAAATCGTGTCCAAATCTTGTCGCAATTTTGGCTCAGCATTGGTGCTGGAGGAGGCCCCCATGTTTAAAAATCCGAATGTTAAATTCGGGCACTTTTCCGTTCAGAATAATCGCAGTCGATTCAAGGACGGAGGACGTCGTTATTTTGAACTGCGATCTGCAGACATGGCCACTGAGCTCGGGTGTCGCGTTGAGGCGGTGAAACGAGTGAAACTTAAACGCTTGCGCAACAACGTCTGGATACTCAATGGCATTGTAGTCTTGGAGGACGCTAGGGAACCTCTGATTTAATTGCTTGGGGGCAGGTTATTGATGTGATTCAAAGTGGCGAAGGAGATATCCATGCGCCAGAAGACGTTTTCGAGTTTGGGTTTTGATGTTCATGCCAAGCAGACGCGCCGGCATCGATTTCTTGATGCGATGGATGTGATTGTTCCGTGGAGCAAGTTGTGCCGGCTGATCGAAACGACCATTTGGCCTTTCTTCTGAGATTCCATGTGCCCGACCGATCGTTCGCGCCACCGCCATTGGGGGCAGGGGCCTGCCTTTTCCAACTGGAAAGACAAACTCACTTTCGCCGGCGTCTGTAAGTGCTTCTTTGATCAGGTCCACGGCCATGTCGCTCAGGGGCACTGTGTGGGGATGCACATTCTTCGTGCGGTCGCTTGGTAGGGACCAAATACCCTTGACCATGTCAAGTTCAGCCACACGCATTCCAGAGACTTCACTTACGCGCTGGACCGTGACCAGACAAAGCTTGATGATCCGCTGGCAGGCCTTCGACTTTGCCAACGAGACCGGCAGACCATTCCAGACCGTTGCAATTTCTACATTGGTGAGGACGCGCTCCCTGGGTTTTTCGGCAGAAGGGATGCTGGCGCCCTCAAGGGGGCTCCGATTTAGGTCCCCGCGGTTTGCCGCCCACCGAAACATCGCCCGCATGTCTTGGAAGACAATACGGGCCATTGTCAGCTTTCCACGCTTTACTATAGCGTCCAGGACGGTGTTCATATCTCTGCGGTGCAGATCAGTGAGGGCGATTGCGCCTTTGAACGGGGTCACATTCGCGGCGAAACGTGCTTCCATGGCCTTAGCACTCCTTAGGTTCGGCCGTGCGTGAATTTTAAGATATGAATCAATGAGCCCGGCCACTGTCATTGCCGAAGCCTCCTGGGCTGCGAACACAGTCCGGGGGTCTTTGCCATCTTGAACGAGGCTTTGGCCTCTAGCGCTTTACGACGCGCGATCGCAAGGGGTAGGGCTGGATAACTGCCAATCGTGATTCGTGCCCGCTTCGCATCTTTGGGCGACGTATAGTTGAAAGTCCAAGCACGATGTCGCGTTGAGACGCGAAGATCCAATCCTGACACAGTCACGTCGAAGTAATCCGTTTGAGCCTCTGCGTTTGGCTTTGCGCCGGCGACGAAACGATCAGTGAGTGCGATGCGCGGCATTTGTGGTTCCCGAGGATTCGACCCAATTCCAAAACCAAATCAGGCCGCATTCCGAACCTAATAGGTACGCTGACATGCGCTAGAGCGCAACAGCCTGAAACTCCATGCAGCGAATAATTTTGGAAAACACCGGTGAATATTGGACTTAGTCGTTGCGCCTCGTCGCATGCAATTGCCGCAAAGTGTGTGGCAATCTTCTTCTTAGCACTAGGTCGCTGGTTCGAATCCAGCCGAGGTCGGCAATCTTTTCAATGAGACAAGAAGTTAGCTCCCGGCAAAAGTCCGCCAAATTTGCTTGGTGGGTGTGCTTCCTGTCGTGAACATAGAAGCGATGGCGTGAAACTATCGGGCCGTATTCCCGTTGCTTGAAGTGAACGGGAGTAGTGGCCATGCACCAGGATAAAATTGCTGAATATCGCGCTGAGGCGGCTGCCTGCATCACCCGGGCAGACCTTGACCAAAACTCAGCCTCGGCCAAGCGATGGAGGAAGTTGGCTCAGGCATGGCTGGCAATGGCGGAGAACCTTGAGCAAAGGCAGAATTCAAATGGGAGCTAAAGCCCACGTTTCCAATTGTTTGACGAGTGGCACCCTGGAGGGTTAGGCCATAGTCACGCGCCGTGAGCCTACTGTTGAAGCGGTTTGTTGAACGGGAGCACTTTGGGATGATGGGGCTCGCCGGCGAACTCCATTCCCAGTGATACGCCGCCGCTCCACCTGGCAACGGCGGGGTACAAGAGGTTTTCCGACATAACCAACAGGTCGAATGTTTCCGGAATATTCACGAAGGGAGGGATATCGATGCGCGCTCCGCCAACGCTCAAGTCCCGGATTGTCACTTTGATCGCGCCCCTGAAAGCCGAAGATATGATCTTGGCTTCTTTAAACACCCGGTGCCGCGGGTGTTCGCGTTGATCTCTGGCGAGGCTGGCGTTCAACATGGTGGACCAAGTGTCTACCATTTGCTTCAAAAATAATATGGCGCACAGCAAATTCGGTTAAGAATTGCCTGCGCGGACCTGTAAAATTTTAAGTGTCCTGACCAAAAACCGGTTGATCGCCGACGCTATCGGTCACCCCGGCTCATCCAGTTGATGGCGTAGGGCACGAACCACGGGTTTCCCCAATACATCGGGTTCGAAGGCATAGGGCGGTCGAAGGCGCTCTCTCCGCCCTTTCTGCCGAGGATACGCCGCGCCAGTTTTTGTCCGAACAGGGTGCCCATGGGAACGCCGGCAAAACAATAACCGACTGCGAAATGAATGCCCTCGTGGCTGCCGATATGCGGATAGAGGTCGAAAGTTCCGCCGCATTTTCCGGTCCACACATGGTCGAAGCGGAGATTGGAAAGCTCCGAAAAGATCCGCATGAGCCGCGTGTGCAGCCGCTCAGCCATAACGCGGAGATCCTGGTTGCGCCCGCCGGTGAGGCCGCCGAAAATGATGCGCGTGGGATCGCCGGGCGCACGCCTCACCCAATCCACATTAAAATTCCAGTCGATGAATGTGCGGTCACCGGGCAGCAACTGGCGCACCCGCTCCGCGGTCATGGGCTCCGACACGGTTTGATAGGCATCGAACGGCATCACGCGACGTTTGAGCCAGGGAAACGCGTCGCCGGAATAGCCGTTCGTCGCCACGATCACGTCCCGCGCCGCTACGCGCGCCCGTGGTGTCTGTACGATGAAACCTGCACCATCGCGGCCAATGCGCTGGACCGGTGTATGCGCGGCAATCGTGACACCGGCAGCGCGTGCCGCATCAAGCAAGCCCTGGTGATAAAGGCCGGGATGAAGCCCCGCGTGATCTTCGATCTTGACGCCACCGAAATAACGTCCGGTGCCGATTTCCTTGCTCTGCTCGGCCCTGGTCACCATGGCGAATGGCTCGCGCAAATGTTTCTCCCGGAGAGCGAATTCGCGAGCCATTGCCTCATACATGCCCGAACTCGTCGCCAGCAGCAGCCGGCCCTGCTGGCTGTAATGGCAGGCGATCTTCTCGCTTTCGACTGTCTCCTTCACGGCGAGGAAGGCTTCCATCAACTCGCCGTAAATTTGCGTGGCAAACGGCAGGCCGTGGCTCTCGACCAGTTCGCCGAAGCCGTGCTTGAGGGTGCGGCCCACATAGCCCGCATTGCGTGTACTGGCGCCATAACCCGCCTCCCGCGCCTCGAAAATCGTGACATGCCTGCCGCCCCGTGCCAAATGCAAGGCCGCTACAAGCCCGGTGATGCCGGAGCCGATGATTGCCACATCTGTGGCAGGGGGAGGCGTCGCGGCGGCTTCCTCAGTGTGGGGTGCTGCCCGCCACCAGTAGGGATCGAAGGAACAGGCCTCGCTCAGAACCCGGCTGCCGCCTACCACCACCTCATTACCCCCGGGCCTTGTCGGCTTTCAGCCAGCGAAACAGCTCCTCCATGCGCGCCGCGATGAGCTGGGCCCCATCGCGTTTCGTCCAATCGTAAACTCCCTGGCCATTGGCAATTCCGTTGGCGCCCTTGGCCACCAGTTCGGCAATTGCCGCGGGCGGTTCAGGATTGGTATCGAGATGAGGCATAAGCGATTTGCCGAAATGATACATGGTATAGAGGCCGCCGGCGTCCGCTGATTCAAGCGGCCCCGTGATTCCAACGCGGCGGCCGAAACTGTTGCGCACCACTGTGTCGATGGCCTCGGCGCTTGCAGCTCCCGAGGCCCACAAGGCCCAGGCCTCGCGCAGCATGGCAAACTGCAGGCGGTTGCCGATAAAGCCCGGAATTTCCTTGTCGATTATGGCGGGTTCCTTCCCCGCCTGTTTCAGAACCTCGTACACCCACCGCGTGACGTCCGGAGACGTTTTCGGACCGGCGCAGACCTCAACCAGGGGAATGAGTTGCGGTGGATACCAGAAATGGGTGGCAATGACCCGCTCGGGGTTTGCGACCTTGGCAATGAGGGCGCTTGCGGGTTGTCCGCTCGATGAGCCCAGGACGGCGGGCAGGGGGCAGATCTGGTCAAGCCTACCAAAGAGGTCGAGCTTCAGCGGCAGGTCTTCGGTCACCGCTTCGATCACAAGTTGGGCACCTGCGGCATCCTCGAGCCGAAGCGAAGTCTGGATGCGCGCGAGGCTGAGCGGCAAAGCGGACTTCTCGATCAGCCCGTGTGCGGCAAAATCATCGAGGCTGGCGGCGATCTTATGCATGGCGCGGTCAAGTGATTCCTGACTTCGGCCGACCATGATGACCCTGCTGCCCGCGGTCGCGAATATCTGCGCAATGCCGTGGCCGATAATGCCGTTGCCGATGACCGCAACCGTCTCAAGCCGACCGGGTTTCATGTATCCTCACTGATTTGCTTAGGCATATCTGCCACGAGACTATCCATGACGGGTTGAGGTTGGCGCAACGGTGCGCCAGTGGCAAGATAGCAATTTCGCTTCAGCCCCTCATTATCTTGCAACTCTCATGAGGGAGGCGCTACTATCCGGCCGGCGGAGTGGAGAACAGCCATTTCCGGAATGGTCGAACTGTTCCAAGGGTAGACAATAATGGGAAATCTGATCCGGCCAAATATCGGCAAGCAAACTGGAACCCTGTTGATTCTCCTCGCTGCCTTGACGCATGCGTCAGCGCCGGCGTTCGCCGGTTTCTTCGGAAATTCTGACAGGGCTATCCTCGATGCGGGAGGCACGATCAGCAGGGTCGCTCCAAACTGGCGCATCGTGTGCCTCGGGGAGGGCATGGATGCCTATGGCGTAGTCTCAAAACACAAGCATTGCCGGATTGAGAAGAATAACTTCAAGGCCATTGCCGTTATAACGTCGAAAGGCTTGTCGATTCCCTATCTCCCCTCGCGTCCAGCCTGTGGCGGCTATTCAGGCCGGATGAAGGTTGACGGTGTGCCCATCGGCAAGCTGCCGCTCAGCGAAAGAATTGCCGTCATGTCGCACGGCGTTACGTTCTCCCGGCCTTATCAAACCTCGTGGCCGACAAAATGCCAGCAGTTTACGGAGTTCACCGGTCTCTACCGGTTTTCCGCAGCGCTTTCACGCCTCAAAGCGCAGTGGCGGAGTTTCAAGTAAAGACGGATTGACGGGAGCGCGCTAGTTTTATAGCCGTCCGCGCCGCTGCGGACGAATAAAACAGTGCATAACTTTTTCAAAGAATTGAAATAATTTTGTCGTGTGGGCAACGTCTTAGCGATAGCAGGTGCGGATCTCCTGTCGTGTTTTTCAGTTTCTGAGAAGTTTGAGACGTGGCAAACGTTCCCAAAATAAATAGTCATAACTTCGCGGCATTTCGTGCGCAGGCCGAGCGCTGCTTCCATCATGCGCAACTCGCCGTCGATCAGGAAACCAAATTGCGCTGGACGTCCCTTGGTGAAACCTGGCTGGTATTCGCCGACAAGCTCGGAATGCGCTGGCCGATGATGGCATGCGAACCCGTGAAGAACACAGCCTCTCACACATACCACTAAGCATCCGATAATTGCCTGTCGGCTTTGTCTCTTAAAAACGCAGGCTCCATTGCATCTGGCCGAGCCATCTTTCGCAAGCCTTTGATACATTCCCGCGCTTAGCCCGCAGTCCAACGCGGGCGTGGTTTCGCAGAAATCACGATACAACTATAAATCACAAAAAAATATCGACACAACATATAGAAGTGACATTCTGTTGTCCTTAACAGAATGGGGACTTTTAGCAAAACCTGAGAACTGCCCGGGGTGGCTAAGCAGCCAGACGCCCCTCACCTGGCTATCGGCTGCGTGTGGGGAGGAAGTCATGGCATATCAATTCAAACCAAGGTATGGCGCGGCGGTTTTGGCGACCTTGTCATTGATGCTGGCCGCCTGTGACGGCAGCACCATTTACAAGAAATCTGACCTGGGTGGCGTGCACACTTTAAGCATCGACGCAAAACAACGTCTCGTGCTTGTAGGAACGCGAACCGAGGAAGACGGGACGAAAACCCGCGTAGTCTGTGCCGAACCCAGTCCTGATGCGCTGGTGGCCCAAGCGGCAGTCTTGTCAGCGAATGGCAATAACAAAGGGCCCGAGGGACAGCCGTCTGCCGGAGGCAACGTGGGGGTGGGCCTGCAGGAATCGGCTTCGTCAATTGGTTTGCGCACTCAAAGCATTCAAATTCTCCGCGACGGCTATTACCGCTTGTGCGAAACATACATGAATGGTGCGATTACAGCTGGTGAATACCGGCGGATGACGCTCAACCTTGATACATTTATCAATGTGGCTCTTGCCATCGATGGTTTGGGCAATGCGAAATCAGCGCCGGCGGTGGCCATCGGAACCGAGCCAATCACTGTCAACGGCGGCGCTGGCGCTGAGCCAGGGGTGGCAAGCACCAACCGGCTGATAATTGGCACTGCGCCGGACTCAAAAATTGCCGATGCAGGGGTGGCTATGATGGGGACGCCATACCTGTTGCTGTGGCTCAGATTGTGCGGGACTTTCTCAACGACAAAGAGGATGTCTTTTGCATCGAGGAATTGCACCGGACATGCCGGTGGATGCCGGTCGGAAATGTGCCCCATGGACCCGTCCTGAAAGGCTAGGTTTACTGCGTCAGAAAATCACCGCATTTGGGCGCCGGTAACGCTCCCCATGGCATGATGGGAACCGTGGAGGTTGAGTTTTGCGGGCTGCCCTCGATGATCTTGTCCGTGTAGGCCAGGTACACCAGAACATTCCGCTTGGCGTCGCAGCCGCGCACGATCTGCATTTTCTTGAAGAAAAGAGAGCGGCGCTGCCGGTAGATTTCCTCGCCCTGGGTAAACTTGGCCTTCAGTGTCACCGACCCCACTTGGCGGCAGGCCAGCGATGTTTCGGATCGCTCCTCCGCAAATCCGGCCCAGCCGGACCATCCACCAATTTCCGGAACCGTGAAGTAGCAGGCAACCCCATCCACCTGCGGATCGTCGATGACATAGGTTGCAAGCTTGGCATCGGGCGACAACAGCCGCCACACCGTGGTCTTTTTGAAAATAAGTTCCGGATCATCGCCTTCCTGCGCAAAGGCTGTGACGGTGAGTGCCAGAAGCACTGAAATCAATACAAAAACCCGGAAAAATATCTTCATCCCAATCTCCTTTAGAGGCCATAAATAGGAATTATATCCACAGGTTCAAGAGGATTTTTTGAGCCGTTCAAACCCTTGTTCTAAATCATCAATAAGGTCATCGGAGCTTTCCAGCCCGATATGGAAGCGGAGGCACGGGCCAGGCGCGGTCCATGTGGTGGCGGTCCGCACCGGTTTGAAAGGAACCACCAGGCTTTCAAATCCACCCCAACTGAAGCCCATGCCGTAGAGGCTCAAGTCATCAAGCATGGCGGCTAACGCTTCTTCCGATACAGGTTTCAGTACCACAGAAAACAATCCCGAAGCGCCGCTGAAATCGCGCTTCCACACAGCATGGCCCGGCGCATTGCTCAGGGCAGGGTAGAGAACGCTTTCAACCTCGCTCCGCCCTCGAAGCCACTCAGCCACGGTCGTGGCGTTGCGCATATGGCGTTCAAGCCGCACGCTCATGGTGCGAAATCCGCGCAGCGCCAGATACATGTCGTCGGGGCCGGCGAATTGCCCCATCGTCTCATATGTCTTCTTGAATTGTTCCCAGGTCTTTTCGTTGCAAACCGTTGACCCCAGCATCGCGTCCGAATGGCCGACAATGTATTTCGTGGCCGCCTGGACTGAAACATCGCAGCCATGGGCAAAGGCATTGAAGTAAAACCCGCCGGCCCAGGTGTTGTCCAAAATCACGATGCAGTTCTTGCTATGCGCCACATCCGTAATGGCCGGAATGTCCTGCACCTCCATGGTTTGCGAGCCCGGGCTCTCGCAATAGACAACCTTGGTATTGGTGCGAATAAGGCCGGCAATGCCGCGTCCGATCAGCGGGTCGTAATAGGTCGTCTCGATCCCCAATCCCTTGAGCACGCTATCGCTGAGCTGACGCACCGGGTGATAGACCGTGTCGGGAATGAGCAGATGCTCTCCGGTTTTAAGGAAGGCCAGCAGCGTTGTCGTAATGGCCGCAAGCCCTGACGAGGAAATCTTGCAATCATGGCCGCCTTCGAGGGCCGCAATGGCCGTTTCCACCGCCCGTGAAGTTGGCGTGCCCCTGCGCCCGTAGGTGTAGGGCTGGTCGCGGTCGTGCAGGGCCTTGACGGTTGGAAAGGTAATTGTGGAAGCGTGATAAACCGCAGGATTGACGATGCCGTGCTCGGCATATTCGCGGCCCGCCACGACCAGCCTGGTTTCCGGCTTCAACGAAGCGAGATCGGTCTTCTTTTTTGACATTTCCACGTCCAGTAGGGTTAAACCTCCTATCTACATGCCAAGACAGGGAAGAGAAAGCAAATGAGCGACATGTCTCCCCTGCAACGCCTGCTGCTGATGGCCATGCGTTACGCCAGCCTGGGCGCGGCGATCCTGCTCCTTGCTTTCCTGGTTCTGGCGCTTTGGCAAAAGACCGGTGCTGATTTCACAACACAGGACTACGGGTTCATGGGGATTGTGGGCGTGATGCTTCTGGGAGCAGTCTGGCTGTTCCGCGCCATCGGCCGGGAAATGGATAATCCGGGGGCTTGAATGCAAGTCTCCAAACCAGTACCAAGGCCCGCAAATAACGGGTGAAATGAATGATTTCTGAAAAGCGCGTGGCGGCATCAAAAGACTGGATCAAGGGGGCAACCGGTGATTGGGAAATTATCATTGGCCTCGAAGTCCATGCCCAGGTCACCTCAAAATCCAAGCTCTTTTCCGGCGCTTCCGCGGAATTTGGCGGCGAGCCCAATGACCACGTATCGCTTGTCGATGCCGCCATGCCCGGCATGTTGCCGGTGATCAACGAGTATTGCGTGGAGCAGGCGGTGCGCACCGGCCTTGGCCTGAAAGCCAAGATCAACAATTATTCGATCTTTGACCGGAAGAATTACTTCTATCCCGATCTGCCGCAGGGCTACCAGATTTCCCAGTACAAGCAGCCAATCGTTGGCGAAGGCGTCGTTACTATCGATCTCGATGACGGCAAGACGGTTGATGTGGGCATTGAACGCCTGCATCTGGAACAGGACGCCGGCAAATCGATTCACGACCAGCACCCCACCATGAGCTTCGTTGATCTCAACCGCTCCGGCTGCGCCCTGATGGAAATTGTCTCAAAGCCTGACATGCGCTCCTCCGATGAGGCGCGCGCCTATGTCACGAAGCTCCGCCAGATCATGCGTTATCTCGGCACATGCGACGGCAATATGGAGCAGGGTTCCCTCCGCGCTGACGTCAACGTCTCCGTGCGCAAGCCTGGTAGCAAGTTCGGCACGCGCTGCGAAATCAAGAATGTGAACTCCATCCGCTTCATGAGCCAGGCGATTGAATTCGAGGCCCGCCGCCAGATCAGTATTCTCGAGGATGGCGGCAAGATCGATCAGGAAACCCGGCTTTACGATCCCAAGAAGGGCGAAACCCGCTCCATGCGCTCCAAGGAGGAGGCTCATGATTACCGTTACTTTCCCGATCCGGATTTGTTGCCTCTCGAATTCACTGACGACTGGGTAGCCACAATCAAGAACAGCCTGCCGGAACTTCCCGATGAAAAGCGCAACCGCTTCGTGAGCGCCTATGGCCTGCCGGTCTATGATGCCAGCGTGCTGAGCGCCGAACGGGCTTCGTCTGACTACTTCGAAGCTACGGCCAAGGGCAGGGACGGCAAGATTGCCGCGAACTGGGTTATCAACGAGCTCTTTGGCCGCTTGAACAAAGAGGGCAAAACCATTGAAACTACGCCCGTTTCCGCCAGCCAGCTTGGCGAGATCGTTGACCTCATAACATCTGGCACGATTTCCGGAAAAATCGCCAAGGACGTCTTCGAGATCGTCTGGACCGAGGGCGGCTCGCCGTCTGGGATTGTCGAAAGCCGTGGCCTGAAGCAGGTCACCGATAGCGGCGCCATTGAAAAGGCCGTGGACGAGATAATTGCCCAGAATCCGGATAAAATTGCCGCTGTTTTGGCCAAACCCTCCATGCTGGGCTGGTTTGTGGGCCAGGTCATGAAATCGACGGGTGGCAAGGCAAATCCCCAGGCCGTTAACGATTTACTCCGCCAAAAACTTGGGATTAACTAAGAGATTCAATATCTTAGATAGTATTTCCGTTTCCCGGTGTTATCCGCTATAGTCCGTGTGCAGATTTGTTACGCGAATGGGACAAGCGAGGGTATTCCGATGGCTAAACCAGCCAAGAAAGCGGCTAAAAAGGCCGTTGCAAAAAAGAAACCAGTAAAGTCAAAGCCCAAAAAAGCCGTCAAAGTGGCAGCCGCAAGTGGCGACAAGCAGCGTTTTACCCTCCATGGCACCATGACCTCTGGTCCCTCCTACACGGTGGGGCTCATGCTCTCCCTGTGCCGCCATCCGTTTTCCTATATCCACGTCAATCTCCGCGAAGGCCAGCACAAGCAGCCGGATTACCTGGTTAAAAACCGCTACGGCCAGGTGCCGGCCCTGCGCGATGGCCAGCTCTTCCTTGTGCAGTCCGCGGCAATCCTGGAACACCTGTCCGAGGCCCTCCACAAGTTTGACGGCAAGACCCCAGTTGAAAAAATTCGGGTGCGCGAGTGGCTGTTCTGGCAGTGGGACAAGTTGTCCGTGCCATTGTTGCGTTTGCGGGCCCGCAATCGCGGTTTCCGCCAGTTCGGCGATGAAGTCCGTACCATGTATGACACCGAGGCCAAGGCGGCCCTGGCAGTCGTCGAGCACGAACTGGCGAAGTCAGAATGGATTGTCGGCAAGAAAGCGACCATCGCCGATATCGGCGTTTATGCCATTGTGCGCTATGCGCCCGAGGCCATGATTGATCTCACCCCTTACCCAAATATCGTGGCCTGGAAAAAACGTATTGAAGCTATGCCGGGTTTTGGTACACCGGAACAGATTCTGCCAATGGAGAGCAGACTTCTCTGATTCCTGACGAAGGCATTCCTTGTGGACGAAATAAAGAAAAAGAAGTTCGTGCGCAAAGATGCGCTTGAAGCTGAAGCTGCTGCAAAAAGAAGACGCAATCGCCCCAAAGGCTATCTCGGCTGCATCCTGGGGCTGAGCATCGGTGTTGCGGGGCTGGCGGCAGCGCGCCTTGGTCAGCTCTGGGTGGGTTTTGACGTATTTTCCCAGTTCACGCCGCAGTTCATGTTTCTGGTGGCGGCCTTCGCCCTTGGTTTCTTCATGCCACATGGGAAGGTATTGACTGCCGTCGTGCTGCTGATTGCAATGGTGGTGGGCTACAGCGTTTGGCCTTATTACGCCAGTGCGAATCCCACCGTCATGAGCACCGTCAAGGCAGGGGAGCGCGAAATTCGCGTGGCAAGCTACAACACCCTCTTCAACAATGACCAGGTCGAAGAGGTCAAGGCAGAGATCATAAGGCTGAATGCCGATGTCATTGTCCTGGTTGAACTGGGACCGAACAAGCGTGGGATTTTTGACCAACTGCTTCCCCAATATCCCTATCAGGCAAAGTGCTCGGATCCCACCCACTGCAACTTTGGCATTCTATCGAAATTTCCCCTCACCAAGATCGGCGACCGCATGATCTGGGAAGGCCCTCCTTATATACGGGCCTCTCTTGGCCCCGAATTCGGCAGCCTTTCCATATACGGCGTCCATACGACCCGCTTTCCCTATTCGCGGTCGCAGCTGGAGCAGGCCCGGGCGCTGGCCGTCGAACTGGATGCGATTACGGGCAGCCGCATTATCATGGGCGATTTCAATGCCACGCCCTATTCGCGCGTGACCCAGACCTTTGCCGCCCAGGGAAATTTCACGCGCCTCACCGACCTGCCCAGCTGGCCAGCCCGCACCGGCATGCCGCAAATTGCGATTGACCATATCTTTGTGAGCCCCGGCATTCGACAGTTGGAGAGCGAGGGCATCGGCAATGGCGCAGGGTCCGATCACTTTCCGATTTACATGAAACTCGCTGTTCCAGTGCCGTAAGAATTTCGGCACAGCCTCCCGGTTATCGATATCCTGGTAAACCGCAGATGAATTATTCGTCGTAAATTTTTCCTGTATATTTGAATAAAATGCCGGATTTATTGGCTTAATCCGCCGCCAGGCCAAACCAGCCTGTCGCTTCATTTGAAATTTCTTAAGCCTGTTGTTTAACTCCGCATTGCCGCCCGCGAGTCACAATCATCATCAACGTCGCATACTTCAGTGCCGACAATAACACGAATGATGGGGACTAATATGGGACGCCAAATGATGAAAAACGAAGCGGAGATTTCAATCGCTGCCGCAACTGCCGAGGATCTGCTCGAAATCGGCATGAAATATTGCATCGGGCGCGAGGTGTCATTGAATCTTGTGGCGGCCCACAAGTGGTTCAATCTTGCTGCCCTCAAGGGCAGCGAGAGCGCCAAGCAGTACCGCTGCGAGATTTCGCGCGAAATGAGCCCGGCCGATGTGGCCCACGCCCAGCGCCAGGCCCGTGACATGCTAACGCTGCACTAAACCCTTGAGACAAAAATGTCCGCGTGACTATGGGCACGCGGACATTTTCTGTTTTGCAGGGGTCAGTCGTTGAACTGGACTTCGTCCACCAGCTTTGAGGCTGTTTTCTCAAGCTTGGCAATTTCCGCCACGTTTAAGGTGTCGGGTGTGAACTTGCCCCAGCTCTGGACAATCTCCGAGGCAGGCGCCGCCGGATTTACCGGATACTCAAAATTTCCATTCGCATAAAGCTGCTGGGCCTCATCGCTGGCCAGAAAGGTCATCAGCTTGAGGGCATTGTCCTTGTGCGGAGCATTCTTCGCCAGGAGCATGCCGGAAATATTGACGTGGGTGCCGATCTCAGGCGAGGAGGGGAATATGATACGGGTAGCTTTCGCCCAGTCCTTTTGCTCTGGTTCCTTCTCGTTCGTCATCATTTTTCCCATGTAATAGGTATTTGCGATGGCGAGATCACATTCACCGGCGAATACGCCCTTGGCCTGTTCACGGTCAGCGCCGTTCGGTTTGATCGCCAGGTTTGCCTTCAGGCCAGTCAGCCATTCCTTCGCCGCAGCTTCGCCTTTATGGGAAATAATCGCCGCAATCAGCCCCAGGTTATAAGGATGATTGCCGGCGCGGCTGCAAATCTTGCCTTTCCATTTTGGATCCGCAAGTTCCTCGTAGCTGAATGTATCCTGCGTCACCCGGTTTTTGGAGGCATAGACCACGCGGGCGCGCATGGTGAGGCCGAACCAGAGATTGCCGGTGTCACGCAATGCAGGGGGAATCTTGTCCAGGATTTCAGGCAACGCAACAGCCTGCGCCAGGCCTCTGTCAGCGGCAATCACTAGCCTGCCCACATCAGCTGTCATTAGGAGGTCCGCCGGGCTCAAGGCGCCTTCCTGTTCCATGCGTTCGATCAATCCTTTTTCCGCAAAAACTGTTCTTACGGCAATCCCGGTTTCCTTGGTGAACTGCTCGAACAGGGGGTTGACCAGCTCTGGCTGCCGGTAGGAATAGACATTCACTGGTTCAGCCGCGCGCGCCGATGTTTGGAGGGCTGCTATGGCTGCAAGCGCCATAAGGCCGCGACGGGAAAACTTCATGACGTGATCTCCAGTTGGGGTTTGTGCAGGAATAACACCGCGAGGAGCGGAGTCAAGAAAAAACCGACTAAATTAGTCGGCTATGACATTTTGCCACTTCCGGCGAAAGATTTGCGGGCAGGGCACCACGCCCGCTTGCATGCGCAATCAAATCACGGCAAAAGCCCCATCATCGGAGACGTGGCCGAGTGGCTGAAGGCAACGGTTTGCTAAATCGTCATACGTGTTACAGCGTATCGAGGGTTCGAATCCCTCCGTCTCCGCCA
>JBBSBQ010000046.1:0-24088 GCA_038251095.1 Hyphomicrobiales bacterium
CTGGGATCATTACTGTGCAACTCAGTCTATGCTGTGGGTCAAATGATGGCTGATGCGACAAGCACGCCAGCCACCATAGAAAACTTTACGAGAACCGACGTTGCTGCTAGCGATTAAGAAGCCGACAGATTGCCAGCGGAGCTCTTGCCCGTACGCTTATCTGTCACTATTTCAAAGGAAATCTTCTGACCTTCCTTGAGAGAGCGCAGACCCGCACCTTCCACAGCGGAAATATGGACGAAGACGTCCTTGCTTCCGTCGTCCGGTTGAACAAAACCGTAGCCCTTTTGATCATTAAACCACTTTACAGTACCAGTAGCCATGTGATGGTCCTCCAGTTGGGTTGTCGTGAGGCCTTCCTGAATTGCAAAAGCAGCGCAAAAAGAGCCGTTTAGTCGATTGTTGGAGGAGTCCTTGCGTGCGCGCAACCCTAGTGGGCAGCGGAGCGGCCAATCATCCGGCCCAAGTCTTCGATGTCGAAATATGGATTAAATTTAGGCCGGATGCAAGTTAGTGACTTTCTGATTGGTCCCATTGGAAACAGGACCACTGACGTATGGAGTCGTTACTTCTGCTCCGCAACGAGCCGCTTCTGAGGAATGCGTTTGGGGAGCATGCGCTTGGCAGGCTTGAGACGAACGGGTGCTTCGTCCTGGAGCGCACTTGTCACGGCCTGTGTCAACGAATGCGCAATAAAATCGCAACCTATAGTAGCTTTCAGCCTGATATCCTCTATGGCGTTGGCTGGCCTGGTCCAAAGCACTACGCCGATCCGCATTAGCCTGTCGCGCTTCAGTCGGCGGACGATGTATTTGGCCTGCGTTTCAGATGCCGCGTTGAGGAAACCGATAACAACAGCATGGACGTTGGTAAGGTCCAGTCCCGCCAAGCCGCCCGCTTCAAGCGCATTGTACTTGACAAAGCGGGCAGTCGCGCCCTGGGCCGCCAACACCTGGGCCAGCATCGCGGCCGCAGCGTTATCTAGTTCTCCGCGTCCACCGGCGCAAAGCACAACCTTGCCTTCACCGCTAGGAAGCTCAACCGCCTTGGGAGTCCGATTTTCCGATACCGCTTGTTCTTCGCTAATGGTTTGGTCGTCGCTCTCCTTTGCTTTGTCCGCTTCTTCCGGCTTCTCTCCTTCGTCAGCCTCTTCCTCCGCATACTCCTCCAGATTGTCGACAAGTGCCAATGCACTATCAGCAACACGTTTACGGCGGAGATTGCCCATTTCCCCGCTCGCCCTGTCGAGTTCGCCAAGCGCCAGTGCTGGAATCGCGACGCTCTCATAGAAGGCGATAAGTCGGTCTTCCTGGAGAAACGTTTCGGCCCGGATAGTCGCTTCATCCGGATCTCCGGCGAGCAATCGCTGGTACAGTTGCTGGTGCGGCGCGAGCACAGGTTCGTTTCCAAGCAAAACGTCAAGAAACTCGAACTGGGTTACGTGACGGCCCAACACCACAAGGCAGACCGTGAGCGGCGTCGACAGGATCAACCCCAACGGGCCCCACAACCACGTCCAGAAGATCGCGGCGACAATGATTGCGAGCGAAGAAAGGCCGGTGCGCGAGCCATAGAGCCAAGGCTCAACGACGTTGTTGCTGACAAGCTCAAGCACGATAAAAATTGCCGCCGTCCAAAAGACCATGGTCCAACCGGGGTCCACCGCGAGCGCAAGTGCAAGCGGAAAGATGGAGGCGAGGATCGGTCCGATATACGGCACGAAGCGCAGGACCAGCGCCAGCAGACCCCATAAGAGTGCGTTGGGAACGCCAATGATCCACAACGCGATTCCCACTGGTATCGCATAGGTCACATTCACGACCAGTTGCATCAACAAATAGCGCCCGACGCGCTCGCCGGCGTCCTGAAGTGCCTCCGTCGTGCGATGCAGATCGCCAGCGCCAACGAGTCGGATGAAGCGGTCGCGCAAATCTTCTCGCTTCAACAGCATGAAGATCACAACCACGATGATAATGCCTCCTGTCGCGAGGGGTTCAATTAAGGGGCCGATAATCGTTTGGATTACTTGCAGGGGCTTCATCGCCGGTTGAACAACTTCGACGGGAAGCGGCGGGGTGGTTACTTCGTGCGGTACATTACCGTTGGTGTGTTCAGGCTGTGCGGGCATTTCCATTCCGCGCCCAATCCGTTCCACCAGTTTGGAAATGCGACCATACATTTCCTCGCCAAAATGGGCGTCCTTGATCGACAGGACCTTCGTCTCGAGGTTGTTCTGGTAGCGCGGGAGGTTCTCGGCTAGACTTCCAAGCTGGACAACCACAACAACGCAAAATAGGAAGATTGCTGCAAATGCAGAGGTGACTACCGTCATTATCGCGATCAACCGTGGTATATGCTGCTTGCAAAGCCACCCCACCACGGGTGCCAGCGCGAATGTCAACAACACTGCAAAGGCCAGCGGCAGCAGAATATCACGCCCGAAATATAAAGCCGCCACAAACGCGACCAAACCAAATGGGCTGGTGTTTGCCATGCCCATATTGCTGGGCGGGGTAATCGAATGCTGCAAACCCTCAGGCATCAGAGTGTACCTTCTTGCGCATCTTGTCTCGAATTGGCCCAATTTTTCTATTGATTGAAGAACTTGGTAAGGCACACCTTTTCGGTAGCCTTATGTGTTTTAATGTCATGGCCCTCTTTCATTGTGTTGACAACAATTGCGCCAGACAACTCACCAAATCTGGCTTTGAAGCGTAGCTTTGTGGTTGAGGCAGTGGAATCCAACAATTGCTAAAAATACATTTTCCGAATGTCAATTTGTCACAATTTTCTTGCTCTTTATGTTTATTAGCGACGATACTGGAATCACTCGATTAAATACCGTTTCTAAAAAACGACGATTACCGCCAAGCGTTTAGGTCAGGGGCGCCAAAGACAAGGACGCGCCATAGTCGCAAGTTGATCTGAGGTCAGGAATGGGTCATAAGCAGAAGTCAGGCTACGCCAGCGCTATGTCTGCTTAGGGCCAGGAGTGGTCTATTTTGAGCCATCTACATGCCCGCGCTTGTCGATGCCCGCTTCAATCTCGCCCCCAAGGTAAAATACGACAAGTTCATCCAAGCTGGAAAACCTGCCAAGGCTGCCCTCACCGCAATCATGAGCAAGCTCATCGTTATGGCGAACGCCTTGTTGCGTGACGGGCGCAAGCGAGCAGAAATTAGCCCTTTATGAATTCGGATAGACCTTGACGAAGAGGGATACTCGAATCGTCTGGTTCAGAAAAAGCGGTTCAGGTCACGACTAACAGCTGACTGCCATCATCCTACACTCCAGTCAAATGCACCGGTCATTCAAAGTTTGCATTCACGAGTAAATTAGTCTCACACACCGAGGCTTCCGCGACTGCAATTGCTGACGGAAGCTCAGCATTGATGAAGTAACGGGCATCAGTTTCAGCTTCGTCTTGAAGTTCTGTGCCCCGCGCATAAAGGGTTGCTTTGGCGAGATGACCTGCGGCCAAGAGTGCAGCGAGTGCTCGCGTGAAGGCTGTGGCGGTGGCGAGTGAGGACGGGTTGCCAGGCGATTGGCCATGCTGTTCTGCCAAGAGTCGAATTCGTGCCACGCTCTGGGCAGCAGAAGTTTCGCCTGCGATGATGGCCAGCGATGTTTGGCTGGCTTGCAATGTATCCGCAAGGATCTGGCCGTTTTCCAAGCCTAGTTTTCTCGTCACCAGATCTATGGCTTGAATGCCATTGGTGCCTTCATATATGGGCAGGATGCGGGCATCGCGGTAATATTGTGCCACACCCGTCTCCTCAATAAAGCCCATGCCGCCATGAACTTGAATGGCAGTTGATGAGACCTCGACGGCAATATCCGTGGCATAGGATTTGGCTAAAGGTGTCAAGAGCGACGCTGTGGCGGCAGAACCTTCATCAATTGCAGCAGCAGTTGCCATGCACAGCATACGGGCTGCTGCGGTTTTGGCCCGCATGTCTAAAAGCATGCGCTTTACATCAGGATGATGGATGATCGTGCTGGATTCTGTAGAACCCGCACTGCGCCCCTGCTTCCGCTCCCTTGCAAAATCAAATGCGGCCTGCATAGCCCGCTGGGCCAAAGCTACACCTTGCACACCCACCAGGAGCCTAGCATTGTTCATCATCGTGAACATGCAATTTAATCCACGGTTTTCTTCACCGATCAACCAGCCCGTGGCGCCGTCCTGGTCGCCATAAACAATCGTGCAGGTTGGAGAGCCATGAATGCCAAGCTTATGTTCAAGTGAGTGACAGCGCAGATCATTGGTAGTGCCGTCCGGTAATATCTTGGGCACAAGAAACAGTGAGATGCCTTTGGTGCCCGCTGGGGCATCATCAAGGCGGGCGAGCACCAAATGGACGATGTTCGACGTAAATTCATGTTCGCCATAGGTAATGTAAATTTTGTTGCCGGTGATACGGTAGCTGCCATCGGCGTTGCGTTGGGCCTTGCAACGCAATTGAGAGAGATCAGAGCCTGATTGAGGTTCGGTCAAATTCATGGTGCCAGACCATTCACCCGAAACCAGCTTAGGCAAGTAGCGTGTTTTGAGGTCTTGTGATGCGTGAGCCGAGATCGCTTCGATAGCGCCTGTCGTCAACAATGGGCACAGCGCAAATGCGATGGATGATGCATTCCACAATTCTGTGCAAGCCGCCGAGAGCAAAAGCGGCAAGCCCTGACCATCATATTCTGTTGGTCCCGTTAAGCTGTTCCAACCCCCTGCACACCAATTACGATAGAGGTCCTGCCAACCCGGCGGTGTAACCACTTTGCCATCAACAATTTTTGCAGGGTTCTGGTCTCCGATCCGGTTCAAAGGTGCAATTCGCTCAGCCGCAAACCGTCCTGCTTCAGTCAGAATAGCTTCGGTGTCCGCAACTGAAAGGTCTTGATTGTTTGCCTCACCAAGCTTTCCCGCACTCCGCATAGCCAGAAGAATTTGAGATATGGGTGGTTTGTAAGTCATGTTTCGTTAGCTCGCATCAGGTTCAAGGCGTTTGGTTTTTTTTGTAAAGAAGGCTTCCAATCTGTCTCCAATATCAGGGTTGGCTTGCACGGCCATAGCGAGCAGACCTTCTGCAAACAGACCATCCGTGGTGGACATGTCATTGATACGGGCAATGCCGGTTACAATTGCAAAATTCGTGGTTGGCGGATGTGTTGCCACTTGGGCCGCCAAGCCTTTGGCTTTTGCGAGAGCTTCGCCAGAGCCGACAACTTCATGGCAAAGGCCAAAATCAAGACCACGTTGGGCATCATAAGTGCGGGCCGACAACATCATGTCAACCATGCGGGCGGGCGTTACGATACGGGCCACGCGAACGGTCGCGCCACCCCCAGTAAAAATGCCGCGCTGGCCTTCGGGAAGTGCAAAGAAGGTTGCGGGTTCAGCGATGCGCACATGGGTGGCCGCTGCAAGTTCCAAGCCGCCACCGACCACTGCGCCTTGTAAGGCTGCAATAACAGGAATACCGCTGAACTGGATCACATCAAATGTGCGGTGCCACGCCTGACACATGGTCATGAATTCAAGTGGGGTGCGGTTTTTGTCATAGTGCTCACGCAAATCAAGGCCTGCACAGAAATGTGCACCCTTGGCGGCGAGCACAAAACTGCGCGTGCCCTTCGGGGGCTTGCGAAACACATCTTCTATTTCTTGCAGCATATCTTCATTAATGGCGTTGCGCACATTTTCACGAGCAAGCATTACAGTTGTTACTGCGCCATCAGTTTCAACGGTGATGTATTTTTGTGTCATTTCAAAATCGCCTTTGCACGTTCGCGTAACTTATATTTTTCAATCTTGCCAGTGGAGGTTTTTGGTAAATCTTCAAAGACATAGTGTTTTGGAACTTTAAAACCAGCAAGATGTTGACGGCAGAAATTTTTGAGTTCATCGGCGTCAACATTCGCCCCAGTTTTCAACTCGACAAAGGCGCAGGGGGTTTCGCCCCATTTGTCATCAGGTTTTGCCACGACGGCGGCAAAACTTACGGCTGCATGGCGATAGAGAACCCCCTCAACTTCAATCGACGAAATGTTTTCGCCTCCGGAAATGATGATGTCCTTATAGCGATCACGGATTTCAAGAAAACCATCAGGGTGCTGCACGGCGACATCACCAGAATGAAACAGGCCACCCGCAAAAGCAGCCTCAGTGCCGGCCTCATCCTTGTGGTAGCCCTTCATGATAGTATTGCCGCGCAACATGATCTCACCCATGGCTTTGCCATCCTTTGGTAGGCATTCGCCAGATGTCGTATCGCGAATGTCCGCCACCTCCGCCATCGGAAAGCGCACACCTTGACGTGCTTTCATTTTGGCGCGCTCAGCAAAATCCAATTCATTCCAGTCTTCATGCCAAATTGATTGCACCACATGGCCGTAAGTTTCAGTAAGGCCATAGACCTGGATTACATTGAAACCAAACGCTTCAACTTTTTCGAGGATCGTTGGAGGTGGTGGTGCGCCTGCTGTCATCACTTGCACCACATGCGGCAGCGCTGGTTTTTCAGCTTCTGCTGCTTCTACCAACATGCCAAGCACAATGGGTGCGCCGCCAAAATGGGTTATGCCATGCAGCTTGATCGCATCATAAATGGCTTTGGCGGTCACCTGCCTGCAACATACAATGGTGGCAGCCAGCGCTGTCATGGTCCATGCATGTCCCCAGCCGTTGCAGTGAAACATTGGCACCGTATAAAGATAAATTGGGTGGCCAGATAAGTTCCACCCTGCAACGGTGCCAAGCGCCATCAAGTAAGCACCACGGTGATGATAGAGAACACCCTTGGGCCGACCACTGGTGCCTGACGTGTAATTGAGACACAGGGTTTGCCATTCGTCTTCGGGCATTAACGGAATGAAATCACTGATGCTGCTTTGAACCAGTTCAGTGTGAGCAATGCTGCCCATAAGGGCATCGCCAGGCCCACCTAGATCGATGACGAGCAGGGCTTTTCCAGAGCTGCGCTTCAAAGCACCGTCGGCTAGCTTTGCAAATTGCCGGTCAACCATCAGCACGCGGGTTTCAGCATGGCCCAGAATATAACTAACGGTCTCAACATCGAGCCTGATGTTAATCGTGTTGAGCACAGCACCTGCCATGGCCACAGCAAAATGCGCTTCAAACATTTCTGCCGTGTTGGGCGCCAGCACGGAGACAACATCGCCAGGCCTTACACCAAGGCGCACAAGGCCTGCCGCAAGGGCGACGCATCGTTGTTTCACCTGTGCCCATGTGAAGCGGCGCTGCTCATCAATCAAAGCAACACGATCGGGATAAATTTCAGCCGTGCGATCCAGAAATGAAAGCGGTGTCAAAGCCACAAAATTGGCAGCACGCGGACGAAGATAGGGCGCATCAATCATAGAAATGGAAGCTCCACGAGTTTCGCCGTTGCGGGTCCGGCAGCGCGGCGAATGCTAACCAATTGGCCCGCCATCACGGAAGACGAAATCAGCGCAAAGCCAATATTGGCCTTCATGCGCGGTGACCAAACGCAATTTGTCATCTTGCCGATTGTAAACCCGGCATGAGAAATATTTTCGAGCCTGAAACCCATGGGGGCTGGTCTATCGCCTTCAAGAATCACACCCAGCTGGTGGCGCTTCACACCTTCAGCTTTTATGCGGCGGAGCGCTTTGATGCCCAGCACATCGTCGGCCACATCAAGATTGACATACTTCCCAAGCCTCACTTCGAAGGGATTTGTATCATCGTCAGTGTCACCACCAACCGACACCAGACCGCTTTCAACACGTTCCGGTGTTGCAGGCGCACCCGGGCCGATGCCCCAAGGTTTTCCAGCTTCCTTGAAAATGTTCCACAGCTGGCTGCCCTTGCTGCCATCCTTCAAATAAATCTCAAACCCACCTTGCTTCGACCAACCCGAACGCTGGATGGCAACGGGGATGCCGTCAATCTCCGTTTCTTTGAACCAGAAATATTTAAGCGCCCGCACCCAGTCTCCCGTCACATGGGCCACCACGTCTTCAGCTTTGGGGCCTTGCAAAGCCATGGGCGAGACATCCGGTTCGCTAATCTCGACATTCAACCCACGCTCGGCGGCAATGGCACTGGCCCAAAACCAAATATCGCTGTCAGCAATCGACAACCAATAGAGATCATCAGCAAGCTTCAGCAGAATGGGATCATTGATCACTGTGCCGCGATGGTTACACAGCGGCACATATTTGCCTTGACCCACTTTGCAAGTTGAAAGATCGCGTGGACATAGGATCTGAGCAAGTTTGCCTGCATCTAGCCCTTTCAATTGCACTTGGCGCTCAACGCCCACATCCCATTGCGACACACCATTAATGAGCCGCCAATATTCTTCCTCTGGCTTGCCAAAAGATGTGGGCATAATCATGCGATTATAAACATTCGCGGCCACCATGCCTTCAGCCACCACAGCCTCGAAAAATGGGGATGGACGCACTCGCGCCGTTGGAGAAAAGGTGAACATAAGTGCCTCATTGAAAAAATCGATTTTATGACTTCTGAGCCAAAGCAGGCTTGCGTCAAACAACCATTTCAGGGACATTGACTATGTTTTTGTTATGCATTCGTTGGAAATGAACCATGAAACCTAAATTGCCCCCTTTGATTTGGCTCCGCGCTTTTGAAGCGTCCGCTCGGCACCTCAGTTTCACGGATGCAGCCGCCGAATTAAACCTCACGCAAGCTGCCGTTTCCAAACACGTCAAAGCACTGGAACTTTACTTTGGACAGCAACTTTTCATCAGGCGCACGCGCAGCCTGCAGCTGACTAAAATGGGCGAGGCCTATGTGCCCAAAGTTCGCGATGCCTTTGAGCGTTTGGCCATCGGCACAGCCGAGGTTTTTGGTGGGCGCCACCGAAAAGAGCTGACTTTGCGGTGTGCGGTGTCCTTTGCTGTCAATTGGCTGGCCCCACGGCTGCCAGAATTTCTGGCTCAGAATCCAGGAACAGAGATTAGGATCATTTCAAGTGTGTGGAGCGATGCTTTTGACTCTGATTATGATCTCGACATCCAATATGGCGCTGGAGATTGGAGCGGGGTGCACAGCCACAGGCTGTCGTGGGAAACTATCACACCACTCTGTGCGCCAGCCCTTGCTGAAAGATTAAGCGCGCCCGATGATTTGAAGTCTCACCGGCTTCTCCATGTACTTGGCTATCAAGAAGGGTGGGGAACTTGGTTGCAAGCCGCCGGTGCAAAGTCGGTCAATCCCGGCCAAGGGCTGCAGTTTGATACGTCACTCATGGCATTTGAAGTGGCAGCACAGGGCGGTGGCGTAGCGCTCGGACGCCTTTCGATATCAAAGCGGGATCGCGAGACAAGGCGCCTCATTACACCTTTTGATCTCGAAGTTCCCATCGATGAAGCCTTTTACCTTTTGGAGCCAGTCGGAAAACAACCACACACCGACGCATCTAAATTCATCAACTGGCTGTCTGAGGCTTCCCAACTTGCCAACTCAAACAATATCTCCAATGCGACGCCATCCAATTGAAATGGCGATGGCTGCATAGGGTCAAACGCAGAAGCCAAGCGACCCCCACGCAACGTACGTTGTTCGTCTGATAGCGGACATTTTTCTGTTTTATGAAAAAGACAAATTATTCACCGGGAAATAATTGCTGGAAATAGTCCACAATATGAGCCTGTTGTGTACTATTTTCAGAAGCGGCGCTGTGTGGAAATAGTCCACAACAGGAAGAGGATTGTTATTCACCGGTGAATCTCAATCGTCAGCGTCTGGAAATAGTCCACAACATGAGGAATGGATGATCGCCTGTATTCGGCCCGCTCTTTGGCGATCAAGCCAATATCAGCGTCCTACACAACTGCCAGCACCGCATCTTTGATCGGTCTAACGATCGCTGGAAGCTAATTGGGATGCCCCACTTAGACGGCCGCCTCGTCCTTTTGACGTTCTTCAGCTGCCTGCACCGGGCACCAATTCACCAACAGAAGTCAAGTTTTTTGCCGCCCGCCCCGCCGCGACAGTTTGCTGATTTCAGCGCGCAATGCGGTGATTTCAGTTTTCAACTCAGCAATCGCCTTCGCTCCTGCTAATTCTCCTTCTTCCGCCTCGGCATCTCGGCCAACAAAGTAGGTAGCGAGCGTTGCGGTCACGTAGCCAAAAATCCCAAAGGCATATAGCGCCAGGATGATGCAAAGCACGCGGCCCTCCGGGGTTTGCGGCCAGTAAGCCGAACCCATTGTCGTCATAATCATGGCTGTCCACCACAGCGCTTCGCCATAGCTGTTCAAGCCGTCCGGACTGCCGTTTTCAAATGCGTACATTCCGGCGGCACCAGACATTGTGACAATTACGGTCAAGGCGACAACATAACCGAAACCGCGCCGGCTCATGCTGGCGCCCAAGGCCCGCATTCCGCGATTTAGTGAGCCGACAACCCTGACAAGTCTAAACCCGCGCGCCACCCGCGTGGCACGTAAAAAGCCAAAGACGCGGAACACCCGGAATACCCGCAAGGCTGGAACGATGAGCGCAAGGGTGGTCAACCAGTTGCGTTGGAAGTATTCAAGCTTGCGCGGCGCGAGGATCAGCTCGACGACGAAATTCAGTATGAAAATGATCCAGATTACCGTGCTGAGGCTGTTGAAAAGGGGGGTTTGCTCCCACACCTCCTCCCACAGGAATTCGATCCCGAGCAGAACCAGCCACACGAAGCCGAGAACGAGCATCGGCACTTCCAGCTAGCTTTCTATCTGCTCCAGAAGCTCCCGGCGCTCGCGTTCAAAGGCTTGGGGAGGAGAGTCCATCGGCATCATTTCAGGTTACCACCCCCAGACCAACGTGCAAGCGCGCACAGCGAAGCACATGGGCGCGGAACTGCCCGGGCCTATGCGTGCCGCACCAACTGCGGGCCTTGCCGACGCCTGCCAGAAGTAGCAGTCTCCCATTTACGTGCCGGCAATCTGAGGAGGCAGATCATGCCCAAGTTGCGCGCAATTAAGTGCGGGGGAAATATCATGACAGGGTTTGCGCCGGTTCAGGGCCTGGTTGGCGGAGTTCTCATCGGCCTTGCGGCGGTCCTGATGATGTTCACCTTGGGCCGTATCGCTGGCGTCTGCGGCATCGTCTTCAATGCCTTGACCACTAGGGATCCTTTGAATACGCAATGGCGGGTGGCGTTTATCGTGGGTCTTCCCCTGGGGGCACTCCTGGTGACCTTGGTCGGCCTGAAAGACTGGAGCAGCCTGAGCTTTCCGGTGGCTATGCCAACGACGATCATAGCGGGGTTCATCGTCGGAATTGGAACCACCTTTGGCTCCGGCTGCACCAGCGGCCACGGCATCTGCGGGCTCGCCCGCTTTTCGGTGCGCTCCCTCGTTGCGACGGCGACTTTCATTGCCGCTGCCGCAGCAACCGTATTCATTACACGGCATATGATTTAGGTAACCGCCATGCCCATTATTCTATCGCTGTTGGTTGGAATCATCTTCGGTGCTGGACTTACCTTCTCCGATATGGTCAACCCGGCCCGCGTTCTCAATTTCTTCGATGTTGCGGGAAGCTGGGATCCGACGCTGATCTTTGTGATGGGTGGTGCACTTGTTACAGCTACCCTGGGCTACCGGCTGGTTTTAGCCCACAAAGCTCCCCTGACTGGCGGAAAGTTTCACCTGCCTATTCAGCGGCAGATTGACCTGCCGCTCGTCGGCGGCGCAGCGGCGTTTGGCCTAGGGTGGGGTCTGGCAGGCTTTTGCCCTGGCCCAGCACTCGCAGCACTCGTATCACTAGAGCCGAAGGTCTGGCTGTTTGTCATTGCCATGCTTGCCGGGATGACAGTGACAAAAGTTTGGCGAGAGCGCCAGTCGTCCAAGGAAGCACAATAACAATTGCCCCGATCCGCGGACTCCTAACCAGGCTAACAAGTTCTGGGAATGGTGACTTCGGCCGTTGGTGGGTAGTCATTATCCACAACTGGTCAAGAGCAGACGTCAGACATTCCCCGCGAAATGTCATTTGTTCGTGTGGTGCAGGACATTTTTCTATTTTTTAAAGAGATAGATTATTCACCGGGGAATAATTGCTGGAAATAGTACACAACATGAGGAATGGATGATCGCCGGATTGCAGTTGAACCTTCGTCCGCTATTGATTTGTTAGCGACTGCGGGTGGCAGAAAGCGAGATTTCCGCTAAGGGCCAGGAGCAGAAGCTCGGCAAACCCCACCAAAAGTTCGCTGATGCGGTGAAACCGGCCTTCAAGAGTGAGGGTGGAGATTTTCCAGTAGGGGTGTCAATTGGGCCTAAGGAACCTCTGATCTAACCGTCTGTTGGCGTTCTTTATTCAGAGGTTCCTAAACTATTTCTTTCGGGCGCGAACGTGACCGGGACGGACGACGCCTTCCGCAACGGCCTCGACGAGTGTTTCCCAGAATTTCAACTCATCCCTGTAGGCGTCAAATCCCCAACGATCCTCGAATGCCTTTCCCAAGGAACCGCGCAGCCGTTCTCTTTCAGCTATTGCTTCAACTAAGTACCAGTCTCGGCGATCGACCAACTCCACATCAGCAAATCCTGTGGCGCGCACGATTGCTCCGGCTTCTGCCAGGGAAATCAAATGAAAATCGTGGCCGGCGAGTTCAATGAACCGATCCATAAGTGGTCCGTGGTTGCGGCCATCTGATGTCAACCAATCGCCAATGAAGATGCGACTTCCAGGACGCAGCACTCGCGCAATTTCGCTGTAGATCGCCGCCTTGTCAGCAACGTGGATAATTGCATCCTTGCTGAACACGACATCAAAGCTCGAATTCTCGAACGGCAAGGGACCGGGTGCGCCAAGAACAAAGTCTAGTCGATCAGCAAGGCCTAGGTCGTGCGCCCTGTCGCGGGCGCTTTCTACCAGAAGAGCCTGCACGTCGAAACCTGTGACCGATCTTGCTCCGCATCGCTGATGCAAGACAACGGCTGCCCCACCGAGACCTGACCCGACGTCCAAAACGCAACAGCCGGTGACGTCGTGATCCGCAATGATTCGCAAAACTTCGTCACGACCGCCCGGCGACATGAACCCTTCACCCCAGATCATTTCCAGCTTGCCGGGCGTCGGATAGCCGCCCTCTGTTTGCGCATGCTCCTGTGTCACTTTTCCATCCCTCCTGTTTGCTGATCATCGGACAGATTTCATTGCAGTTTCTCCTTCATTTCTAACTAAGTCAAAGCCGCATTCACGCTCAAATCAAAGAGCCTTGCTCCCGAGACACGATGGTTTGAAAACTTGGTTGGAGGGGATATTTCTCACAATAGAAAATCATATTTGGCGCACTTGCTGCCTGTGATAAGCTCGCTGCCGATTTTCCAAGTTAAAAGAAGAAGGCTTCGATGTCCGTTCCGGACTGCGGGGTGGATTGGAGGAGTGCATGGCAGCACAAGCAGAACGTCCAGAGCTAGTCGGCAAGCTGATGACGACCGGTGGCGGCTTCGAGACATGGATGCAGTATGTCGACGGCTTCACGCTGCGGCACTTCTGCGGATTCGAGTTGCTGAACGACGCAAGGGGGCTGTCCTGCCTGAGGGATTATCACCGCAAGATTGTCGAGGCTGCCGTGGCGAACGGGTTCGGTGTGATTAACGAAGGCCTTCACTATCGCGCCAGCCGGGACTGGGGTGAACTCACGGGTTATTCCAAGGAAGCGCTAGCGGAGATCAATATTCGCGGAATTGAATTCTATCGGGATTTTGCGCGGGAGTATGCCAGCCCGGAGACGCCGATGCTGGTGGGCGGGGCAATTGGCCCGCGGGGCGATGCCTATAATGTAGATCGCACACCCGATGCGGCGGAGGCCGAGGACTATCATTCAGAGCAGATACTGACATTTCGCAAGGCCGGGGTCGATCATGTCACGGCGATGACCTTTTCGAGTGTGGAAGAGGCGATCGGTCTAGCCAGGGCCGCGAAGTCGGCCAATATGCCGGTAGTCGTGTCCTTCATCGCCTCAAACCAAGGGCGGCTTCACGGAGGCGAGACGCTTGAAGAGGCGATCAGGCGCGTGGATGCAGCCACAGGGAACGCGCCGAAACACTACATGATCAACTGCACTCATCCGACCGAGTTTGAACCCGGCCTCACACCTGGCGACTGGACTGCCCGGCTTGGCGGCTTCATGCCGAATGCTGTGGCAATGGAGACGTTAGACCTGTGCAAACTCGGTCACCTCGAAGATGGCGATCCTCAGGAACTGGGGGCCCAGATGGCAAGTCTGGCCCGGAGGTTTCCCCACATCAATGTATGGGGTGGGTGTTGTGGGACGGATGGACGCCACATCGGCCAGATCACACGACAGGTCGGTGACGCCCGCAAGACCGGGGCTCTTGCCTGACACCAGTTCGAAGAGCGAGTTCTGCCCCCGGGAAGATCGGACCCCAATCGCGCCTCAGCAGCGCGCTAGTGTCCGTTTGTGGTTTTGAAGCGGCCCTCGTGAGCGTTCTTGCTCATGTCGCAGAAGGGTCAAGAGCAGACTATAGACATTCCACGCGAAATGTCATTTGTTCGTGTGATGGAGGACATTTTTCAGATTCATGAAAAAGACAAATTATTCACCGGGGAATAACCAGTGGAAATAGTCCACAACATGAGGAATGGATGATCGCCGGAGCCAAGCGATAGTAGACTGCACCAAAAAGTCTATCGGCCAGGAACACAAAGAGATCGTGCACCGCGTCGTTTCGGATGCAGTCGCTGCTCGTCCGATCTTGGCTCAGCGTTTCCAGAAATCACGGTGCGGCGCAAGCAGCTCTTCCTCGATCTCGGGAAAGGGGCCAAGGACCTCGATCTGTTTCTGGCCGGAGCCTAGCACGACGCTCGAACGAAGGCTCAATGTCGGGTTCTCCGGGTGATTGCCGGTGAGCGCCAGAAGCTTGGCTTCCTCGTAGCCGTAGACCAACCGGCCGATATTCGCCCAGTAGAGCGTGCCTGTGCACATCGCACAGGGCTCGCCGGTTGAGACCAGCGTGCAGGTCCATAGAAACTCTGACGGGTAGGCATCCGCAGCGCGTCGCGCAAGTTCGGTTTCGGCATGGCGCACGGTGTTGATATTTCCCTGGCGCATGAGGATGCGGTCGTCGGGACCGACCAGCACCGCGCCGAACGGGTGGTGGCCGTGCGCGACCACATCGCGGGCGACGGCGTTGGCACTGCGCAGGTGAGCGAGTATCTGGTCGCGGGTCATCATCTCAACTGATATCCGCCCAATGAGCGGTTTCATTGGGCGGAGATTGCACGCAAAGGAGGGCAGTTGCAAGCGCGTACCCTCGCGGCGAGAGTCCACTTCTCACCGTCTGGTGACACTGGAATGGTGTGTGCCGTAAACTCCAATTTGGTCTTAGGAGGAGATAAAAAATTATTTACCGGGGAATAAATTTTGGAAATAGTTCGCAAATTGAGGAACGAATGATCGCCGGATTTTGGTTTATCCTCAGTCCACTTTTGGTTTGTTAGCGACTGCAGGTGGCAGAGAGCGACATGACCGCTTAGGGCCATTTGCGGAAGTCACGCGATGGAGACAGAATGTCTGTTTTGCCGCCTCAAGTGGACCCATGATGCCTGCAGCCTGCGCTGGCCAGCAGCAGGCAGTTCTGACATTACCGGCTTGTCGGCTTTTGCGTTTAGGCAGACCGCCAATGCTTCAATTCACTTTCCATCGATTTCCGGCGTCGCTGGGCGGCCGCCATTCAGGTCTGCAATTAAGGCTTTCATCTCTGCAATTTCACGCAGCTGCGCTTCGATAATTCCGTCGGCGAGCTTTCGCACGCGCGGATCGGAAATATTTGCACGCGTACTGGTCAGAATGGCGATGGAGTGATGCGGGATCATAGCCTTCATCCAACTCACATCGGATACTGTGTCTTGAGTTCGCACCAAATAGAGGGCGACGGCAAACACAATTGCAGCACCTGCGAATATGCCCGCGTTGATTTTTGGGTTGGTATACATCCGGAGCATGAAGGCGAGCATGATGACCGTCATTGCCGCGCCCATGTAGATAGCCATCCACATCCGGGTCTGACTGTACCAGACGTCGCCAATCTCCCAGGTGTTGAGATACATCAAAACAAACATCACGACGGTTGATACGGCGATAATCGCAGCAAATTTTGGGTAGTGTCCCGGCATTAAATTACTTCCCTGCAATAATCAGATCAACGGCTGACCAATTCCTTTGTTCCCCCAGATCATAGAATGCGCATTGCGTCACAGTATCACGAACTAATCCAGATCAGTATCGGTCGTGCCGAAACTGGTAAGACTTGCTTAGTCTCTGAGGAAAATACAGACATGACCAAAGCCCAACCTGAGCAGTGGAAAGCATCCTGTGACGGTCCGCCCTGGACGCAAACAATAGGAAGCCATGCGAGTGCCAACCTTACCGCCAAGGAAATGCGAAAAGACGGCTTTTCCGAGGTGCGAGATGAAAAATGTGATCCTGCGGAAGCGCAAACTGTGACCTAGGTTGCAATCATAATCTAATGGAACTATTGCCGACTGAACGCGTTCTCTCCCTATGGCAAACACCGCTACAGGCATGCCGACCCCTACGAATCCAGCACCCGACGTCGCTTATTTCCAAAGCACCGGATTTGCGCTTCTAGCGGCTACTCTTATAGCAGGCGCTATTAGCGTGGTCGGCACACTTAATACCAGCAAACCCTTGGAAATGGCCCAATCGGCGGAGAGCGCTTCGCCGATAGACGATTCATTATTGCAGCTGATGGAGCGAAGCATTTCCGAACGGGAAATCTTGCAAGCCCATAACATCAACTCACGGAGCATTTGACATGACATTCAAACACATAATTCTAGGAACCGCCGCCGCAGGTAGCATGATGGTCACCATGGCAGCAATTGAGCCTGCGGTCTTTTCCCCCATAACAGAATCGCACGCTGCCACCAATGTTTCCGTGAACATAGGTATAGGAACATTCTATGACCGCCTTGCTCCCTATGGGAATTGGGTGTCGTATCATGACCGTTATGTTTGGCTTCCCGAGCACCGAAATGCGCACTGGCGGCCCTATACGGAAGGCCACTGGGCCTACACGCGCCGCTACGGCTGGCTCTGGGTATCGAATGAACGGTTTGGCTGGGCCACATACCATTATGGCCGCTGGGGTTATGCCCGCGACATCGGCTGGTATTGGGTGCCGGGCCGACGCTGGGCGCCGGCTTGGGTGGCCTGGAGTCATGCTGACAATGACATTGCCTGGGCTCCTTTGCCGCCTGACCGCTACGATGGCGTGAACGTATCTATCTCATTCGGCGACATTCCCGACTATTACTGGCAGGCTGTGCCTGTATCGGGCTTTCTGTCTATCAACATATCCGACCACGTGATCCGTGATCGCAACCGTGTTCGCAATGTCCTAAAGGGTAGTGAACCGCGAACGGTGCGCATCGAGAACAACATCGTCGTGAATAACGTGATCAAAGTCGACGATATTGAGCAGCGCACCAAGAAAAAGGTCGTCGTCCTTGAAGGAAGAGCTGTCGATAATCCTGACGCAGTTGGCAAAACTGACAGCAAATCCGTGGCGATCTTCAATCCGGACGTGAAAGAAGAGGCAAGTGCCAAGCCGAAGAAGACACGAAAATTCGATGAAGTCGTGAAGGAACGTAAGGCTAAAGGCATTGCGAAGCAAGAACAGCCTGCCGATCAGATCACTGAACCGGCTGTCACGTCCGAAGAGCCAGTGACTAAATCGAAGGAGCAAAACGCTGGCGATACCGCCGCTTCACAAGATGAGCAGCAGAATGCTGATCAGCCGGCCAATATGAAGAAAAAGAAAAAGGATACTGCTTCAACTGGTCAGCAAGATAATGAATCTAAGATGAATGCGCCTGATGAAGCTCAGGCACCGCCGACCGAAAAAAAGAAAAAGAAGAAAGACGCGGCCACAGCTGACCAAGGGGATTCAGAGCCGACAATGAATGCCCCTGCCGAAGAGCAGACGGCCCCAGTCGAGAAAAAGCGGAAAAAGGACAAAACGGAACAACCGAAGAATGCTGAGGGGGCAGTTAACCCTGAGTGTGATCCAGCCATTGAAGAGTGCCCGCCGCTTCAATAAGGATTATAAAACTGAACTAGCTGCGCCGTCAGCCAAAAGCTGGCGGTGCATTCTTGTTGCGTTGGGATTCATGTGTACTATGCTGTAAATTTGATAATCCTAAATGTTGGAAGGCCGTATTTAAACTCATCACCCTCCATTGGCAGTGATGACTCATCTAGGTCAAAAAACAGAATTCAACTGACGCCAGCGCAATGTCCGCAAAGGGTCAAAAGCAGACGTCAAGCATTCATTGCATTATGTCAGTTGTTCATGTGAAAGCGGACATTTTTCTATTTTTTGAATGAGAAGAATTATTCACTGGGGAATAATTTCCGGAAATAGTCCACAACATGAGGAAAGGATGAACGCCGGGTTCTCAGCTTCTATTTTCTAGCTTTAGGCATATTCACGCAAGGTTTTTGAGTTGGCGGCACCGGATGAAGACGGCCATTCTCCTTCCCGAAATTTTACTGTTCACTCGCATTTGATCGCCCCAGACATTGCGCATTTGGCTGCCTTGTCTTGTGCTTTTGTGGTCATCCAGTCCTGCGCGAACTTTTCTGCCTTTTCCACCTGTTCGGGTCTCATTCTTGTGGCAAAGGCTTGCTGGTCCTTGCGCGCCTCCTGATTGCCTCCTCGTGCAGCGAGGATGAACCAAACCAATGCCTGGACATCGTCTTTCCGGACAACATCGTAGCCACCGGCATAGATAAGTCCAAGATTATATTGCGCCACGGCATCGCCTTGCTCAGCTGCAAGCCCGAACCATTTTACCGCCTGAAAGTAGTTCTGCGGAACACCACGTCCACCCCCATATATGAGCCCAAGCGAGATTTGAGCAGGCAAGTCTCCCTGCTGGGCAGCTTTCCGGTACCATTTCATCGCTTTCGACAGGCTCTGTGGGACGCCCCGGCCTTCGTCATACATTGCACCAAGGCGGGATTGGGCAGGGACATAGCCGCTCTCAGCAGCCATTCGATTCCATTTCGCTGCTGCCACATCATCTCGAGACACACCAAGGCCTAGGGAATATAACTCGCCAAGGCCATATTGAGCGGAGTGTCGGCCCTGATCGGCCAAGGTCTTCCAGATCTGAAATGCTGTAGCATAGTCACCGCGATGATAGGCGGCGTAACCGTCCTCGTAGGATTCTGCCATCGACGGCTCGGACAGCAAGATCAGGGCTAGTCCGAATATTGACAACAGTGATTTGGGTTTCATCTCATACTTACCTCCATGAGCCTGACAGGACTGGCCGTGTTTTGGGGCCAAGGTGCGACATATAGAGCAACCGGACAAGCAAGCCAATCTGCGGTCGTTGAGAGGTCGTCGCCGACAACGAGCGTGTATCGCGATTTCGCAAATTTAAAACTCTCAAGCCCGCAAAATATCTTTGCTGCAAAGGTTCATTAGCAGACGTCAGATGGTGCCAGGGCTAAGTCTGCTTTGGGTCAAAAGCGGATAACCCGCGTTCCGGGCGTTATACCTTCCTGCGACGCGACTTGGCGAAGGTGTCGAAAGCCACGGCCAGCACGATGATGACGCCGATGATGATCTGCTGGATGTAGGACGAGACATTCATCAGGACGAGGCCGTTGAGCAAAACACCGATTAGCAGGGCGCCGATGACCGTGCCGAAGATCGAGCCCGAACCACCGAACAGGCTGGTGCCACCGATCACTACGGAGGCAATGACCGTGAGCTCATAGCCTGTGCCAGCCACCGCTTCCGCCGAATTCAGCCTTGCTGCCAGCACGAAGGAACCAAGGCCGGCAAAAAAGCCCGTGATCACGTAGACGCTGCAGATGATGCGGTTGACGTTAAGGCCCGCAAGGCGCGCCGCTTCGGGATTGCCGCCCACTGCATAAACTCTCCGGCCATAGCGGGTGTAGTGGAGGACGATGTGGGCGAGCAATGCAGACATCAGGAAGATGATGACGGGCACAGGCACGGTGAAGATTCTTCCCTGGCCCCACCAAGTGAATTCGGGCTGAAAGCCGGAAATCGGTCCCCCTGCCGCAAACAAAAGTGCGGCGCCACGAAACACAGACATGCCGCCAAGCGTCACGACAAAAGCGGGAACCTTGAGCTTGGTAATGGCAATGCCTTGGAGATAACCACAGGCCAAGCCGATGAGGATGGCCGAGAGGGCGGCGAGGGGCCAGCCATAGCCGATGGCCGCATCGCCCACTGTAAAACGATCCTGCAGCCGCCCGCCCCGTGCCAGCCTAAAATTTGCATACCAATTCTTGCTGTCTCCGCGCGTGTATATAGAAACTTCGCCGTCACGTAATCTTACCGTAGCCATCTGGATTTCCCTGCCACAAATCTGTTGCAAAATCCTGGGACACCCTTTTGCGAGGGTGTAACAGTTTGTAACGGGCTTAAATTCACTCATTGCGGATGGGCAAGAGCTCTGGAAGCTGTTACCAACATCCATATGGGCACTTTGAGGCTTGGCGGGAAGCCCCCCTAAAAAGCTTGAATTTATTGGCTTTGCTGCGTCTGGGCTTTCTTTCTTGCAAGCGCAAATCCAATCCCATATAACGCGGCGCACGTATCGTGCCCAGGTAGCTCAGTTGGTAGAGCAGCGGACTGAAAATCCGCGTGTCGGTGGTTCAATTCCGCCCCTGGGCACCATTCTCAGCTCCATCGTCACAAGCGATTTTTGTGTTTTTCATTTTATTTGGCCTTTGTGGTCTGACGCTTTTCAAATTGGTGCGAGAATTTTCTTTCGCCTTGGTTTCACTTCAACGCAGAAATTCTCTTCCACTGCGTTCATCTTTTCGGTTTCGATTGTCTTCTGCACCAGGATGTCAGTTCAGGCTCACCAGATGCCAGGGTTCGTTAACCTAGGAAGGCCTGCCGACTTGTTAGACTGCGTAAACTGACTTAGTCATTTGTCCCTAGAATTCTAGCGATTATGCCGATGACGTTTCAAATACCCAATATTGGTGCCCAGGCTACCCCGCCTCAGTCGGCGCTTTCGGGCGTTGTAGATGAGCCACTTATCGAACGGCTCGCGGGACTTTCGCATATCACGATGGCCGACCAGGAGGCTTTTGTCTCGGTGCTGGCCCAATGCAGCCAAAAATGCTCGTATTATTTTTTTCCATTTCTGCACGCCTTTGCTCGTGCCCCCAATCAGCCCTTGCTCTGGGAAATGGTAAACGGTTCGATTTGCGTTTATATCCTGAGATACATGGATAAAGGCCCAAACCTGCGCCTCTACCTGCCGCCCTTTCCATTCAGCAGCGATGCCTTGAAACGGGCTGAAGACCGGCAGCGGAATTTCAATGGGACTGGCAAATGCATCATCGTTTGGGCGGATCAAACGGCAGGGCCCGAGTTAATGGAGCGGGGCTACCGCATGGAGTATCGGGAAAGCGAATACATCTATGACGGCGATCTTGTAAGAGCCGCGGACGGCAGCAATTTCTCACGGCTGAGACGGAACCTCAGCCGCGTGCGCAAGCTGGAAGGCCTTGTAATCCGGGCTTATGGACACGGCGACAAGGCTGCCTGCCTTGATCTTCTCGCCCGGTGGCGTAAGCGGCGAAAAGATCAAGGTCTTGAGACTGATGGTTACGGATACACGCGCCGAATTGTCCAACATGCCTCCGAATTCAGGCACGACCTTATACAGGGCGAAGTGGTTCTGATAAAGGAACGACTGGTCGGATTTTCCTTCGGCGGACCGATAACTCCCAACATGGAGTGCATCTTCATTGCGATATCGGACCATGAGATCGCCAGCCTGGGGTACACCCTGCGGCATAGCTTTGTGTCCAATGGGCCGCAAAGGAAACTCTTCAATGACGGCGTGGATGGAGGCAACGCGGGCATCAGGGAAGTCAAGCTCGTCTTTTGCCCCACTGAAATGAACGATCTATACTGGGCATCCCTCGGAGAATAGCTTTGGCAACCCACCTGTCAGGGAGCGCATCATTCAACTTCACTGGCTAAGCTCTAACGTTCGATGGAAGCTCGATAGAGGTGGTTCATTTCGATGGCGCGGAAGGATGATTTCACTTGCTCAAGGCCCGAGAGATCAGCATCGGAGGAATCGTTGAATAGTTTCACGGTTGGCGCATTCGACATAAAGCTGTGCCGCTGCAAATAGCCCAGGCCTGGAAACTCGTGATCGGATATTGTGAGAAAGATGCTCTCGATATCGGGACGAATTAATCCGCCAAAGGAAAAGGCGACCAGCTTTTCATCCACAATAATGACTTCGCCCCGCAGCAATCCATTTTTGAATTCAGCTACATTCTCTATGCATCGCCGGCTAAAGCGGTAGCCATCAATATCTGCGCCCTGCGCGGTTCGCTCGCTCCGCCAGCGGACCAGCAGGTCGAGGCAGGCCGCCTGATCGCCCTGTTCATAATTCCGGATAGCAAGACCGGGAGTCCGGCGCGCGCGATTGACGTAGCGCCGCAGCCGCTCGAACTCCCCGCCCGCCGAAGCACGCACGAGATCTCCATCATAGATGTACTCGCTTTCGCGGTATTGCATGCGATAGCCCAGGCGCATCAGCTCGGGCCCTGCCGACTGTTCCGCCCAGACGATTTCATACTTGCCATCGCCATTGAAGCTTCGCTGCCGCTCTTCTGCTGATTTCAGCGCTTCAGCGTTGAATGGAAAAGGGGGCAAATACAGGCGCAGGCGCGGAACATTGTTTATGGCCCTCAGCATGTAAATGCATATCGAGCCACTCGCCCTTTCCCACAACAGGGATTGGTTTGGTGCGAGGGAAAAGCTGTGAAGAAATGGAAAGAAATAGAGCCAGGACTTCTGTTTGCAACCGGCCATGGCAGAGACAAAAACCTCTTGGTCGGACATTGCGATCTGAGAAAGACCGGGAGGGTTTTTGGGCGAGTCCTCGTCCACAAGGCTTTGGACCACTGATTGAAGCGGCGGATGCGTTGATTCAACCACGGATCTAACCAAATTCATCGCGCCATCACTTACCAATTAATTAAACTGTAAAATTACGGCAGTTCGCCTCACCCAACAAGCGACATGGTTACAACAGGTTAACGCCCCGGAACTCCGGGATACAGCCGCCAAACCCAGCCGCCTTTCGGATACTCACCTGCCTTCAGAACGCAATCTCCGATTTTCCGGGCCCGCCACAGCAACCCGGGAGTGTTAAAAAGGAGTGGTAAACAGGGAATTAACCATAATGGTAAATGTCTATTTAAAATAAATTACATATTGTGCATGCTGGATCGGAATTCCTGTCGAATGATTGACGGTCAGGAATGTCTGCTTGTTTCGAGGCCCTCTCAGCCAATGCGCTGTGTGGAAACAAGGTAGAGCGAAGCAGATCGCGCATAGCGCGATCTCGCTTTGGTCCAGGCAGCCTCGATGCTCTTTCATTGACATATTTGGCGGGGATCCATGGGTCAACGAAAGGGACGGCTATGTCAAAAAACACCGAATTCGAGAGATATCTCGCAAGAAAATCTACAAAAAATGGGGGACGGAAATCATCCGGCGAGCGGAATGCAAAGTTCTGGAAAAGGGCTTTTCTCGCCACTACGTTGATTGTTTCCAATCCTTTGCATGTCCATATGGGGCACGCGGCAGCCGCCACTTCAAGTGCGGTTTTTCAGCTTGAAACTTCCGGCGCGGCATTGGGCGTATTCCTGGATCAAAGCGCCGTAGGCGCCGATGGAAAACTGATTCAGCTCGCTGGCTGGAGCGGAGGCTCTGGTGGAAACAATGGCAAAGTAGGCGAAAAGAACAGCAAATCTGAAAAATCAACTGTCCGTGGCGGTGACGGAGACGGTGACGGCGACGGCGACGGTGACGGCGACGGAGACGGTGACGGCGACGGAGACGGTGACGGAGACGGCGACGGTGACGGTGACGGAGACGGTGACGGCGACGGCGACGGCGACGGAGACGGAGACGGTGACGGAGACGGCGACGGCGACGGCGACGGCGACGGCGACGGAGACGGTGACGGCGACGGCGACGGCGACGGAGACGGTGACGGAGA
>JBBSBQ010000047.1:0-23853 GCA_038251095.1 Hyphomicrobiales bacterium
CTGCGCCTGCAATTGATGCATTGTCGTCGATTGTGACGAGCCGTCTCTGAGCAGTTGGCAACAATCTTTCAATTAACATCAGATTGCCTTTCCAATACCCCGGAAATGGCTGGACCGCTCAATGAGATCAATCATGTGGGTTGCTGCATGGATCGTCAGTCGATGCTGAGTGAAGCCCGGTCTTGGAGAGATGTAAGCCGCCATTTCGCGCGCAATTTCGAGTTCCCGATCTGAGCTTTCTGCGAGCAATGAGATCACCAGGTTTTCCAGTGCAATCACACGAACGCGAAGCTGCACCAGCTCCGCATCTGTCAGTGGAGGGACATCATATGGGTTTTCACCGGAAATCAAACTCTCTTGCGGACCACAGAGACCAGCGCCACCCTCGTTCTCCCATCGCGACAGCGCCATTTTGCGTTGGCTGGCGGGGTTTAGGAAATCTGGTTTGCTATCAGGCATGGTTATCCTTCCTGTTGCGCGGGCAGGCACGACGGCGGGCCTTGAAGCAGGGCCTATGCCGGCGCACTGATCTATAGCCCGACCCGTAGTCAGTAATCTTAGCGAGCGCTATTGCATCTTCCTCGTTAGAACAATCTGGTAATCCTTCGCGGTATCGAGTCCGTGCATGAAATACAAATTCCCAACACTCAAAGCCTCCATATCTTCGACAAATCCTTTCATCGCTTTGGCGCCTGAATAACTATGGGTGATTGTAAACTCAGGGTGCTGGGCAAAGTTCCTTCCCAGCATTGCCTTTAATGGAACTCTGGCAAATGTTATGCGTTGATTTGTCTGGTATACCTAACTTAGCGCGCCTCGCATGATGAATGCAGAAACCTGACTGCACATAGCCCGCCTCGCAGCTACACCAGTCCCAATATGCTTGCAATCTAGGTGTCATTCAGACGCAACATCACCCAATCGATGCAAGAGTACAGCAAGCGGCTAAACTATGAAAACCGGTGCGAAACCACCTCCGGGTGTCCTGAAGTTCGTGGTCTGTCCTTGATAGAGACGAGCAGCGGCAATGAGCAATTTGCCGTCATAGGTGTAGAGCCGCACATCCATCTTGCGGGATTCATGCGCTTCCCCGATTTCGACCATGCGTTCGCCGGGTGTTACGAGCTGTTGCGCAACATAACCGCCCCTGGCGATTTTTGCCCAAGTGGATTTTGTAACCTTGTCGCCTCGATAGACGGCCTTTCCACCATGCCCGCCTAAGGGCTTGAAGAATAACCGCTTGCGCTCGCCCCAGAGCTGTGGCGCGTTCTCTGGCGTCACTGCTTGTGTGTGTGGCACCGAATTGAGTGCTGCAATATCCACTTCATCTGCACCCATCTGTCGCAAAGCTTCAGGGTCCGACAGCGTGATCAAGTTGCCCTTGTTGGCGAGCAAGGCGTGGTGATGTGGCCCTGGTGTTACGACAACGGCACCCTCCGCATAGGCCCTCCGCAGAACATCATGTTCCGGTGTCTCGAAAGCGAAATCCACCAATCGATTGTAAACGAGGTCGATAGAACGGTCATCCGCGCGCAATGCACCGTCTGAAAATGTCAGTCCCGAAGGGTCGCAAATATGCACATCGAAGCCCTGATGTCCCAACATGGCCTTGGCGAGAACAAATTCAGGATGGAGATATTGTTGCTCTGGCGCATCGTCTACGATTGCGATAGTCCGTAACGGATCTGTCCTTCCCTGCAATCGCCATTCTGTTCTAAACATCGTAGCGATGGCGGCCTCGAAACCGTCGCCATCGGGCAATAGAAAGCGATCATTCACTTCCTTGCAGCAGGCCCGTTGGGCATTCAAAAGGGCGGCATTCAGAAAAGCACCTCCCGCGTTGGTATTGATCTCGATGAGTTTGGGGCCGTCAGGCGTCAGGTGAAAGTCATATCCCATGAAGACGCCACGCGGGCCGAAGTCATGGCGCGATATCGCGGGAGCGGAAGACAATACCATCTCCCGATAAGCCGCAAAAAGGCTGATCCGTTCAACGGCTTGCGTCGTGGCCAACATGCTCAGGAGGTCATGCTCGGAAACAAAGGTGGGTGTACTTGCAAACAAATGCGGATGTGTAAGCTGCAATTCGTCCCACATATTTTCATGGCCAGTGTCGATCTTCAGATGCTGAAGAAGCAAATTGCGATCGAGCGTCATACAAAAACATCTGGCGTTGAGCTTGTCGCTTAGACCGACCGGTAAAATAGTTTGGGCAACAGTTTGATCCATTAACACACTCATGCGTTGCGCGTGATGCGACTTTCGAGCTAGGCAGCCTTTGCAAGCGTACTGGGATCAAATCGCGGCGATAACGCGCCTAAGCTTGCCAGTAACAGATTCAGCGATCGCTTTGAGCGTTGGATTTCCAACTTGCTCCATGGAAATGGCCGGGTTGATGGCGGCTACTTCGATATTGCCGCCCCCGACATCCTGCACGATTACGTTGCATGGCAGCATGGTTCCGATCTTATCATCGGCGGTCAACGCCTGGTGCGCCAGCGGGGGATTGCACGCGCCGAGGATCCGATAGTCCCGGAAATCGATGTCGAGTTTTTTCTTCATCGTCGCTTTGACATCGATTTCGGTCAAAACACCAAATCCTTCCGCTTTGAGAGACTCGATGACGCGTTCAACTGTGGCGGGGAAGCCTCCACTTACGGTCTTAGCGATATAGTATTGCATCGGAACACCTCAATGGATTCGGGATTGTGAGTTGGATTGGAAACTCAAGCAGCCACGATGCTGGGTCTTTGACCATGGGCCCGCAGGTCATGCGTTTCGGCCTCGGAATACGAGGATAGCGATACCGATGACAACCAGAACGGCCAAGAGACCGCCGATCCCGTATCCGCCCATTCCCCAACCCATTCCCCATCCTTCACCCATCATCGTAGTTCTCCTTCAAAAAAGATTTCGTATGCTTGTGGTAAGGACACCTGAACTGAACATTTCCTCGGAAAATGACGCCCAGAGCCAAGTCAACGCGTCGGCGCGGTGATTTTGCGATTCTCGGAAAAATCGAGTTTCTCGCCGGTCGGTCGCGCCTTGGCGAATTCGAATGCAGCACCTGCAGCTCTCGAAGGACCGTCCCATAATTCGGCGGTGACGGGCTCAACGCGAAGCACGCGCACGTCGGGATTGTCCGGCCCGCCCTGGAGCCAGATGTCGTCAGTCTTCTTCCAGATTTCTTTCGCCTTGGCGGAGTCGCGGGTCACGGAGGCGCGGCCGGTGATGGAAAGATAGGCGCGTCTGTCCTCATCAATGAAGACGAGTCCGATGTCTTGATCCGCCATGATCTCGTCCTCCTTGGCGCCGCGCGCATCGGTCACGAACCAAATGAGGCCGGCGTCGCGGTTAGCCCGCGCGTCCAGCGGCCGGGCGCGCAGGCCGCCGGCAAATTTTGTCGTCAGCATGCCGACGCGCGCCTTCTCGATAATATCCCAAGCGCGGGAGATGTGGTTCCGCTCTGTCATGTTGCAAATCCTTGCCGAGCAACCCGAACACCGGGGGCTCAGCCACTAACTCGTGAGCCCCGTTTTGGTTCCGGGCCTTGCGAATAAATTGGCTCAAACAGACCAAGTTCCCCTCTGAAAGCCGTCACCTGCGAACTGTCCCATCATGCCATGCTGATAACACCATTCTTGCTCCACCAATTTGATCAATTAGGCTTTGCAGGATACGGAATCTGATCCTCATAAATAGTCGACGCGCCGCCATTTTAGGACGACGCGATTATCGTAGAATTTGTCCCTATTTGCTATATTCGTCGGATTCGACCGTGATCACGCTCTTTATCCCGTGATGATGGTGGTCATCGCGTCCTATTATGTCCTGTTTGCCATTATGAGCGGATCAACCCAAGCAGTGAGTGCGAAAGCTGGAGTATTCTTCGTTTTTGCGCTGGTTTCGGTCATTGGCTTCAGATCGAACATGTGGCCTGTAGCCGGCGCATTGGCTGGTCATGGACTTTTTGATTTCATCCATCCTTTGTTCAAATCCAACCTTGGCGTACCTCTGCGGTGGCCAATGTTTTGCCTGACCTACGACGTGGTTGCTAGACTGTATCTGGCTTGGCTTCTAAGCCGCTCGACTCTTGCCGCTGGCTTAACCTAGGTACCAACGGGGCAAACTGCACGGTAGCGGCGATCGATCTCCATTTCGGTGCATTTTGGTGATGTCCGTTCGTGGCCTTTATCCATGCAAGTGGGGAATGGCCGCCTCAGCTCTTTCCTCCAGTTCCTTCTCGTGGTGGCGAAAAAAGACGAATCCCGCTATGATAAGAATGATTGCGCCTGCAAACAGCAGCAGGCCGGCAGGGCCCGCCACCCGCTTTATCTCCTCGCCCAACAGGTAAGCCCCGAAGCCAAATAGCGCTGCCCAGCAAACTCCCCCGAGCGCGTTCATAAACAGAAAGTGGGGCCACCTCATTAGATTTGCCCCAGCCAGGAGAGCCGCAAGGGTTCGCAGCAAGGCAACGAAGCGGCCGAAGAAGACAATCTTGCCGCCATGCCGGAGAAACAGGTATTGGACAACTTTAAGGCGGCGCTCATACAAGCCGATGTATCTTCCGTAACGAACGATCAGGCGAAGGCCAATCGTGCGGCCAATCAGATAGCCCAGGTTGTCGCCGATAATTGCTGCGGCGGCTGCGGCGCTGACGACCGCCAGAATGCTGACCTGATGCGTCGTCGCACTGTAAAGCGCCGCGGTCACCAGCGCCGTTTCGCCCGGCATCGGCAGGCCCATGCTTTCGAGCATGACGATGCCAAACAGGACCCACAGCCCATAGGTCTGAATAAGATCATGAAGCCAGGCGGGTGAAAGGAAGTCAAACATGCCCCACCTAAAGGATGCCAGTCAGGAATAGGTCAACACGCGTGCCTTCGCGGTAGGTCCACCAAACAATCCCCACTGCCAGTATCCCCGTCAAGGCACCCCCAACAACATCCGAAACATAATGTGTGCCGAGGTAAATGCGAGAAACTGAAATTAGGATCGCCGCCGCCAAAAATCCCACTGCACCGCGAAATTGGTGAATCAGAAATGTTGCTGCGATGACGAATGAAGCCGTTGCGTGATCAGACGGGAATGACGGATCGCCACTTGGAGATATAAGAAGGCTGGTGATGCCTCCATCATAGGGCCGAACCCGCTGGACAAAAAGCAAAATGAGCTGGTTGAGTGCCAAACCAATCAGGAACGAGAACCCTGCCGCAAGAAGTATATGGCGGGTCTGTTTCCGGTCATGCCGCGCCCACCATTGGCAGGCGACCGCGAAAACCAATAGCGGCACCCCCAGCAATGAAACCCACACCATGAGATGATCGAAGAGCCGGCTATAGCCACTCCAGCTGTTTATCCAGTGCGTAGCATTCGCATCAATTGCGTAAATCATTCACCACCAGCCATGCCGCTCAATACAATAGTGGCTGGGAATGTGGTATAACTAAGAAGAAGATTACCACGCGATTTCTCACAATTCGCTGCGATGAGACGCGACGACCAACCTCAATATTTATTGGGATTCTGCACAATTTTCTGCTGCATGACGTTTCACGGTGTTGCGCTCTAGCGCATGTCAGCGTACCTAATAGGTACGGAATGCGACCTGATTTGATTTTGAAATTGGGTCGCGTCGTGGGACAAAATAATGCCTCGCATCGCACTTACTGACAGATTTGTTGCTGGCGCAAAGCCAAACTCTGAAGCGCAGACCGATTATTTCGATGTGACAGTTGCTGGCCTGGCGCTCCGCGTATCGAAGGGCCGTCGCGCCTGGACTTTCAATTACACTTCACCGAATGATGGGAAGCAGGCCCGCATAACACTTGGAAGCTACCCTGCCCTTCCCCTCGCTGTGGCGCGCAGGAAAGTTCTCGAAGCTAAAGCCCTAGTTCAGGAGGGCAAAGACCCTCGGACCGTTTTCGCCGCCCAGGAAGCTTCGGTAATGACAGTGGCAGGGCTTATCAATTCCTACCTCAAGAACCACGCCCGGACGAACTTGCGCGGCGCCAAACAGATGGAGGCGCGGTTTGCCGCGAACGTGACCCCTGCAAGGAAGCCGGGACGACGGAACAAAGCTCAGGGATGAATGCCTCAATGGCGAGATATTCTACAGTCTTAGAGAAGCACAGCTCGTCATCGAGCAATGGCGCAATCACTACAACACCAAACGTCCGCACTCGGCATTGGGATACAGGCCACCAGCACCCCTCACCATCGCAGCTACGTCTTGCAGGACGTCTTTTTGCCATTCAATTGGCGGACCGACGAATTCAAATTTCGGAGCTTCTTCTGACACAAATTAGTTCCCTTTGTTGTTCGTAGAATCCTCTATGCCAGATTTGGTACAACGATTTCGGTGAATCTGAGATTGCTTCATTCTAGCAGAAAGACCCCACCGCTAAGCAACGGGGCGAGGTAGCCGCCCTCATGGCCTTTTGGGATGTTGATTTGTAGCTATTTCAATAAGCTCACGAAGCTGCTTTTTAAGTGCAGGGCCTTCGATTTGTGCGACTGCAAAACCCTCTGAGTAAAGTTTTTGAGCGATCTCAGCGACCGTCAGGTAAGTACCTGACCGCGCCAGATCGAAGGCGCGCTCCAAAGTTGTCTTGTGGGTATCCATTCCACCATGCAAGCACCGATATCGGGCTAAGTCGATGGCAATGGTCTGCGTATTGGCAGTTCGGCCTTGAAGCTAGGGGACATCGAGGCGACCTGTCCCCGCCCATGCGGGAACTAGGGCAGGTTTTCGGGCAAGAGAGCTGACATAAATCGTGTCCAAATCTTGTCGTAATTTTGGCTCAGCATTAGCACTGGAGGAGGCCTCCATGTTTAAAAATCCGAATGTTAAATTCTGGCACTTTTCCGTTCAGAATAATCGCAGTCGATTCAATGACGGAGGACGTCGTTATTTTGAACTGCGATCTGCAGAAATGGCCACTGAGCTCGGGTGTCGCGTTGAATCGGTGAAACGAGTGAGACTTAAACGCCTGCACAACAATGTTTGGATGCTCAATGGTATTGTGGTCCTGGAAGACCCGAGTTCTATCAACGGCGCACTCCAAAACGTTCAACATTGACGCCGTTTATTCTCGTGGCACGGCAACTTCGCCAATTGGCGAAGCTCGTTTTCCGTTGCCAACATTTGCAATCTACGCAGCAACCCAAGCCTGCTGCCCTTCGCTCAAGTGACGGCGACGAAGGTTGAGGCTGACAAAGTGGCCACGGTTTGGAGTCGACGCTGACAACCTCCTACAGCGGCCAATTGTGCAAAACAAACCCGGTTGCAACAAGAGCAAGCGCCGTTAAATTGAGAGCGAGCGATTTTCGACGACTAGTGTGGTCAGCGGTGCGCGCCTGATTTCTTCTTCGATAGGGGTCTCGGTTTGGCATTTGATTGTGGTGCTTTTGGTTGCTTCGGCTCTAAAATAACAAAACTGCGCCTGGGCCCAGTGTTCCGAGAATTTGCTCTCATCCATAACGCGCCTCACCGTCTTACCCCCATGGAGGGACTTTGCGAAATCACGCTATGGAAGCATTAAGGCGGAATATGGCCTTCGATATTCCCCAGCCCCGTACCTATGGCGTACCTAATTAGGAATTTGGGGTGTTTTCCGCAGCGCTTACCTGCTCTAACCATTTGAAAATATTGGCGACCTCGGCTGGATTCGAACCAGCGACCTAGTGCTTAGAAGGCACTTGCTCTAGTCCAACTGAGCTACGAGGTCGTATGTTGGCTACTCAATGGGTCCAGTTGTCAGACCGGCCCCATTTGAAATTATCGGAATAGGATTTCTTGTGGATACGCACGGGAGGTTCAGGCGCCACCACATAGGCCAGGCCGTTCTTCGTGGCGTAGGCGATGGCAAGCTCCCGGGTCTCGAAGCTGAGTTTGAGCTGCTGGCGCGTGTCGCCGGAGGAGGTCCAGCCCATCAGCGGATCGGTGGTGCGCGGCGCGTCCGCTTCAAATTCGAGCAGCCAGCTTTCTGACTTGCCCTTGCCCGATTGCATGGCGCTGCGGGAAGGCTTGTAAATACGTGCGACCATGGCCGTCCTGCCCTCTTCACTGTCAAATTCCTGAATGGTCGGGGCGGCGGGATTCGAACTCGCGACCCCCTGCGCCCAAGGCAGGTGCGCTACCAGACTGCGCTACGCCCCGACATTTCAGACTTTATGAACGGCTGCTTATAGAGAAAACCTTGCAGAGAGCAAGCTAGTCCTCGGCGGTGTTGAAAATACGGTGGTAAACCTTGTCATTTACCCGCAAACCCAGCCTTTTGACGGTCCCGGCGGCCAGTTCCAGGACACCCCGGACCGGCTCCTGGACGCTGATCGTGTCAAGGGACTGGGGCACGGTATCCTGGGCAATGGCGGCTATGGTGCCGTCCTCCCGGATGAACAGCATGTCGAGGGAGATGTTGGTGTTTTTCATCCACATGGCTACGGGGCGTGGCGTTTGATAGTCAAAGAGCATGGCTTTGTCTTCCGGGAGGAAGTGCCGGAACATCAGGCCGCGGGTGCGCAGTTCGTCGGTATCAGCAATTTCCGCAGTCAGCATGGTGACGGAGTCAGCGCCCTCCAGGGTGATCGGTTCGAGCTTTGAAATCTGCGCGTTTTCGGGAAGGGCGGCCGAAGCTCCGGCCAACCACAGGAAGCAGGTCAATAGAATGCGGGTGACCTGTTTCATCGGCTCTCCTCATACGCAACAGATTTTTGCGAATCTAGCCTAGTTCGTATGGGGCGGTCCACCCTCAAGACTCAAGCGAATTTCGGCCGCCATATTGCCCTTCGGGCCTTCGCCGAATTTCACATAGACCCACTGGTCCGGCACGAGTTCGGCAATCGCCGTCTTGCGCAAGGTTTCCATATGCACAAAAACATCGGGCTTGCCTTCGCCTTCCGAGACAAAACCAAAGCCGCGGGCGCGGTTGAACCATTTCACCTTGGCTTTCACCCAGCCGGTGGAAGGCACCACACTATTGTGGGTGCGCGCCTTGCGCTCCACCGGATGAATGGCGGTTGAAAGATCAACCGAAAGAACGCGCAGGCATTGATATCCCTTCTGGCGCGCGACAACTTCACAGGTGACGCGCGCGCCTTCAAGCGGCGCTTCAAAACCATCGCGCTTCAGGCAGCTCAAATGCAAAAGAATGTCCGGCATGCCATTGTTGGGAATAACGAAGCCATAGCCGCGGCCCACGTCAAACCACTTCACCAAGCCGTCAATCTGGATAATCTGCACATTGGACTCGGCGCCCTGCTCGTGCCCAACTACTGCCCCAGTAGTAGAGGTGATACTCACCGCCATGTTTCACCAACCCCATTTTCGCGTGGCGGCCTTGCCTCTGCACGCCACAGGGGTCAAGTTTTGAGCATATCTTGCAGATTTGTACAGTGTGATTCACGCTAAGCCCGATGGAAAACTCCGACTGTGGCATTGCTGCATCTGCTGATCGGACTGCGCCCGCCGGAAAAATTCGTTATGACGTTGAGATAAACTGGAATTTTCAATTTTTTTCCCGCGACACGCGATCCGGGCGAGCGAATCGGGTTTTGAATTTTTGAATCGCGGCCCGGACCTTCAAGTTTTTATTGCCAGACGGGAAATTTGGCAGAACCGGCACGGCGCGCCAGTGATTCGGTGCGGACTTTTGCCTCCAGTGCTGCTAAACATGCCCGCTCAGGCTCATTCCAACCCATGAGGTTCCATGAAATATCTCCATACCATGATCCGTGTCGCCGATCTGGACGCGTCGCTGGATTTCTTCGTCAACAAGCTCGGCTTTGTGGAGCAGCGCCGGCATGTCAATGAAAAGGGGCGCTTCACACTGGTGTTTGTTGCGGCGCCCGAAAGCCCCGATGCGCCGGTGGAACTCACTTACAACTGGGATCCGGAAGTTTATGCGGGTGGCCGGAACTTTGGCCATCTGGCGATCGAAGTCGATAATGTTTACGACTACTGCGCCAAGCTGATGGCGCAGGGGATTACCATCAACCGCCCGCCGCGCGAGGGCCGCATGGCCTTCATCAAGACGCCCGATGGCATCTCGATTGAAATTTTGCAAAAAGATGCCGCTCTGCCATTGCAGGAACCATGGAAGAGCATGCCGAACATTGGAAACTGGTAAGTCAAGCTCCCGGTTCCCAGACGCCTTCGACCCCATAGGCTTCATCCATGCCGGGCCAAGGCGGCATGGTGACACCCACGGCTTCAAGTGGTTCGTCGCCATCACAGCGGAATTGAAAGTGGCAGCCGACAGGAATTGAAATCGACACGCCGGGGTGGACATCAACTGTCGCCTCGGCGTTCCCAGTTTTGCGCCACAGGCGGCCCTGCCCGCTGGTGAAGAACCAAACTTCTTCAACGGTGCGGTGGGCAACTGCAATGGAAACCCTGTCCGGCGGTAATTCAAAATGCGCCATGGAGCCACGCGCAGTTGCGGCCAGCAGGCGGACTTCCGAGCCATCGGGGGCAATCGCATCCGGCTTGTCGGCAAGATGGCGGGTGATGAAATCATGTGTCATGTAAGCCTCGTCAAGCACATAATGTTTTTACGCTCAGTCAGCGTTCACGGGATCATTGCTGTTCAAGCTGCAGACACGGATCAGCCACTCTTTAGCGGGACGTTCAAAAATCATGAGCGATGTGCCCTCGCCGGTGACATGGCCTTCGGAAAAACTGGCCAGGCACCATGCCATGTCACCCGAACCGCCGGCATCAATGACAGTGAGTTTCTTACCGTTGCCCCCGCCCTCGGTCCAGTCCTTGTGGAGCGCTTCTATTGCAGCGCGGCCCCGTGCCGGAGGCGCGTAGGGAGAGTAAAGGTTCCCGTTCAGTGCAAACACTGCTGCGCAAGCCGCGGCATCGCCGGATTGCTAGGCTGCGACATAGGTGTTCAGGAGGTTCTGCAAGTCGTCGCGGATCGGCATGGCGTGTCCTCTGGCTCAATATGTTCTAGAACGGAAAGATCCTATTTACCAGTAAAGGAACGATGCTGCTGGTGCTTTTTTAGAGGCTGATTGAATGCTTTGATGCTCTATACTGTCCCTTGAACAAAGCCGGTGACGAAGGAAACAGAAAATGGAAATCAAACGCAGCGGTTCGCAGCCTTCCGGAAAAGGCCCGGCGGAATATTTCACCGGCACAGTCCGCATCGACCCGCTCATAAACGTGCCAGACCCGGCCCGCATGGCAGGAGCCAGCGTTACCTTCGAGCCCGGGGCGCGCACGGCCTGGCACACCCACCCGTTCGGCCAGACACTCATCGTCACGGCAGGCTTCGGCTGGGCCCAGCGCCAGGGAGGCCCGATCGAAGACATTCGCCCGGGCGACGTGGTGTGGTTCGAACCTGGAGAAAAACACTGGCACGGGGCGACACCGACCACCGCCATGACGCATATCGCCTTTCAAGAGAAGCTCAACGGCTCGCCGGTCACCTGGCTGGAGCATGTCAGCGACGAACAATATCGAAAGTAAAGTGAACAACAGGCAACGCGAGCAAGCGAGACGCCGTTCGCTGACTCTACCAGGATTGTTTTGCTGCCATGTTTCGGGATATAATGCAGTGCTGGGATCATCCCAGAAAAGAGGAAATAAAATGGCCGAGGCTAAAAGCAATAGGAACACTATCATCGCGGTAATCGCCGTTATCATTGTACTGGCGTTAATCGGCTGGAGTGCCGGCTGGTTTGGCGGACCGGCTCCGGAACAGCCCATGGCTCCCGCACCTGCAACCGAACAACCAGCGGCACCGGCAACTGACGCGCCTGCGCCCGCTACGCCGCCTGCCACGACAACGCAATAACGCACGCGGTTTTATCAAACTGACGATTAGTTTCAGGTCAGCGCGGGAAATAACCCACGCTGACTTTTCCTTGAGTCTGAGAAGCATTGGTGGGCGGTTGGGTTACCAATGCACACATGATCAGCGAAAAAATGGTGCGCCCTACGGGAGTCGAACCCAAATCGCAGAATCATAAATAACCCTAGCGTTTATTGGCTCCCTCTGCAATATCTTGGGTACCAAACTTGGGTACCGGAACTTTAATGGCAGACACTCTTCATCTCGATCTTCGCGGCAGAACGTGGTGGTACATAAGGAAGATACCGCCCGCATTACGCCCGATGATGCGATTGCCGCATAAGGGCAAGGCCATGTTCCGGCATAATCTCCAAACAAGTGACCTCGCCATCGCCCAGCGGAAGCGCCCTGCCCTCAACGCGGCACTCGAAGCCGAGATCGCAGCCGCTATGAAGCGGGCAAAGGGGGATGCTAACCCCGACGCAACGGCACGGGCTGACGATTTGTGGCGCTGGGTTCAACACGGGGGCCATGCCGACGATGCGGAAGGCCGTTCGAGCGTCGCCTTCGACATCGCCCTTGAGGATGCCGAGAAGATGGAACTCACTCACGGCACCGAAGTGGCACATCAATTCTACATGCGGGCTACAGGTCAGAAACTGGGCACCGACATCAGCGGCCCGTTGGAAAGGTGGATTGGCGAGAACCCAGCGACGCCGTACACCAACTACAAACGGCGGAAGGTCATCAAGCGCCTTGCTGAGTGGCGTTCAACTCTCTTCCTAGAGACCCTTACCCACGCGGTCGCGGGTGAGTTCGTCGAAGGGGTCATTGCTCAAGGGCGCAAGGTGGCGACGATAAATGGCGACTTGGGAATTTTGACTACGTACTGGCAGTGGTTGATGGACCGTCACATCCTGCCCGACGGCCCCATTCATTGGAGAAGGTTTCGTCGCAAAAAGGAGCGCAAGCGCCCGGATGCGCGGCAGCGGCCTTTCACCGACGCCGAGATGAAAGTACTTTTCTTAGGCGAAATGAAGATGCGCCCGGACCTTCTGGATATTGCCACAGTTGCAGCACATACGGGTGGGCGGCTCGAAGAAGTTGGTTCAATTCTCGTCAGGCATGTGGACTTCACTAAGGGGACGGTTCACCTCCCCGGTTTCAAGACCGACGCCGCACCGAGAACCCTTCCATTGCACCCTGCCCTGTTACCCCTGTTCGCCCGGCGTTGCGCTGATAAAGACGCCCAGGCTTGGGTCTTTGATGAGTTGCCCGTTCGGAAAGCAGACGATACTAAAGGGCGCACCTCGCCTATCTCTAAAGCCTTCACACGGTTCAGGCGGCTCGTAAAGGTCGATGAAGTGCTTCCTGACGAAACGCGGTCGCTGGTCGATTTCCATTCGTTCCGGCGCTGGTTCACCAATGAGTTGCGGGAACGCAATACACCAGACCCTGTGGTTGACATGATCATGGGCTGGTCGAGCGGTGGGATGCGTGAACTGTACGCACCTAACCCTGACTTCATGGAGCAGATGCGCGTTGCCGTAAACGCCGTCGACCTGCCTCAAGAAAAAACCAAAGTATAAACGCCGTTAAGGCGGGAGGGCCAATTCCTCTTCCACAGACCCAGTGCCCTCTCCCATGGCTTCAATAAGATCAGAACCTCCTACACGAACAACAACAGTGCGGGCCCGCAGGTCAAATTCAAAAGCGGCAATATCAGATAGTTCGGCGCCGAGAAGGGCCAGTTGTTTGCGAAAACTCCAAATGAACCTGCCTCGGCACACTGCGCCACCCATTAGTGTATTGTCCGGCAGTTTGACCTGCCAATCTCCTTGCACAAGGTCACTGATAAATTGGGCTAACCGAAAGCTACCGGCTGTAATGACCTGTCGTGACATTTCGGTTGCAAACCAAAGTTTGCCATCCGGTGTCCACCCGTGGTCTGCAACCAGTGGTGTGGACCGTCTGTGGGCGACCATACCTTCAACTGTCCCCGGAGCAACTTCAGTGCCAACTTTACAATAAACATTTTTCCCAAGGGCTGAAACTACGGGAGAAACCATTCTGTATATATAAAAAGTAATCGGATTCATGCCAGCGGCAATGCACTTTTCTGCGAATTCATCGCCGTCCATGATTGGGCCATGATAGTTCAAAACAGCAAGCATTATGCCTTCCGCCGAGCCACTGGGGGGCGGAGTATTCATTCCAGCAATCGGCCTAACTATCGTACCCTCAATTGAACCAAGTCCGCGTTGCTCAACAAATGCCCCCAGGGTCTTTTTGGGTGGGCACATGGGAAGGCGCCGCGACTTCGTTACTGCATGACGGAGGTCAGATAGGTAGACACTGTCGCAGACCGCAAGCACTTTTGAGCATAGGTTCATTAGGCGATTGCGGGCGGTATCTGGGGCGTAAAGCCATTGTCGTTCGTCGTCGAGCCAACTCACTTGTGTGGCGTGTTCCAAAAAGCGAAGCACCCCTGCGATTCGGGGTTCGGGGATTTGAAGTTCGGATGCCAATGCAATAGTATTCAAACATCCAAGTTCCGCCGTTTTTCGTCTCAGAATAGACAGCGCTCGTTGGAGCATTTCAACTTCGCTAGATAGTACTAGTAATTTGGTTCGATTAGAATTGACGACCTCAAAGGGCCATCTAATGTGGAATATTTCTGCCGCTGTTTGTACGCTCCATGGGCTAAACTGTCCCTTCGAAATGCCTTCTTCACGTATCTTTTTTGCCAATGCAACATCGCTGGTTGGCGCGGCACGTCGAAGGATTGTGACGGCCGCCTTAACGTGTGGGGTTTCAAAATCATAACGGGCGAGACGTTTAATTGCTCGTGCTTCGATCTGCCTTACGCGCTCTCTTGTTAATTGAAGCTCCTGTCCGACGGATTCCAGAGTTCGCGGGGGATCGCCGTTCCACCCCCACAATTTAATGAGCAACTGGGCATTTCGTTCATTATCTAACGCTTTGGCTATACGAGTTAGCTCGTCCTCTAAACAGTGAGGTTCGGGGGCAATTGCCTTCAGTAGTTTTTTATCGCGTATCCGTGTGTCGTTGGCTAATGCTTCGTGAAACTGTTGGTTGAGTGCTGCGGCCCGTACTGCCGTCCAATCGGGTATGACAGTTCCAAGGCTAAAGCCAAACTCTTCTAAAATACCGGCAAGCTCATTCGCTGTCTTTCGCCCAGCATTCGGATAAGAGACGATGTTAGCAAACTTCAATTGGGCAAGATCGCCCAAGAAGGAGAGTTTTGCAGTTTTTATGAGAGTTTGGGAACGGACAGAAATTGTTAATCTACTCAGCGGAAGTACAAGTTTTCTCTGAGTGTCTGTTTCGGAAGAATTTAGATACAGAATTTTATTTGGCTCCTCGACAGGCTGCTCCAGTTTTTCATCTAGTCCCACGTTTTCGAGGTCCTCCAATAGCGCTAAGTCGATTGCCCCGATTGGTGCGGAGTCTCCAACGAGTTTAAGACCTAAGCGCCCTAAGAGCGCCCTTAACTCATTGAGCGTTTTGCGTCCCGCGTTCGGCCAGCTCAACACTTCTGCTGCACTTTTGGAATTAAGGTCGCGGATGGTAACAAGCATTTGGACACGTAGGCAATTTGTCGTTCTTACAGACAGTTTGAAACGATCAAAGGTTAGGCCGCTTGTATCAAAGGAAGACTTATTCATTCATGCCTATGTTTACCTCGTTCCAAAAGCTATCCATGATGTAGCAAATGCTTTTGAAAGGTCATCAATAGTTTGGCGCAGTTCCACAAGTGCGTCTTGGGGGTCGAAAAAGTACTGAACCGTACTTAACTCTTGGACCAAAACAATTGCATACTCCGTGAATGCGATCTCATATGCCATCCTTAAGAAATTTGGATCGTCGACTGGCGACACCCCAGATGCAGACCTCAACTCCATAGCGATTCGTGGATGCTCTAAGTTGATCAATATCGTGCGCTTCTCGCGATCATACTTGGCTCGTTTTTCGTTCGTCCCAATGTTCTCAAACTCTACATTAAATCCACCGGCGGCCGATTTTTTTGGAGCACCGGGCGCCTTCTTCGCAATCTTATCGGTCGACGTTTCTTCTAATTCTACTCTCGGAATTAGGTTTGGATTGGGGCTTGGATTGGGGTCGCGTTCCTCCTCGCCCTCTCTCAAGGTGTGGCCAATAACTTTTCCAGGCAGTTCATCGCCAAACAAGGTGGCTAAATCTTCGGTTTGTGCTTTATCGCTTGTTGGCAGGGTATCACGCCCGATCCCCGCCTTAGACATCGTACTTTTGAGTTTAGCGCTCCATTCTTTGAAATGATTGTTTATGAGTTCAGCAATTTTCGAGCCTTGCTCCCGAAATCGCCGTTGATCTTCTCCCTGGCGCCTCTCCCTGTCCTGCTTCTCTAGTTCCCTGCGGATAGTTTCCAAATTCACACCAATAAAGCGGATAATATCGGCGACGATTTCATTTTGAGGGTTCAGTTTCATTGAGCGACTCATATCAAAGGCGGGGACGCCCGATGCATCATGAGCTAGACCGGGGACCTCGAATGTCCCGAATAGGTAATCTGCGAATGGTTTATGTTCACATCCTGCCAGTGTGGTTTCATGCCAAACACCCCCAGATAGAATAGCAATCCCACGGAAGTCTTTATCTAACGGGGACTTGGCAACTTTGATGTCTAATATACTCTTGCCGAGATTCTCTTCATACTCGGTGCCTTCAGTTTTGACGCTTACTTCCCGATTGATTTCTGGTTCAATAAATTCGCATTCATGGTTGTTGACCAAAACGGAAGCGTCCGGCCAATGTGCGATGTGCCGCTCAATGTGGCGAATTACTCCGCCAATATCAATTTGCTTAAGCAGAACGTTGTCTATTTCGACTAATGTCCCGTTTGGTTCCGATGTTGGTGCCTCTCGCTCAAAAATCTTAACTGGTATTTCATTACCATCCGTCTTTGCCTGTATGTCGCCTTTCGTGAGATGCACCTTGGAGCGCCGACCACCGCGAACTGTTGTAATTGTTAATGCTGTCGCGATGCCAAATGCTGCCGACTTTCCTGTACCGAATAGGCCCCGGCCCGGTTTCCCTTGCTTCCTATCGCGGTTCTCTCCGTGCATTTGAAAGTATGATTGAAGATCAGAAATTAACATTCCACGCCCGTTGTCCTTAATCTTGATTGATTTTCCTTTGGGATCGACCTGCACAACTACGGAGGGCTGGGTTTCGGGGTCTTTGTATTCAAGCCCATTTGCCACATACTCCCAAATGACGGCGTGTTCGTGCCGGAATAGTTGCGCGCTTTGAAGAAGGTCGCGTCCCACGTGGCTACGAACATTCAACGTGGATTGCGCAATCATTTCCGTTTTTCCTTAATTAGAGCCGCGAGAGTTTCTATCGTTTTGAGCAGACCCTTATTGTTGGCGGCAATTATTCGAAACCGCTCGATTTTGGCGGTGCGGGCCTTCCCTGTGACATAGTCGTCAACACGAAAAAAGCGTTCTGCTTCGGCTTTGGTGATTTCAGTTTCCCGCCGTTCTGCGACCTTGTGGTACGCAACTTCGCTCATCATGCGTTTTAATTCGCGGTTTTGGCCCGTTCGCTCAGTTTGCGATACTCGGTCGCGTCGAGTTTGGATCAATGGTCCCGCGCGGGTTTGCTTTTTTGCAAAATCAAAGCCCGACTTTGTGAGGCGCCAGCCTGTTTTTTCAGAGCCGATCAGGTATCCACCCTTTTCTGGTTTTGTGGCATCCCAGAGTCTCTTGCGCACAGTGTCGATGTTGATCTGTTCTTTATATTTTCGCCAGCTAAACCTTCCTGGTGCAAGTTCATTTGCTTTGACGGCGATATCCTCAGTATCTACGACCAAAGATTGGGCGCCCACGAGAAATGCCGCAACCACCACAAGTTGATGATTGGGTAGTGGTTGGCCGCCAGCGGGTTTATTGATCGAGCGTTTCGCCATTGTGTCGAAATCCTTCGCTCTAGAAGTCAAAGTTTGAAACGGGCTTCGGCCTTTCCCTTGGGAGAAGCGAAACGACTCTCTACCTCACTAACAGCCTCTTTCAATGCCTTTACGATTCTTCGCACTTCGGCTTCTTCAAATTCGTAAAGTTGCCTATTTGAAAGATTTCCAATTCGCCCGATTGCCACAAGTGCGTTGTTGGTTCGACCCTCGGCCAGTGTCCGAAACTTCCCGCGTTTGGCTTCTGGAGTGCGGTCCACTAATTTCTTCTCCATATGGTTTCCTTACGCATATTAGACGATAATACTTAACAGTATTCTCGGTTGCATGTCAATTATATCGCCGAATTATCCATTCAATATTCATGACGCATATTCTAACGTTTTTCGGGAATGATTACACCGTTGGACGCCCGCTTATTGAAGGGGTGCCCCACGATACGCAATTATCGTGGGGCGGTTGTTACATTCAGTGCCAGTTGTTACCGGCGCCGTAAAACTTGATTCTTGACGTTGATACCCCCCATACGGACGACGCTCTCCCAAGGCATTGGGCCGTGGCCTTCGACGTCGATAGTCACCGTGCCGTTGTCATGCCTGTCCCAGCCGATGTCGTCGTAATGCTCCTCCATGAACGCCTCAAACGCCGGGGCATTCTTCGGCAGCGCCAACAGCGTGTCAAACGCCTGTCGGGCAATATGCTGCATCTTAGCGGTGTCTCCTGATACAACCGCGCTTCTCGCCATTGCTAGGCTCTTCGCGTCCAACACTTCCGACAGCGTCCCTACGTCAATGCCTGTCCCTGCAACCATGCTATCAGCCGAAGCCGTGTAGGCTTGGACGACGGCGCTGACCGTGCTTGAGTGGACGCCTTGTGGTGGCGTGATGTCACCGCTTTCTGCGGCCGCAGCTAACGCTGTGTTCACGGCATCATCACCAATGCCTCTACGCGCGGTGTCAAGCGCGGTCTGACCGTCGGCAAACACCTTGTCCGTCTTTGCTGCTTCGTACTTCTCTGCCTCCGACATGCCTTCACCATCCACTGGTTTGGCATCCTTTGGTGTAGCGTTCTTCTCGGCAATGGCGCTTGCTACTTCGACTGCGTCATTACCGGACAAAAAAGGGTCGTGGATTACCGCGCCCGGTGGGATGGTGCCTGATGCCCTCATCTGCGCCAAGACATCGCGATGGCACTCCATCCCATTGATGTAAACTATTCGGGGGTCTGGGTTGGGTGTGTCCACTTCCATCGAGTTCGGGCGGGTCTGCAAGATGCCGCCAACTGTGGCGCCACCGTTGCCGCCGACTTCCACGCGCACACGCATGGCCGTGTCGGATTGGTGCTTGGCCTTCTCCGCTTCGCGCTGACTGGCCATTGCTTCTGCCTCGGCGGTGGTCACCGTGACGCTGTTGTAATTGTTAGACATGTTTTGGTTCTTTCTCCGCTTCACGCGGTGGTTGGCATTGTTGTTGAACATGGTTGTACCGTCCGGCCCTTGGGGGTCGGCTGGCGTTGTTGTGTGTTGGATAGTGATGTTGTAGCTGCCGCCCGGTGTGGGGGCCTACAACTTGGGGTGTGTCAGACCCTAGGGCTGGCTCTAACCTTTTGTTATTGCTTTCAAATACGGTGCTTTATCAGCCGCTTAGCGCCTAATTCAGCGCGGTTTTGCCTGTGTCATGACACACCCCCACCTGTGTCAAATGCACCATCAGGGTGACACAGGGTAAGTCATAGAGGCTAGTCCTCTTCGTCCTCATCAATGGCCCTCTGCCTCTCCTCATCAACATAGCCCCTCAGTGCTTCATAAAGCTCAGGGGGCAGCTTCTCGGAGTAGATGGCCAAGGCGTGAGCAAGGATGAGCGGCTGTCTGATCAGCTTGGAGCCAAAGGCGCGGGTAAGTCGGTCGCACCATTCCGCCGCTTGCTTGGCTTCCCATTCTTCGTGATCATCACCGATCTTCTCGCGCAGGTCTCGGCGTTTGGCCTCTTCCCATGTCACCGACAACGGGTCGGCTTCACAATCAGGCAGCAGTCCTTCGAAACTTTTGCCTGTGTTTTTCCGGGCAATCCATTCCTCCATCACGACGCGCATCCGGGCAACCGTGCTTTCAGACACCCCAGTTGCATCCGAGATACAGGACCGAGACATGGTCCGCAGCGTCGTGAACTTCCACGCCCTTTCGAGCTTGTCTGTCTTCAACATTGGGAGCTTGTCTTTCGAGTTCCTCCGCGTCGCCTCAACCATCGCGTCGTCAAGCGTTCCTTCAAACACCTCAACTGCCACCTGATCAATGGCAACGGGCCTCTTCCTGTCCTTCTTACATTGCGCGTAGGCCGCTAGTCGGTGGTGGCCATCCACACAGCGCCACGTCCTCCCGGTCCACCACACCAGCACCGGGTCTAGCATGTGGTTGGGGTTGCTCCGTATGGCGAGTGCCAGCGTCGCCCGATGCCCAGCCTGTTCTCCCTTGCTTCCCTCAGTACAGCGCGGTTGAAACACGCTCGATGCAAACATTATCTTCTCAAGTGGCAGGTGCGTTGGGTTCACGGTGTGTTTGGGCAGGGGCTTCCTCACCTCCTCCAGCAACATGTAATATCCCTTCTGGAAGTCAATCGTCTGCCGTGGTTCCGTAACATTTGGTATTGCAGTCATTTCGGTCGTGCCTCCTCAGCACAGTGTTCATCATTCAGTGGTCTAGAAGTTGATTGGGCCGTTGATGCCCTCAAGTTCATCATTATCGCCGTAACCAAGCGCCTCGACTTCGGCCAACAGCTTGGCGAACACGTCGTTCCTCGGCGCTACATCCACACCACCAAGGTCAATCCCCAGCGCCCGACGCGGCACTAACTCCGCCGCAACCACACCCAAACCAATGGTCAAACCAGAGGCTTGGGCGGGTAGACGCCCTGCTGACACTGCCTTAACAGCGCCGTTACCACTGGCCTTCAACACGAGGTTAGCAATCGCCGTATTGGCCTTGTTCCTATCAACGAACTCAACTGGAACCATCGGCCAAACCCCGTAACTCACAAGCCACGCTAACCGCTGTCCATAGTAGAGCCGCCCACCTAGCCGTATCGTCAAATATCCCGCCCTCTGAACGTGGCCCGCCTTCATGCCGCGTACCTTGGCCGCAATAGTCTCGCCATACTTCCAGCGGAACTCCCCCGTCGTCGCATCATAGCCAAGCTTCGCCGTCACCTCATCACGCAGCGCCTTCACCTCATCATTGGAGAGGTTCTTAATCTTCGTATCTTTCATGTGTTCTCACGCCGCGCCTTCACGGCCAGCGTCCTTCTGTTTTCAAATATGTTGTTGTTGTAAAACTCAGTCCGACCTTGGCCCGACCGCTTGTCTAACCAGCCGTAACCACTGGTTTAGAAATGGCTAACATCAACTCACGTCGGCCTTGCTCCCTTTCACGGGCTTCCTTCGCTTCGGTCACCTGAATGTTCAGGCCCAATGGTCCAAACGCCTTCGCTAGGATTTCCCCCAGGAACTGCATCCGCATCGGATTGGCCTGTGAGTAGATTAGATGATTCCGGCCTGTCTTGTGGTTCCATCGCATGGCAACGAAGCTCTTGGTCAGCGTCCTGAAACGCCGCGCATAAGCGAAGAGGTAAGCCCTGTCGGTGCTGAAGAGCTTCCGATCATGGCCGGCCAAGTAGCCAATGGCCGTCATCGTCAACGCGATCCTCTTCCACTCCACGTCCGTGGCAACCGTCGCAATATCATAGTAGGCCCGCTGGTGAGACACGTTGACGAACCCACCGCGCAGTACCCGCTGTTGTTCAGCAAGGGCATCCTTCAGCACCCCGGCCCATGCCTTCTTCATCCCCGCAAGTATCACGTCCCGGTTCGGACGCGCTTCAATCCACTTCGCTATGTGCTTGGCGTACTTCTGGACCTCGGTGGCCTTGACTGGCCGTTGGAGTGGGTGGCCGTGCACCCGATCTCTTATTCTGTGGCCATTACAGTACTTTGAGTAGCCGCTGACCTTTCTGTCACAGCCGTTGACGACACAAATTCGCATCGTGGTTTTTCCTTCTGGTTAGGTTTGGTTGAATTGTTGGTTTGGCACTTGGGCCGACAGTTGGTCCTATCCCTGCCCAACCCGGCTCAGACAGACGTAAAGACAGGCACACGGCCAAATGGCGGTGTCCTCAATAGGCACACCCTAATCTACGACTTACGGCCATAGGTAGGCCCTAATTGGTCGTAGTCCTCCAATAGGTGGGGGGGTTTCTGGTCGTATTCGCCAATAGGCACAGGGTAATTGGTCGTAGTTAGGGCCATAGACAGGCCCGGATTGGTCGTAGTTAGGGCCATAGGTAAGCTCTTACTGGTGGTAGTCAGCAAAAGGTGGGTGGTGATTGGCTCCTCACGCCCTCCGCCTCTGCCGCCAAACATCTCGTCCACCAACATTAACCAGCGACAACCCCATGCCTGACCAATCACAAAACACAGCCAAACCACGGCCTCCACCCACGCCCAGAAACACGGCGTCCCGTTTGATCTCTAATTCAAATCCCACGAACTTGATCAGCATCGTCTCACTCCATCATCACGTCCGGCATCATTGCCGTGGGGGGGTATAGCCGGGGTGCATCCCTCTGTTTCATTCGCTACAGGGTTGCAGCATAATAAATCTCCCGGCCCTAGGATGGCCCGTGGAGACTCTTTCCGGCAGGAGGGTTCCGGCGCATCTCAGGAGACACCAACGACTCCCAGCCTCATCTCTGTTGATCGTCGAGTCTCACGCGGCCTTACGCTTGGTCAACCGGGCAAGCGTGGACTTGCTGCAACCCGTCGCGTCCATAATGCTGGCCCAAGTCTGACCACCTTTGAGCATTCCCAAGATGGCAGAATTGCGCTTCACGTCCTCCCGGCGTCCTTTGAACAGCCCCTGCCCTTTGGCCTTCTCGATGCCCTGCATGGTACGCCGCCGCCTATCCTCGTAATCCTTGCGGGCCACAGCCGCCAGCATGTCCAGTAGCATGGCGTTGATTGACTCAAAGATGCGGGAGGTAAGGTCATGTTCGCGTTCCTTGGTCATCATTTGCCAGGAGGTAGGCAGGTCCAGGGCGACTACCCGCACCTTCCGTTCGGCAATCAATCCCTTGAGCTTATCCCAATCCGGGCCGGACAAGCGGCTCAGGCGGTCTACCTGTTCTACAAGCAGCACGTCGCCGGACTGGCAATCGTTGAGAAGCCGGAAGAGTTCGGGACGCTTGAGCGAGGCCCCACTTTCATTCTCTATATATACAGTAGCGATGGTCAGCCCCCTTTCGGCGGCGAAGCCTTCGAGATCGGCTTTGGCCCGCTTGGCGTCTTGTTCCTTGGTGGAAGCTCTAAGGTAGGCGCGTATGAACATGGTTGGTTTCCTTCTGGTCCTATTTAACTGGTCTGATATGCCATGGTCTCTTTTGAGTGTCAACAGCATCTAAACAGACCGCGTAAACACTGGTCTCCTTGGGGTATAGTCAAAAGACACCGGTTCAATTTGAGGGTAGCTCTTATCCGAGTGTAAACGCTGACTCGTGGAGAGCCTCGATTTGCTATCAGAAATATGGCAGGACTCGTCCCTGCAATCTGAAAGGGAACACCATGAATACGATGAAAAGTCACTTCTTCGCGCTGACGCTTGCGGTGCTGCTTGGTTCGACCCAGGGCGCAATGGCCTCAGTGGCTAGCAGCGGTTATACGGACAAGAATATTGTTGAGCATAGTGGGGGATGCCGCAAAGATTCCCCTCAAGGCCAATGCTGCCACGCTGGTTCGCAGCCTTATCACTGCCACTAATCTCCCGTCGCACTCACTGAGTTATAGCTATGCAGAGCCTCTTGTTGGCCATCGCAACCAGTCTGATCGCTCTAATCCCGGCGGCTGAGGCCGGGAAAGTGCGACGCCTCGCTTGCTTAGAGCTCTATGCAACCGATGGTGACTCAATCACTTGTGATGGCACTAACATGCGCGACATGGGCGATGGCGCTCCATTTGTGTCTGGTTACGATACCCCGGAGATAAGGGGGTATAGGTGTGAGCAAGAGCTGGCGCTTGGTCGGGCGGCCACCGCTC
>JBBSBQ010000048.1:0-22132 GCA_038251095.1 Hyphomicrobiales bacterium
GATCTCCGCACAATGACGTCCATCTGGATGGGCGTGCTGCCGGTGCGCGACGCGATCTCAAGCGGTAAGGTAACGTTCACAGGCAACCGCCAGCTTGGCGAGGACATGCAGGTTTGGCTAAAGCTTAGCCCATTTGCGGCGGAGAAGAAGATGGTGGCGGCCTAGGGAAGCCAAAGAGCAAGATTAGTCATTCCGGCGAAAGCGAGGATGACGCAGATGAGTTCGGGCGGGCGACAGGTACAGATTCAGGACTGGAGCCCGTCCGCCATTTTGTGCAAAAGAACCGCATTCGAAATGAGAGAAACCATGACCGCTACTGAAAATTCGATTCCCGTTGAAGCCTGGAACACCATCCTGTTCGAAAAGTTCTGCCGCTTCCGCAATGTCTTGACCGAAGGACTATCCGACCACAGTGAAAGGTATTTCAAGCGGGGCACTTATCCCGAGGGCGGGCGTGTACTCGAGGTGGGCTGCGGCTTCGGTGACACCACGCAGCAGATCGCCAAACAGGTAGGGCCATCGGGTGCGGCGGTAGGGGCCGATTGCGCGCAGAATTTTATCGACATTGCAAACCGCGAAGCCCGCCAGGCGCAGCTTGCCAACGCCTCTTTCCTGCTTGCCGATGTGCAGGTCGATCCCCTGTCGGGCCCCTATGACCATGTTTTCTCGCGCTTCGGCACCATGTTCTTCAATTTGCCAGGCGCCGCGCTTCGCAACATCCGCCGCGCCCTGAAGCCCGACGGAAAATTCGCCATGATCGTCTGGCGCCGCCGTGAGGATAACCCCTGGGTCTATGAAGCCGAACGCACCGTGAAGGAGATTATGCCCATCGTCTCCCATGCGGAAACCACCGAGGTTCACTGCGGCCCCGGCCCATTTTCCATGGCGGGACAGGACATGGTGAGCGACATGCTCCGTGACGCCGGCTTTGACCGCATAAGCTTTGAACGCTGCGACACCGATGTCTGCATCGGCCGGGTTCTGGACGAAGCCGTGGAGTTTGCATTGGCGCTAGGCCCTGCCGGAGAAATCGTCCGTTTGGCGGGAGAGGAAGGCGAAAGGCGCAGGCCCGAAGCTGTGGCGGCGCTCCGCGAACTCTTCGCCAAGAACCTGCGCGATGATGGTGTCTGGTTAGGCTCAAGCAGCTGGTTCGTCGAAGCGCGAAATCCCGCGAATTAGCTCACCACGCGCCAGCGGCCGTCCGGCGTCTGGCAGGCGGTGCCTTCAATCACGTCCGGCTCGCCGTCAACCCAGATGGTGTGTTCGAAATCCCGGCACAGGCCGCCGTCACGCTGATAGCTGCGTCTTGGCCGGAAGCGTCCGCGATGGCCGCTGTCCCGGTTTTCCCAAGTGATTTCGCGCCCCGTGCTGAATGAGCGGGTAGCCGCGCCATAGGCATAATTGCGGTCCTCGTCATCAAGGCTCCGCCCCACCTTGCCGCCCACGACCGCGCCGAGCGCGGCACCGAGAACGGTGGCCGCAACCTGTCCCTTGCCATGGCCAATGGTGCTACCCAACAAACCGCCGGCCAGCCCGCCGAGCAGGGCGCCCGAGGTTTCTTTCGGCCCGCTGTCCTGGGCACAACCCGCCAGCATGAGGCTCGCCATTGCAAGGGCTGCATAGGTCTTGATCATCTCGTGAATTCCCCGCGACTTGAGTGCCATATTGGTTTAACCATCTAGGCAGGAAATAAGCGCATCCCGTGGCCAAAGTGGGATGAATTGTGATGAGTCTGGGGCCATATCAGACTCCCAAAAGGTTTGGTTAATGCAATGAGCCTGAGCGACTTGACGACCCTCACCGCCGCCTACGGTTTTACCGAGCGCAGAGATCCCTTTCAAATCTTTGCCGATTGGTTGGCCGACGCGGAAAAGTCCGAACCCAATGATCCAAACGGCATGGCGCTCGCCACTGTCGATGAGGAGGGCCTGCCCAATGTCCGCATGGTGCTCCTGAAAAACGCCGATGAACGCGGCTTTGTTTTTTACACGAATTTCGAGAGCCAGAAGGGCCAGGAAATTCTGGGGACGATGAAGGCCGCCCTCTGCTTTCACTGGAAATCACTTCGCCGCCAGGTGCGGGTGCGTGGCATTGTTGAACAGGTGACAACGGCAGAGGCCGATGCCTATTTCGCCTCGCGCGCCAAGCAGAGCCAGATTGGCGCTTGGGCCTCCCAGCAGTCACGACCACTTGAGGGACGCTTCGCATTGGAAGCCTCAGTTGCCATGTATGGCGCGAAATATGCCCTTGGCGCGGTTCCCCGCCCGCCCCAGTGGTCCGGCTTCCGTATCAAGCCGCTCGCCATCGAATTCTGGCACGACCGCCCCTTCCGCCTGCATGACCGGGTCGTCTTCCGCCGTCCCGATCCAGATAGCGGCTGGACCAAGACGAGGCTATATCCCTAAGCCATGACTCAAACTCCCAACGCTGAACGCAAAACCCTTATCCTCACCGGCGCCTCGCGCGGCATTGGCCATGCCACGGTGAAACGCTTTTCCACCGCCGGCTGGCGGGTGATTTCCTGTTCGCGCCATCCCTTTCCCGAGGATTGCCCGTGGGATGCGGGGCCGGAAGATCACATTCAGGTTGATCTCAGCGATTCCGCCGACACCGCCGCCGCTATTCTGCACATGAAGGAAAAGCTGAAAGAGCAGGGCTCGAAGCTCCATGCTCTGGTCAACAACGCCGCCATCAGCCCGAAGAAGCCCGATGGCGGGCGGTTGAACACGATCGAAACCAATGAGGCCGACTGGAAGAAAGTGTTCCAGGTGAATTTCTTTGCCCCCGTCATGCTCGCCCGCGGCCTCATCGATGAGTTAGAGGCCGCCAAGGGTGCGGTGGTGAATGTCACTTCCATCGCCGGCTCGCGCGTTCATCCCTTTGCCGGCGCCGCCTACTCCACCTCGAAAGCGGCGCTTGCCTCGCTCACCCGTGAAATGGCCGCCGACTTCGGCCCCATCGGCGTGCGGGTGAATTCAATTTCGCCTGGTGAAATCGAAACCTCCATCCTTTCGCCCGGCACGGAAAAAATAATTCCGCAGATTCCCCAGCGCCGTCTCGGCCAGCCGGAAGAAGTGGCCAAGGCCATATATTTTCTGTGTACGGACAGTTCCAGCTACGTGACCGGCGCAGAACTCCATATCAACGGCGGCCAGCATGTCTGACCGCTCGAACTCGAGACCCTCGATCCGCACCACCATCGCCCAGGCGGGCCACTTCATTGACAGCCAAACCGGCGCGGTCATTCCCGCCATCCAGCCGTCCACCACCTTTGCCCGCAGGGAGGACTACAGCCTTGTCGGTAATTATGTCTATTCGCGCAACGGCTCGCCCACCGTGGCCCATGCCGAAGGCCTGCTCTGCGAACTGGAGGAGGGATTTGAATCCCGTCTCTTCGCATCGGGCATGGGCGCTGCTTCGGCACTTATTGAAACGGTGGACTCCGGCCAGCGCATTGCCGCCCCCACCATCATGTATCACGGCGTGAAAACCTGGATGCTGCGCCAGCAGGCCATGCGCAATGTCGGCCTCGATTTGTTCGACGCTGCTGATCCCGCAAGCCTTGCCCGCGCCATTATCCCCGGCAAAACGGCCATCGTCTGGATCGAAACGCCGGTGAACCCGACATGGGACGTGATTGACATCAGGGCGGCCGCCGATGCCGCCCATGCGGCCGGAGCAATTCTCGTTGTCGATTCCACCTGCGCACCGCCGGTAATCAGCAAGCCGCTCACCCTGGGTGCCGATATTGTTTTTCAGTCTGCCACGAAATACCTAAACGGCCACAGTGATGTGACCGCCGGAGTGTTGACCACCCGCGAGGCTAGCCCCCGCTGGGAACTGTTGAAGCAAGCGCAGATCGGATTGGGCGCAACGCTCGGAAGTTTTGAAGCCTATCTCCTGATCCGTGGCCTGCGCACCCTTTTCCTCCGTGTCGAGCAGGCCTCGCGCAACGCATTGGCACTGGCCAAACATTTTGAAAAACATCCCAGGCTAGCCAGCGTTCTCTACCCCGGCCTTGAAAGCCATGCCCAGCACAAGATCGCCAAAAAACAAATGACCGGCGGCTTTGGTGGCATGCTCTCCATTCTGGTGAAGGGCGATGAAGCACAAACCCGCAGAGTTGCCGGTAGCCTCAAGGTATTCACCCCCGCCACCTCGCTGGGCGGCGTCGAAAGCCTCGCCGAACACCGTAAATCCGTGGAAGGCCCAAACAGCATTGTCCCAGAAAATCTCATCCGTTTTTCCATCGGCATCGAGGACGTGGCCGATCTGATCGCCGACTTGGAACAGGCCTTGGCGGAGGTTTAACCTCTCCCCATATGAAAGCGGAGGAGTTCCCCGATGCTTGATGACAGCGGCGCTGCCGCGCCTCAGAACTCAGATTACGAAGCCCAGTTGCAGGACGCCTATTCCAGCGCCGTCATCGGTGCGGTTGATACGGCAGGTCCCGCCGTTGTTCATATCGGCGTGTTCAAAGGCAACAAACCTGCCGGCGTGGGTTCGGGCCTCGTAGTGGCTTCCGATGGCCTGATCCTCACCAACAGCCATGTGGTGTCAGGCGCCGGTGCCATCAAGGTCAGCATGGCCGATGGCCAGAAGTCCGATGCCCGCGTGATCGGCGAGGATCCGCACAGCGATATCGCCGTGCTCCGCACCGATGTTCACCTGGCGGCTCCCTCTCTCTCGTTCTTTGATTCCAAGGCCATTCACAAGGGCCAGCTCGCTATCGCCATTGGCAATCCCCTGGGCTTTGAACAGACTGTAACGGCCGGCGTGGTGAGCGCCATCGGCCGTTCCATGCGCAGCCAGACCGGCAGCCTCATCGATGACGTCATTCAGACCGATGCCGCGCTTAATCCCGGCAATTCCGGCGGGCCGCTGGTTGATTCCCATGGCCGCGTCATCGGTATAAACACCGCAGTCATCCGCGGAGCGCAGGGGATCTGTTTTTCCGTCGCCGCCAATACCGCGCTTTATGTGCTGGGCCAGGTCCTGCAGCATGGCCGGGTGCGCCGCGCCAGCCTCGGCATAGAAGGCGCCACCACACCTATCCCCCGCCATGTCGCGCGCTTTTCCGGCGTTGAACAGGATGCTGGCGTCCGTGTGCTGAAGACAATCAAGGATGGCCCCGCTGAGACCGCCGGCCTCCAGTCCGGCGATCTGCTGATTGCCATTGATGATGCGCCCGTGCTGGGCATCGATGATCTCCTGCGCCTGCTCAATCATGAGCGCGTCAATCAGTCCGTCCGCGTCAGCCTGCTGCGCAAGGGTGAGAGGCGTGACCGCTTCGTCATCCCCGTTGAGCGGCATTAGAAAACGTGCATTCTTTCTTCGAAGGTCACAGGGTCTATAGCCGGAACGAAATCCGCGCCGACGCCCTGGTTCATGGCGCAGGCATTCTCACTGCGCTTTTGGCCAGCATCTCGTTGCTCGCCCATGCGGGCATCTCGTGGGTGCTGGTGGCATATCTCTTCGGCCTGATCGTCATGCTGGCCTGCTCCGCCGCATATAATCTCACGCCGCCCTCGCATCTCAAATGGCTTCTGCGCCGCTTCGATCACAGCGCCATCTTCCTGCTGATCGCCGGCACCTACACGCCGCTGCTGCCGTTTCTGCCCGATGCCGCGCAAGGCTGGAGCCTCGGGATTGTCACCTGGCTCGGCGCCGCCTTTGGCATCGCAATGAAATTCATTTTCCCCGGCCGCTTCGACCGTCTCGCCATACTGGTCTATCTTGCCCTGGGCTGGGTGGGCGTCACCGCGGCAGGCGCATTCATGCAAGTGTTGCCGCCGCCGGTGTTAAAGCTGATCATCACCGGCGGACTTCTCTACACTTCCGGCATTGTCTTTTACATGTGGGAAAGCTTGAAATTCCAAAACGCCATCTGGCACAGCTTTGTGGCCGCTGCCGCCGCCTGCCACTTCACCGCAATCGCGCTCCTTTACTGCTGACGCAGGTTTTCCTTTCGCACCCAGGCCTCGGTCTGGTCCAGCGCCGCGCCCACCATGTCGAACATCTCGTGGATTTCTTCCGTCGTGATGATGAGCGGCGGGCAGAAGGCAACTGAATCACCCATGGAACGGGTAATCAACCCGAGCTCCTGCATGAAATTTACCGCCGTCGCGCCCACGGTTTTTTTCGGATCAAAAGCCCGCCTGGTTTTCTTGTCGGCGACAACCTCTAACGCCCCCATCAGGCCAACGCCGCGCGCCTCGCCAACCAGAGGATGCTCTGTCAATTTATCCAGCCGCGCCTTGAACACCGGCGCAACCTTCCGCACATGCTCGACGATCTTGTCCCGTTCGAAGATTTCAATCGTCTTGAGGGCCACCGCACAGCCCACCGGGTGCGCCGTATAGGTGAAGCCGTGCCCAAACGTGCCGATCTTTTTGCTCTCGTCCACCATAGCCTGATACAGCTCTTCCTCGATGGTGATGGCGCTCATCGGGAAATAGGCCGAAGTGATGGCCTTCGCCATGGAGATGGACGTGGCCTTCATCCCGAAAGTCTGCGTGCCGAACCAGTTGCCGGTGCGCCCAAAGCCGCAGATCACTTCATCTGCGATAAAGCGGACGTCATATTTTTCCAGAACCGCATTGATCTTCGAAAAATAGCTCATGGGCGGCACCACAACGCCGCCGGCCCCCATGACAGGCTCGGCGATGAATGCCGCAACCGTCTCCGGCCCCTCGCGCTGGACAAGATCGTCAAGATCCTTAGCCATGCGGTCCGTAAATTGCTCTTCCGTCTCGCCCTCCTGCCCGCCGCGGTAATAATGGGGGCATGACGTGTGCAGCACATTCTTGATCGGCAGATCGAAATCCGTATGCACCATGGGAAGTCCCGTCAGCGATCCCGATGCGATGGTGACGCCATGATAGCCGCGCAGCCGAGAAATCATTTTCTTCTTCTCCGGCTTTCCCCGGGCATTGTTGTAATACCAGGTGAGCTTCATCTGCATGTCGTTGGCTTCCGAGCCTGACGTGCCGAACAAGATTTTCGATGTGGGGCAGGGCGCAATCTCCTTCAGCTTTTCCGAAAGCTCGATCACCCCGTCATGGGATTTTCCGCCGAACACATTGGTGAAGGAAAGCTTGCGCATCGCCTGCGCCGCCGCATCGACGATCTCTTCATTGCCGTAGCCAAGTGCGGTACACCAAAGCCCAGCCATCCCCTCGATATAGCGCTTGCCCTTATCATCATGGAGATAGATGCCACGCCCCTCGTTGAGGATCAGCGGCCCTACCTCCCGGTGACGCGCCAGGTTTGTATAGGGATGCAGCACCGTTTCAATGTCACGGTGCGCCATATTGGAAAGCTTGCTCAAGATCTTCTCCCTTTTGATTGAGGTATTACCGGCCCTTTGACCCAACTGTCCAGCCAAGCTTTGCCGCGGCGTTTGACTGGGGGAGACATCGTGGGCATAAGGCAACTCTATCAGTTCGATGCTGCCATGAACATCGATTTTGCGAAAGTTTTTTTCCATGAGCCTTGTCCATCTGCGGAGCGAGTGGGCTCCCAATGTCACGCGCGAACTTTTGGCCGGAACCGTGGTGGCGCTTGCCCTTATTCCCGAGGCGATTGCTTTCTCGATCATTGCCGGGGTCGATCCAAAGGTTGGGCTTTATGCGTCGTTTTTTATCGCAGTGATTACCGTCTTTGCCGGCGGGCGCCGGCCATGATCTCCGCCGCAACCGGGGCCATGGCCCTGGTCATGGTGACGCTCGTCAAGGAGCACGGCATCCAGTATCTGTTTGCCGCAACCATTCTGACAGGCTTGATCCAGATCGCCGCAGGCCTCCTGCAGGTCGGGTCGTTGATGCGGTTTGTGTCGCGCTCGGTGGTCACCGGATTTGTGAATGCACTGGCAATTCTGATATTCCTCGCGCAAATGCCGGAACTTCTCGGTAAGGGCATAAATGTCTATGCCATGACAGCCGCTGGCCTCGCCATCATCTATGGTTTGCCCCGCCTCACCAAAATTGTGCCTTCGCCGCTGGTCGCCATCATCCTCATGACCGGGATAGCCATGTATTTCGGCCTGGATATCCGGCGGGTAGGGGATATGGGTGCGCTGCCCACCGAGCTGCCGTTTTTTGCCCTGCCAGATATTCCGTTTTCGCTGGAAACCCTGACGATCATCCTGCCCTATTCACTGACATTGGCCATGGTCGGCTTGCTTGAGAGCCTGATGACTGCTGCGATCATAGATGAAATGACCGACACCGAGTCCGACAAGAGCCGTGAATGCGCCGGCCAGGGTATCGCCAACGCGGTGACGGGATTCTTTGGCGGCATGGCGGGCTGCGCCATGATCGGCCAGTCGGTCATCAATGTATCCTCGGGGGGCAGGGGGCGGCTGTCCACCTTGTGGGCCGGTTTGTTCCTCCTGTTCCTGATCTATGTTTTGGGGCCCTATGTCGCCCAGATACCCATGGCTGCTCTCGTCGCGGTCATGATCATGGTCGCCATCAACACCTTTCAGTGGCGTCTGTTCCGGGAAATTCTCGTCCATCCCAAGCAGTCAAGTTTCGTCATGCTAGGTACCGTTGTGATGGTGGTCGCCACCCATGACCTGGCAAAGGGTGTGCTCTTCGGCGTGATCTTGAGCGGCCTGTTCTTCGCCCATAAGGTAACGCGCTATTTTGCCGTCACCTCGACGCGTGATGAAATACGCGTTGTTCGGACCTATACTGTGACGGGGCAGATATTCTTCGCCACCGCGGAGGCTTTTCATGCCGCCTTTGATATCCGCGAAGAGGATTTGAAGGGCTTGGTGATTGATCTCCATGCGGCGCATCTTTGGGATTTGACCGGCAGCAACGCGCTGGACCGTGTTGTCCTGAAGTTTCGCCACCATGAAATTCCGGTGGAAATAATTGGAATGAATGAGGCGACCGCAACCATGGTGGAGCGACTCGCTACTCACGACAAGGCCGGCGCTGCATTGGAAACATCAAGTCATTGACAATTTGATGGGCGGAGATTGGCCTAGAGTGGGCGCGCTGTTTCTGCCATAGTTCCCCAGCAGCGCCGCTTCCAGAATATCCAGCCCCTCGTCCAGCACCGCGTCTGACGCCGTGAGCGGCGTGAGCAGCCGCGCAGTAATCGCCATGCCGCGTCCCTTGGACTTGATCGCCTTCATCCGGGCCATGATTTTCTTACCCTGCGCTTCTGCCTTTTCCATCAGGCCTTCCGTCTCGCAGGCATCGAACACGCGCACCGCTATACGCTCGCATGGCGCCTCCTTATCTCCAATGAAGTGATATATGCGAATATACAAATATATAGAATTAAAAGCAGTTAATTGATTTGGATCAAGGCGAGTTCGTGCAGGAATGACGATAATAGTCCTACGGCAAATCCATGAACGTAAAGGAATTTTCACATGACGAAGTTCTCCAAAGTTGCGCTGCTCGCGGTTGGGCTGACAATGTTTGCCGTTCCGGCATACGCCGAAGATAATGACTGGGGCTGGCACATGTGGGGCTGGGGCGGTGGCCCGGGCCCCGGCATGTTGCAAGGGCAAGGCATGATGGGACGGATGGCTGCCATCGACACCAACAATGACGGTGTCATCAGCGACGACGAGGCGGCGGCTCAAGTTGAAGCCGTCTTCGCGGCAATGGATAGTGACGATGACGGAGAACTGACTGAAGAAGAATACATGAGCGTCCGCATGGGCCCCCGGTTTGGCCAGGGCCTCAACGAAGAGCGTCAGAAGGCCATGCAGGAACGCAAGAAGGCGCGGTTTGCCGAGATGGATTCCGACAAGAACGGCAAGGTCAGTCAGGCCGAGTTCATTGCAGGCGGTAAGGCGCGGTTTCAGGCCGCGGACACCGACAAGGACGGCAAGGTGACACCTTGGGAGTTCCGGGCCCAGCGCTGGCAATAGTTAGAACCTGAAGTCCAACAGATTATGCTGGCTGCGCTGTTCAATTCCCGGATCGTGTTTAGAGTTCTGCTCGCTGTTCCAGCGGTTGTGCTTTTGACGCGCTTTCAGGTGGGGACCGGCGGCTTCGGACACCTGGTTGAAGGCGCGGGCGAATGGTCCGCGCGTCTGCTCATTGCGGCGCTCAGTGTGACACCGCTGCGCATAATCTTCAAAGGGCGCCACTGGCCCATGTGGTAGTTCAAGAGGCGGCGCGATCTCGGCGTCGCCTCCTTCTTCTATGCCCTGCTGCATCTCTCAGCCTATGCCGTAAAATTGGGCAAGGTGGATTTGATCCTTGCAGACTTTGGAAACCTCGGCGTCATTTTCGGCTGGATCGCACTTGCCAGCATGCTTGTGCCTTTTGCCCTAAGCAACGACGCGGCGCTGCACCTTCTGGGCACCAGGTGGAAACCGGTTCAGTGCCTGGTCTATGTGGCGGCGGGTGCAGTCCTCATGCATTGGATATGGCTGAAAGCGGATCAGCTCATAGCGTTCATTCATTTCGCTCCATTGCTGCTGATTGAAGCTTACCGAATCTGGTACGATCTTGGCCGCGCAGGCCGCCATCCGCATGAAGAGTGATTGCTGACCTTTGCAGGTTAACTGCTCCATGCCAGCCAATCTATGCGCCTGAACTTCGAATCTCTGTCGGCAACGGCAAAAAAGGCGGCAGGCAAGGCTTTTCGCTTCAGTTCCCCAGCAGCGCCGCTTCCAGAATATCCAGCCCCTCGTCCAGCACCGCGTCTGACGCCGTGAGCGGCGTGAGCAGCCGCACCGTATCGGCGTAGATGCCGCAGGTCAGGATCAGCAGCCCGCGCTCCAGGCACTTGGCCGCCAGCGCCTTGGCACCCGCCGCATCGGGCTTGTTGCCGCCATGCTCGGTGACGAGCTCGAAGGCGCACATGGCGCCAAGCCCGCGCACATCGCCGATTGCCATGCCGCGTCCCTTGGACTTGATCGCCTTCATCCGGGCCATGATTTTCTTGCCCTGTGCTTCTGCCTTTTCCATCAGGCCTTCCTGTTCGAAAGCATCGAACACGCCAAGCGCTGCCGCACAGGCCACAGGATTTCCCGCATAGGTGCCGCCAATGGCGCCAGGGTCCGGCGCATCCATGATCTTGGCGCTGCCAATCACGCCCGCCAGCGGAAAACCGCCCGCCAGCGATTTCGCAACCGTCACCAGATCAGGCTCGACGCCGAAATGCTCCATCGCAAACCACTTGCCCGTGCGCCCGAAACCCGACTGGATTTCATCGGCAATCAGCAGGATGCCGTGTTCGTCGCAAAGCTTGCGCAGCCGTACCATCAGTTCTTTCGGCGCCACATAAAATCCGCCTTCGCCCTGCACCGGCTCGATGATGATGGCGGCAACCCGCGAAGGCTCCACATCGCATTTGAACAGCAATTCGATGGCGTGGATGGAATCCTCGACGCTGATCCCCTTGTGCTCCACCGGAAACGGCACATGCCAGATGCCGCCAGGCATCGGCCCGAACTTGGCCTTGTAGGGCAAAACTTTTCCCGTCAGCGCCATGCCCAGCAATGTCCGGCCATGAAACCCGCCGTGGAAGGCGATCACATCGGAACGCCCCGTATAGCAGCGCGCATACTTCACAGCGTTTTCAACCGCCTCGGCGCCGGTCGTGACAAGAGCCGACTTGTTTTCACCCTTCATCGGCGCAATCGCGTTCAGCTTTTCGCAGAGTTCAATAAACGGCGTGTAGGGCATCACCATGGCGCAGGTATGGGTGAATTTTTCAAGCTGCTCGTAGACGCGCTTCATCACCAGCGGATGCCGGTGGCCCGTGTTGACAACCGCGATGCCGCCGCCGAAATCCACATAGCGGTTGCCTTCAATATCCCAGATTTCGGAGTTCTCCGCCCGTGCTGCCATCACAGCAGCCCCCATGCCCACGCCGCGCGATACAGCCTTGGCGCGCCGCTCCACCCACTGCTTGTTCATGCCGGGGGCTGATGTGACTGGTGCATTCATGATTGTCTCCTGGGTAAATTATGGGCAGTGTTTACTCTTTCCCGCCCCAAAAGGGCAAACAGTTTCACTTTTCAGGAATGCCAGATGTCCGAACTCTTTAGGTCCACCGCCAATGAAATCCACGAACGATTGAAAAGCGGGGAAATTTCCCCGTTGGACTGTCTCGATGCGCTGGAAGCCCGCATCGCCGCCGTGGACAGCAAAGTAAACGCCTTGCCAACCCTGTGTTTTGATCGCGCCCGCGCCCATGCCCGAGAGCTTATGAAAAAACCAATGGATGAGCGCGGCGTGCTGCTGGGCCTTCCCGTGCCCATCAAGGATCTGGATGATGTTGCCGGCGTGCGCTCAACCCAAGGCTCGCCCATTTTCGCTAACCGGGTGCCAACAACGTCTGACGTCATGGTCACCCATCTGGAAAAGAACGGGGCCGTTGTTTACGCCATGTCGAACACGCCGGAATTCGGGGCAGGGGCCAACACCTTCAATGAAGTCTTTGGCCGCACCCTTAATCCGTGGAACACCTCGCGCTCCGCCGCGGGCTCATCCGGCGGCGCGGCAGTTGCCCTGGCCACGGGCACCGCATGGCTGGCGCAAGGCTCCGATCTCGGTGGAAGCTTAAGAAACCCCGCAAGCTTCTGCGGGGTCGTCGGCATGCGGCCCTCGCCCGGCCGGGTGGCCGCCAGCGTTTATAACAAGATCGACAACACCCTCGGCATCGCAGGCCCCATGGCCCGCAACGTCGAAGACCTGGCACTTCTCTTTGATGCCATGGTGGGCGAAGAGCCGGCCGATCCCATCTCGCTTCCCTCGGACGGCACTTCATATCTGAAAGCCGCCCGTTCCGGCTGGAAGCCAAAACGGGTTGCCATCAGCCGCGATCTCGGCATCTCGCCCGTTGATCCGGAAGTGGCCGACATCGTCATGAAGGCCGCCCGCAGGTTTGAACAGGCGGGAGTCATTGTCGAGGAAACCCACCCGGATTTCCATGAAGCCATGGAATGCGCCCAGACGCTCCGCGCCTTGTCCTATGCGGTGGGCATGCGCAGCCTTCTCGAAAACCACCGCGCCCAGCTCAAACCGGAAGTCATCTGGAACATCGAGAAGGGCCTGGCCCTCACCGGAGCGGAAATTTCCCGCGCCGAAGCCCAGCGCGGTGCCATGTTCCAGCGCGCGCTGAAGTTCTTCGAAACTTACGATCTGCTCTTGTGCCCCACCACCATCGTTCCTCCCTTTCCAGTTGAACAACGCTATGTAACCGAATGTAATGGAACGAAATTTGAAACTTATGTGGATTGGCTGCTCATCGTCTCCGCCATCACGCTTGTCGCCTGCCCCGCCATTTCAATCCCGGCAGGCTTCACCACGGAACATCTCCCGGTCGGCATCCAAATCGTTGCCCCGCCGCGCGGCGAAGCCCGCCTGCTGGCCAGCGCAAAATTGCTCGAAGATATTCTGGGATTCGGCGCGCTAACGCCGATTGATCCGGTTTCGCCTAGGGCTTAGAGTCCGCAGCCCTGTCTCGGGCTTTCCAGTAGCGCGCTCGCATCCGCGGCGCCATGAACCATGCGATGATCGGTCCAAGCACAAGACTCGCCGCGATGACGACCGGCAGCAGGACGTTCGCTTGTTCATTCAACGCCGGCACCGAAAGCACGGCAACCGCGCCGATCCCGAAGAGTACGGCACAGGTCATAAGCGACAGCAGGATCGTGATGTAGATGCGGGGACCCATGGGGGACTCTCCTTGATAGCTAAGGCCGCAACGCTGGACAGGAGGGAAAGTTCCTTCGTTTCAGCTCAGCGCAGGCCCAGGAGGCGAAGCAAGGCTTTTAGCTTCTGCCAGATTGCATGGGAGCATGTTGGGGCTGGCAGCGCCTGTCCCAATTGAGCCCCGGCAAATGTCCGGATAAGGGCCGCAAGCTGCGGCTCTTCCACGAGAGCCAAAGCCTCCTCGGGCGAAAGCCATTGCCGCGCCCGTTGGTGGGCTTCCGGCCACTGGTCAAGAACCTCGGTCACTTCCATGGAAAACACGTCAACCCGGAAGCGCTTCCTCGCGCCGCCCCGCAGGCGCTTGCTGTAAGTGTAATGGCCCATGGCTTCCACCGCCATCTCCCCGCGAATGCCCGCTTCTTCATAAGCTTCCTGCGCCGCACTTTCGGCGGCACTGTGCGCAGGGATAGGCCAGCCCTTAGGAATAACCCAGCGCCGGGTTTGACGTGACGTGATCAGCAGGATTTCAAATTGTTGCGCCTGGCGCCAGGGCAGCGCCGCATACTGCTGTGAATCATTCGCAACTTTCATAAGGGCAGGGCGTTAACCCGCGGAGATGCACCTGTAAAGGTCGCTTGCTGCAGGTAATGGAACCGGCTCAAAGAGTGGTAGCACCAAGTGGCGAGACTGTTTCCACCTCAGCGTTTCCAAAAATAAAAATCGGCTCGGTTCCGTGGGCGGTGATTGAATTGCCGGCAACGTGCCCGCCGGTATTTTCCGGAATCGCAATGAGGCTCTGACCAAATATTTTGGAAAGCTTCCGCGTTTCTGCATCATGTTCGGGCTTGTAATGACAAACGATTGAATATCCTGCGATGGCATTGGGCACGTAAACCACAGGCTTTGCCAGATCGAGCATCTTCACAAATTGCACGTCAAGCAGCTGCGACTCTTCGGCATTGCCGCCACCTGCAAGAAAGATATTGCAACTTTTTGTTTTCATGTTTTCGGTTGCGCAACCATCCCCGGCAAACTAACCCGTCTGCTTCGGGTTGGCAATGTGTGGCACTTCCGATTAACGTCAGCTCATAACAGGTCAACGCAAATCATCCTTCTCAACGGCGTCGGCAGTTCTGGCAAGAGTTCCATTGCGAAGGCGCTCCAGAAAATTACTGAAAAGCCGTTCCTGCATGTCCAGATGGATGAGTTCTGCGCCATGCTGCCTGAGGCCCTGCAGAACCACCCTGATGGTTTTGCTTTCGAGGAAATATCCGAAGATGGAAAACCGCTGGTTGTGATCAAGACTGGGCCGGTCGGCGAAAAGGCATTGCGCGGTGTGCGCCATGCCATTGCCGCCATGGCAGCCCAGGGCAACAATCTGATCGTTGATGATGTCATGCTGGACAACGAGCAAGAGGAGTATGAGGCGCTCCTCTCCGGCTTCGAGACTTTTTTCGTTGTCGTCTTCGCGCCGCTGGACGTTCTGGAGGCCCGCGAGCGACTGCGCGGCGACCGGATGATCGGCCTCGCCCGCTGGCAATACCGCCGGGTTCACCTCGGCAAAAAATATGACCTTGAGATTGATTCCGGCAGCCTTGGCCCCTTGGAGTGCGCAACGTTGATCAAGCAGAAATTTCACCTATAGATTGCGAATTTGGGTCCGCTCCTATTTTCTAGAAAATACCTTCCGTCCCGCGCCTCAATGCGTCCTTGTTTCATGAGGTGCTCAAGATGCGCTAGGGTCGAGAGCCCCGCCGCCCCATGCATGCGGGGATCAACATCTCCATAGATATTTGCCACGATCTCATCAATCGCGCTGTCGCCTGCTTTCACCCGGTTGAAAATCGCTTCCTCGCGCATCTTCCGGTGCGCAAGAATGGCCCGCACCAGCCCTGAGGGTTTGCGCTTTTCCGGCCCATGCGCGGGATAATAGATAGCCTCATCCCGTTTCAGAAGTTTTCGCAATGACGCCATGTAATCACTCATGTTTCCGTCGGGCGGCGCCACTACCGTCGTGGCCCAGGCCATCACATGATCGCCCACGAGCAAGGCCTTTTCCGCCCCCAAACCGAAGCTCATGTGATTGGACATATGCCCCGGCGTAAACACCGCTTCCAACGCCCAACCTTTTCCTTCTACCATATCGCCATCGCGCAACGAAACGTCCGGCACGAACCTATGATCAACGCTGGCATCCAACCGGATTTCCGAAATCTCCAATGATTTTGCTGGCGAAATCGCGCCGTAAGTTATTGCGCCGGTAGCCGCGCTGAGCTTCGCAGCCAGGGGCGAGTGATCCATATGCGTATGGGTCACCAGAATGTGGCTGACCGTTTCACCCCGTACTGCGTTCATCAAAGCTGCAAGATGCGCCCCGTCATCGGGCCCCGGATCAATGATCGCTACGCTTTGATGCCCCACGATAAAAGTGTTTGTGCCCTTGAAGGTAAAAGGCCCGGGATTGTTGCAGGTTATCCTTCTTACCAGCGGTGAAAGCGTCACCGCCGTTCCGAATGGCGGTTCAAAATTCCTGTCAAATTTGATTTTATCCATGAAGCCAAAGTCTTGGTTGCGCTGGGTAGCCAACCCAATTAAAGGAGTTGCCACCAGCAACCAAGTTAGAGGGAACGGCGCGAATGGGCACTTTAAATCTTACACTTGCTGGTCGTCTCTGGCCCACCTCATCGCTGAACAGGACCCGCGCCATTTTGCTGGCCGTTATTGGCAGTGTGATAGTGGCCATCGCCGCCCAGGTAAGCGTGCCCATGCTTCCCGTACCCATGACCCTGCAAACCCTGGCCGTTTTGGCGGTGGGTGCCGCTTATGGCGCAAGGCTCGGTGCCGTTACCCTTGCTCTCTATGCGCTTGAAGGTACCGCCGGTCTTCCGGTTTTCGCCAATTTTCAGGCTGGCCTGTACCTTCCCACCGGTGAAATCATCGCATCGGGCGGTTACATCATTGGCTTCATTTTGGCCGCCGGCCTTGTGGGCCACCTCGTAGAGAAAGGCTGGGGTGCCAATGTTTTAAAGCTGTGTGTCGCCATGTTTCTGGGCAGTGCGATTATCTACGTCCCAGGTCTGATTTGGCTGGTTGGCTGGCTCATCGTCATGAAGGGCATGGATGGCACATCTGTCATGGCTGTTGCGTTCACCAGCGGTGTGCTGCCCTTCATACTCGGCGATTTCATAAAGGCCGTTCTCGCGGCGCTGGCATTCCCGGCCGCCTTCTCGCTTCTCGGCGGCCGCTAAATCCAAAAACTGGTCGGAGTGAGAGGATTCGAACCTCCGACCCCCTGCTCCCGAAGCAGGTGCGCTACCAGACTGCGCTACACTCCGAACTAAGAAAACACTGGGTTTTTGCTTCTTTGTGAGCCATTCGTCAAGCTTCAAACAGGGAACAAAATGGCAAAAAAAGACCGCATTGGAACAATCTGTCCCGGAATAGTCCCGGAATCTGAGCGTTCCATTTCATATTTTTTCTCAGCGAAAAGATTGGCGAAGCAGATCGGCCGTAAACGCCAATGCCCGTGTGCTGTCTGTGTGCAGTAGCCGTGAGTGGGGAGTGCAAGCGGATGAAATGTCAAAGAAACAAAGATTCCCGAGAATGAAATTGTGCCTGTCGAGTTCCAAGCTTACTGGAATTTGACAAGTCCGGAGGCGTTTGAGTTTACCTCGCATCGAACCTTTCGGCCTTCATGACCGGACAGGCCATTGCCATAGACGGTGGTTACAGCATCCGCTGAGCCGTCATGTCGTGAAGAGAAGATCGGCGGACGGCGAATAGCGCGCCACCTTGTCCCGATCCAGCGCAATGCCGAGGCCGGGCTTGCTCGGAATTTCCAGGTAGCCATCGCCATCAAGCTTGAAGGGCTCCGCAAGAATCCCATCCACATAGGGGCTGCCGCCGATGAATTCGACGACATCGACATGGGGCAATGCTGCGGCGAGTTGCAGATCGGCGGCAACGCCGAGTGCCGTGTTCCAGCCATGGCCCACATATTTGACGCCGAATTCCTGGGCCATCCAGGCAATTCGCCGCTGCTCGGAAATGCCGCCAACCTTGGTGGCGTCGGGCTGGACGATGTCGAAGGCGCCGCGCTGCAGCCATGGCGTAAAGCTTTGCCGGCGGGTGAGCACCTCGCCGCCGGCGATGGGCACGGGGCTCTGCTTGCGGAGCTCACAGAAATCATCAATGGCATCGGGCTTCAAGGCTTCTTCGAACCAGCCCACATCATAGGCGGCCAGCATGTGGGAGGTGTTGATGGCCCAGCGCAGTCCGTTGGGCCAGTAGGCATCGCTGGCTCCGGCATCCACAAACAACTGGCTGCTCGCGCCCACGCCATCGCGGGCCGCTTTCACGATGGCTTCGTCCAGCTTCCGGTCATCGCGGCGGCCAAAGGGGCCCCAGCCAATTTTAAAGGCGCGAAAGCCCTGGGCGCGATACTGCGCAAGCGTGTCGCGCATGGCCTCGGGTTCTTCCATCAGAAGGGAGCAATAGGGTTTCACGCGGGTGCGGTAAGTGCCGCCGAGCAAGCGGCCCACGGGTTGGCCTAGCGCCTTGCCCAGAATATCCCACAGGGCGATATCGATGCCGCTGATGGTGTGGGTGAGGGTGCCGCCGCGCCCCATCCAGAATGTGTTCTGGTTGAGCTTCTCGCTGACCCGTTCCGGTTCAAGGGCATTCCCGCCGGCATAAAGCGGTTCAAGGACTTTCAGGGCCGCTTCGACCAGCCCGCCATTTGTGAAGACGCTGCCATGGCCGGTAATTCCGGCATCGGTATGGATCGCGATGAGCGTGTGGACCGAGTCTTCCGGCTTGATCTCGGTGGACCAGCCACCCTTGGGGGATTCTCCCAAGAGCGGTGCGGCGACGATTGAACGGATGGAAACTTTTTGCGTGGTCATTTCAGTCCTCAGAAGGTTGCGGATGCGCCGCCGTCGACACTCAGGATTTGGCCGGTTACATATTGTGCATCGTCGGAGCAGAGAAAAAATGCCGGGCCCGCCATGTCCGCCGGGGTGCCGGCGCGGCGGAGCGGAATGCGGCCATGTTTCACATAGATGTCGCGGAACCAGTCGGAATCATACTCATGGGAGCCATCGGGCAATATCGACATGGGGGTGTCGACAAAGCCCGGGGCGATGGCGTTCACCATGATGTCGTAGGGGGCGAGTTCGACGGCCACAGCGCGGGTGAAGTTCACGATGGCGCCCTTGGCCGTGGCATAGGCGAGCTGGTTGGGCCAGCCGCGCAAGCCTTGGATCGACGCGATGTTGAGAATACGTCGCCCTGCGCCCGATTTCTTGATGAGGGGCACGAAGGCCATGGTCATGCGGATAGCGCCATCCTGGTTGATGTTGATGACGCGTGCATACTGCTCCATCGTCATGGTCTCAATGTGGGTGTCGGCGCCGATGGCGGCGTTGTTGACGAGAATTTCGCAGCGGCCATGGAGGCTTTCGACTTTCTTCGCCAGCTCCGCCACGGACGCATCGTTGCCGATATCAACGGGGAAGGCGGTGGCCTTGCCGCCTGCCGCGTTGATTTTTTCGGCGGCGCGTTTCGCGACATCGCTTTTCAGATCGGCCAGCACGACGTAGGCGCCTTCTTCGGCCAGCCTTGCGGCGATGCCGTAGCCTATCCCCTGCGCGCCGCCGGTGATGACGGCCACGCGGCCGGCCAGCCTTTGTGTGTTGTTGCTCATTTCATTCCTCACTGAGTTCGCCCCCGGGCTTCAGCCGCCAGGCTGTCACAAGGGCCAGGATGATTGTCACCAGCAGCACCAGCGTCACCAGTGCGTTGATTTCGGGGGTGAAGCCCACGCGCATCATGGCCCAGAGGCGGAGCGGCAGGGTCATCTGGTCACCGGCCACAAAGGTGCTGATCAGGGTTTCATCGAAGGAGAGGGCCAGAGCCAGTACCGCGCCGGTGACCACGGCGGACGCGAGATGCGGCAGAAGCACGTAACGCAGGGTTTGCAGGCGGCTGGCACCCAAATCAAACGAGGCTTCGATGAGGGAGCGGGGGAGCGATTGCAGGCGCGTGAGCACAAGGCGGTAAGAGACGGCGAGGACGAAGACTGTGTGGCCCACAATAATTGTGGCAATGCCCCGGTTGAACCCCAGTTCCGCCGAGGTCACTAGAAGCGCCAGCCCGGTGACGATTGGCGGCAACAGGAACGGCAAGTAAATGACGAGTTCGAGGGCGTGCCTGCCAATAGCGCCCTCCCATTCCGTGTAAAGCGCCAGCACCACCGCCAGCACGGAGGCGACGGCCACGGCGGTGAGGGCGACAACCGCCGTATTGGAAAGGGCGGAAAGAACGCTGGGGTTTGACCACAGGGTGAAATAGGGCTCGAAGCTGAAGGTTTCCCAGAGGATCTTGCCGCGTCTGATTTCAACCAGGGAAAACAGCACGCTTATGAAGAGAGGGGCGTAAAGCACGGCGAATACAACGGCGGTGATTGTCCCGGTGGCGATCTTTGCGAATTTTTCTCCGTTGCTGCGCATGGTCAGACCTTCTGCCGGCTCATGGCAAAGCCTGCCATCAGAATGCCGGCGAGGGCGGTGAGGAACAGGATGGCGGCCATGGCGGCGCCAAAGGGCCAGTCAAAGGCGAGGCCGAATTGCGAGAAGATCACGCGGCCAATGGTGAAGCCGGTGGTGCCGCCCACCATCTGCGGCGTGATGAAGTCGCCAAGCGCCAGCACGAAAACAAATAATGCGCCGGCAACCGTGCCTGGGAACGACAATGGCAGCACGATACGGCGGAAGGTGTCCCAAGCGCCTGCGCCAAGGTCGATGGAGGCGTGCAGCAGCGAGCGTGGAATCCGTTCGAGGGCGAGGAATATCGGAAGGATGACAAAGGGCAGGTAGATCACCACCATGGTGATCAGCACGGCGCGCTGATTGAAGAGAAAGAGCTGGCTGGGCTTTTCGAGAATGCCAAGGCTCAGCAGCATCTGATTGACCAGGCCGTTGAGGCCGAGCATGGAGCGCAAGGTGTAGAGCTTCACGATATAGCTCATGAAGAGCGGCACTACGGCAAGCAGGAGCATGAGATAGCGGCGGCTGCCCTTCTGCTGCCAGATGAACCAGGCGATGGGATAACCTACCAGCACTGACACGACCACGACTTCCAGGCACAATAGAATGGTGCCGAGATAGGTTCCCAAATAGGTCCAGTTGCCGAAGAAATTGATGTAGTTGAAAAGCGTCAATTCGCGAATGATCTCGTGCTTGTCGGCGCGGAAAAACGAGATGAGCAGGAAGGAGCCGATGGGCGCCACGATGAAGGCCACGGGCACCGCGGCCATCAGCAGGAAGATCAGCCATCTGGCGGTGAGGCGTGGCAACACGGCGCTATCCTCCGATCACAACGGCGTCGGCGGGATCATAGGTCACAGTGACCGGGCTTCCCACTTCCAGAATGGAGGCACGGTCATTTCCGGCAAGGCGCATGTTGAGCGTGATGTCAGGCGCATTCTTGCAGCGCAGCAGCAGCTTGGTGAGCGCGCCGCCAAACATGGCTTCCACCACTTCCGCTGCGATGGAGACCATGCCCGCGCCAAGGCGCAAAGATTCAGGGCGGATCGCGAGCAGCACTTTCGCGCCTGATGCATGCTGTTTGCTGGCGGCGATGGGAAGGCGGCCCAGGGCCGTATCGACCGCATCCGCTCCGGCCATCGTCCCGGGGATCAGGTTATTGTCGCCGAAGAAACCGGCGACAAAATAGGTGCGGGGCTGGAAGTAGATTTCGCGCGGGGTTCCCACTTGCTCTATGCGGCCCTGGCTCATCACCACGATGCGGTCCGACATGGTGATGGCTTCGTCCTGGTCATGGGTGACAAAGATGAAAGTGGTCTGGATGCGACGCTGTATCTGTTTGAGAAACACCTGCATCTGGCGGCGCAGTGTGGCGTCAAGGGCCGCCAGCGGTTCATCGAGAAGAATGACTTGCGGTTCGCACACGATGGCGCGGGCCAGAGCCACGCGCTGTTTCTGGCCGCCGGAAAGCTGGGCGGGGAAACGGTCGCGCAGTTCGGACAAGCCCATGATGTCGAGTGTCTCGGCAATCAGCTTGCGCGCGGCTTCGGGGGCGCGGCGCTGCACCAGCGGCCCATAACCCACATTCTGAACCACGGTCATGTGCGGAAACAGGGCGTAGTCCTGGAACACGGTATTGAAGGGGCGGCGGTTTGCCGGCGCATCGGTGATATCCTTACCCTCGAAGAGAATATTTCCGCCCGACACTTCGGAGAATCCGCCGATGAGGCGCAGCACCGTGGTTTTGCCGGAGCCGGAAGGTCCGAGGAGCGTCAGGAACTCTCCATTGGCCACTTCAAGCGACAACGGATGAAGCACTTCCTGATGCGCATAGCGCTTGCTGACGTTCCTGAGTTCTAACCCCATCACCCTCTGCCTCTTCACGAGGCCTTATAGCGCTTTACCACATCCCAATCGACCTCCACGCCAAGGCCGGGTTTGGTTGGC
>JBBSBQ010000049.1:0-22125 GCA_038251095.1 Hyphomicrobiales bacterium
CTCCCGCAGGGATCACCAGCATCATCCATGCATCCGCCTGATTTCTTTGGCGACAAGCTCTTGAAGCCGCCAGAGATAGGAATCGTGGATGCCGAATTCTTCGAGTTTGATGATTGTGTTGTGAAGGTATTCAGCTGAGGTGCCGAGATGGCCGGCGGCGCGGGCGAGGCGCTGCGCCTGTTCCTCGATTGGGAGATTCACATAATAGCCGGGGGCGCGGGGCGCCGCCCAGAATGTCAGCGCGCGGAATTTCGGCTGGCCGTCATGCACGTCGATCCAGCGGAATGAGGGAAGGTCCTGCTGATAGCTCGCTTCGCGGCGCAGGAGCCGCAGCATATGCTCGCGGACGTTGCTGTCGGGGAGACGGAAGGCAACGCCATGGCAGCATCCGCCATAGTCCATGCACATCATGAGGCCTGGCTGCTGCGGCGTGGCGCGCCAACGGATAATTTCGAGACTGAAAGACCTGCGCCAGCCAAACGCCTTGCAGGTCCGGTGTTCAAGATGCTCAAAATCCTGACGCCAGATCAGCGAGCCATAGGCAAAAACCCAGAACGGATTGCCGGCATTCCTCTGCAGGATTTGCTCGGCAGCCTGTTCATATTCTTCGTCAGTCATTTCGACCAGGCCGTATTCCGGCCCGGAGTCGGGTTCTTTGCGATCCACGAGTGCCACCAGCTCGGCAGTCAATGACAGTTCACGGGATTTGCCAGTCATGATTGATTCCGAGATTGGCACTACCTGAAGACGGTTTGTAAGAGCCCGCCTTTGGGTGTTACCCTTAGTTTTTTACAGGGAGGACGTCATGCGCAGAATTCTCGGTTTCCTCATAGTTGCTTTCATTGCCCTTGCAAATTTCGCCCATGCGGAAGACCGCTGGATGACACTTCCCGAACCTCCCGCCATGCCGCAGGCTTCAGAGAGCGGTTATGCGCCGGTCAACGGAATTCAGATGTATTACGCGGTCTATGGTGCAGGCGATCCCATTCTGCTCATTCACGGCGGCCTGGGCCATGCCGACATCTGGGCCAACCAGGTGAACGAACTTGCCAAGACCCACAAGGTGATCGTGGCCGACAGCCGCGGGCACGGCCGTTCAACGCGCGACGAGAAGCCTTACGGCTATCACCTTATGGCTTCGGATTATCTAGCGCTGCTGGATTTTCTGAAGGTCGACAAGACGGCGCTGGTGGGGTGGAGCGATGGCGGCATCATTGGCCTTGATATTGCCATGAACAATCACGAGCGCCTGAGCAAGCTTATTGCGCAAGCGGCCAATGTCACGGTTGATGGCGTCGATCCAGCGGTTGCAACAAACGTGACCTTCGGGGCTTACATCGAACGCATGGGCAAGGGCTATGCAAAGTATTCAAAGACGCCGGACCAGTACGACGCCTTCGTTGAGCAGATCAGCAAGATGTGGGCGAGTGAACCGGCATGGACCAAAGAACAGCTTGCGGCCATAAAAGTTCCAACGGCGATTGTGCTGGGCGACCATGACGAGGCAATCACCCGCGCCCACACGGACTACATGGCGGCCAGCATTCCGGGTGCCAAGCTGATCATCCTGAAAGACGCAAGCCATTTTGCAATGCTTCAGGACCCTGCGGGCTATACCCAGGCTGTGCTGGATTTTCTTGGAGGGATGTGACCATTTCTCATCATACCCGCGCTCGCCGCGGGCATCTTCTTTCTCAACGCGGAGATGGCCGTGTCAAGCACGGCTATGATGAGAATTGGGATAGCGGTGAGCGCACTTAGCTCTTCACATCCTTATGCAGCGAACGGATGCGCTGGGCGAGGGATATCACATTGGTGATGGCGCTCTTTGGTTTTTCCTCTTCGGCCGAAACAGGGGCCTCGGCTGGGGCTTCGCCCACCGCTGGTTCGGATGCAGTCTCCACTGTCGTCTCTTGTGTTGACCAGGCCTGATCGAGCCGCTTGAGCTCATCCTGCAGTTCTTCGGCCGCCCGTTCGGTTTCGACGATCTTCTCCTCGAGGACTTCGGACTGCGCCACGAATTCCAAGGTACTGCTGCCGGCGGGCTTCACGATGACTTCGCTCTCGATGATCGTGACCGGCTGCTCCAGTTCCAGCGGAGCGCCTTTCTTCTGTTTTGAGATTTGTTTTGTTATCTTTACCAGATCCTTGATCCGGTTTTTCAAGCGATCCTCGGTCGGAATGGGCGGCGCTTCGCCTGTTGCTTCCCTGGCATCGATAATTTCAACTTCTTCCACCTCGACCAGCGACTCGTTCAAGGCCTGTATCTCGCCGTCTCTTTCCTCGACCAGGGTTTCCAGCTCACTCACCCTGTCGCGCAGGGAGACGATTTCGGCATTGCGCTCAAGCAACTCTTCGTCGCGCTTGGCCAAGTCCTGCTTGAGGATTTCAAAGCGGTTCCGATGGCGGGAAACCTCGGCGGTCTGCTCGGCCATGCGCATGCGGATATCACTCAGGCGCAGTTCCAGCTTTTTTGCCATCATGGCGTGTTCGGCGCGCATGCGGTCACGGTCGGTCTGGAGTTCGATCATGTTGGAGGGCATGTTGCGCTGGGTGTGGCGGGCGCCCAGGCGAAAGGCCAGCTTCCAGGCTATTCTCCCGCCGATCAGGCCCAGGAGAGCGGCGACGGAAAAGCCCAGAATGAGCAGCATAAGGGTCTCGGATTGAGACATGACAGTCCTCGAAAAAACACCAAATCCAATTCAGCGCATGGTTTTAGTGCGGAACGAGGGCAGAGGCGAATAAAAAATTAGAAGGGGTTCCAGGTGGGATTTTTGGAGTATTTCAGATAGCCCACATTGGCGCCGAAACGGGCTCCCACGCCGGTTCTGATGGGGGCGAGCGTGATGTTCCGGTATTTTTGCAAGTTCACGCCGATTCCGCCGACGAGGTAGGCTGAGCCTTCGACGCCGATAAAGCGCTTGTAAAGTTCTCTTGGCGAGTCGGAGTTATAGACCAGCACCATGGTACGCGAGCCGTTGCCGCCGAAATCAAATCCGACGGAGGGGCCCTGCCAATAGATTTTCTGGGTGATGCCGTCCTTGTAGTAAATCGTGCCCTCGCCGAAACGCAAGCCGCCGATCACGGCGCCGGATCCTTCTTCACCGACGATATAGGCGGTGGGTTCGCCCTGGCTCTGGAAAAGATATTCAACGGCTTCACTAATGCCACGGCTGGCCTTGCCGAAGAATTGATGGCCCTTGGCAACGATTTCCTCAGTGGTGAACGTGGATTTGGGCTTTGCAATGCTGCCGGTGGTTTGCGCCATCGCCGTTGAGGATAAGCCGGCAAAGCAAAGGGCAATGGCCAAGCCTACGGATTTCAGGAATTTGCTGCTCATTTTACCACCTCACGCATAGGCCGCTCGCAACGGCGGGGCCAAGACTAGTCATCCAGAAAGTAGCGGAGAGGGCTTACGAGATGGTTAACTTATTGCAAATCAGGCGGCGCTGGCGATGAATCCCGGATTGTCAAAGCCCCGATCGCACTTTCCATAGGAAAGGGGCTGGCCATCGCTGTTCAGCACCTTTCCGCCGGCGGCCAGAAGCACCGCATGGCCCGCGGCCGTATCCCATTCCATCGTGCGCCCAAAGCGCGGGTAAAGATCGGCCTCGCCGGCTGCGATCAGGCAGAATTTGAGCGAGGAGCCAGCAGACACCAGCTTGGCCACTTTCACGGTCTTGAGATAGTCATCGGTGGCGCTATCCCGATGGCTGCGGCTCGCCACCACAATAGCGCCATCGCCGGGGCAGGGGCGGACCAACAATTTTTTCCAGGAGATGGTTTCATCCGCGGCGATCTTGCCTTCGGCGGCACCCTTGGCGGTGTCGCCCCAGAAGATACGCCCTTTGGCCGGCGCATAAACCACGCCGAGCACCGGAACGCCATTTTCGATCTTGGCAATGTTCACGGTGAATTCGCCGTTGCGGGAGACGAATTCCTTCGTGCCGTCCAGGGGGTCCACGAGATAGAAGCTGGACCCCACCTGGGGCACGCGGCCAGCGGCGGCGGCTTCCTCGGAAATGACCGGGGTTTGGGGATCAAGCTTTGCCAGGCCTTCCAGGATGATGCGCTCGGCCGCTTCATCCGCCTCGGTCACGGGAGTCAGATCGCTTTTGGTGCGGGCACTGAAATCGGTGGCATAGATCGCCATGATCTCGCGCCCCGCCAAAAGGGCAAGGCTTACCAGCGATTTCGTCAGGCTTGTGGGCGCTAGGGTCATGAGGGTTCCGGGTGATTTCGAGGGGGTCTCTATGGGCGTGCCGGGGTGTGATCGTCAATGCAGAAATTTTTGCGGGGCTTTGCTAAAAGAAACCCCTACGAATCACTTTCTATGAGGCCCCCATGACAGACGCGTCACGTATTTCCGATCTCGATCTCGCGGCACTTTTGTGCAGCCGCGTCTGCCATGACGTGATCTCGCCGGTAGGCGCCATTGCCAATGGCCTTGAACTGTTCGACGATCCGGAAATGGATGAGGAAACCAAGGCCACCGCGCTGGACATGATCCGCTCATCGGCCCGGACTGCAGGCGCCAAACTGAAATTCTGCCGTATTGCCTTTGGTGCGGCGGGAACGGCCGGCGCGCTGATTGATTTGAGTGAAGCCGGCGAAGTGGCGCGCGGCTTCGTGGGCGAGGAAAAAGTCAAACTGGACTGGCAGGCGCCGCGCGAGAACCGCCCCAAGCAACAGGTGAAGCTGCTGCTGAACATGCTGCTCTTGGCCATCGCCGGAATTCCGCGCGGCGGAGTTGTGACGGTGGCAGCCGAAGGCGATACGCTTACGGTGCGCGCCTCGGGCGAGCGGGCCAAGATTTCGGAACCGCTTGCGGAAGTTCTGGCTGGAACCGCCGATCTTTCCCTGCTCGATGCCAGGCTTGTGCAGCCCTACTACTCAAAACAGCTGGCGGCTTCAGCGGGCCTCAAATTGACGATGGCCATGAGCGGCGATGATGTGCTGGTGCAGGCCGAGGCCGCCTAGACAGTGACAAGCGGTGTTGCGGCAAATTATGTGCACCGGGACAAGGTTGCGAGCCCAGGCGAAGGGATTGCAACCGGGGGTTCGCAGCTCAAGTGGAGCAATATCGCACCTGCGGAAGCGTCAGTGCCCAAGGAAATTGAAAAGTTGGCGCGCGACTATTTGAAGGATGTGCGGGTGGCCGGCGATCTCGGCTTTGTGATCCTGCATCGCTGCGGAGAGGACTTCTACTTCCTGCTGGTTTCGACCTGGCGCAATGAGAATGAACTGTGGGAATCGGTGTATGCCAAGGCGAATGCCGATGAGCCCGACTTCAAACCTTACATCGTTGAAACGGCGCACCGCGGCACGTTTTGCGTCTGGGAGCTTGGCGTTGTCTGGCATGAGCAGCAGGCGTGGAAGCGGTTTCTAATGTCAAAGCGCGCGACAGGAGATGTCACGCGCTATCTCAATGACCGCTTCGAAGGGAGCGTTTAGGCGGTTTCGCGGAAGTCTTCCTGGCCGGACATCGGGGGAGCACCTTCGCGCAGAACGTAACCGCGGCCCCAAACGGTTTCGATGAAGTTCTTGCCTTCCGCAGCTGTCGCCAGCTTCTTGCGCAACTTGCAGATAAACACGTCGATGATTTTCAGTTCGGGTTCGTCCATGCCGCCGTAGAGGTGGTTGAGGAACATTTCCTTGGTGAGCGTCGTGCCCTTGCGCAGCGAGAGCAGCTCGAGCATCTGGTATTCCTTGCCGGTGAGGTGCACGCGCTGGCCGCCCACTTCGACGGTCTTGGTGTCGAGGTTTACCAGCAGTTCGCCGGTGAGAATAACCGATTGGGCGTGGCCCTTGGAGCGGCGCACTACCGCATGGATACGGGCCACAAGCTCATCCTTGTGGAATGGCTTGGTCATGTAGTCATCAGCGCCGAAGCCCAGGCCTTTGACCTTGTCTTCGATGCCGGCGAGGCCCGAGAGAATGAGAATAGGTGTTCCGACCTTCGACACGCGGAGCGACTTCAGAACTTCATAGCCCGACATGTCGGGCAGGTTGAGATCGAGCAGTATGATGTCGTAGTCATAGAGTTTGCCGAGGTCCACGCCTTCCTCGCCGAGATCGGTTGTATAAACATTGAAGCCCTCGGACTTCAGCATCAGCTCGATACTTTGGGCCGTTGCGGTATCGTCCTCGATCAGCAGTACTCTCATCTCGAAACCCCTTTTGTATCGGCTCCCTGGTGGAGCCTTTTCAGTCGCGCAGTCTCTCGGGCAACAGGCCTTAAACGCGCAACTATCCGTTAACTCTGAATGTTAAGATAAGCTTAGAAAGGTTAACAAAACCTAATCTCTGGGCAGGACACTTTTACTTACTTTATGCCATATATAGTGGTCTGACTCGCTAAGCATACTAAATGTAGCCAGAGACTCAAAATTGCTGGCGCCCAATAGAGTTTTAATTGCAACACCGCTCTAGTTTACCCGGCCTTAAGCTTACCCGTTCATGATGTTGGATGAAGCACGCGAATCTTCTCGTTAGTTGATTCGGCGAATCGTGCCTAGGGCTGGTTTGATGCCCAGTTTGTTTTTGAGTTTGTGAGGACTTCCATGCGTTCACGTGAGACCCTTCTGCGACTGCACCGCTTCCGTACCGAGGATCGCCGTCGTCAGGCCGCCGACATCGATGGGATGATCCAGGATCTCACCAAGAAATATGACGAGCTCGACTCGCATGTCCGGTTTGAAGAGAGCCGCAACGGCGTCACCGATCCGGCCAACGTGAATTATTCCATGGCGGCCAAGGCCACCCGAGGACGGCGCGACAATCTTTTGAAGTCCATTTCCGACCTCAAGGACCAGAAAGCGGCCGTACTGGCACAACTTGCCGATGAGGAAGTCGAATTGCGCAAAGTCGAGATGCTGATGGAAAAGGAAAGCGGCACTTCAGCGTCTGCTTCCGGTTCAGCCGGTCTGCTGGCCGCCCACGCCCACTAAGCTGTGGGCTTTCAAACGCAAGTAATGGCCTCGCGCTTCGTCGGCGATTTTCGTTAGGGATGATGGCAGTTTAAACGTCTTTTCCACGGGTGCCGCAAAGCCCGTTGACTCCCACACCGCATTGTACCAATGGGGCGCCCAGACGCCGTCAAAGCTCTTGGGCCCCTTGGGCCATTTCAACATGGCTTCATCAAACGGAATTCCACAGGCCTTGCAAAGGGCCTGGAGAACTCCGCGCGGATTTTTCAAGACATCATCGGCATCGATGACGGGCGGGGGACTTCCCCGCTTCTGCGCCACCGAGTCAAAAATTTCCGCCTGCTCGACAAAGCCGATATCGCGGAGGGTTACATCCGCCCATTTCTTTGTATAGCTGGCAAGCACCCGTTCGGGCGAACGGATGAGGAATGCGTTGGTCACGCGGTGAAGCCAGCTCCGGTCAAATCCTGGCAGCATGTGATGGGTCATGTGCTTCTGGTAATACACGGGCCTTGCCGAAGGCCTGGTGCATTTTGCAACAAGAACCTCCCAGTCGTTTTCATTGGCCGCAATGATTTCGTCACGCATGGGGTGGTCATTGCCATGATTGATTAGCGAGAAGGCATAGAAGGGTTCATCCCAGGCGGTGCAGTCGGCGCGATTGCCAAAAGAATACATCATGGCCGTCGATATGTTGCGCGGGCCGGACCACATGGCGATGATTGTCATCAGAGGCTGCGCGTTTTTTCGCGGACGCAGAGCGCCTTGTAGAGGCTTGAGAGCTTGCGCGAAATGGGGCCTGCGCCTTTCCAGTCTTCGGTCGACATGGGATGGCGTACGGGGCGGCCGTCAATCTCGCGCACCGGAATGAGGCCCGAAAAGGTTCCGGTGACGAAGGCTTCGTCGGAGCCGTAAACATCATAAAGCGAGAACTGTTTCTCGAAAACCGGAATGCCGTTGTCCTTGCAGAGGCGGATCATGTTGCCCCGGGTAATTCCGGGGATGCAGTATTGCCCGGAGGAGGTCCAGACTTCACCGCGCCTCACAATGAAGAAGTGGGTGGAGTTGCAGGTGGCGACAAAGCCCAGCGGATCGAGCATGAGCGCCTCGTCCGCTCCGGCATTCATGGCCTGCACACAGGCTGTGACGCAATTGAGTTTTGAATGGGAGTTAAGCTTCTGGTCCTGTACATCGGGAGCGCCGCGCCGCACGTTCACGGTGTGCAGGGTCATGCCGCGCTCGAATTTTTCTGGGCTTGGAGTTTTGTATTCTGGGATGATGACGATCGTTGCGGGTGAAATCGTCACGCGCGGATCCTGGTAGGGCGTGGCCTTGACGCCACGCGTCACCATCAGGCGAGCGTGTACGCCGTCGCCCATCTTGTTGGCATCGATGCAGGCAAACAGGCGCTTTACCAATTCCTCCGGTGTGATGCCCACGTCCATGAAGATGGCCTTTGCCCCTTCGTAGAGCCGCTCCACGTGGGCATGGAGAAATGGCACGCCGCCATCGACTAGGCGCAGTCCCTCCCACACGCCATCGCCAAGAATGAAGCCGGAGTCGAATACGGAGACCATGGCCTTGTCGCGGGGATAAAGCTTGCCGTTGATGGAAATGAGTATATCCGAATTGCGCGGATCTATTGTGATTTCGTGGAGGGATTGGGACATGGCTCGCAATCTTTATCGCACGTTTCAGGGGGCGGCAAGCAGACTAGAAGACAAGCCAGAAGCCGATCCAAACAACGAGCGCGAGCTTTGCCATCGCAGCGTGAACAGGATTGCCCGTGTAGGCGTCAGCACTACGCCAGGTGCCTATAGCCGCAAAAAGGGAATAGGGCAGGGGCAGGAAGTGAACGACAGCCGCAAAGGTGATGGGCGTGTCCGCCAGAACCAAGGTAAGAGCGCCGAGCGTGGCAGCAATATTCAACACGAGGTCATAGGTAATGACGTAGCGCCAGAACGCATCGTGCAACGGCAACTGACCAAGCCAGAGATGCCTGAATGATGTGAACATGCTCATTGGGTTCTAGCTTCTTCTATCATTGTCTATTTGGGATTGATCTTCACCCAACGACGATAAGGCGCGATCACCGGCCAATACGCGTTCAAGTTCAGCGCGGCTGGTGCGCACGATATCGACCATCTTGTCAGTGTCGCCGGCATGACGGGCCTGTTTACGGACAATTTTTTCATCGAATTTCTTGAAAGTCTTGGCGGCGCGGTGGGCTTCGGATGGGTCCTGGCCCAAGGCAACGAGTACATCTTCACCCATATCAAGGGAGGATGAAAAGACTTCACGGTAGACGTCATCCACGCCTGCGTTGATCAGCTCATAGGCGTGCACCCGGTCAAAGGCCCGCGAAAAAATCCGCAACTGGGGAAAATGTTTCTTGGCAGCGGCGACGATCTCTGAAATTTTTTCGCGCTCATCAATGGCCACAACCAAAACCTCCGCGGTGCCCGCCCCTGCGGCTTCCAGCAGGTCCACCCGCGACGCGTCACCGTAGAAAAGCTTGAAGCCAAACTTGCGAAGGGCGTCTATCTGCTCTGCGTCGTGATCAAGCACCACGGCCTTGTAGCCCTTGCCCTGCAGTATACGGCCCACGGTCATCCCGAAACGGCCATGGCCCGCGATGATGACTCTGGCAGTTTCATCGATCACATCGGCTGCCCTGATTTCGCCGCCACGGGCAAAGAGCGGCTGGATAAAATTTTCGTTGGCGATGAAGAGAAGTGGTGCCAGCGCCATGGAAATTGCGACAATCGCCACGAGTACGGCGGCCTGATCAGTGAGCAGAAGTCCCAGGCCCAAGCAAAAGGATATCAGAACGAAAGCGAACTCCCCGCCTTGCGCCAATGAAAAAGCGAAGTGGGCGCTATCGTGTCCTTTCATTTGGAAGATCCGGGCGATGACATAGAGGACCACGAGCTTGATGATAATAAAGCCAAGGACAAGGCCCATAATCTGCACGGGATTGGCGATGAGCAAATTGAAATCAATGCCTGCACCCACCGCCATAAAGAAGACCGCCAGCAAGAGTCCCTTGAAGGGATCGATATCCATTTCAAGTTCGTGGCGATATTCGCTTTCCGCCAGAACCACACCGGCGAGGAAGGTTCCGAGGGCGGCCGACAGGCCCACGAACTGCATCATCAGAGTGATGCCGACAACGATCAGAAGGGCAAAGGCCACGAAAATCTCGCGGATGCCGGATTGAGCGACGAAGCGGAAGAGCGGCCGCATGAGGTAGCGGCCGGCCAGAACAATTGCCGTAACGGCGGCGAGCACGCTGAAGGTTTGGGCCCAGGCGGGAAGTTCGGCGATAAGGCTGGAACTTTCGTCAGCCGTCGCCTGCTGAACCGCCAGCAAGGGCAGGAGCGCCAACATCGGAATTACGGCGATATCCTGGAACAACAACACAGAGAATGAAGACTGGCCAGCCGAAGTTTTGAGCTGGCCGCGCTCCTTCAGGCTTTGGATGACGATTGCGGTTGATGACATGGCAAGGATGAGGCCTGCGGCAACCGCCGCCTTCCAGTCCAGGCCGATGAACCAGGCGGCAAGGGCAATTGATGCGGAGGTGCCCAGGACCTGCAATCCGCCGAGCCCGAGGATTGGCTTGCGCAAGGACCAGAGTTTTGACGGCTGCAATTCCAGCCCAACTACGAACAGCATCAAGATGACGCCGAACTCGGCGAAATGCAGCACGTCCTGCCCCTCGCTGCCGACGAGGCCAAGAACGGCGGGTCCAATCAGGATGCCGGCGGCGAGATAGCCAAGCACGGAACCGAGGCCAAGGCGTGAGGCAATGGGAGCGGCAACCACGGCGGCGGTGAGATAGACAAAGGCGCCGATGAGAAATTCCGGAAGGTGCATCAACAAGCTTTCTTGAGAGCAAAGTTGACCGGCAATATGGCGGGCGGCCCTAAAAATGAAAAGGGCCGGAAACTTTCGTTTCCAGCCCGGTTACTCATCACGCAACAGACCTATTGGCGGTATTTCTGAATCTTTGTGGTACGAAGACCAGCCAAACCATGGCGGTCAATCGACCTTTGCCAACCCAGATATTCTTCAACTGTTAGTACATAACGATCACAAGCTTCTTCCAAACTCAGCAGACCACCGCGAACAGCCGCTACCACTTCCGCCTTGCGGCGAATGACCCAGCGATGACTGCCGGGCGCGGGCAAATCGGTAATTGTAAGAGGGCTGCCATCGGGACCGATGACGTAGTTAACCCGTGGACGCAACTGACCGTTCATACTGAAACTCACAAACCTAAAACGCAGGTACTTTAGAGAGCCCAAGCTATGACAGGTGGCTTAAGAATGAGCTAAACGCTTATGAACAAATCGCAAATTCCAGCCCGGAGATGCTTCAAATCAGGACAGATTTGCAGGGATTATTGCGTTTTAGCGGATTTGCGCCCATCTAGGCCCGATGAAGCTGGACAATACCATTCTTGATGCCGTTCACGCGGCCATGGGCCTTGGGGGAAAGCCCGGGAATCACCGGGTTGTGGTGGCCATGTCCGGAGGGGTGGACTCCTCGGTTGTTGCCGCCATGCTGAAGGTTGCGGGTTATGATGTGGTTGGCATCACATTGCAGCTTTATGACCATGGGGAGGCGCTGCGCCGGAAGGGGGCCTGCTGTGCGGGCCAGGATATTCATGATGCCCGGCGGGTGGCGGCGGCCTTCGACATTCCCCACTATGTGCTCGATTTTGAAAGCCGGTTCAGGGATGCAGTCATACATGATTTCGTTTCAGGCTATCTGGCCGGTGAAACGCCCATCCCTTGCGTGACATGTAACCAGACCGTTAAATTTGCCGACCTGCTGCAGCGGGCGAGGGATCTGGATGCGGCGGCACTGGTGACCGGGCATTATATTGAGAGCCGGGCGCGGCGCGATGGCTCGGGACATCGCGATCTCTTCACGCCCGCCGACATGGCACGCGACCAAAGTTATTTCCTCTTTGCCACGACGCAGGAGCAGGTGGATTTTCTGCGTTTTCCTCTGGGCGCGCTGCCCAAGGCCGAAACGCGACGCATTGCTGCTGAACTTGGACTGGCAGTAGCGGACAAGCAGGACAGCCAGGACATCTGCTTCGTGCCGCAGGGGCGCTATGCCGACGTGATCTTGCGCCTGCGGCCCGATGCGGCGGAGCCTGGAGACATTCTGCATATGGATGGGCGAGTGCTTGGCCGCCATGAAGGCATCATTCATTATACGATAGGGCAGCGGCGCGGGCTTGGCATCGCGGATGCGGAACCGCTCTATGTGGTGAAGGTCGATGCCGCAGCGAAGCAAGTGGTGGTAGGGCCGCGGGAGGCCCTGAAGCAGAGCGACATCCGTCTGGCCAATCTCAACTGGCTGGGACAGAAGGCGCTGAATGAAAAGGCCCAGCCGGTTTTTGCGAAGATCAGGTCAACGCGCCCGCCTGTCGAGGCGGCGCTGCGGAAGGGCCCCGATGGGTCTATCGTGACAATCATTGATGGCGAGTATGGCGTCTCGCCGGGGCAGGCTTGTGTTTTGTATGACGGGCAGGGGCCGGGCGCGCGGGTTTTGGGCGGCGGCTTCATTGCATCTGCCGCGGCCCAGGACTATGTGAACGGATGACCCAGCCTCTGACATCTTCCACCAAGGCCAGCAGGCGCTTAAGACTTTTTTTTCTAAGGCAATACTTGCGCAATCCCTTCGGCACCGGCGGCGTGGCGCCGAGCGGCCGGCAGCTAGCGAAACTCATGGTTTCGAAACTTGCCCCGCAGCCGTCAGAAATCGTTGTGGAACTCGGGCCTGGAACCGGTGCATTTACGCGAGAGCTTCTGGCACAAGGCGTTGAACCCGCGAACCTTATTTTGGTGGAGTTCAATAAGGAATTCGTAAAATTCCTCAAACACGAATTTCCAAACCTGCGCGTTGTCGAGGGGCCGGCGCAGGATCTGCCGCAGCTTCTCAAGACGCTGGGGCAGGCTTCGGTAAAAAAGATCATTTCCGGCATTCCCTTGCGCAGCATGAAACCAAAGGAATGCCGGCAAATTGCCCTGGCGGTGGCCGCCGTACTTGAACCCGGCGGCATATTTGTCCAGTTCAGTTATTTCAAAGCCTCGCCTGTGCCGAAAGCGGTGGCGGCGGAGGCGGGATTGGCGGGGCAATGTGTCGGCGGCGTGCTTAACAACGTGCCGCCGGCTTTTGTCTGGCAATATACCAGGTCCGCATAGGCTCCTTGCCCTCAACTGGGTGCCCCCCTATAGTTTCAATGAGTGGGAGAAGCTGTTTCGTGGCCAAGCGGATAATCAAAAAGCCCAACATTGATCTTGAAGTGAAGAAGGGCATCGCCTGGGCAGTACATGCTTTTACAACCTGTGGAATTGTTGCAGGCTTCCTGGCGCTGGTGGCGGTGCTGAAGGGCGATGCGGTTGCCGCTTTCATGTGGCTGGGCCTCGCGCTTTTTGTTGACGGCATCGATGGCTCGCTGGCCCGCCGGGCGAGGGTGCGCGAATACACGCCCAATTTTGACGGCGCCTCGCTTGACTACGTCATCGATTATTTCACCTATGTGGCGGTGCCGGCCGTCATGGTCTACTGGTTCAACATGGTGCCGCTCGACTGGATTTTTGCCGGCAGCACTTGGAGCCTCGTCGCCGCCGCCACGATCATGGCGGTGTCTTGCTATACCTTCGCCAATGTCGGCATGAAATCCGAGGACTATTACTTCGTGGGCTTTCCAGCGATCTGGAACGTGGTTGTGCTTTATTTCTATGTGCTTGACACGGGCTGGCTGGTCAACGGCCTCACCATCATCATTCTTTCAATCCTTACCTTCATTCCTGTCAAATTCGTGCATCCGCTGCGGGTGACCCATTGGCGCAACGTCACAATTCCAATGACCGTCCTGTGGGCGGCCATGACGCTTTCGCTGGTGATTAGCAGCAAGGACAAGGGACCCACGGACGCCGTTTACAAAATCGAGCTCTGGGTCTGGATTGCCGCTTCGCTCTATTTTGCCTGGATTTCCCTGTGGCGGACCTTCGTTCAGGGCGATCCGGGCCCCGCGGACGAAACGCAGGACCACGCAACTTGACTTCCAGGGGGATAACTTCCTATAAGCCGACGCAGATTTGGCGAGGTAGCTCAGTTGGTTAGAGCACGGGAATCATAATCCTGGGGTCGGGGGTTCAAGTCCCTCTCTCGCTACCAAGTCTCGTCCAAGTAGTTGTTTATTAAGCAAGTCATTGCTTTTCCCCGGTCTTTCAAACTCTGTTGGTACCTTTTTCTGGTACCTTTTGGGGTATGGAAGACATGTCAAAGCTGCGTTATCTGACAGGAAATGGAGAGCATCGAAAGCTTAAGCGGAACGTGCCTCCGGAGCTACGTTCTATCGCCAAAAAGTGGGCCTGGGTGCAACGTGTTGCAGGAAAATCGGCCGAAGATGTACGGCGGCTTCAGCAATTGTTTGCATTGTCCACAGAAGCGGAAATTTCCCATCTTAAGAAGCAGAAAGCATCTAGTGGGGTAGTGACAGGTGGGCCAATTTCTTTGAACCTGGATGAGACTGCGGCGAAGAGGCTGGCTGTCGTTTATTTTAATCAAATGGACGAAATCAACAGGAGAGAAGGGGCCTATACGGTAGACCCAGGCCATCCTGCATATCAAGATGTGCTGCAAGATGCGGCGGCAGACTATGCCCATGCTCGCGCTGCAACAATCCATGCTGAGTTAGGGACTTCCCGAACCGCCATCCAACTCCTCATTGATAAAGGCTATCTTCCAGTCGATCTACCACGCGATGCTAGAGGCAATTATCAGTTGCCCAGTGAAGTCGGAAAACATGCATCATTTCAATTGTTATGTCGTGGTATCGAATGGGCGGACCTGGAATTGGCTGATCGACGGTGTCAGGCGGTCTATCATGGAAAAACACCCCCTGCTGGTGACGGCTTTTTCGCAATTAACGATCGAACGTCAATAAACTCTATCTCCACCTGACCTGACCGGCTTTTTCTGAACCAGGCGATATGAGAGTATTTGACTGGAAAGGAGAAAGAAGATGGGAAGGAAGAGACTTGCGGCGGAGCAGATTGTGACGAAGCTGCGCCAGATTGAGGTGCTGCAGGGACAGGGCAAGACGATTGCCGTGGCCTGCAAGGAAGCCGGGACGACGGAGCAGAACTACTACCGCTGGCGGAAAGAGTATGGCGGGCTTGGGGTGGACCAGGCCAAACGCCTGAAGCAGCTTGAGAGCGAGAACGGCAGGCTGAAGAAGCTGGTGGCTGACCTGTCGCTCGAGAAACAGGTGCTGCAGGATATAGCCCAGGGAAACTTGTAAGCCCTGAACGGCGCCGGCAGGCGGTGGATGCAGCTCGTGAAGCATATGGGCTCAGCGAACGCACTGCCTGCCGGATCGTCGGGCAGCCAAGGGGGACACAAAGATATGTCCCGACGGCAAGACCCGATGAAGATGAGCTGACCCGGAACATTGTCTACCTTGCCTCGGAGTATGGCCGCTACGGTTATCGCCGGGTGACGGCCCTGCTGAACGAAGGCGGCATTGAAGTGGGCAAGGACCGGGTCCAGCGCATCTGGCGCCGTGAGGGGCTGAAAGTCCCGAAGAAGCAACCAAAACGGGCCCGTTTATGGCTCAACGACGGATCGTGCATCCGGTTGAGACCGGAATACCCCAATCACGTCTGGAGCTTCGACTTCGTGGAGACCCAGACCCATGACGGGCGGCGTATCCGCCTGATGACGCTGATCGACGAGTTCACCCGCAAGTGCCTGGCCATCCGGGTTGCCAGGCGGATCAACGCCATCGGTGTCATAGAAACGTTAGCTGATACCATGCTGTTCAACGGCTTGCCAACCTACATCCGCTCAGACAATGGGCCGGAAATGGTCGCAAAAGTCCTGCGTGAATGGCTGACAGGGCTTGGCACCAGGAACCTCTACATTGAGCCTGGGTCGCCCTGGGAGAATGGGTTCTGTGAATCTTTCAACGGCAAGCTCAGGGATGAATGCCTCAATGGCGAGATATTCTACAGCCTCAAGGAAGCCAAAGTGGTCATTGAACAATGGCGCATCCACTACAACACCAAACGTCCGCACTCCGCACTTGGCTACAGGCCACCAGCACCCGTCACCATCGCAGCAAAACCAACCCCTCTCGACGAGGCCTCACTCATGCAATAATCTCTCATCGCGTCTGGTACAGAATATCGGGCAGGTCATGATACCCTGTTGATACTGCATAGTCCTTTTACGGCACTTGCGCGCCACCGCAATTTTCTACCGTAGCGCTGCCACGTAGTAGTCAACCTGGAGTACCCGCACACCATATCCAGAGCATCGGAGATGTGAATGATAGCAATCCTCCGTCCACGCACGACAACCCAGAGTTCGGTTACATAACTGGCTCGTGATAGGTCGGTCAGTAAATTTGTTGATGCCAAGCGCATGGCATAGAAAAAAATTCGTGGAGAAGGGCTTTGAGGGGAGCACCCGGTGCCCCGGCATGGACACCACCCCCTCCCCAGCCGGGCGCCTCTTCAGGTGTGTCACACACAGATCCCCCTTAAAAATAACGGAACCTGTTCAATTTCCAATTTTCTGTGTGCGGGAAACGCCAGAGCCATTTGTCATGACCCTTAGGCAACTGGCCAAGGCGCACGGCTACCATTCCGGAGCTTGAATTACGTCTAGGCCGCCATCGTCAGGGCATACTGCCATGTCTGCAATGGCCCAATGACCGGACATATAAGAGACTCGGCAAAACCGACGTGAATGACCCGAACCGGACATCACCGCATTGGCGGATCGCTAACGCCATTTGCCAAGGTCCGGTCTTGCAACTGATGCCAATTTACGCAAAACTCGGTCTCAATAGGCTGGTCATCCTGTGGATGTCAGTGAATGCCAGTCATTGATGACAGTTTCAGCTTGGGGCCTTTGGCTTAAGGAGCGAGCATGAGAGTCTTGAAATTAGCAGCAATCATTCTGGCTGCGCTGATAATGTGGCCAGGCCCACTTGTGGCCGAGACGCCGCCCAAAATCCTCAAAGCCATGTCCGAAGACGCGCCGGATGCGGCCGATCACAAATTTACCGGGCGTTACGAGGGATCCTTTATCGTAGGGCAAACCGTGAAGGCCTTTGAAGAACTGACCCTTCCGGATGGTGCTGCCCTCGGCAAGAAATTTTCATCGACAACCACCGTTTCAGGCCGCGTAACCCGCACCATGTATCTCACACCTGAGGGCCGTTCCTCGCTTGAGGTTTTTACCAACTACAAGGATAAATTGACCGAGAAGGGTTTTGTGCCAGTCTTCGAATGCGCCAAGGAAGCCTGCGGCGAAAGCTTCAAGGTGCTCAAATACAAGTGGACCGATAAGGCGACGATGCTGGTTTCCGACAAAGCCGATGACCCGCGGAAGTTCCTGTCCCAGGCCATGCTCGACCGGGTCATTGATCCCCGCTATGTGCTCATGAAGATGGGCGAGGCTGAAGGCACGATTTACGCCGCCGTGTTTGCCGCGCAAAACGACGGCGGCAGTTTTGGGGATTCTTCCAAGGCGATCCGTAGCCGGGTCAGCGTGCTGGTCGAAGTCGTCGAACCCAATGTGCTGGAAAAGAAAATGGTGACAATTTCCGCTGAGAAAATCGGCAGCGCCATCGGGGTGGCCGGCAAGATCGTTCTCTATGGTGTATTGTTCGATTTTGACAAGGCGACAATCAAGCCGGAATCAAAGCTGCAGCTCGAAGAGATGGCCCGATATCTGAAGGAGAATGAAAACGTCAAAGTCTATATCGTCGGCCATACCGACAATGTCGGCAAGCTCGACTATAACCTGAAACTATCAGCGGCCCGCGCCGAGGCGGTAGTGAATTCGTTGGCCGATAATGGCATAGACGGCCAGCGCATGGCATCGAAAGGCGTAGGGCCATTCGTTCCCGTAGCGTCAAATCGAACGGAAGAAGGCCAAACGCTGAACCGCCGAGTCGAACTTGTTGAACAGTAGCTCAGCACACGCCGTCCGGCAGTGTTTCATTGCGTTTGGCCATGAAGGCCTGCAGTCGTTCGTCGAGGCCCGCATCCAAGGCAGGCGCCTCATAGGCGGCCAGCATTTTCTTCCACAGGGCGTTGGTCCGCATGCTTGAATCTTATCGCCGTCGTCGCTCCATTGCTCGTAGGAGTTGTTGTCGGTGATCTGCGAACGCCAGACGGCGGTTTTAAAATTGGCCTGGGTATGGGCGCAGCCCATTAAAGGCAATTCAAATTGGACTCAGGACGCGTTGCGCAGCCGCGGCAATTCTTGGCTTTCATTGATCTGCATCAATTGTGCTAGACAATAGGATTGTCTGCTGATGGCCCGTTTGAGACCTCGTGGCCAGAATGAAACTTGTCTGCTTATCATGGAACAGCCGACATTGAACTTGCGATGTCCGTTTTTTGAGAAAATTGGTCTGCATGCAGAGGCACAGCCGACATGGTTTTTCAGCTGCACTTGGTCTCATGTTGACCCGAAGCCGACCTCAAGGTCGAATTGTAAGATGTCCGCTCAGCCAGGTAGATCAGACATTGAACCTGCGATGCCCGCTATTTCTGAGAATTGGTCTGCTGGCAGAGGCAATGCGTACATGGCCTATCGGTTGCCCTTGGTCTCCTGTTGACCCTTAGCAAAAATTGCGCTGGCGTCGCTCGACTTCTGCCTATGTCCTTATGCGGATATCGATCCTGCAGAATGCCATTCTCTAGTCTCTCTAGTACATGAAAAACTTATCTGTCTTGGAGATCTGCTTCACATGGGCACTCCAAGGCTCACCTGCAGTTGATCATACGTGGGCGCAGCCCTAGGCCGCACCCACATGTTGTTGCCATTTACGAGAGAGTGTCAGGAGTAGCGATAGGGTGGACCCGACTTCACCATCGTCTCGTTGTAACGTTTGATGATGTCAACCACCTTGGCCTTCAACTCGCTTTCCGCCGCGATCTCCTCCCAAAACTTTTGGGCCTCTGTCTCGACAGTGGCCCATTCGGCATCGGGGATCGTTGTCAGTTTCAGCTTGTCTTTCTCAATTCGCAGGGTCGCCTCACCATTCCAGTACCAATGCTGGCGATAGTAGTGCGAACCGTCGAAGCAGGCCTTCACCAGTTCCTGAAGATGCTCGGGCAACTCGTTCCAGCGGTCCATGTTGGCGAAGAAATGCCCGATCCAGGCGCCGGAGATATTGTTGGTCAGGAAGTATTCGGTCACATCGGCCCAGCCTGAGGTGTAGTCCTCGGTGATGCCCGACCAGGCGATTCCGTCGAGCTCGCCCGTCTGCAATGCGACCTGTGCGTCTTCCCAAGGCAGTGTCACTGGCACCACGCCGAAGCGCGCCAGGAAGCGGCCTGCGGTCGGGAAGGTGAACACGCGCAGGCCGTTCAGGTCGGCCAGCTTGTTGATCGGCTTCTTGGTGGCGAAGTTGCAGGGATCCCACGAGCCCGCCGAGATGTGCTTGACGCCGACCTTGGCGTATTCCGCCTTCCAGATCTCGTCGAGTCCCCAATGGTTGAACAGTGCAGGTACGTCCAGCGAGTAGCGCAGCGCCAGCGGGAAGTAACCGCCGAACACCGTCACTTCGGTGGGCGAGGCCATCGAGTCGTCATCCGACTGCACGCAGTCGATGGTGCCCTTCTGCATGGCGCGGAACAGCTCTCCGGTCGGCACGAGCTGGTCAGCGTAATACAGTTCGATCTCCATCTGGCCCTTGGCGATCTTGTTGAACTGATCAATCGCGGGCTTGATCACTTCGACGCCAAGCGCTGGTCCGGCGTAGGTTTGCAGACGCCACTTGATCGGCGCCGCCTGCGCATGAACAGCTGGTGCCGCCAACGCGGCCGCCCCTGCAAGGGCACCTGAGGTGATAATTTTGCGTCTAGACGTCATGGTACTTCCTCTCTGTTTGGGCCAGTTGGCCGGTGTGCGGGGGTAGTTTGAGACAACCCCTCGATTGATTTCAGTTCTTGTAAACCTTTTGCGGGAGCCAGAGCGCAATTTCGGGGAAAGCGATAACCAACGCCAGCGCCAGCAGCATTACGCCCACAAAGGGGATGATGGAACGGTAAATGTCATGAATCGTGATTTCCTTCGGCGCCATTGCCCGCATCAGGAACAAATTGTAGCCGAAGGGTGGTGTCATATAGGCAATCTGGCAAGTGATGGTGTACAGCACCCCATACCAGATTAGGTCAAACCCAAGGGACTGGACCAGCGGCACATAAAGCGGCGCGACAATTACCAGCATTGCCGTATCGTCCAGGAAGGTGCCCATCACCAGATAGCTGATCTGCATCATTAGAAGAATCGTCCATGGCGAGAGGCCAAGCTTGTCGAGAAAGAGCCCCTCGATCGAGCGCACAGCGCCCAGGCCGTCGAAAACCGCCCCGAAGGCGAGCGCGGCAAGGATGATCCACATGAACATGCAGGAAATCGCCAGAGTTTCGCGCGTTGCAGTCTCGAATACCTGGCGGTTGAAACGGCCCTTAATGACCGCCGCCGCGACCGAAGCCAGCGCCCCGACCACCGAGCTTTCTACCAAGCTGGTGTAGCCCATCACAAATGGCACCATCATGGACACAAAGATTGCCAGCGGCAGGATGCCTGCCTGCAAAAGCCGCAGTTTCTCGGCGCGGGTGATTTGGTCCAATTCCACTTTCGGCAGGATCGGCCCAAGCGAGGGCGTGATGCGGCAGCGGATCCAGATGTAGGCGATGAATAATCCCGCCATCATCAGTCCTGGAAAGACGCCGGCCAGCCACAATTGCCCAACAGGCTGGCGCGCAATCATGGCGTAGAGCACCAGTACCACCGAGGGTGGCACGAGGATACCTAGACTTGAGCCTGCCTGGATCACCCCGGTTATCATTAGCTTGTCATAGTTGCGCTTCAGGAGTTCCGGCAGAGCAATGGTGGCGCCGATCGCCATGCCAGCGACGCTGAGGCCGTTCATCGCTGAAATGATGACCATCAGTCCGATGGTGCCGATGGCAAGGCCACCCGGAATATTGCCCATCCAAACGTGGAACATGCGGTACAGATCGTCAGCGAGCCGACTTTCAGAAAGTACGTAGCCCATGAAGATGAACATCGGCAGGGTTAGCAGCGGATACCACTTCATCAGCTTCATTGCCGCGGAGAATCCAAGGTCGGAGCCGCCAATCCCCCAGAGCCAGACTGAGGCAACCACCGCGACAAAGCCAATCGCGCCAAAAACCCGCTGCCCCGTTGCCATCATCAGCAGCATGGAGCTGAACATGAAGATAGCGATCATATCATAGGACATATTAGAGCTCCTTGCCGCGCACTTTGGCCAAATCGCGGAAGAAGAAAGAAATCGATTGCAGCAGCATGAGGAATATCCCCACTACCATTACGATCTTGATCGGCGCGACATAGGGGCGCCAGGCGGTCGGGCTCCTTTCGGCGTATTGCAGCGAATATACTGTACTTTCAACCGCGCCATAGAGAAGCACGCCGAGGTAGAACAGGAGTGCGAAGACCGAGATGGCATCAACCAGAGCCTTTTTCTGGTCCGACCACTGGCCATAGAGCAGGTCCATCCGCACGTTGCTGTCAAGCTGCAGTGAATACGGTCCGCCCAGCATGTAGTAGGCCACCATTATAAACTGAGCCGTTTCCAGCGTCCAAATCGAGGGCCAAGGGGTGACCTTGGAGATTGACGACCACAGCAGCACGCCCATCAGCACATACAGCAGATACATAGAAAATCGACCGATTCTATAATTTAGCCTATCAACCAAGTGGACGTAGGCAACTATATAGCGAGGCATGGATTTCCTATCCGAGAGCATCAAATTGATTAGAAATGTCCCGCGTTATGATGATAACTCATGGCGAACTTTACTTTATGACAAGCTATGCAGCATTTGTGGTTTGGTCAAGTTTCCCCTCTCCAAATCATACGTCGAGCCATGCGTGGACAGCTTGTCTGGGGCGGTTTTTGGGCAAAATCTTGCCTTCGCCTTCTTCATGGTGGCGTTGTACAATGTCTGCTCATGGCCCTTAGGCGACATGGCAACGATAGCCGATAATGGCCGCTTTCGCCTCGGAAGCAGACATACATGCATGATATAACTATGCCCGTTTATGAGTGCACGCTAGATTTGGTTGGCCCCGAAACTTGAATTCAATGACC
>JBBSBQ010000050.1:0-19849 GCA_038251095.1 Hyphomicrobiales bacterium
CGCTGGCCAAGCGCCGTCTGGCAGGCCACCTTGATCAGGTGCGTGGCGCGCGGCGTCGACTGGCCGGACCGGCCCTTGGGATCGGCACCCGCGACATTGAAATAGCGAAGCGCCACATAGTTCAAATCATGGGCGGCATGGGTGTCACGCAGCATCCATTCCGTCATCAGCTTGGATGTGCCATAGGGCGAGATTGGGGCGGGCGCCACCGTCTCGAATACGGGCTGAGCCGAGGTATTGCCATAAACGGCAGCGGTCGAGGAGAAGATGAAGCGAGTGATGCCCGCCTTCACGGCGGCATCCATCAGGGTGCGCGATTTCACCGTATTGTTAAGATAGTAGCCTAGGGGATCGCTGATGGAATCCGGCACAACGATTGATCCTGCAAAATGGACAACGGCATCGAATTCATGTTCGGCCATCAAGCGGGTGAGAAACTCCGCATTGCCAATGTCGCCCTCGACCAATTTTGCCTGCGGAGCCACGGACCACCAGAATCCGGTCGTGAGATTGTCAAGCACCACAACCTCTTCGCCGGCATCAACGAGAGCCAGAACCATGTGACTGCCAATGTAGCCTGCGCCGCCCGTTACCAAAACCGTCACGATCAAATATCCCTTTACTTGTAACATCCTATGCTAGATTGAATTTTACGAAAACTGTACTGCAGTCCGCATTCCCTTCAATATCTGGTTAAGAGCAGGTTAACATGCAACGTCCGATCAAAAAGGCAATTTTCCCCGTCGCCGGATTGGGCACACGGTTCCTGCCCGCCACCAAGGCCATGCCCAAGGAAATGCTGACGGTCGTTGACCGGCCGCTTATCCAGATTGCCGTGGATGAAGCGAGAGAGGCCGGCATTGAACATTTCATCTTTGTCACGGGACGCAACAAGGGCGTGATCGAAGACCATTTCGACAAGCAGTACGAACTGGAATCAACGCTGCGCAAGCGCGGCAAGTCGGTTGAGCTTGAGATCCTCGAACAGGATCTGCCGGCGGCAGGGCAAACGAGCTTTACCCGCCAGCAGGAACCGCTGGGCCTGGGCCACGCCATCTGGTGCGCGCGCAACATGGTGGGGGACGAGCCTTTCGCGGTTCTGCTGCCGGACATGATAATGCATGCCAAGCCGGGATGCCTCAGCCAGATGATTGCCACTTACAATGAGCGCGGCGGCGGCAATGTCATCGCCGTTGAAAAGGTGGGGCTTGACCAGGTGCACCGTTACGGCGTGGTGGGCGCCAAGGATTGGCGCGGCAATAGCTTCACCATCGACAAGATGGTGGAAAAACCGCGCGCCGAGGATGCGCCTTCAAACCTGATTATTTCCGGGCGCTATATCCTGCAGCCTGAGGTTTTTGATGAAATTTCGGCGCAGACTCCGGGAGCCGGGGGAGAAATTCAGATCACCGACGCTATGATCCGGCTGATGGCGCGGCAACCCTTTCACGGCCTTGCCTATGAAGGTACGTCCTATGACTGCGGCGACAAGCTGGGCTTTCTCGGCGCCAACGTTGCGTATGGGTTGGAGCGTGATGACCTGGGTCCGGGGCTTCGTACGGTGCTGCAAAAAATTATCGCCGACCACGGCGGCCGCGTGACCTGGAAAGGCGAATGACGGCGCTAGCGGCGCAATATGATGCCGGTCGTGAGGCGCTGCTCGTTGTAGTTTTCGCCTGAGGCAGCCGCGTCCAACCAAGTGCCATCATAGCCTGCAGTCCACGCCAGGTTTGGATTGAGTTGCAATTCGAAGCCAAGACTTGATGTAAACGTCGTGTCGGTGCCCCCGGAAAATTTTTCAAATTCAACACCGAGCCCGCCAAGCAGCGTCACGTTCTCGCGCAACTCATGGGCGACATCGATGCGGCCCGTCCAGGTTTTGGTTCCCGAAGAGGTGGCCGAGGAAGATTCATCCAGACTTGTTCTGAGCGTCGCCACCACGGAGGTCAGGTCCGTTGGGCTCCAGGTGAGATTTCCGTTGATGCCGACCGCATCTATGGTGTCCAAGGCCGGGTCTTCATAATCGCGCACTGCGTAGACCAGCGCCATCTCACCCAGCCACAGTGGGCCTTGATCGAGGGTTACGCCAACACTTGCCGTCATCCCTTGCGAGTCGCGGCGCAGGCCGTTGCGATCAAATTTTTCGTCATGGAAACGCGGCGCATAGGCAAGCTCGACGAAGGGCTTGAGCGCCGGCGGGTCCGTATAGGAAAGCCTGAGGGCAAGGGACGGCGTGTAGTTGTTGCGGTCGGAATTGTCTTCAGTGCCGCCGCCGGACAGATCCACGTCTTCAAAAATCTGCCGTTCGATGCCAAGTTTCGCGCGGCCCTCAAGCCCGCCAAAATCATAAATGAGGGCGGCATTTGCCGCCAGCGTGTGGTCGGTTCGATTGCCAATGGCCGCATCCGGCACTTCGCTATTGGCGGAGCTTTCCTGGCCAAGCACATAGCTTGCATCGAACTCGGCATGCGTGGTGTGGCGGATGTCGAGGCGGAATTTGCTGGCGGCATCGATCTGCGACGAGTCGAAATCATTGTTTTCCAGATAGGTGGTAAAATCGCCGGCAACCCGGCCTGTCCAGGAATGGCGAACCCAGTCACTTTCAAACCGAAGGGAAGGTCTCAGCGACAGGCCAACATCAGACGTGGCATCGGTGGCAGAGCTTCCAACATTGCTGGTGTAGACCGTTGCCGTTTCAAGCTCCGGGTAAAGCGTCATTCCGCCCAGCTGCAAGCCCAGTGCGCCATAGAGATCAAGGGCTGGCCGCTTCGCTTTCGGCAGCGCCGGCTCTTCCTCAGGGACGATGGTGAGTGACGGAATGACCGCCGGCTCTTCCGCCGGTTCAACCTGGGCTGCGTCTTCGACAACTGGCGGGCGGAGCAACCGTGCGGTTTCGCCATGTGCGGAGTGAGCTGCGCCATAAAACCCTGCCACAACGCAAATAGACACCAGCCGCAGACTTAAAGCCACGTCGCCACACTCCTCAAACCGAGGAAACTAGCGAGGAGTTAGTTAATAGCGAGTTGACAGGGCCTAGGCTTGGGCGACCCGCAGTTTCATGCCCTCGACGGCTGTCACTTTCACTGGGACTCCCCTGGGAAGGTCCGGTCCCAGAACATCCCAGCGGGTTCCCTCGATATCGAGCTTTCCCTCGCCGTCAACAATGGGTTCATGGAGGACATAGGATCTTCCGACAAAACTGTAGATGCGCTGATTGAGATTGGGCTGATCGCTGTTCTGCAGTTTGCTTTTCGAATACCACGGCCTCGCGAGATATACATAGACCAGCGAGAACCCGGCAAAGGCCAGCAGCTCAAGCTGCCAGGACAGGTCGATGAAGTAATCGACAATGCCAACGGAGGCAGCGGCAAAGGCCAGCCACATGAGGAAAACACCCGGCGCCAGAAGTTCCATGAACAGCAGGATGCCGGCCGCAATCCACCAGAACCAAACTCCAACAAATGGAAAGAAGTCTTGCATGGCGTAATGTCCCCTATGGTTTTTGGGTTACACCGGGAACGGGCGATCCGCCTTTACGCCTGGGTGTTTCGGTTGAACCGCTGCCAAACGCTTCCCGGGCAATTTCGGCAATGCCGCCAATGGAGCCAAGGATTGATGTTGCATCCAGCGGCATCATCAGGATTTTCTGGTTCGGCGACTGGGCGATGGCTTCCAGCGCCTTTACATAATTGTTGGCGACAAAATAATTGATGGCCTGGACATTGCCATTGGCAATAGCGGTGCTGACCAGCTCCGTGGCCTTGGCTTCCGCCTCGGCGGAACGTTCGCGGGCCTCTGCATCGCGGTAGGCGGCTTCCCTGCGGCCCTCAGCCTGCAGGACAACCGATTGCTTTTCGCCTTCGGCCTTGAGAATGGCGGCCTGGCGCAGGCCCTCCGCTTCAAGAATTGACGCGCGCTTTTCGCGTTCGGCCTTCATCTGGCGTCCCATTGAATCCACCAGATCGCGCGGCGGGTTGATGTCCTTGATCTCGATGCGGGTCATCTTCACGCCCCACGGATTGGTGGCCTGATCGACAACTCCGAGGAGCCTGTGATTGATGTCGTCGCGCTGCGACAGCAAGCTGTCGAGTTCCATGGAGCCCATCACGGTGCGGATATTGGTCATCACCATGTTGATGATTGCATTTTCGAGTTCGACCACTTCGTAAGTGGCCTTGGGAGCATCCATGACCTGATAGAAGGCCACACCGTCCACGGTCACCATGGCGTTGTCCTTGGTGATGACTTCCTGTGAAGGAACCTGGATGACGCGCTCCATCATGTTCATCTTGGCGCCGATGCGGTCAATGAAGGGAACAATCAGGCCAAGGCCGGGGCCGAGGGTGCGGACATAGCGGCCAAATCTTTCAACGGTGTAATTATAGCCTTGCGGCACCATGCGGATGGCCCGCAGGAGGTAGAACACAACGACGGCAAGAATCACCAAAACAAATATGCCGGGGCCTTCAAACATCGTCAGTCTCCTTCAGGTTCAAGCGACCATCCCCATAAATAGGAATTCATTCTGTAACTTGCAAGGGTTTTTATTGCCCTCAATAGGCAAAATCGCGGAAAACCCGCTCAATATTGCCTTTCCACGCACCATGGTAAAGATCGAGCAAATTTTCGGCAGCGGTTTTGCCGGTCGCAACGGTCTCATCGAGCACGTCGAGGAATGAGGCCTCGGTCTTGCCCTTGCAGCCCTGCTGGTTGCGCTGCTCCAGCCCGGCGCGGGAGAGCTTCAGCATGTCCCTGGCGATGTCCTGAACCGTCCGCCCACGGATCATTGCCTTCAGCCCCTCGTGGGGAACCGCATCGCGCAGGGCCTGGCGCTCCGCCGCGGTCCAGTCCTTCACTATGTCCCAGGCCGCATCAAGCGGACCCTCCTCATAGAGCACGCCGGTCCACAGGGCCGGCAAGGCGCAAAGCCTGCGCCACGGGCCGGAATCGGTGCCGCGCATTTCCAGATATTGCTTGAGACGCACTTCCGGGAAAATCGTAGTGATGTGGTCGGCCCAGTCCTTGGCCACGGGCTTCTCGCCGGGCAGTTGCGGCAGTTTGCCTTCGAGGAATTTGCGAAAGCTTTCGCCCGCCGTATTGATGTACTTCTCGTCACGCATGACAAAATACATTGGCACGTCGAGGGCGTAGTCCACGTAGCGTTCAAAGCTCATGCCCGGCTCGAAGGCGAAGGGCAACATGCCGGAGCGGGCGTTGTCCGTATCGGTCCACACTTCGGAGCGGAAGGACAGGAAGCCATTGGGCTTGCCTTCCAGAAAAGGCGAATTGGCAAACAGCGCAGTGGCGATGGGCTGCAGGGCCAATGAAACGCGGAGCTTCTTCACCATGTCGGCTTCCGAGCCGAAATCCAGGTTGACCTGCACAGTGCAAGTACGGAACATCATGTCGCGGCCGTAGCGGCCAACCTTGTCCATGTAGGGCGCCATGATCTTGTAGCGGCCCTTGGGCATGACAGGCGTTTCGGCCCGGGTCCAGGTGGGCGAAGCGCCGAGGCCCAGAAATCCAATGCCCAGCGCATCGCCGATTTCCCTGACCTGGACCAGATGCTCATGCACTTCTTCGCAGGTGTCATGAACCGTTTTGAGGGGGGCGCCGGACAATTCAAACTGGCCGCCGGGTTCGAGCGAGACATTGCCCATCCCGTTGAAATCGCTCAGGGCGATGATGTTGTCATTTTCGTAAACACCCTGCCAGCCGAAGCGGTCCCGCAGGCCTTCGAGAAGGGCGCGGATGGAGCGGGGGCCATCGTAGGGCACGGGCCTCAGCGTGTCGGTGAGGAACGGGAATTTTTCGTGCTCGGTGCCGATGCGCCAATCTTCCTTTGGCTTCGAACCCCTGCTGAAAGCCCCGATGAGCTGGGCCTTGTTTTCAAGGGGCGCGCGCGCTTCCTGGGTATCGGGACTTGGTCCGCTCACTGTATCTATCCTTGTTGCCGTTTTGCCTAGGATTTAGGCGGTGCGCCATGTTCCGGCAAGCCAAAGATTGAGGGTCCATCCATCAGGAACCATCATGGGTTCCCCAATCCCCGGCCAAGGCCTGCACAAGGGTCAGGGCCGCAATGGCTGCCGTATCGGCCCGCATGATGCGGGGGCCCAGGGAGACGGGAATGACAAATGTTCTGGATTTCAGCAGGGCTTTTTCCTCGTCGGTAAAGCCGCCTTCCGGGCCTATCAGAACGGCGGTGGGCACCCTCAGGGTTTTGAGGCTTTCAAGGGGATTGTGGTCGACCATGGTTTCATCGCAGTAAACCAGTGACCTGCCCTTCTCCCAGGTGGCCAGAATCTTCTCCAGTTTTTCCGGATCCATCACTTCAGGAACATGAACAAGGTTGCACTGCTCGGCGGCCTCAACCACGTTGGCGCGCATGCGGTCCAGATTAACACGTTCGGCCACGGTGCGGCTGGTCATGACGGGGCGCAAACGGCGGGCGCCTAGTTCGGTAGCTTTCTGCACCACATAGTCCAGTCGTGCATGTTTAAGTGGCGCAAAGATATAGTCGATGTCGGGCGGCAATTTCGCCTCGGCGACACGCCGCTCGCAGCGGAGCGATACGGTTTTCTTGCTCACGGTTGCCAGATAGGCGAGCCATTCGCCATCCCGCCCATTGAAGGCGCGCACCGCATCGCCTGAGGACAAGCGCAATACGCCGGTCAGATAATGCCCCTGTTCGCGGCTAAGGATAATTTCTCCTCCTGCCGACAGGGTCTCTTCAAGGTGAAGGCGGGGTGTGGTTTTCATAATCCGCCTGATGTAACACGGGCTCCATGACGGAGACCAGCCATCACATCGCCGATGCGGGCCGCGACAATTGGGTGGAGCGCCTGTTGCCTTTGGCCGCGCAACCCTATGCCCAGCTCATGCGGCTTGACCGGCCCATCGGTTGGTGGCTTTTGCTGCTGCCGTGCTGGTGGGGATTGTTCCTGGCGCAGGTTTCGCGGGGCGGCGCGGTGCCTAACCTGTGGTTCGCCTTCCTGTTTCTGGCAGGCGCCATCGTCATGCGCGGCGCCGGCTGTACGCTCAATGACATTGTCGACCGGAATTTTGACGGGCGCGTTGCGCGCACGAAGAGCAGGCCCATTCCTTCAGGCCGGGTGAGCGTAAAACAAGCCCTCGTCTTTCTCGTCGTCCAGTGCCTGCTTGGCCTTGCGGTTCTGTTGCAGTTCAACACTCATACAATCGTGCTGGGCATGGCGTCGCTGCTGATCGTTGCGATCTATCCATTCATGAAACGCATCACCAACTGGCCGCAATTGATTTTGGGCCTCGCCTTCAACTGGGGCGCGCTGGTAGGGTGGAGCGCGGTGCAGGGTTCGCTGTCCTGGCCGCCTGCCATCATCTATCTCGGCGGGATATTCTGGACGCTGGCCTATGACACGATCTACGCCCATCAGGACCGGGAAGACGATGTGCTGATCGGGGTGAAATCAACAGCGGTGCATTTCGGCGAGAACACCAAGGGCTGGCTTGGCGGCTTCTTCATCCTCGCCCTCATTTCAATCGACGCCGCACTTTGGCTTGCGGGCGCATCGTTCATTGCCCATATGGGGGTGGGGTTCGCCGCGCTTCACGCCGGGTGGCAGCTCAAACGCTTTGACTCAGACAATTCCGTTCTTTGCCTTCGCCTGTTCAAATCCAACCGCGACTTTGGACTTATCATTGCTGCTTTTCTTTTTCTGGATTGCCTCATCCCATGACTGACGACCTCCTCACTCTCGCCGAAGATGTTTTAGCGCGCGCCCGGAAACTTGGTGCCGATTCAGGCGATGCCCTTGCGGTTGATGCGCAAGGCACCGACATTGAAATGCGCCAGGGCGAAATTGAGAAACTTGAACGCACGGAATCGCGCGGCGTGGGCTTGCGGGTTTTTGTCGGCCATTCCTCGGCGCTGATTTCGGGCAGTGTGTTTACGCTGGAGTCACTCAACCGTTTGGCTGAAACGGCCGTTGCCATGGCGCGCGCCGCGCCGCCTGATCCCCTTGCCGGTCTTGCCGCTCCAGAACTCCTTGCACGAAACCTGCCGGAACTAGATTTGGTTTCCGCCTACTTACCGGAGTCCGATGAACTCAAAGCGCTCGCGCTTGCAGTTGAAGACGCTGCCCTGGCGGTGCCGGGGGTGAGCAAGTCAGGAGGGGCGAGCGCTTCAGCCTCGCAGCGGAAAATTGCCCTGGTGACGAGTGCCGGATTTGGCCAGGCCTATCAGCGCACAGGCGTATCGCTGAGCGCTTCCGCCATTGCCGGTGAACGCACCGGGATGGAGCGCGACTATGATTATTCCGCCGCATGCCATTTCGCGGATTTGAAAACACCGCAGGAAGTCGGGAAAAGTGCCGGCGAGCGGGCCGTCAAACGGCTTCAGGCGCGGAAGATCGCTTCGCAAGCGGCCACTGTGATCTATGACAGGCGGGTCGCTTCAAGCCTGCTGGGGCATTTGTCTTCGGCCATCAATGGCGCTGCCATCGCCCGGGGCACAAGCTTTTTGAAGAACAACATGGGCCAGCAGATTTTCGCCAAGGGCGTTTCGGTCATTGATGATCCGCTGCGCTTGCGCGGGCTGGGTTCACGGCCCTTCGATGGTGAAGGTCTTCCCAGCAGCAAGAGAGAATTGATTGCCGATGGGGTTCTTACGGGATGGGTGCTCGACCTGCGCTCGGCGCGGCAGCTTGGACTTCCACCCACGGGCAATGGCTCGCGGGGACTTGGCGGGCCACCCGGTCCTTCCACGTCCAACCTTCATCTGGCGCCGGGGCAGCTCAGCCCGGAAGAGATGATTGGCTCCCTCAAACAGGGGCTCTACATCACCGAGCTTATTGGCAACAGCGTCAACATGGTGACCGGTGATTACAGCCGCGGCGCATCGGGATTCTGGATCGAAAATGGAGAACTGGCTTTTCCGGTCAGCGAAATCACCATTGCCGGAAATCTAGGCGATATGTTCATGACACTTGAGCCGGCCAATGATCTCGTCTTCAAGTCTTCCACAAACGCGCCGTCCTGCCGGGTTGAAGGATTGACCATTGCCGGCACCTGAGCTAGGAGCGAAACCATGAAAAGCCCCGCTAAAAAATCCGCTCTTCACAAACAACTGGTCCATCTCGTCTTTGGCGGCGAGCTCCATGACGTCAAGAATGTCGATTTCAAGGATCTCTCGAAGCTTGATGTGGTCGGGTTTTTTCCGAACTATGCAGAGGCGCACAAGGCCTGGCTGGGCAAGGCGCGCGAAACCATCGACAACGCCCAGATGCGCTACTTCATCGTGCACCTGCACCGCCTGCTCGATCCGGCAACGGACGCGGCAAAGCGCAAGAAAGCTTAGATCTTTCCGTCCGCCTGGGCGCTGCCAAGCGGAAAGGCCGTGCAAGGATTATCATGCGACAGGCTTTCGAGTCGGGCCTTGGCAACGATGCAATCCTGCGTCATCTGCTCGACGAGTTCCGCAACCGAATTGAATTTCTGGTCAGGGCGGATGAGATCGATGAATTCCACCAGCAGCGTCCGCCCATAAAGATCTTCATTCATGTCGAAAAGGTGGGCTTCAAGAAAGGTCCGGTTTGTTGCGAAGGTTGGGCGATTGCCGAAATATCCCGCACCACCCCAAGCCTTTGAATTTTTCTGCGCGCCATCACGCACGCGCACCGTATAGATGCCGCGGATGGGTTCTGCCCCTTCTTCCAGCGTGATGTTTGCCGTTGGAAAGCCAATGGCGCGGCCACGCTGATCTCCTCTCACAACTTCGCCCATCACGGTCCAGTAGTAGCCCAGTTCGCGGGCGGCGGCGGCCATGTGGCCGCGGCGCAAGGCGGAGCGGATTGAGCTTGATGAAAACGGTGAGTGACTGTCGCCTTCGTCGGCCACCTGGTCAACAACCGTGACATCAAATCCCAATTGCTGGCCAAGTTCCTTGAGAATGGAGGGATTGCCTTTGCGGCCACGGCCAAAATGAAAATCATAGCCGGTGACGACATGGGCGGCTTTCATTTTTTCAACCACATACTGCTGGATGAAGTCCTGCGGCTCCAGCATGGAAAGCGCCTTGTCAAAATTCAGGCTCAAAACAAATGAAGCGCCAAGGGCTGCGGCGAGGCGGGCCTTGAGGGGAAGCGGCGTCAGGCGGAACACCGGTTCATCGGGTTTGAAAAAACTTCTGGGATGGGGTTCGAAGGTTACGATGCCCCAGGATTTGCCCAGGCGTGCGGCCTCTTCCCTGGCGATGAGAAGCAGTTCCTGGTGGCCGCGATGCAGGCCATCAAAATTTCCGATCGCCACCACCGCATGTTGAAATTCCAGGGGGACGGGCTCATGGGCCCCAAGCAAACGCATTCAATCTCACTTCAGCCACGCGACGGCACAAATACCGTTGCTTCGCCTTCAACCACAATCTTTCCGTCCACTTCGCAATGGCAGGCAAACTGGGCGCGGCGCTTAGCCATATCAAGACTTGCCACGCGGGCCAAGGCCTTCACCGTATCGCCGATGCGGACGGGTGCAAGGAACCGCAGGTTTTGCGACAGGTAGATGCAGCCCGGGCCGGGAAGCCTGGTGCCGAGAACGGTTGAGATGAAACTGGCTGTCAGCATGCCATGGGCGATGCGGGACTTGAAGAACGTGCCAGCGGCATACTCCTCATCCATGTGGACAGGATTGTAGTCGCCGGAGACATCGGCAAAGCTCTTGATATCGCCTTCGGACACGGTTTTCTCATGGCTGGCTTCCATGCCAAGTTCGAGATCTTCAATGAAATAGGATGACATGGTCGCTTGCTTACCGTTGTTGCGTTGCAACATGGTAGATTATGTCGCGCTGCAACACAAATGCAACTTAGGGCCTATTACCACACCAGGTGGTGAAGGATTTTAACGATTTTGGCATGGCTAACCTTGGCTTCGACGCGGGCGAGGGTTGCCTCCAGGCCGTCGGACGCGTCGGTCACCCCATCGGCGATCAAGACGACGGAAATGCCAAAGTCGGCAGCTCCCTTGATGTCGGTTTCCGGGCCATCGCCGATGGCCAGGACCTCGGATTTCTCGATTTGCCGTCCGACAATGGTTCCCGCCGTTTGCAGCGCCAGATCATAGATCGGTTCATAAGGCTTTCCCGCCATCAGGACGGTGCCGCCCATGCCCGCGTATTTTTCAGCGAGCGATCCGGCGCAAAAGAGAAGGCGATCACCCTTGCGCACAATCTTGTCGGGATTGGCGCAGATCATCGGGAGATTCAATTGCTTCATGCGCGACAGCAGGTCGCCGTAATCGTCAGGCGTTTCCATACTGTCATTCACAAGGCCCGTGCACAGCACCGCATGGGCTTCGGCCATCGGAACCTGTTTCACCATCTGCCCTTGAAACAGGGAAAGATCGCGCGGCGGACCCAGGTAATAGGCCTTGCCCTTCGCATGCTCCCTGACCAGCGTTTGCGTGACGTCGCCGGAGGTCACGACCCGGTCATAGCTTTGCGGCGGAATTTTCAGATTGTTCAGGTGCCAGATCACATCCTGCGAGGTGCGCGGCGCGTTGGTCACCAGAATGACAACGCCGCCCTGTTTCCGGTGCTGGGATAATGCCTGGGCCGCGGCTTCGTATCCCTTGAGGCCATTGTGAACCACGCCCCAAATATCGCAGAGCCAAACCGGATAGTCAGCAGACAGGCTTTTCATCAGGCTTATGCGGCCACGCTGAGATCACTGGCGGCGTTCATGCCGGCATTGATTTTAACCCGGCGCGGCGGGGCGAAGTAATGCCCGGCCACGAGCCGCGCGATCTGCGAGGCGGTGGCGGCCTGGGCGGAATTTTCCACATTGGTCATGAGCAGCTGGAAATTCATGCCGCGGGCCACCTGCACGAAATCAAGCCAGCTTTGCGTGGTACCAAAGCCGGGTTCAATGGAGCGGGCCTCAACGCCGATGAACTTCACGCCGAGATGGCGGAGCGCCGGCAGATCAAGGCCGGCGATGGAGGCCTCGGTCAGGGCCAGGGTGGCACCCATGCGGGCGATGGCAGCCAGACCGGAAATACCAGCTTCGCTGAGGCCGGCCAGGGATTCATGGGTGAGTTCAAAGACCACGCCCTGCGCCACGTTGTCGGCTTCCGACAGCATCTGCTTGACCATGGCAATGGTGTGTTCGCTCACCAGGGTTGCGGCCCCCATGGGGATGAACATGCGCATGGCGGGATGCTTGGCGCGCAGGCGGCGGAGCAGCGGAATGGCCTGATTGATGACGTGAACGTCGAGGGTCGGGCGGAGCTCGCCGCGGTCGGCATTCAGGGTCAGTTTCGAGTAATCGATTTCAATGCCATTGGCGGCGGTGATGCTGAAGCGCACCCGGTAATGGGCGGTGCGGTTGGTTGTCAGGTCAATGATGGGTTCAAGCAGAAAATTGAAATGCTCGCGCGCCGGCGCGCCCTGCAGCGTGATCGGGAATTCCGCCGGGTTCGGCTGTTGGTGCATCTGCTGTTGCTGCATCTGCTGTTGCAGCATTCGGGCGTTGGCGGCGTCTGCCGCATAACGTTCCGCCAGTTCGTTGAACTGGGCCCGCATGGCGGCCATTTCTTCCTGGATTTCCTTTTCGGAAAGTCCCATGCGGCGTTTCAGGTCGGCAATCTCGTTTTCAAAGAGCTTGGCGGTGACAAAGGACTTGTTGTATTTTTCGTCCGCTGCGCGGCGCTCACGGGCGATGCTGCGGATAGCGTCCTGAAGGGTAAGGCCGCGGGCCCAGCCCAAGCCAATGACGAAGAGCTGCCCGATGGCAAGAAGGAAAATGGCGGCGACGACGGCCTGGGCCTGTTGGGTCTTGGCGACCAAAACAAAGATCCCGCATGCCACCGCAAAGCAGGAAAACACTGCAAGAACCAGAACGCTTGGCCAACCACGCACTTGCTTATTACCGCGAATTATCCCCGTTAACCTGAATCCATAAGGCCAAAAGCGAAATGAGTCTATGGCCCGGGGATTCCGGAAATGGCAACGTGGTTAATCAGGCAACGGATTTCAGAACTTTCGGCATCTTGTCGCTGAAAATTTCATCAATCTGGTTTTCCGTGATCATCAGCGGCGGCGACAATGCAATGGTGTCGGCGGTGATGCGAATCAGGAAGCCAAAATCATGGAAGGCGTTTTCCATGGCCTTGTAAGCGCGAAGTCCTGGCGAACCTTCAACCGCTTTCAGGTCAAAGGCAGCCACGAGGCCAAGGGTCCGGATGTCTTCTATCATCGGATTGCCCTTGAGTGACATGGCCGCATCGGCCCAGACGCCTTCAAGCTTCTTGGCATTCTCAAAAAGCTTTTCATCGCGGTAGAGGTCCATGGTGGCAACGCCGGCTGCGGCCGCGATCGGGTGGCCCGAATAGGTATAGCCATGGAACAGCTCGATGGCATGGTCCGGCCCGGTCATGAAGGCATCATAAATGCCCTGGCGCACCATGACACCGCCCATGGGCACGGTGCCGGACGTCACACCCTTGGCGAAGGTGATCATGTCGGGAATGACGCCGAAACGCTCGGCAGCAAAGGCATAGCCCAGGCGACCAAAGCCGGTGATGACTTCATCGAATATCAGCAGGATGCCATACTTGTCGCAGATTTCGCGCAGGCGCTTGAGATAGCCCTTGGGCGGCGGCAGCACGCCGGTCGAGCCCGCCATCGGTTCAACAATGACGGCAGCAATGGTCGAGGCATCGTGCAGGGCGACGAGGCGTTCGAGCTCATCAGCATAATGCATGCCGTAGTCGGGCTCGCCCTTGGTGTAGGCCTGCTCCTTGCGGTTATAGGTGTGGGGTATGTGGTCAACGCCGGCCAGCATTGTGCCGAACATCTTGCGGTTGCCCACCATGCCGCCCACGGAAATGCCGCCGAAATTCACGCCGTGATAGCCGCGCTCGCGACCAATCAGGCGGGTGCGGCTCGCCTGGCCCTTGACGCGCTGATAGGCCAGCGCAATTTTCAGGGCCGAGTCGGCTGCTTCTGAACCGGAGTTGCAGAAGAAGGCGTAGTTCAAATCGCCGGGGGCCATGGTGGCGAGGCGCGAGGCCAGCTCAAACACCTTGGGATGGCCGTACTGGAAGGTCGGCGCGAAATCGAGTTCGGCGGCGGATTTCTGGATTGCCGCCACGATGGGATCGCGGCAATGGCCGGCGTTGGAACACCAGAGGCCGGCGCTGCCATCGAGAATGGCACGGCCCGACATGTCGTAATAATGCATGTCCTTGGCGCGGGCGATCATCCGCGGACGCTGCTTGAAGGCCCGGTTGGGGGTAAAGCCCATCCAGAAGGGTTCAAGATTGTTGGGCGAAGCTTCCCAGGTTTTGGCGTCACTATGGATTTGCGGCTTGTTCATTGAAAAGACTCCGGCTGATATTTTCAGCCAAGCTAGCAGAACTGGACCAACAAAGGAAACAACCAGACTCAATCATTGCCCCACACCAGATTTGACAAAAAAGCACCACAATGGACGTCCAGCGTGAAACCAGAGGGGCGACACTCGGGGAATTTTCATGTCATCAGTTTCGAATATCATCGCCGGAGGGCTGATCGGCCTCGGCGTGGCCTGCGGCGGCTTTCTTGCCGGTGAGTCACTGATCAAAAGCCGGCTGGGCTTTCGCACCGTCACGGTCAAAGGCCTGTCGGAGCGCGAGGTGAAAGCCAATCTCGGCTTCTGGCCGGTGCGCTTTGTGGCCACGGGGCCGACGCTTGAAGAGGCACGTTCTTCCCTCGAAGTTTCCCAAACGGCGGTAAAGGCCTTTCTCATATCGCATGGCTTCGCCGAAAAGGACATGCAGGTGCAGAACATCCAGGTTGAAGACCGGCTGGCCGGATACAACAACCAAGGGGTAACACCGGAAATCCGCTTCGTGCTCACCGAAGATATTCTGGTCAAATCATCGGAGGTGGAAAATCTTGCTGATGCCTCTCGGATGATCGGCGACTTGCTGAAATCCGGCGTGGTGTTTTCCTCGGACGCCTATAATGCCGGGCCTTCATTCGTTTTCACTGATGTGAATGAGCTCAAGGGCGACATGCTCACCGAAGCCACCAAGCGGGCGCGCGAAGCGGCGGACAAGTTTGCCCAGGAATCAGGGGCCAAGGTCGGCGATATCCAGAACGCCAACCAGGGCATCATCGAAATCAATCCGGCAGTCGCCATTCCCAATGACCGGCCGGAGCGGCAGATCGACAAGAAGGTGCGCGTCGTCACGACGATTACATATTTCCTGTCGGATTGATTTTCTTAACAACATTCTCCCCTTCTCATCATGGCCGTGCTCGACACTGCCATCATCTTTAGTTGATTTTAGTGGATGAAGAAGATGCCCGCATCAAGTGCGGGCACGATGAGAAAATGGGGGTGTTGCGAGGCAAAAACTCAGCCCCGCTACGCCTTTTGATGTGACGCCACAAGCCTCAGGCGTTCGGCTTCCCAAATGGGGTCAACCGAAAGGGCCAGGCCGGACAGGTGGCGCAGTTGGCTGCGGGTCAGGCCAATATCTTTCAATTGGTAATCGTCGAGGCCATGGAGTTTGAGAAGTTGTTTCCGGCAGCGCCAATTGCGCACAAGCTGGCGCAGGGTTGAAAAGCTGAAGGTGCTCAACCGGGACCGGGCTTCGTGGGCTACAAATTCGCGCATGGCAGTCTCCTCGTAAATCCTCTCAAAATTGTATTTATTGTACCTATATTGTTGTGATTTCTGCTAGAAAATTACTTGATGTATAGATACAATAAGTTTATTGTACCTGTCAAAGAGGATATTGTATCCATGACAATTTGGACTCCCCAGCTCATCCAAGGCAAACCGATCTACCTCGCAATCGCTGACGCCATGGCGGGCGACATCATGTCCGGCAAGCTGAATGTGGGAGATAAATTGCCGCCGCACCGGGATTTGGCCTGGCGGCTGAAGGTGACGGTTGGGACGGTGACGCGGGCCTACCGCGAAGCGGAAATCCGCGGGCTGCTGTCCGGCGAGGTGGGCCGGGGAAGCTATGTGCGCGAGATCGCCGGCACCACGGCGTTGCCGGCCCGGCCCGAAACCACATCGCAACTGGCCGATCTCAGCGATGCAGCACCGCCGCCGGTTTATTCCATGGATGAATTCGATGCGGCCCTTGCCCATGTGATGCGCGAACCTTCGCGCCTGGCGCTGCTTGACTACATGCCGCCGGAAGGCCACGCGCACTACCGCGCCATGGGAGCCAAATGGCTGGCGCGCAGCGGCATCGAAATTTCCGAAGCAAATGTCATCGTCACGTCCGGCGCCCATCTCGGCGTCATGGCCTGCCTTTCGGTATTGGCGCAACCCGGCGATGCCGTGATGGCGGAGAGCCTCAATTACGCTTCGCTTGGCTCGTTGATCTTCGGCCTCAACCTGAAGCCCGTGCCGATTGCCATGAATGCGGCGGGGCTTGATCTGGGAGATCTTGAGCGCGCCGCCAAGACGGGCGAATCCAAAATTCTCTATCTCGTTCCGACCCTGCAAAATCCCACGACGCTTACCATGTCGCGCGAGCGCCGGGATGCGGTTGTGGATATTGCCCGGCGCTACAATCTTACCATTGTCGAGGATGACATTTTCCGCCTGCTGGACGAGCGGGTGCAGCCGCCGACATTCTACAGCCTTGCACCGGAGCGCACCTACCACATCACCAGCCTGTCCAAGACACTGGCGCCGGGCCTTCGCATCGGTTTTGTCGCAACACCGCCGGGGCGAGCGCAATTCCTGCGCTTGCGGCAACGTGCAGCCGGAGCCCGCGTCACCGGGCTCACGGCAGAAGTCGCGCGCTATTGGCTGGAAACGGATATCGCCGAACACCTGTTGCGGCGGATCAATGCGGAGATGGCAATCCGGCGCAGGGCTTTCTGTGAGGTGTTTTCCCGGCACAAGTTCAGCTGCGAGCCGGGAGCGCCCTATGGCTGGCTGAGCCTTCCCGAGCACTGGAGCCCGCTCCGCTTTGCATCAGCAGCACTTGCGCGCAACATCAAGCTTACGCCCGGACCCGCTTTTTCTTTCGGGCCACAGGCAAAAGATCACGCGGTGCGCATCTCGTTTGGCCAGCCGGCAACAGCGCAAGAGCTGAAAAATGCCCTGCTGAAAATCCGTGATTTGATGGAACAGGATCCGGAGGATAACTTCATCCCTGTCGCCTAATAAAGTTCGCCGCCCAGCATTTTTGAAATTTCTTCGCGGATATCCATGAGGATGGCGTCAGCCATGGCGGCCTGGCCTTCGGCGTTGGGATGCATGGCGCCGATGGTTTCGGAAAAGATCTGGCTCGAGGCTTTTTCATCAACCTTGCCTGCCTTGTCCATTACCTTCTGGTTTACCGCCATGTAGGCATCATTGAAGGTGCGGACCCAGCGCTGGCGCATCGCGTATGGATAATTCTGGGTGATCGGATTGTAGGGCCGCCATTCCCTGGCCTTGCCGGACCAGGAGGATTGGCAGGTTTGCGTGGGCCTGTCGGCCTTGCCCCAGCAGGGGATCATCAGCACTTCGGCGGGGTCGTTGGCGAATTTGGTGCGCTGGGCACAAAAGCCATGACCCCGGAATACCTGGTCATTGTAAACCCGGCCGGCATAGGTCCAGCCATGGTCGCCGCTCAAATCCTTCATGCGCCGGTCAAGTTCGGCGAGCTGCTCATGAACGGCGTTCAGCCGCCCGCTGGTTGTGGCAAGCCACGACGAAAACGCATCGAGGGACTGGTTGGCGGGGTAACGGTCTTCCTCATCTTCTTCCTTGCCTCCCGCGGGACAGACCTGACCGGTTTCATCGACAAGCATGTCGGGATAGGCGGAGAGGATGACGCGGGAGGCATCGAAGACCCCCTGATCAGAATAGAGCGGCACGGCGCGCTCGATGGCTTTGGCGAGACGGGCATAGGCGCCGGGAAGCGTGTCCTTCATGTTCCTGGCAAAATCTTTTGCCGGAACGGTGGCGCCAAAGAATTTTGCAAGCGTGGCGGAGGTTCCCTGACGCAGTGTTGCCCAGGCGACGACGTTCCTGAAGCCGATGTCATTGCCGCCCACCGAGAGAAAAAGATAATCGACAGGCCGCCGAAACTGGTTGTCAGGACAAACCCACAGGCCGTCATCCTCTTTGGGCTTCACCGCGCAAAGCTCGCGCAGCAGCCAGCGGATCTGGGCATCTTTGGAATCGCCGGACAGAAAACGCGTCGTTGGCGCAGTCGTGGCGTCCGACGTGGCGGCACTGGTGGAGCTGACGCTCTCGACATATTCCTGGGGGCCGATAATGCCCGCTTCGATGCCGGCGCCGGAACAGGCGTAGCCCAGAAATGTCACTGCCGACTGGGTATTCTCGATGGCGATCTGCAGGGCGGCGCGCAACTGGTGGCCGTAGAGCGAGCGGTGGCAGAGCTCGTCGGTCCATTGGGCAGAGCCACTTGCATCATTGTTCTTGCGCCGGGGATAAAGATTGTCATGGCGCTGGGCTTCGTCGAACTCGACGGGCATGTCGGGATTGCCTTCGCCGGAGGCAAAGCTGTCGCCCATGCCGACAATCAGCAGGTCGCGCACTTTTGCCTTCAGGGTGATGGGCTGTTCGCCCGCCACGGCCACGGAAATGTCGGCGCCATCGGGATAAGGCAGCATGGCCTTAACAGTGCCATCGCAGGGTGCCGTCTGGACGGGGGCGTTGCCGACACGCCATTCGCAATTATACTCCTTGATCAGGGTATTTTTCACGAGAGGGCGGAGGCTAATTTCAATTTCGTGGGCCTTCGGATCGACATAGCCATCGACATCGCCGCACAGATCATGCAGGCGGCTTCTGGGGTTCCAGCACAGCCTACCTTGGCCAATCGCTGCCCAGCCGCGCCAATCAAATTTCGAGCGCTCCAGTCGGGTGAAGGCGATGTAGCGGTCGTTGAGCACATGCTCGCTGCCCAGCACCGATGCGCTGTTGATGAGAAGGGCTTTCTGTTCTTCAGGGATCTTCTGCTCTCTCACATGGATGAGGTATTGCCGCCAGGCGTTCTCGTGCAGCTTGAAAAAATCCGCGTAATTGAAGAGCCGGAAGCGGTTGGTCACCTTCCATTCGATCTGGAAATCCGCGGTGTTGAGGGTCTGGGCCTTCAACGGGGAAGCCACCAACAAGCAAAGGAACGCCGTTAGAAAATGTAAGATCCGCACTTGCACCAAATCACCCGTCCGTTAACTGCATGGGCTTTTGACAAGGCAAGGCTACCGAATTGTGGCGGTGCAACAGCATTGGCCCTTGACTGTCGCCCGCATCGGACCTATTTGTGGCCCATCTGTTAGCACTCCTGTTATGTGACTGCTAACAGAGGTCGGGACAGGTTCCTGTCTCGACTTTAAATGCAAATAAAATCAATAAATTATGAGGAGTTACCACATGAAATTCCGTCCTTTGCACGACCGGGTCGTGGTGAAGCGGGTTGATGAAGACACCAAGACCAAGGGTGGCATCATCATCCCCGAAACGGCGCAGGAGAAGCCGATGCAGGGCAAAATCATCGCCGTAGGCCCTGGCGCCCGCGATGAAAGCGGCAAGTTGGTTCCGCTCGATGTGAAGAAGGGCGACACCGTCCTTTTCGGCAAATGGTCAGGCACCGAAGTCAAGATCGACGGCGACGAGCTTTTGATCATGAAAGAATCCGACATCATGGGCGTTCTCGACAAGTAATTCCGGCCCACAACCAATTTTAGCAATCAAAGGAATATTCACATGGCTGCAAAAGAAGTCCGCTTCGGCGGCGAAGCCCGCGAGCGAATGCTCCGCGGCGTTGACATTCTCGCTAACGCGGTGAAGGTCACCCTCGGCCCCAAGGGCCGCAACGTCGTTATCGACAAGTCGTTCGGTGCGCCC
>JBBSBQ010000051.1:0-18695 GCA_038251095.1 Hyphomicrobiales bacterium
GTAGGCCGTATAGGTCGCGCCCCCCGTCTCCGCCAGAACCTTGGTGATCGCTGCCGTCAGCGACGTCTTGCCGTGGTCAACATGGCCAATCGTCCCAATGTTGCAATGCGGCTTGTCGCGAAGAAATTTCTCTTTGGCCATCGGAGTGCTCCGTTAAACAAATTTGGATTAAGCGTATTTTTTCTGAACTTCCAGGGCAACTGCGCCCGGGACTTGTTCATAGTGGTTGAACTGCATGGTGTAGCTGGCGCGTCCCTGGCTCATCGAGCGCAGGTTGTTGATGTAACCAAACATGTTGGCCAACGGCACCATGGCATTCACAATTTGCGCGTTGCCGCGCGCCGAGGTGCCAAGGATCTGGCCACGACGAGAATTGAGATCGCCGATAACACCACCCAGATAATCTTCAGGTGACGTAACTTCAACCTTCATAATGGGCTCGAGCAGGATCGCACCGGCCTTTTGCAGGCCTTCACGAAGCGCCATGCGCGACGCAATTTCAAAAGCAATCGCCGAGGAGTCAACTTCATGGTAGGCGCCGTCAGTAAGCGCAATCTTGATGTCAACAATTGGGAAGCCCGCGAGAATGCCCGACCCCATGACCGAGTTCAGGCCCTTTTCGACGCCGGGGATATATTCCTTCGGAACCGTACCGCCCACAACCTGGCTTTCAAACTCGTAGCCTTTGCCCTTCTCATTGGGCTCGATTTCGAGAATGACGCGGGCAAACTGGCCTGTACCGCCGGTCTGCTTCTTGTGGGTGTAGTCAACTTCGGTCTTGCGGGTAATGGTTTCGCGGTAGGCAACCTGCGGGGCGCCAACCGACACTTCAACCTTGTGGGTGCGCTTAAGAATATCAACTTTGATGTCCAGGTGAAGCTCACCCATCCCCTTGATGATCGTTTCGCCGGACTCGGAGTCGGTGGAAACCCGGAAGGACGGATCCTCAGCAGCCAGCTTGTAAAGCGCCACGGCCATCTTTTCCTGGTCAACCTTGGTCTTGGGCTCGACCTTCATTTCGATGACCGGCTCAGGGAATTCCATCTTTTCCAGGATCACGGGCTTCGCAGGGTCGCACAGAGTATCGCCGGTACGCGTGTCTTTCAGGCCGACGAGGGCTACGATATCGCCCGCATAAGCTTCAGCAATTTCTTCGCGGTTGTTAGCATGCATGAGAACCATGCGGCCCACGCGCTCGGTCTTGTCGCGGGTGGAATTGAGAAGCGATGTGCCTTTTCCGAGCACCCCGGAATAAATGCGGCAGAAAGTAAGAATGCCGTACTGGTCGTCCATCAACTTGAATGCGAGAAGCGCCAACGGCTCTGTATCCGAAGATGGGCGGGTGGTTTCGCCACCGGTCTTCAGGTCAATGCCCTTGATGGCCGGACGGTCGAGCGGCGACGGCAGATAATCGACAACCGCGTCAAGAAGCGGCTGAACGCCCTTGTTCTTGAAGGCTGAACCACAGAGAACCGGGAAGAACGCAGCTGTCAGAACCGCTTTGCGCAACAACTTCTTGATGGTTTCGTTGGAAATTTCCTTGCCGTTCAAATAGTCTTCCGTTGCCTGTTCGTCGAGCTCGGCGCAGGCTTCGATCATGTCGGCGCGCGCCTGCTTGGCGGCATCGAGCATGTCGGCGGGAATTTCTTCGTCGTGATAGTTTGCACCGAGAGCTTCGTTCTCCCAGATCACGGCCTTCATGCGCACAAGGTCAATAATGCCCTTGAAATCGGCTTCAGCGCCAATCGGCAGCTGAATCGGAACCGGGCGTGCCCCCAGGCGCTCCTTGATGTCGTCAATGCATTGCTTGAAGGAAGCACCGGTCTTGTCCATCTTGTTGCAGAACACGATGCGCGGAACATGGTACTTGTCGCCCTGGCGCCAAACAGTTTCGGTTTGCGGCTCAACGCCTTGGTTTGAATCAAGCACGCAAACCGCGCCGTCCAGCACGCGCAAGCTGCGCTCGACTTCAATGGTGAAATCCACGTGGCCGGGGGTGTCGATGATGTTCAGGCGCTTGCCGTTCCAGACGGTGGTGGTGGCAGCGGACGTAATCGTAATCCCGCGCTCTTGCTCCTGCTCCATGAAATCCATGGTGGCAGCGCCGTCATGTACTTCGCCAATCTTGTGGCTCTTGCCGGAATAAAAAAGAATGCGTTCCGTAACAGTCGTCTTGCCGGCATCAATGTGGGCCATGATGCCGAAGTTCCGGTAGTCTGCAAGTTCGTGTGTGCGGGCCATAATCTTGTCTGTCCTGAATTACCAGCGGTAATGGCTGAAAGCGCGGTTCGCTTCGGCCATCTTGTGGGTGTCTTCCCGCTTCTTCACGGCTGATCCACGGTTGTTCGCGGCATCCATGAGCTCGCCGGAAAGGCGGTCAACCATGGTGTTTTCGTTGCGGCCGCGCGCTGCGATGATGATCCAGCGGATGGCTAGGGCCTGGCGGCGCTCGGTGCGCACTTCGACGGGAACTTGGTACGTTGCGCCACCCACGCGGCGTGAGCGGACTTCAATGGCCGGAGCCACATTTTCGAGGGCCTGGTGGAAAATCTGTACCGGGTCGCTCTTGACCTTGGCCTGAACCTTTTCAAATGCGCCGTAAACGATGCCTTCGGCGACTGACTTCTTGCCCTCATACATGAGATTGTTCATGAACTTGGAAACCACGAGATCGCCGAATTTCGGATCCGGGTTGATGACGCGTTTTTCTGCTTTATGGCGACGTGACATTAATTACTCCCCTCGCCTTACTTCGGACGCTTCGCGCCGTATTTCGACCGGCGCTGGCGGCGCTTGACGACGCCTTGCGTATCGAGAATACCACGGATGATGTGATAGCGGACACCTGGCAGATCCTTGACGCGGCCGCCACGGATCATCACCACAGAGTGTTCCTGCAGGTTATGGCCTTCGCCCGGAATATAGCTCACGACTTCGAAGCCGTTGGTGAGCCGCACCTTTGCGACCTTCCGCAGCGCCGAGTTCGGCTTCTTCGGCGTTGTGGTGTAAACGCGCGTGCAAACGCCGCGTTTTTGCGGGCAAGACTGCATCGCAGGAACCTTGTTGCGATAACTTGGAACACTGCGTGGCTTACGAATGAGCTGGTTGATTGTCGGCATCGGGCCTGATCTACCTTCGTATGAACTATTGAACCGGATTGCACATGACCAAAAACACTGACGTGATCCGGTTCGGGACCCCGCAGTGCTCAAAACCAGAGGCCCTTAAGAACATGAGTTCCTAAAGGCATGACCTCGAATGTCGTTTGTTGTTCACTCGCCATCGTTTAAGGGTGCGAAACCCAGACTGCCTGACGCTTGAGAACGAGGCGGGTTCTACTTGGGCCCATACCTCGCGTCAACCCCTGAATCAGGGAATTTTTAAGCTATGGGGCCAAAAGCCGAGCCTTTATGAGCTTTATCGTTGCAAGGCACAAAAAATAATGCGGCAGACACGGAAATACCGGGAGAAATGAACGGATTCGGGTGCTTGCTGGGATGATTCTACAGCCGGAAGTGCGAAAGGTCACCGACGGCCATTTTCACGTCATACCAAGAGAAGCCAGAGGCATCAAAAAAGTAGGTGCCGCCACCCACGGCCACAAACAACAAAACCATCTTCACGACGAAACCTGCCGACAGTCCCGACCCTTCGAACTGATCGTCCGCGCCAACCGCCAACTCCACATCGGGCTCATAAAACGTCTTTTGCCCGCCGCCGCTCAAACGTCGGTTAATTAAATCTGAAGAAATACTCGTACTATTACTCATCTTGTGGCGTGCCTTTTCGCAAGCAATAACCTCACTATGGCGCCCCAAAACTTAATGCCGTTTTAAGGTGAAGGAGCAACTTGCCGCAATTTGCCCCCAATTGAGCCACACCAAAGCCCATCACCCGTTAGACATTGATTTTACGGCGACACGATCATTAACTTCGAGAGGGAGAATCTCACAATGACCATGCCGCAACGAAACTGGTGGCACGAACTCAACACCTGGGAACCGGAAATTGCGCTCGCCTTTTATGGCCGCACCCTGGGTTGGCAATTTGAAGCATCCCCGCTTCCCGATGGCGCTGCCTATTGGATTGCCCGAAAAGACGGAAAGCCCGTAGGCGGCATCTTTGAATTGACCGCACCGGATTATGCCGGCGTCCCCTCGCACTGGATGACCTACATGTCGGTGGGCGATATCAACAAGGCAGAGAACGACACAGCGAAAGCTGGCGGCGAGGTGATGCGGCCTAATACACGCGTACCAGGTGTGGGAAAGCTTGCGGTGGTGACCGATTCAACCGGTGCCCTGATTGGCCTGATCGAGCCTGACAATTCTCATGCCCTGGCCGCAGTTACCCACTAGACAGCCCTAAAAGCCTTTAGACCTCACGAGTTTACCACGTCAAAGTTAGGCGCCAGCTTCGCTTTGGCTGGATGTCGGGATCCAGCTTTCGTCACGCGAATTTCAATCAGTTCAGCGTAGTCGGGTGGAAAGATGGGTCCCGGCCTCTTGTGGTCAACAAGCCGCTGGCCAAACATGGCCCAGCGTTAAACATCCTCTGGAGCTAGTGTCTCTCCCCCTGACTGACTACTGTGGCAGGTCAAGCATGGGAGGCAGATCGTGGCAAAGCTCAATACGGATTGGTCAACCGCATCAATTGTAGCCCGGCGGGAAAAATATTACGCCGCCTCCCAGCGCGCCTTTGTGCCCTACAAGATTCCGCTCATTTTCGCCAAAGGCGACCGCCAGTATCTCTGGGATGAAACCGGCAAGAAATATCTCGATCTCTTGGGGATGAACGTCTGCATCTCGGTTGGCCACAACCATCCCACGGTGACGGCTGCCGTCCGGGAGCAGATCGAGCAGCTTCAGCATTGCACCACCATGTTCTATCATCCGGTGCCCGCCCATTTTGCCGAGGAGCTCGCCGCCCGCATGCCCAAGGGCCACGACTGGGTGGTGCATTTCACCAACAGCGGCACCGAAGCCGTCGATCTCGCCCTGGTCATGGCCCAGCAGTTCACCGGCAACATTGACATGCTGGCCCTGCGCAATGCCTATCATGGCGCCACCATCGGGGCCCAGTCGCTCACCGGCATCAGCGGCTTCCGCCACAACATCCCCCTTCTCACCGGAATCCACCATGTGGCCAACCCAGATCCCTATCGCGGCATATTCGGCGATGAGACGGACGCTTACCTCGCGGAAATTGACCGCACCATCCAATACGCCACTTCGGGAAAACTTGCAGGTTTCATTGTGGAGCCCATCCAGGGCTATGGCGGCGTTGTGGAAACACCTGCCGGCTATCTTGCCGCCGCAGCAGCCAAGGTGCGCGAACGGGGCGGGCTGATGATCATTGACGAGGTACAATCCGGCTTCGGCCGCACCGGTGACAATTTCTGGGGCTTCGAAGCCCATGACATCGTCCCCGAAATTGTCGTCATGGCCAAAGGCATCGGCAATGGCTTTCCGTTGGCCGCCGTTGTCGCCCAGCGCCATGTGGCAGACGCGCTGGCAGAAAAATTCTCGTTCCACACCTATGGCGCAAGCCCCACTTCCTGTGCCGCCGGTCGCGCTGTTCTGCAGGTCATCGACGAGGAAGGATTGCAGGCAAACTCCCAAAAAGTCGGTGGCCAATTGCGCGCAGTGTTGGACCGACTGCACCAGAAACATGAAATCATCGGCGATGTGCGCAGCCACGGCCTCATGCTGGCCATTGAATTGGTGACCGACCGAAAATCAAAAACGCCGGCAGCGAAGGCAACCGCCGACATCTTCGAAAAAACCCGTGAACATGGTCTGGTCATGAGTAAATCCGGCGTCGACAAGAATATCCTGCGCATGGTACCGCCCATGTGCATTCAGGAAAAGGACGTGGCCCAGGTGGAGCACGCCCTGGAGCGTGTGTTCTCCAGATACTGAAAGTGTCGCTCGCGGCAGCCATTGCAATAGTTTTCCTTGCCGCCATCGTGCGGGGCTATTCCGGCTTCGGATTTTCGCTGCTCGCCATCACAGCCCTGTCGCTCTTTTACGGCCCCACCGAAATCATCCCCTCGATTTTCCTGCTGGAAATCGCCGCAAGCATTCATCTTCTGCCCGGCCTCTGGCGCGAAATCCATTGGCGTTCACTCTTTCTCTTGGTTGTCGGCACCGCGATCGGTACACCCTTTGGCCTCATGTTCCTCACTGGCATTCCGCCAGCCTCCATGCAAATCGCCTTAGGCATATTCGTTTTTGTCGTCACCTACCTGCTGTGGCAAGGCTTTGCATTAAAGACAATGCCTGGTAAAGTTGCCAGCATGGCTGCCGGCCTTGCGGCTGGCGCGGCCAACGGGGCCTTCGGCATCGGCGGCCCGCCTGTCATCCTTTTCTATTTCGCCTCTCCCGCCGGAGCCATCGTCGGCCGCGCCACCCTAGTCACCTATTTCCTTCTGACCGACGCGATAGGGCTGGTCTTCCTTGCGCGTGAGAATCTCATCTCAACCGGCACGATATTCCGTACCCTGACATTCCTTCCTGCCCTTCTCGCCGGAGTCTGGCTCGGCGCCCGGAGTTTCAAGAACGCCAATCCAAGGGTGTTTCGTAAATGGGTTTTGGCGTTGCTTGCCCTCCTCGCGGGGATCTCCGTTGCCAAGGGAATTTACTGCCTCTGACATGCTTGTCGGCAAATAAAAGGCCCGGCGGTAAACCGGGCCTTCTCAATACGATATAGGCAGGGCCTTATTCCGCCGCTGGAAGAACTTCGGCCCGTGCCTGCTCTTCGAGGATAAGCCCATCGCGCTTGTCGGCGACCTGACGCAAGCGCGCCAGCATGCCGCCCGTGCCCGCCGGAATGAGGCGGCCAACGATGACGTTTTCCTTGAGGCCTTCGAGCGTATCGATCTTGCCCTGAACTGCAGCTTCCGTGAGAACCCGTGTGGTTTCCTGGAAGGATGCCGCCGAAATGAACGACCGCGTCTGCAAGCTCGCCTTGGTGATGCCCAGCAGAACCGGAACACCCGTGGCAGGCTTGCGGCCATCGGCAATCAGCTTCTCGTTTTCGGTATCCATTTCAACATGGTCAACCTGTTCGCCGACCAGCCAGGTGGATTCGCCAGCATCAGTGATTTCAACCTTCTGCAGCATCTGGCGCACAATAACTTCAATGTGCTTGTCGTTGATCGAAACGCCCTGCAAACGGTAGACTTCCTGGATTTCGTTGACAAGGAAGGCAGCAAGCTCTTCCACGCCCTTGATCGCCAGAATATCGTGAGGTGCCGGATTGCCATCGAGCAGGTATTCGCCCTTCTCAATGAAGTCGCCTTCCTGCACTGGCAAATGCTTGCCCTTCGGGATGAGATATTCCACTGCTTCCAGCGTCTCATCCTGCGGCACAATGCGAATGCGGCGCTTGTTCTTGTAGTCGCGGCCAAACTCGACCCGTCCGGAGATTTCAGCGATAATCGCTGCATCCTTCGGACGGCGCGCTTCAAACAACTCGGCAACCCGCGGCAGACCGCCCGTGATGTCGCGTGTCTTGGCGCTTTCCAGCGGGTTACGTGCAAGCACGTCGCCGGCCTTCACCGAAGTGCCGGGATCAACCGACAGAATGGAGTCGACCGACAGCAGATAGCGGGCTTCGCCGCCACGTGCCAGCTTGTGAACATTTCCGTCCTTGTCCTTCACCACCATCGCGGGCTTCAGCGATGAGCCGCGCTGGTTGGAACGCCAGTCGATGATCACCCGGTTGGTAATGCCCGTGGCTTCGTCGGCGATTTCGTTGAGGGAAACACCATCAACGACATCTTCGAACTGCACCACGCCATCCGCTTCCGAAAGCATCGGCCGTGTGTAGGGATCCCATTCGGCCAGGCGCACGCCGCGCTTGACCATGTCGCCGTCGTCAACGAAAAGGCGTGTGCCGTAAACCACCTTGTGAACAGCGCGTTCATTGCCCTTGGCATCTTCAACCACGATCGCCGCGTTGCGTCCCATGACCATGAGACGGCCCTGTGAGTCCTTCATTACATTGCGGTTACGGATCGTGATCTTGCCTTCGTGATTTGATTCAACAAACGACTGGTCAAGAACCTGCGCCGTGCCGCCGATGTGGAAGGTGCGCATGGTGAGCTGGGTTCCCGGCTCGCCGATGGACTGGGCCGCGATAACGCCAACCGCTTCACCCATGTTGACGGGCGTGCCGCGAGCCAAATCGCGTCCGTAGCACTTGCCACACACGCCGAATTTAGTTTCGCAAGTGAGCACCGAGCGGATGCGGATTTCAGTGACCCCCGCCTTCTCGATCTTCTCAACATGCGACTCCAGCATCTCTTCACCGGCATTGACGATCACGGCATTGGTCACCGGATCGACAACATCGGTTGCAGCGGTGCGTCCGAGAACGCGCACGCCGAGCGAAACGATGACCTCACCGGCGTCAATGATCGGCCGGGTGGTGATCGAGTTCTTGGTGCCGCAATCCTCCTGGCTGATGATGGCGTCCTGAGCCACGTCAACCAAGCGGCGCGTCAAATAACCCGAGTTCGCCGTCTTCAACGCCGTATCCGCAAGGCCTTTGCGGGCTCCGTGCGTGGAGTTGAAGTATTCGAGAACCGACAGGCCTTCCTTGAAATTGGAAATGATCGGCGTTTCGATGATCTCGCCCGATGGCTTGGCCATCAGCCCGCGCATGCCGGCAAGCTGCTTCATTTGCGCCGGCGAACCGCGCGCACCTGAATGACTCATCATGTAGATCGAGTTGATCTGCTTTTCACGGCCGGTCACTTCGTCAATCTGGACGGCTTGAATGCCGGCCATCATTTCTTCAGCGACCCTATCAGTGCACTTGGCCCAGGCGTCAACAACCTTGTTGTACTTCTCGCCCTGGGTGATGAGGCCGTCGATGTACTGCTGCTCGTATTCCTTGGCGAGTTCACGCGTCTGGTTCACAAGCTTTTCCTTGGTCTTAGGAATGACCATGTCATCCTTGCCGAAGGAAATGCCAGCCTTATAGGCATTGTAGAAGCCAAGCGACATGATGCGGTCGCAGAACACAACCGATTCCTTCTGGCCGCAATGGCGATAGACCGCGTCGATCATCTTGGAGATTTCGCGCTTGGTCATCAGCTTGTTGCAGAGGTCATAGGAAATGTTGGTGGAGAGCGGCAGCAATTCGCCGATCTTCATGCGGCCCGGCGTGGTGTCGATGATGCGGTTGATCACCTTGCCTTCCGGTCCTACTTCCTTGATGCGGCCCTTGATCTTGGTATGCAGCGTGATAACGCCAGCCGCCAGGGCATGGTCGATTTCCGCTGTGTTGCCAAAGGCCTTGCCTTCGCCCGCTTCACCATTGCGGATGATCGAGAGATAGTAGAGGCCAAGCACGATGTCCTGTGACGGCACGATAATCGGCTGTCCGTTGGCCGGGTGCAGCACGTTGTTCGTTGACATCATAAGAACGCGCGCTTCAAGCTGGGCTTCCAGCGAGAGCGGCACGTGAACCGCCATCTGGTCGCCGTCGAAGTCGGCGTTAAAGGCGGTGCAGACCAGCGGATGCAGCTGAATGGCCTTGCCTTCGATGAGCACGGGCTCAAACGCCTGGATGCCCAAACGGTGAAGGGTTGGCGCACGGTTCAGCATCACCGGATGTTCGCGGATAACCTCGTCGAGGATATCCCAGACTTCTGGTTTTTCTTTTTCAACCAGCTTCTTGGCCTGCTTCACGGTGGAGGACAGCCCCTTGGCTTCAAGGCGCGAATAGATGAACGGCTTGAACAGCTCGAGCGCCATCTTCTTCGGCAAGCCGCACTGATGCAGCTTGAGTTCCGGGCCGACCACGATAACCGAGCGGCCGGAATAATCCACGCGTTTGCCGAGCAGGTTCTGGCGGAAGCGGCCCTGCTTGCCCTTCAACATGTCGGCGAGCGACTTCAGCGGACGCTTGTTCGCGCCTGTGATCACACGGCCACGGCGGCCGTTGTCAAACAGCGCGTCAACCGACTCCTGCAGCATGCGCTTTTCGTTGCGCACGATAATGTCCGGCGCGCGAAGCTCAATCAGGCGCTTAAGGCGGTTGTTGCGGTTGATCACGCGGCGATAGAGGTCGTTTAAGTCGGAGGTGGCAAAGCGGCCGCCATCCAGAGGAACCAAGGGCCGGAGCTCCGGCGGAATGACCGGAACCTGGGTGAGGATCATCCATTCCGGGCGGTTGCCGGACTCAATGAAGGAATCCACAATCTTCAAACGCTTGGCAAGCTTCTTGGGTTTCAAGTCACCGGTGGCAACCTTGAGCTCTTCACGCAACTGCTCGCGCAATTGCTCAAGCTGGATGGCCATGAGCATTTCACGCACGGCTTCTGCGCCAATCGATGCGGTAAAGCTGTCATCGCCATAATCTTCCTGGGCCTTGATGTACTCGCTCTCGGTGAGCGTCTGGCGCGGCTTCAAAGGTGTGAGTCCGGGTTCGAGCACAATATACTGCTCGAAATAAAGAACCCGCTCAACTTCCTTCAATTGCATGTCGAGAAGAAGCGCTATGCGCGATGGCAGCGACTTCAGGAACCAGATGTGGGCAACAGGCGCCGCCAGCTCGATATGGCCCATGCGCTCGCGCCGCACCTTTGAAAGGGTGACTTCCACGCCGCACTTTTCGCAGATGATGCCTTTGTACTTCATGCGCTTGTACTTGCCGCACAGGCACTCGTAATCCTTCACCGGTCCGAAAATGCGCGCGCAGAAAAGTCCGTCGCGCTCAGGTTTGAATGTGCGGTAGTTGATCGTTTCCGGCTTCTTGATTTCGCCGAACGACCACGACAGGATCTTTTCTGGGGAAGCGATCGATATGCGGATTTGATCGAATGTCTGCGCCGTAACTGCCGGGCTGAAGACGTTCATGACCTCTTGGTTCATGTGTCACTGCTCCTTTGGGTGTTCAAATTTGTTTAACGCGGGTGTTACGGACGAGGCGCTGCCGCCCCGTCCACTGATGATTACTGTTGTGAATTCTGCAATTCGACATTGAGGCTGAGCGAACGCATTTCCTTGACCAGCACGTTGAAGCTTTCCGGAATGCCCGACTCGAAGGCGTCGTCGCCGCGCACAATGGCTTCATAAACCTTTGTGCGTCCGGCCACGTCATCCGACTTGACTGTAAGCATTTCCTGCAGCGTGTAGGCCGCGCCATAGGCCTCGAGGGCCCACACTTCCATTTCGCCGAAGCGCTGGCCGCCGAACTGTGCCTTGCCGCCCAGGGGTTGCTGGGTCACAAGCGAGTAAGGCCCGATGGAACGCGCATGGATCTTGTCGTCCACGAGGTGATGCAGTTTCAGCATGTAGATGTAGCCAACGGTGACTGGGCGATCAAACACTTCGCCGGTTTTGCCGTCATAGAGCGTCACCTGGCCCGAGGTATTCAGGCCCGCATCGCTGAGCATCTTGGCAATGTCCTCCTCGCGCGCGCCGTCAAACACCGGCGTTGCGATGGGAACACCGTGGCGCAAATTCTGCGCCGATTCGACCAGTTCGCTGTCATCAAGGGCATCGAGCTCATCATTCTTGCCATAGATCTTGAAGAGGCCGTCACGGAGCGGCTTGATCTTCTGGGTTTCCTGATAGGCATCGAGCATCTGGCCCACTTGCTTGCCAAGGCCCGCACAGGCCCAGCCCAAATGGGTTTCCAGGATCTGGCCCACGTTCATGCGTGAAGGCACGCCCAGTGGGTTCAGAACGATGTCGACATGGGTACCATCCTCGAGGAACGGCATGTCCTCCACTGGCACAATGCGCGAAACCACGCCCTTGTTGCCATGGCGTCCAGCCATCTTGTCGCCCGGCTGGATTTTCCGCTTCACGGCCACGAAGACCTTGACCATCTTCATCACGCCGGGTGGCAGTTCATCGCCGCGCTGCAGCTTCTCGACCTTGTCAAGGAAACGTGTTTCAAGACGCTTCTTGGCTTCGTCATACTGCAGCTTCATGGCTTCGAGCTCGGCAATCGATTTCTCGGCCGAGAGTGCAATGCTCCACCACTGCGAACGCGGAATGTCCTCAAGGATTTTTTCCGTGACCTTGCCGTCGATCTTGTGACCGCGCGGTCCGCCCGTTGCGACTTTCCCGTTCAGGAAGTCATGCAGGCGGCCATAGGCGTTGCGGTCGAGAATCTTGAGTTCGTCGTCACGGTCCTTTGCAAGCCGTTCGATTTCCTCGCGTTCGATTGCCAACGCGCGTTCGTCCTTGTCCACACCGTGGCGGTTGAATACGCGCACTTCAACGACAGTTCCGGCAACACCAGGAGGCAGGCGCAGCGACGTGTCACGCACGTCCGAGGCCTTTTCGCCGAAGATGGCGCGCAGCAGCTTTTCTTCCGGCGTCATCGGGCTTTCGCCCTTTGGCGTGATCTTGCCGCACAGAATGTCGCCCGGCTTCACTTCCGCACCGATGTAAACAATGCCGGCTTCATCGAGGTTCTTGAGTGACTCTTCGCCCACGTTTGGAATGTCGCGGGTGATTTCCTCTGGCCCCAGCTTCGTGTCGCGCGCCATTACATCAAATTCTTCGATGTGGATGGAGGTGAACACGTCATCTTTCACGATGCGCTCGGACAGCAGGATGGAGTCTTCAAAGTTGTAGCCATTCCACGGCATGAAGGCCACGAGCACATTCTGCCCGAGAGCCAGGTCGCCGAGGTCGGTGGACGGACCGTCGGCTATGATATCGCCCTGCTTCACCTGGTCGCCCACGCGCACCAGCGGACGCTGGTTGATGCAGGTGTTCTGGTTGGAGCGCTGGAACTTGGCGAGCGTGTAGATATCAACGCCGGACTTGGAGGGATCGGTTTCCTCCGTGGCGCGGATAACGATGCGCTTGGCGTCAACCTGGTCCACCACGCCGGTGCGGCGTGCCGCAAAGGCAGCGCCCGAATCCCGTGCCACGATGGATTCCATGCCCGTGCCAACCAGCGGCGCATTGGTGCGAACCAATGGCACGGCCTGGCGCTGCATGTTTGAACCCATGAGAGCACGGTTGGCGTCATCGTTCTCAAGGAACGGGATCAGCGCCGCTGCAACCGATACGAGTTGCTTCGGAGAAACATCCACATAGTCGATCTTGTCCGAAGGTACGGAGATCACATCGCCGTAGTTGCGCGCAATCACCATATCTTCGGCAAACTTGTTGTCCTTGGTCAGCGCTACGTTCGCCTGCGCGATGTAGTGCTTGCCCTCTTCGATGGCCGAGAGATAGGTCACGTCCCTCGAAACCTTGCCGTTATTGACGGTACGGTAAGGCGTTTCGATAAAGCCATACTTGTTCACTCGGGCATAGGTGGCCAGCGAGTTGATCAGGCCGATGTTCGGGCCTTCCGGCGTTTCAATGGGGCAGATGCGTCCATAGTGTGTGGGGTGCACGTCTCGCACTTCAAAGCCGGCGCGTTCCCGTGTCAGGCCGCCCGGTCCAAGGGCCGAGAGGCGGCGCTTGTGGGTGATTTCCGACAACGGGTTGGTCTGGTCCATGAACTGCGAAAGTTGCGAAGAGCCGAAGAACTCGCGCACGGCGGCAGCCGCGGGCTTGGCGTTGATAAGGTCATGCGGCATCACGGTGTCAATATCAACCGATGACATGCGCTCCTTGATGGCGCGCTCCATGCGCACCAGGCCAAGGCGGTACTGGTTTTCCATCAGCTCGCCAACGCTGCGCACGCGGCGGTTGCCAAGATGATCGATGTCGTCCACTTCGCCCTTGCCGTCACGCAGCTCATGCAGCGTCTTGATCACGGCAAGCACATCCTCGCGGCGAAGAACGCGCATAGTGTCAGGAACATCAAGCTCCAGGCGCATGTTCATCTTCACCCGGCCCACGGCCGAGAGATCATAACGCTCCGAGTCGAAGAACAGCCCATTGAACAGGGCCTCAGCCGATTCCCGTGTTGGCGGTTCACCCGGGCGCATGACGCGGTAGATTTCGATAAGTGCCTGCTCGTAGCTTTCAACCTTGTCGGCCTTGAGCGTATTGCGGATATAGGCGCCCGTGTTGATGTGGTCGATATCGAGAAGATTGAGCTTGGTGAAGCCCGCTTCCTTCAGCGCATTCAGAACCTTCTCGTCGATCTCGTCGCCGGCTTCGGCAAAGATCTCGCCGGTCTTTTCATTGACCAGTTCATCGGCAATGTAACGGCCATAAAGGTCCTCATCGCGCACCAGTAGTTCCTTGGTGCCATCCTCGGCAATTTTCTTGGCCAGGCGCGGCGTAATCTTTTTGCCGGCTTCAACCACAACGGCCTTGGTCTTGGCGTCAATCAGGTCAACCGTCGGCTTGATGCCCTTGTAGCGGTCGACGTCGAACGCTGTTTTCCAGCCGTCCTTAGTCTGGGTGTAGCCAACCGACTTGTAGAACTCATGCAGAATCTCTTCGCCCTGCAGGCCAAGCGCATAGAGCAGCGTGGTGATCGGCAGCTTGCGGCGCCGGTCGATGCGCGCGAATACGATGTCCTTGGGGTCGAACTCGAAATCGAGCCACGAACCGCGGTAAGGAATGATGCGTGCCGCAAACAGCAGCTTGCCCGATGAATGGCTCTTGCCCTTGTCGTGATCGAAGAACACGCCGGGCGAACGATGCATCTGCGAAACGATAACCCGCTCGGTGCCGTTCACCACGAAGGTGCCATTGGAGGTCATGAGCGGAATGTCGCCCATGTAAACATCCTGTTCCTTGATGTCCTTGACCGACTTGGCCTGGGTGTCCGGATCGATTTCAAACACGATGAGACGCAGCGTCACCTTGAAGGGCGCAGCGAAAGTCATGCCGCGCTGCTGGCATTCATCCACGTCAAATTTCGGCGCCTCGAATTCATAGCGCACGAATTCAAGTACGGCCTGGCCGGAAAAGTCCGAAATCGGGAATACCGATTTGAACACGGCTTGTAGACCCTCATTGATCCGTCCGCCGGTAGGTTCCTTGACTTGCAGAAACTGGTCGTAAGATTCCTTTTGCACCTCAATCAGGTTCGGCATGACGGCAACTTCAATACCCTTGCCGAATACTTTGCGGATGCGTTTCCGACTTGCGACCGTATGTGCCTCAGCCATGTGATTTCCTTGTCAGTCTAATTATTCAAACGATGAAGACGGCTTGTCTGAAGTCCTTTTTTGAGAACTTCAAATAAACCGTCGGGCAAACTCATATCTTACAAACTCCCCCGGCATCTGGTTTTGCCAGACGCCGGAGGGGGTAACTCATTACTTCAACTCGACCTTGGCGCCAGCTGCTTCGAGCTTCTTCTTGGCAGCTTCGGCATCGGCCTTGTTGAGGCCTTCCTTGACGGCCTTCGGAGCGGCTTCAACCAGATCCTTGGCTTCCTTGAGGCCGAGGCCGGTGATGGCGCGGACTTCCTTGATCACTTCGATCTTCTTGTCGCCTGCAGCGGTGAGCATGACCGTGAATTCGGTCTTCTCTTCAGTGGCAGCAGCGGCAGGACCGGCAGTGGCGGCAGCCGCTACGGGAGCAGCGGCGGATACGCCCCACTTCTCTTCAAGCATCTTTGAAAGTTCGGCAGCTTCCAGAACCGTGAGGCTCGAAAGGTCGTCTACAATTTTGCTGAGATCAGCCATTTTATTTTCTCTCTTCTTTTAAGTCGGTTTATGACAACAATTGTAAGGCAGGCTATCAGGCAGCCTTGTCTTTGGTGGCGTAGGCGTTGATCACGCGTGCGATCTGGCCGCCAGGTGCTGCCAGGATACCCGCAATGCGGGTAGCTGGAGTCTGGATCATGCCGACGATCTTTGCCCTCAACTGGTCGAGTGAAGGCAGTTCCGCGAGAGCCTTGACGGCATTGGCGTCCAGAATGGTTTTGCCCAGCGCCCCGCCGAGCACAACGAACTTTTCGTTGGCTTTGGCGAAGTCTGCGGCAACCTTCGGAGCCGATACGGGATCCTTTGCATAAGCAATCATTGTCGGGCCTTTGAAAAGACCCTTGATCCCGGTTGCGTCAGTGCCATCCAGAGCAAGCATTGCAAGACGGTTCTTCGCCACCTTGATGGTAGCGCCCGCCGAGGACATCTTGCCCCTCAGGTCATTGACCTGGTTGACCGTCAGTCCCTTGTTGTGGGCCACAACGATAACACCTGTGTTTTTGAACACGGCATTGAGCGTTGCGACGAGCTCTGTCTTTTCAGCTCTTTCCACTTGCTCTCTCCTTTTTGGCGCAGCACTTCATTGTGCCTGCGCCGTTGGACCAGCCGCTCAAAACGTCACCTACAAACAGCAGGTAAGGCCTTGGGCGGCGCTTACTTGCCTGTCCCCATCACCGTTTCCGGATCAGGATCTTGAGGTCCAAACCGACTTGAAACCCGATATATGGGGTCTCGCATTCAATTTTGACACCCATCTCATGCAGGCTTGGCGGTTTAAGCGAGGATTTCCCTCACGCCTGCAATCTCGGACAGGTAGATCCAAGGCCTTGTGGACCTTGGCTAACTCCCTGAAAATGCTCTCACATCATCAGGGAGAAACTTTTGTTACGCCGCGGATACGCTGGCGATATCGAGCTTGAAGCCTGGGCCCATCGTGGACGAAATCGATACCTTCTTCAGAAAGGTGCCCTTCGAACCCGATGGCTTCTGCTTATTCACCGCATCCACGAAGGCGCGGATGTTTCCGGCGATCTGCTCTTCCGTAAAGCTTGCCTTGCCAATGCCAGCCTGAACGATGCCGGATTTTTCAACACGGAACTCGACCGCACCACCCTTGGCGGCTTTCACCGCCGCCGTGATGTCCATGGTCACCGTGCCAACCTTCGGGTTTGGCATCATGCCGCGCGGGCCAAGCACCTTACCAAGACGGCCAACAAGCCCCATCATGTCCGGCGTTGCAATGCAACGGTCGAAATCCAGAGTGCCCTTGTTCACGATCTCGAACAGGTCTTCAGCGCCGACAACGTCAGCGCCAGCCTTTTTGGCTTCTTCGGCCTTGGCACCCTTGGCAAAAACGCCAACCCGCACCTTACGGCCCGAACCGTTTGGCAGAGCACACACGCCGCGCACCATCTGGTCCGCATGGCGTGGGTCAACGCCCAGGTTCATGGCAATTTCAATGGTCTCGTCAAACTTGGCGTTGGCCTTTGCCTTCACCAGCTTCACCGCATCCGCTAGGCCGTAATACTTGGCGCGGTCAATGTCGGCTTCGTTCTTGGCAATACGTTTTGGGGCTTTGCTCATCTGCTTACTCCACAACCTGAAGGCCCATGGACCGGGCAGAACCTGCGATTTCACGTGCCGCTGCATCAACGTCGCGGGCATTCATGCCCTTGAGCTTCTGCGCGGCAATTTCACGGCATTGCGCCATTGTCACGGTGCCGGCACTGGTTTTGCCCGGCTCCTTGGAACCTGCCGTAATCTTGGCGGCCTTCTTCAGGAAGAACGACGCCGGAGGCGACTTCATCTCGAAAGTGAAGGACTTGTCCTGGTAAGCAGTGATCACGACTGGAACGGGCGAACCCTGCTCCATCTTTTGCGTGGCCGCGTTAAAGGCCTTGCAGAATTCCATGATGTTGAGACCGCGCTGTCCGAGCGCTGGTCCGATTGGTGGAGACGGGTTTGCCTGTCCCGCCGGCACTTGCAACTTGATGTAGCCGACGACTTTTTTGGCCATTCTATAGTCCCTCTTTCAAGGTTAGTGGTCCGGCTTTAAGGGCCTCCCACGGATTACATTCAGCGGATCTTTTCGACCTGCCCATACTCGAGTTCGACAGGCGTTGGCCTGCCGAAAATAGAGACCGCAACTTTCAGTCGCGACCGCTCTTCATCCACTTCCTCAACCTGTCCGTTGAAGGAAGCAAAAGGTCCATCCGCCACGCGCACTTGTTCGCCGATTTCGAACGAGATGCTGGTTTTCGGCTTATCCACACCTTCCGCCACCTGATTGAGGATGCGGTTGGCCTCGGCGTCCGAAATCGGGATCGGCTTGGAATCCGAACCGAGGAAGCCGGTGACCTTTGGCGTGTTCTTGATCAAATGAAACGCCTGGTCAGTTAGTTCCATCTTTACAAGAACATAGCCAGGAAAAAACCGCCGCTCGCTCTTGATCTTGCGACCTCGGCGAACCTCGATGATTTCCTCGGTGGGAACCAGAACCTGCTCAAACAGGTCGTCAAGACCCTTTTGAACCGACTGTTCCTTTATGGATTCGGCCACCTTTTTTTCGAAATTCGAATAGGCGTGAACGATGTACCAGCGTTTTGTCATTCCAATTCCGTAACTCTCAGCGGCACCCTTTAGAGGCCCAGAAGCAGCTTGTCGATGCCTTGTTTCAAAATGAAGTCCACCACAAGGAAAAATATCGAAGCCATGGTCACCATGATCATGACCATAACGGTTGAAATCATCACCTCCTTGCGGCTCGGCCAAGCAATTTTCCTAGCTTCTTCACGTACTTGCTGGGCAAATTCTACCGGACTGGTTTTGGCCATGGTCGCATTTTTCCTTGGTTAATGGCAGGGGCAGAAGGGCTCGAACCCTCGGCCTGCGGTTTTGGAGACCGCCGCTCTACCAACTGAGCTATACCCCTAAGTGGTGTTACTCCGTGATTTTTGCAACAACGCCGGCGCCGACGGTACGGCCGCCTTCACGGATGGCGAAGCGCAGCTTCTCCTCCATGGCAATCGGCGTAATCAGCTCGACGTCAAACGCGATATTGTCACCCGGCATCACCATTTCCGTGCCTTCCGGA
>JBBSBQ010000052.1:0-17492 GCA_038251095.1 Hyphomicrobiales bacterium
GGATGATGGCTTTAAACTAACGCGAAATACCCTCGGTCCGTCAAGAATTCTATTGCGCCGCAATGATCAAAAAACGACATTTGCGCACTTATCGACGCCCTTTGCCTGTGCCATAAGGTGGGTTCTTTAAACTGAGGCAGGGAACAGTCATGAAGCCAGTGAAATGGGGAATAATTTCAACCGCCAATATCGGCGTGGAAAAAGTCCTTCCCGGCATGCTGAAAAGCAGGGATATCGAGATCGTTGCCATCTCTTCACGCAAGCTCAAAACCGCCCAGGCCGCAGCCGCAAGGCTCGGCATTCCCAAAGCCTACGGCTCCTATGAAGCGATGCTGGCCGACCCGGAAATCGAGGCGGTTTACAACCCGCTGCCCAACCATCTGCATGTGCCGCTGACGCTCGCCGCCGCCAAGGCCGGCAAACATGTGCTCTGCGAAAAGCCCATCGCCATCTCCGCCAAAGAGGCGGCCAAGCTCCGCAAAATTCCTAAGGGCATCTATGTGGCCGAAGCCTTCATGGTGCGTCACAGCCTGCAATGGCTGGCCGCCCGGGCGCTCGCCAAAAAGGGCGATATCGGTGAGGTGCGTGCCGTGCAGGTCTACTTCACCTACTTCAACCGCGATCCCAAAAACGTCCGCAACATGGCCGATATCGGCGGCGGCGGGCTTTATGACATCGGCTGCTATCCCATTACCGTCTCGCGTTTCATGTTCGGCGCCGAGCCCAGGCGCGTCATCGCCACCTTTGACCGCGATCCTAAATTCAAGACCGACCGGATGGCCGGCGGCCTTGCGGATTTCGGCGATGGCCGTCACCTGACCTTCACCATTTCAACCCAACTCGCCCCCTGGCAACGCGCCCAGATCGGTGGCACCAAGGGCCGCATCGAAGTTGAAATTCCTTTCAACGCCCCGCCCGATAAGCCCAACCGCTATTTCGTGCAAGGCATGGAAATGAACGAAGGCAAATGGCATGAGCTGCCGGTGTCTGATCAATACCAGTTGCAGGCCGAAGCCTTCGGCCGCGTCATTCGGAAAGTGGAGAAACCCGTCTGGGGTGTCGAAGACGCCATCCAGAACATGAAAATCATCGAAGCCTTCTTCCGCTCCGAAAAAAGTGGCAAGTGGGAGAAGCCTTAGCACAAACTCCATACCTCTCCATGAGAGCAAACCCCATATCTCTCCATGGTCGGGCTTGACCCGACCACCCAGACTTCAGAGAGACTCATAAAGATCTTCCCAATTCGGATTGGATTTTTCGATCAAATCCAATTTCCATTTTCGGAACCAATGCTTGAGCGTTGTTTCTCTCTGAATGGCATCGGCCACCATGTCATAGGTTTCGTACCAAACAAGAAGTTTGATATTGTATTTCTTGGTGAAGGCTGAACCGGTACCGTTACGATGGGCAAAAACTCTTGCTGGGAGATCGGTCGTCACACCGATGTAGAGCGTTCCATTCCTCTTGCTCGCAAGAATGTAAACATGACCCTGAGGCATGGGTTTATGTTGCTAAGTCTGGGTGGTCGGGCCGAGCCCGACCATGGAGAGATTGTTGAGCTCTAATCCCACAGCCTCGCCGCGTCGTGCACGAACTTGGACTCCACTATTACTGTTGCGCTTCACCCTCTGAAAACAGTGGATGAAAATCGACAACAACATTTGGCTGTAGCGCCGTCAGCGAAAGTATCATGAAATATTCTGGCGGCTGGCCCGCTGGCGCCAACGCTGGGGATGGCCGAAAACCAAAGCGCTCATAGTAATCGGGATCGCTGACAATGATGCATCCCGCCGCGTTCCATTCACGCAGCCTGCGCAAACCTTCATTGATAAGTTACTGGCCGATGCCCTTGCGTTGCCGTTCTGGTTCAACTGCCACTGGCCCCAATCCAAACCAGCCCGGTGAGCCGTCGGCGGCCGTGGCTGGTGTGAATGCAACATGGCCTACAACCATGGAATCAATTTCCGCCACCAATGAAATTGAAAGCGCGCCGGCATCACGCACGGCGTTGATCAAATTCTGTTCATTGCCGTCGGCAAAAAGCATGGGCGCAAACGCACGCTTGGTGATGTCATAGATCGCAGGAATATCTTCGAGACGTTCATCCCGGATTGTTGCTTGCATCATGGTTCTAATCCCACAACCTCGCCGCCCCGCGCACCCCGCTTTTTTCGCCGTGCTTGGCGCGCACGACCTTGGCAACCGCCGTTCCCGAAAAGCTGTAACGCGAAATCAGCGGCGGCAGTTGCTCGACCAACTCCGGCAATTCATTGAGCCCGCCGCCGATCACGAACACGTCGGGGTCAACCACGCAGGCGATATTTGCCGCCACCCGGGCGAAGCGGTCCTGCAAGCGTTGCAGCGAAGCCAGCGCTTTTGCATCGCCGCGCCGCGCCCGCACCACGATTTCCTTGCTTGTGATGTCCTCGCCCGTAACGCTGAGATGATCGCGCTGCAGCCCCGTGCCTGAAACATATTGCTCGGCGCAGCCCTTCTTGCCGCAGAAGCAGGGCAGCAGCGGCCATTCGCTGTCAGTGGGCCAGGGCAGGGCCGTATGGCCGAATTCGCCGGCCTCTCCATTGGCTCCCACCACCAGTTTGCCATTCACCACCAGCCCGCCGCCAAGTGCTGTACCCACCGTGAAGAAGGCCACCACCGCATAACCTTGGCCTGCCCCGTCAATGGCTTCCGACAGCGCAAAGCAGTTCGCGTCATTTTCCATTTTCACCGGACGCCCAATGGCCGCCTCAAGATGATGCTGGAAAGGCTTGCCGTTGCAAAACAGGATGTTGGCGTTGCGCCACAATCCGTTGAGGCGTGAACTTGATCCTGGCGAACCGATGCCAACGCTGCCATCGCCCGCTTCCCGCACAAGACCGGCAATCGCTGCAACCACGCCTTCATAGGTCTTGGGCGTCGCCACCCGTTTCTCAAACAGTTTTTCGCCAGAGGCGGAAAGTGTAATGGCATCAATCTTCGTGCCGCCGAGATCAATGCCGATGCGGCGGCTCATGTCCGGTTGTAAACATCATCATAGCGAATGATGTCATCTTCGCCGAGATAGTCGCCGAATTGCACTTCGATGATTTCCACCATCCCGTCAGTCTGGTTTTCCAGCCGGTGCTTCTCGCCCTGAGGAATGTCAATGTGCTGCGACCGCGAAAGATCCTGCACCGTGTCGCCGACCGTCACGGTGGCAACCCCGTTCACAACCGTCCAGTACTCGCCCCGGTGCTTGTGGCTCTGCAAGGAAAGCCTGCCACCCGGATTGACCGCAATGCGCTTCACCTTGAAGCCCGCGCCTTCATCAAGGATATGGAATGTGCCCCAGGGCCGCGTCTCGCTATACATTCTGAATTCCTTTCAATGCTCCATAAAGCGCGCGGAAATCTCCTAGCCGATCCGCATAGGCTTGGGAAAGTTTTTGATCGGGCTCCAGTTGCAGCAACGCCTGGGGCTTGCTGCAAACCGCGGCAATGGCCTCGCCGGTGACGGAAAGCCGTGCCAGCCGTGCCGCGCCAAAGGCCGCTCCCACATCCGATCCCGCAGGGATGGTAATCCGCCGGTTGAGGACATTCGCAAGTAGCTGCATCCAGAAAGTGCTGCGCGTGCCGCCGCCCACCACCAGCAGTTCCGCAACGCGCGTTCCGCTCTGCTCCAGAACATCCTGGCAATCCGCCAGCGACAGGGCAACGCCTTCAAGAACCGCCAGCGCCAGATCCTCCTGCGTTGTGCCCGCATGCAAGCCGTGAAACGCCGCCCGCGCCGCCGGGTCGTTATGCGGTGTGCGCTCGCCGTTGAGATAGGGCAAGAATAGAAGGCGCCCCGGCCCGTGATAGCGCCGCTGTGTGCCCTGCAAAAGATTTTGAATGGTGCCGCCCGGCAAAATCCCGTTCAGCCAGCTCAATGGGCTCGCGCCATTTAACAAGGCCGCCACCTGATACCAGAGGTCGGGCAGGCCGTGGTCCAGCGCCTGGATCATCTGTTGCGGCCGTGGCCGGAAACTCTTCGTCGTCACAAAATACTGTGCCGAGGTTCCCAGCGAAATAAAGCCGTCGTCATCATTGATGGCGCCAATGCCGATGGCTGAGGCTGCCGCATCCCCGGCGCCTGCCGCAATGGCAAGCCCCGGCGGCAACCCAAGAAAGTCCGCTGCGGACTTATGAAGATGCGCCGAAGCCCGCGGGCCTTCATCGATGCGCGGCAGGTTTTCTAGCCTGATGCCCGCCGCCTCCACCAGGGAGGCCGACCACTTTCTTTGCCCCACATCGAGAAGCGACATGCCGGAGGCATCACAAGGATCAGTGATGAACTCACCGCTCATCCGGAAGCGCAGATAATCCTTGGGCGCCAGAACCATGGCAAGCCGTTTGAAAATCGCGGGCTCATGGGCCTGGAGCCAGAGCAGTTTGGGCGCGGTGAAGCCCGCCACCGCCGGCACCCCGGCGATCCGCCCGACATCGGAAGACTTCTGGTTGAAGAGGGCCGCTTCCGCCCCGGCGCGCCCGTCATTCCACAGAATGGCGGGACGAAGAACCTGGCCCGCTCCATCGAGAACAACAGCCCCATGCATTTGCCCGGAAAGTCCGATTGCCGCGATGCGCGACCACGCCTTGCGCTGCCTCGAGCGCAGGATCCTGCAGGCCTTCTCCAGGGCCAGCCACCAGTCCTGCGGAGTCTGTTCCGACCAACCGGGCCGTGGCCGCGAGGTGGGCAGGGAAACTTCGGCAAGCCCCACAACACGTTGTTTATGATCGGTGATTATGCATTTGAGCGCCGTCGTCCCGAGGTCGATGCCAAGATAGGTTGAGGTGCTGAAAGCCATGGTTACTCATATGTAAACAGGTGGTTTTAACCCTTGTCCACTGGGCAATTGACGGGCACACCCGGCCCCGATATAAGCCGCCCAATTCAATTGGGAATTGCTGGGCTGTCGGCGCGTCACTGATGGCTTTTATGTTATCCCAGTTTGACCCCCGTTTAATAACCAGGAAAGTTCAATGGCCAATACAAAATCGGCAAAGAAGGCAAAGCGCGTTTCGGCGCGTCGTGAAACCATCAACAAGAGCCGCACCAGCCGCGTACGCAGCACCATCCGCAAGGTTGAAGAAGCGATCAGCACCGGCAATAAAGATGCCGCAGTGACCGCTATGAAGGCCGCCGAGCCTGAGCTGATGCGCGGCGCCCAAAAGGGCATTCTTCACAAGAATACCGCGTCCCGCAAGATTTCGCGGCTTACCAGCCGCATCCGGGCCCTTTTCGCCTGAGAGTTATCCACATAACTATTTGAAAACGCGCCGGGATCCTCTCCGGCGCGTTTTTGTTTGTCAGATGACGGACGTTATTTGACATAGTTAATGTAAATATTTCAATGCCTTGGCACCGCAGCGAACGGGGCCGCAAAAAATAATGTTAGTTTCCGCCCCTGTTGCTTTGCAATTTTTTTAGCGTTGTAGTGCTCCAGGGATTTCTGCGGTCTGCCAGCCCGGCCTGATTCACAATGTCACATCATAGAGTTAGCAAAAATCCGTGAGGCGGCTCAAAAACCGCCCAATTCATCGGCGCGCTCCGTGTACGGAACAATGCCTGATTCATCTTGCAGTGTGTCGCTCTGCCTTTGTAGGTTCCCCTTAACGCTGCTGACGGGAAGGCACGAGACAGCGGAATAAAACACCAAAGGGATGCAAAAAATGAAATGTCAGAGTGTGGGGCAAGTTTCTGACACGGAGTTATTTGGGCGTTTAAGGGCGGGTAGGTTCTCCAAGTTGTAGGTTTGAGGCGTCTAACAGGCGTGGATTGTTCTTTTTGACAGGAACGATGCCGAATTTCTGTGTCTGGAGCGTCGATGGAATTCTGAGTTGAAAAATGCAACGAGAGAGTGCGCGGGAAAATGACTGAATTAGCGGTAGCAGTTGATCTGAAACAGAAATGGCAGCGGGTGTCACACAGGCTCCGCGCCGAATTGGGGGACGATCTATTCACCAGCTGGTTTGGTCGCATGGACGCGGAGGACTGCTGCAATCTGAAACTCATCGTTTCGGTGCCAACCCGCTTCCTGAAAAGCTGGATTGAAAACCACTACGTAGCCAAGCTGCAGAAAATCGCCGAAACCGAATTTGGCCGGCTTGATGCGGTGCAGGTCCGCGTGCGCGGCCAGATAACACCGCCCCGTGCCGTCGAAATCGCCGAACGCCCTGTTGAAAAACCCCGTGCCTCGTTTGAGGACCATCGCGGAAACGCCACGCCCAGCGCTAATTTCCTCCAGCAGGGTGAGCGCAACACCCAGCTTGATTCAGCCCAGACCTTTGACAGTTTCGTCGTGGGCACGTCCAATCAACTGGCCCATGCCGCCGCCTGCCGGGTCACTGACGCGAATGTCGGCGCCCCCGTCACCTTCAATCCCCTGTTCATTCATTCCGCCGCAGGGCTGGGCAAAACCCATTTGCTCAATGCCATCGGCCACCGCATCCGGGACATTCACCCCGAGCGCAAGGTGCTGTTCCTCACCGCCGAGCGCTTCATGTATAGCTTCATCCAGGCCTTGAGAAGCCGCGACACCATTTCCTTCAAGGACCAGTTCCAGTCCGTCGACGTGCTGCTGATCGACGATTTCCAGTTCCTGCAGGGCAAGACCATGCAGCAGGAATTCTGCCACACGTTTAATTCCCTGGTGGATTCGAGGAGGCAAGTAATTGTGGCGGCGGACGTTCCGCCGTCACAACTCGACACCATCGACCAGCGCATGCGCTCCAGGCTCATGGGCGGCCTTGTCGTCGATATCGAACTGCCGGATCTCGAACTGCGCCGCAAAATTGTCCTGGGCCGCTATGTTGCCATGAACAGCCGGGACCATTCGGTGGTGATCCCCGATGAGGTCCTGGAATTTGTCGCCAACCGCATCACCGGCGGCGGCCGCGAGCTGGAAGGCGCCCTGAACCGCATCGTCGCCTATCAGCAGTTCAACAAGTCGCCCATCACTCTCGACCTCGCCGCCATGGTGCTGCGTGACATGTCGGCCAATCCGGACCAGTGCCGCATCAAGATTGACGACATCCTGAAAATCGTCGGCCGCCATTTCAATGTGGCGCGCACCGATCTGCTCTCGCCGCGCCGCGCCCGCTCCATTGTCGTTCCGCGCCAGGTCGGCATGTATCTCGCCAAGAAAATGACCTCGCGCTCGCTTCCCGAAATTGGCCGCAGGTTCGGCGGCAGGGATCATTCCACCGTGCTTCATGCGGTGCGCAAAATCGATGACCAGATCAAGACCGATGACCGGCTGGCCAAGGAAGTGGCTTTGCTGATCCGCTTGGTGGAACAACAGTAGCTTATCCACAAGGGAAGCCTTGAACCCCGGCCGCTTTCAGGCCATTGTTTACGGCCCACAAGGGGTCAAGGACAGGGGTAATTCCGTTATGCGTGTGACGATTGAACGAACTTCGTTTCTCAGGGCGCTTAATCATGTGCAAAGTGTCGTCGAGCGGCGCAACACCATTCCGATCCTCTCCAATGTGTTGATCCAGGCGGCGGCCGACAATCTCCGCCTGACGGCAACCGATCTCGATATCGAGATTGTCGAAACTGTGTCAGCCGAAGTGGGCAAAGAAGGTTCGGCCACGGTGCCGGCCCATATGCTCTATGATATCGTCCGCAAGCTCCCCGAAGGGGCCCAGCTTGAACTTGACCAGGGCCCCGATGCGGGCCGCATTTCGGTATTCGCCGGCAAGTCGCGCTTTTCGCTGCAGGCCCTGCCACCCGAGGATTTCCCCGATCTCGCCAGCGGCGATCTTTCCAATACATTTTCGTTGCCGGCCGCTGACCTCAAGGGCCTCATCGAGAAAACCCGCTTTGCGATTTCAACCGAAGAAACCCGCTATTACCTCAACGGCATCTATCTCCATGAGGTGACGGCGGGTTCGCTGCTCCGCGCCGTGGCAACCGACGGCCACCGCCTGGCCCAGGCCCAGATCGCGTTGCCGAAAGGCGCCAAAGGCATGCCCGGCGTCATCGTGCCGCGCAAAACCGTGCTCGACGTTGTGAAACTTCTCGAAGGCGAGGACAGCGACGTTGAAATCGCCCTCTCGTCCTCCAAGATCCGCTTCACCTTCGGCAACTTGGTGCTCACCTCCAAGCTCATCGACGGCACCTTCCCGGATTACGAGCGCGTCATTCCGCGCAATAACGACAAGGTCCTCGACGTCGACACCAAGACCTTCGCCGATGCGGTGGACCGCGTCTCCACCATTTCCATGGAAAAGGGCCGCGCCGTGAAGCTCAATATCGCCTCGGGCAACCTCACCCTCACCGTCAACAATCCGGACTCCGGTTCGGCCGAAGAGGAAATGCCGGTGGAATACGCCCACGACCCCATCGATATCGGCTTCAACGCCCGCTACCTCCTGGATGTGGCAAGCCAGGTGAAGTCCGATCACATCAGTTTTCTCCTCGCCGATGCGGGCTCGCCCACCATCGTCAAGGACCCGAGTGACGAACAGGCCCTCTATGTTTTGATGCCCATGCGGGTGTAAACTCAGCCGCACTGTGACTGATTCAACCGGCCTTGCTCTCACCCGCCTGACGCTCACGAATTTCCGCAATTATTCCGGCCTCCGGCTGGACGTCTCCGCGCGCCTTATTGCGCTGTCCGGCCCCAATGGCGCGGGCAAGACCAATCTCTTGGAAGCCATCTCGCTGCTCACCCCGGGGCGGGGCCTGCGCGGCGCCAGTTTCGATGAACTGGCCAATCTGCAGAATACCTCCTCCTGGGCCATCGCCGCCGAGGTGGCCACGCCCAACCATGAAGTGAAACTGGGAACCGGCTGGAGTGTAGCCGCCGGCGAAGCCGATGGCGCCACGGCGGGCCGCCTCGTTCTGATTGACGGCCACCTGCAAAAGGGCTCAGGCGCCTTGGGCGAATACATGCGCATGCTCTGGCTCACCCCGGCCATGGACCGCCTCTTTGCCGGGCCTGCGGGTGACCGGCGGCGCTTTCTCGACCGCCTAGTCGCTACCTTCGATCCCGAACATTCCTCCCGCGTCGCCGTGTTCGAAAAAGTCATGCGCGAACGCAACCTCCTGCTCCAGGAACCCCGCGCCGATGCGGTCTGGCTCGGAAGCCTCGAAGCCCACATGGCGGAAGCCTCCGTGGCCATCGCCGCGGCACGGCTTGCCGCCGTGGACGCCTTGCAAAAACACATCCACGAGACCCGGTCGGCCAGCGCCTTCCCCTGGGGGGAAATCAGCATCGACGGCGAGATCGAAACCCTGGTGGCCGCCATGCCGGCGGTGCGCGCCGAGGACGAATATCGTAGGATGCTGGCTGATTCGCGCTTCCCCGACCGGGCTGCCGGAAGGGCCCTCAAAGGCACCCACAGGAGTGATTTCATCGTCGTCCACGGACCCAAATCCATGCCCGCCGCCCAATGCTCCACCGGCGAGCAAAAAGCCCTGTTGATAGGGCTTATTTTGGCGCAGGCCAATGCAGTAAAAGCTGTGGCAAACGTGGCGCCTGTGCTATTGTTGGACGAGGTCGCAGCCCACTTGGACAGGCAGCGCCGGGAGGGGCTTTTTGCCACTCTCGAGGCGCTGGGAAGCCAGGCCTGGATGACAGGTACGGACGGCCATTTGTTTGAAGGTTTGGGCGCCAGTGCCCAGTGCTTCCATGTGGAAGCGGGAACCCTGGCGGAGATGAAGAGAAAAGATGCCACAAGGTAACGAAGCAAAAGTGCCGGCCTATGACGCCGATTCCATCAAGGTGCTCAAAGGCCTCGATGCTGTGCGCAAGCGCCCCGGCATGTATATCGGCGACACCGACGATGGCTCGGGCCTCCACCACATGGTCTATGAGGTGGTGGATAACGCCATCGATGAAACGCTGGCCGGCCATGCCGACCGCATCACCGTCACCCTCAATGCCGATGGCTCCGTCACCGTCACCGACAATGGCCGCGGCATTCCCGTCGACATTCACAAGTCGGAAGGCGTCTCCGCCGCCGAAGTGATCATGACCCAGCTTCACGCCGGCGGAAAATTCGACCAGAATTCCTACAAGGTCTCCGGCGGCCTGCACGGCGTCGGCGTTTCCGTGGTAAACGCGCTCTCCATCTGGCTCAAGCTCACGATCTACCGCAACAACAAGCTCCACAGCATCAACTTCACCAACGGCGATGCCGATGGCCCGCTGCAAACCCTTGGCCCCGCCGAAGGCAAGCGCGGCACCGAGGTCACCTTCCTGCCCAGTCCCGAAACCTTCACCAAGACCGAATTTGATTTCGCCACCATCGAGCACCGCCTGCGCGAACTCGCCTTCCTCAATTCCGGCGTGCGCATTCTGCTGAGTGATCATCGCGGCGTCGAGCCCAAGGATGTGGAGCTCTATTACGAAGGCGGCATCCAGGCCTTCGTCCGCTACCTCGACCGCACCAAGCAGGCCGCCATCAAGGATCCCATCATGATCCGCGGCGAAAAGGATGGCCTCACGGTGGAATGTTCCCTCTGGTGGAACGACAGCTACCACGAGAACGTGCTGTGCTTCACCAACAACATTCCCCAGCGTGACGGCGGCACCCATCTCGCGGGCTTCCGCGGCGCCCTCACCCGCGTCATCAACACCTATGCCGCCTCCTCCGGCATCGCCAAGAAGGAAAAGGTCGCTATCACCGGCGATGACGCCCGCGAAGGCCTGACCTGCGTTCTCTCGGTCAAGGTTCCCGATCCGAAATTCTCGTCTCAGACCAAGGACAAGCTCGTCTCCTCCGAAGTCCGCCCCGTGGTTGAAAGCCTCGTCAACGAACAGTTGGGCGCCTGGTTCGAGGAGCATCCCGCCGATGCCAAGACCATTGTGAACAAGGTGGCCGAAGCCGCCGCCGCCCGCGAAGCCGCCCGCAAAGCCCGTGACCTCACGCGCCGCAAAGGCGCGCTGGACATGGCGGGCCTTCCCGGCAAGCTGGCCGAATGTCAGAACCGCGATCCCGCGCAAACCGAAATCTTCATCGTCGAGGGCGACTCGGCCGGCGGCTCCGCCAAGCAGGCGCGCAACCGTGAAAACCAGGCCGTGCTCCCCTTGCGCGGCAAGATTCTCAACGTAGAACGCGCCCGCTTCGACAAGATGCTGTCATCCGCCGAAATCGGCACGCTGATCACCGCACTCGGTACCGGCATCGGCCGCGACGAGAACGGCGATGGCTTCAACATCGAGAAGCTCCGCTACCACAAGATCATCATCATGACCGACGCCGACGTGGACGGCGCCCATATCAGAACCCTGCTGCTCACCTTCTTCTACCGCCAGATGCCCGAGGTCATTGACCGCGGTTATCTCTATATCGCCCAGCCGCCGCTTTATAAGGTGAAGCGGGGCACCTCGGAACAATACCTGAAGGACAACAAGGCGCTTGAGGATTACCTGATCGACACAGGGCTCGACGGCACCACGCTGGCGCTTGCCGATGGCAGCGAACGCGCCGGCGCCGATCTCCGCGCCATCGTCGAAGAAGCGCTCCAGGTGCGCAGCGCCCTTGACGCATTGCATTCCCGCTATCCCCGCAACGTGGTGGAGCAGACCGCCATTGCCGGCGCGCTGAACCCCGAAGCCATTTCGAACCATGAACACGCGCTGGCCGCCGCCCTTTATATCAGCAAGCGCCTCGATGTGATTTCCGAGGAAACCGAGCGCGGCTGGGTGGGCTCCGTCTCGGAAGATGGCGGCCTTGCCTTCAGCCGCGAAGTGCGCGGCGTCAAGGAAAGCTGGGCGATTGACGCCAAGCTCATCGGCTCGTCGGACGTGCTGCGCCTGGACAAGAAGGCGGCGCATCTGCAGGAAATCTATGCGAGGCCCGCCAAGCTCCGCCGCAAGGATTCAGACACGGTGATCCACGGCCCCCTCGATTTGCTCGAAGCCATCTTCGCCGCGGCCCGTAAAGGAATCTCCATGCAGCGCTACAAGGGCCTGGGCGAAATGAACCCCGAACAGCTCTGGGAAACCACGCTGGATTCCAACGTCCGCTCGCTGCTCCGCGTAAAAGTCTCCGAACTCGACGAAGCCGACGATATCTTCACCAAACTCATGGGCGACGTGGTCGAACCAAGACGTGACTTCATCAGAGAGAATGCGCTGAACGTGGCAAATTTGGACGTCTAATCTACTTTCTCTCTCCCAGTGCAAATGGCAGCAATATTTGTGTTAGCAGATGCAAGCAGATCAGGCTTTGGCGCGCCGCCAAATGTCCCAATCAACAGTTGAAGAATTTATCGTTTCTACTCTGCTGGGTCGATCACTGAATATGACCAGATTGCTAAATGGATATCTAGCGCTAGGGACCAGCATAGCCTCAAATTCCAGAAAGTCTGCCGCCGAGGCTATCTTAGAAGTCACAGAATAATCCAGGGATTGATATTTTGTTACATCAACTCCGAGTCTTCCGAGATCATCAATGTTGCTCAAATCCAAAACCTTAGTCCCGCGCATCCATTTCTTCCCGCATGATCCCCGGATTTCAGCCCTGTTTCCAACGCCCCGTCCGGTGGTTGAACCCCCGCCGCCGCCCGATGGCCGTGTCAGCGCAAGCCGCCTCCACCGCAGACTCAAAGCCCTCAAGCTCGCCCTCGATGATCTTCCGCGCCAGGCCAAACGTCTTGTCCGCTGGCAGCAGAGGCGGAAAGCCGCGCCAGGTCCAAAGCCCACCTTGCCGTTCCGGCCGGGCCGTCCGCCCGGTTACCGGAAGTAGCCCATTCACGAGGTCGATGACGTCCTCACCGAATGCGACGATCTCGCCTGGGAGGCGATGAAGCCCAATACAAGTTGAGGTGGAATAATCATCCGTATACGAATTAAAATTAATTCACTTCTGTCATCCCGGCGAAAGTCGGGAGCCAGACTTGGAACATGCGTGATGGCTGAAAGTCTGTGCCCCGGCTTGCGCCGGGGTGAAAGAAACATGTGAGCATCCGCCGGAATGACAGATTGGGTGGCAATGAAAGCCGAGGGAACCTTTTCGCCGCTCCCGAGTTACTGTGAAGCGACACTCGCAAAGGAGCGCACCATGGATAACACGACCCTTCTTATCATTATCATCATTTTGTTCTTTGTCTTCGGCGGCGGCTGGTATGGCCGGGGCCGCTGGTACTAGATCTTGACATCAAAGGAGTCCAGCATGAATAATTTTTCACAGATCAAGGAACACGCCGATGTCATCGGTGCCGACGGCGTGCATGTGGGCACCGTTGACAGCATCGAGGGCGACCGGATCAAGCTCACCAAGGCAGATAGCGGGCAGGGCATCCACAAGGGCCACCATCACTATGTCTCCCACGCCCTGGTCGCTGGCATCGAGGGCGGCAAAGTCCGCCTCTCCGCCAATGCCGACGTCGCCGTCACCTTCGAAGAAGAAAAATAAGTCCGAGGCAAGGGAGGGGAAGGGCCTAAGCCCCAACCCCCGTGCCGATCGCGCACACCACGCCGGTGCCGCCGATGCCGCAATAGCCATGTGGATTTTTGGCGAGATATTGCTGGTGATAGGTCTCGGCGAAATAGAACGGTCCCGCCTCGGCAATCTCCGTGGTGATGGAGCCATAGCCCTTGGCCGTCAGCGCCTTCTGGTAAGCCGCCTTCGAGGCCAGCACGGCATCGCGCTGCGCGGGTGAATTCCAGTAGATCGCCGAGCGATATTGCGTGCCCGTGTCATTGCCCTGGCGCATCCCCTGGGTGGGGTCATGGGCATCCCAGAACACCTTCAAAACGTCATTGAGGCTCACCTTGCCGGGCTCAAATACCACCAGCACTGATTCCGTGTGCCCGGTGAGCCCGGAGCAGACCTCCTCATAGGTGGGGTTCGGCGTAAATCCGCCGGCATTGCCCACCGCCGTCACCCAGACGCCGGGCAGCTCCCAGAATTTGCGCTCGGCCCCCCAGTAACAGCCCATGGCCACCACGATCTGTTCGGAACCGGCCGGATATGACCCCTTCAGCGGGTTTCCGTTGACAAAATGGGTACTGGCGGTGGCAATGGCGCTGGCCCGGCCGGGCAGCGCCCGGGCGGCATCGGTCATTTCAGCTTTTTTGCGGGTGAAAATCATGGGGATTGGTCTCCTTTGTCTCGAGACCTATGTAGTGTGGCAGATCAATCACTTCCACTCAAGAACGCTTGAACGGCAAAGTTTCATCGCTATAGTGCGGCGCAATTCCAAGGGGCCAGCCCCCTTATCTATTGCGGAGAGGTGGCCGAGTGGTTGATGGCGCCCGCCTGGAAAGCGTGTTTACGTTAATAGCGTAACGGGGGTTCGAATCCCCCTCTCTCCGCCATAAATCATGCATAAAATATTAATATTAAACGATAATCTCAGAAGAAAAGTTTCTGTGTCCTACCATCTGTCCTACCAACGCGCCGAGTGCTCTCCTTTATTGCCACAACCATTACCAAGTTCTACGCTCGCCAGTTGGGGGGATAGGGCAAATGAGAAATCTTTGGACAGTGCCACTCTTAGCGTTAGCGCTTACTGGTTGCGCTCAGTCGTCTGTAATGGATTTAGATTCTAACACCATTCAAATCACCACTGAGGCGGCACCCGTGTGCGGTCAAGGCGGCGCTCAACAAGTAGCTGCAAAACGCGCAGCCTATGAAACGCTTCGTAGGGGATATGACAAATACGTGATTCTCGGAGCTGATTACCAAAACAACGTTCGGGTCGTTGGTCATACACCCATAACCGCAAACACTTATGGCTCCGGAAATATCAATGCATATGGGAATACGGCGACTTACAATGGCCAATCGACGACATACGTAAATGGTGGTCAGCCCATCATAGGTGGGACGCACAATCAAGGATTGGCGGTTCGACTCTTTAGAGTTGGTGAGCCAGGTTCGGAAAATGCCATTGACGCTCGTCAAGTGCTTGGTCCTGATTGGCAAGAAATAATGGCAAAGAAGCCAGGGCAGACCTGTTAGCCCCAGTTAGGGATTCCATATGTAGATTTCCGATTATAGCTGGGCCATCGGAAAATTACCTACCCAGCCCCAGCAGCCTTCCGCTTCCTACGCCACCCCATGAAGCCCATCGCACTGAGGCCAGCTGCGAACAGAGGGAGGGCGGCGGGGATGGGTACATCCGAGACGGCTTGCGTAGTGAAGCTCAGCTTCCAATCATAGCTATAGGCCCCTGCACCCGTTGGGTTCAATAATCCTTGAATTAGATACTGTCCCAGACCGAGCGACGGACCGATAAGTAAGCCATTCAAAATGTTTCCGCTTGCTGAGACACCAGTCACGGCCGTATTGAGGATTGTACCATCACTCGAGTCAAACGATGACCCCTGGGTCACGCCAGTCCGGCTCAAGACTTCCGCTACAATCGAAGTCATTTCTAACCCTGTTGGCAAATCGACGCTAAAAGTATTGTATTCGGCATCGCACTGCAGTACCGGAGCAACATCTAGGAAAGCACAGCTGCCTGAGCCAGTCCCCTGAACGGTATTTAGACCCAAATCAAGGATACCTACGTTACCCGCAGCGTTTACCACGCCAGTTACAGTCAAAGCTTCTGCCGACCCTGATAGCAGTCCCAGCAGCATCGACGCTCCTAGTAGAGACTTTCTTATAGACATGACATCCCCTCACTCGTTTTGGTGAATCACCCGCTGATACTGACTTGCCCCGTTGTTTCCACCGCGATGACCCCATACGCTTCGACCAGCCAACGCTTCAGTCCTCCAAATGTCAATGGTCGGAGCCTTCAGAACATCACAAGAATCTACACTTTAGAACGACATTACCACTTGGGCGACCGGAGTAGAGACTAAATCGCGGACAAGTGGCGGAAACGCGGTGGTCACTTAAGCAGTCGCGGGCTGGCAATCAGTCCCATCCTTCCCCGCTACAAGAGCTTTCCGTTCTTTGACATCTATGCCACCACAGGACTCCTTAGGAGCCCTTAGGATGGCAGCTCGCAATGCTTTGTTTTGATTGATAAAATTTGCGACGCAGATGCCAGTCTCCATCTACATACATCGCAAGAGATACCTCATCGCCGCTCGCCGCGCCTGTTCCTTCGGCGTGTGTTTGCCATGATTCAATGTGCTGATATTGCTTGAGGTTCAAAACGAAGCCTCCCAGCGTACCCACCCGCAGCAGCCTTCCGCCTGCGCCCCTGCGCCATCATGATTGATAGCTGAATTCATCAAACGCCCGATTGAGCTTAGTGTCTAGGCCATCCCTCTTGGCAAGCGCCCATCCCTCCTCCTTATGGCTCCCTAACCACACCCACAAATCGACGAAGGGTGAAAAGGTGCCAAATAGGCCAGTTTTAAGGGACCTCTCCCAACTAGCGGGAACCAACCAGCCGGTACTTAGTTGTAATTGAACAAGTTCGAGGTGGATCAAGTTCGAGGTGGATTGTGAGTAACAGCAAGTTCGCTAAGCATTGGAATCAGGCCCAATTCTGTTATTTTAGGGCGGAAGCAACCAAGAGCCATGCAATTAAGCACTTATGGATACAATTGGCCCAAGACTGGATTGCGATGTCTGAAAACTGGATTCCTCAACCGGCTCAAATGAAATTTACTCGTAGGCAAAAGCACCAATTCAAGAAAGCAGCTTAACCTGTTTTGTGGGGACACGGACTATAATGTCTTCGATATAACCTTGCTTCAAATAAGACAACTCTTCGCGCAGCTATTCGTCCGCTCCATACCAAGTAACCATGCCTTGCTGTTTTAGTGCCCAATCATGCCACGCCCAAAAGACTTTCTTGAACTCATCACGCGCGGCTTCAAAACTATCTTGTTGGCCATCATGGGATTTAGGCCCAGGGAAATGCGGCCCGGTCAGCGTCCAAAACCAAACCGCCTTCTGGCCCGGCAAAATCTTTTTCATGATCCGCCCAGCCGTCAGCCCATCAATGCGGATGGCAAAATCATGGGTAGTATTGAGGAAGGTTTGGCGACGCGTGAATTTCTTTGACGTGAAACGGTTGGGATCAACTTGATTTTTAAGTCGCAAATCGCTCATGGAACGAAAAAAGAACAGAATCCAAGATGAGTCAAGATTTAATAAATGGGGCAACGGAGGATTTAGCGGTAACCAAGCGGCTGGCTCCATTGTTGCTTCGACATTTGATTGCCGTGTGCAAGGCCCAGCGCCTTGGATACAAGCAGTGTTCGAGGGAGTGCGGCGCATTCCCACTGCTAATTCCGAGCTTGCCCTTTTAAAGTATTGCCTTCCGCCTCCTGCGCCAGCCTATGAAGCCCATCGCCCTGAGGCCTACGGCGAAGAGTGGGAGGACGCGGCTGGGAGGGGAAATTGGAGGACCAAGCAATTTAACTGTCATATCTGTGACAGACATCGTGGAAGCCGAATGTGGCTCGAAATCCACACTTCAGACCAATTCACTGAAGAGACTCGGATTTAACTTTCAAGGAATGGTTCCCAGGCTTATTGGTTGTCAATTGAATAACAGGGGCACGTCATGAAAAAATTCACCTTAGCGATTTTAGTTTCCAC
>JBBSBQ010000053.1:0-16763 GCA_038251095.1 Hyphomicrobiales bacterium
AAGCCGCAAAGCCGCCTTGAACGCCAATGAATCCAAGACATGCCATGACCGTATCGGCGACACGTGCAAGAGCATGGATGGTGGCGGGGCTCAAAGGCCTCGCCTTTTTGCTGTCAACAAGCAACTGATGCCGGTTTAAATGGGGAGTTAGACGCCTTCCAGCACTGCCTTCACGTCCACCAGGCGGAACGGTTTGTAAAGCACCCCCAAGAGCCAAAGCTGGAGTTTCTTCATCGCATCCTCTGCATTGCGCAGGAATTGGTCATTGCTGCTCATTAACACAATGGGCGACCGCAAATTCTGGCGATCAAGTTGCTCAAGCACTTGTACGCCGCTGACGTGAGGCATAAGCAAATCTATGAAAACTATATCCGTGTCCCTGATTTCATAGGTCTCACTGGCGCTTGAATCCAGACTGACCACGACCTGATGTCCCAAACTGGTCAGAAGTTTAGTCAAACGTTCGGCGAAATCCGGATCATCCTCAATAGTGACAACACGTCGTTTGGGAGGGAATGAATAGATGCTCTCTATGATTTATCCTCCTAATCTTCCGGGGTTCCCACTGCATAGTGCAGCGTTTCAAGAATGATGGTTTCAAGCGTGCCAAATTCGGGTTTGATCTCTTCAATAGTCACGCCAAGAGTGGCCGCGGCCTCCCGGCACATATCGGCGAGCGTTGCGGCGCGATTGGAATCGTCACCCTTTTCGCTGTAGGTCACGTGCTGGTCAATCCAGCTTTCCACAAATTCGACCGCACGATTATGCATCACGTCAACATTACAGAAGAATTTAGGGGGCGTACTGATGCAGGTCAGTCCGGCATGCCGTGCTCCGTTACCTGAGCAGTGGGCCATCCTGGTCCAGATAAGCAATGTCGAAATCGGCTAACTTAAGGAGCCGTTCAAAATCGTCAAAAATGACCTGGCCAGTGCGGAACGTCAAAAGACCTTCCTCCCGCAATTGTCGCAGGACGCGGTTGATATGGACCGCACTCAGCCCCAGTGCATCGGCGAGCATGTATTGCGATAATGGGCAAGCGTATCCCCGCTTTGTGCCCAAGCCAACCAGTTCCAGCCTGGCGCCCAGTTCCAGCAGGAAATGCGCTGTCCTTTCCATTGCGTTGCGCCGGCCGATGCCGATCAGATGTTCCACCACCATGGCCTCGTCGCGCGAGGTCGCCCAGAGCACCGCCGTCGCAAGCCGCGGCGTATTGGCAAATGCATCAATCAGGTCAACTGAGGAAACTTCGGAGACTTCGACCGTGGTCATCGCCTCCGCATTGTGATCCGATGTGCGGAACAGGACGCTGCGTAGCCCAAGGAAATCGCCCGGAACCTGGAAATCCACGATTTGGCGGGTTCCATTGGGCAGGAGCTTGTAGGAACACACCCAGCCATCAGCGAGAATATAGGCGAGTTGTCCCAGTTGACCCTGGCGAACCAGATCCACCCCTGGCTCAAACGACCGGCGGCGCTGGTGAAACCCCTCCAGAACAGCCAGTTCCTTCTCGGTTAACGCCACGAACGCGCCGAGCTTTCGGGCGAGAGGCGAGTCCATATGGGGCACTTTGTGAGACCTTTAGTTGCCGGAACGGGACCATTAACGGTTTATACAGCTAACACACCAAAGCCATTCCGAAAACTGACCTGTATCAGTTCGTGACACACATTACCTGTTATTATGAATACATCGCAAACGCCAAAGCAGCAATGATTTTTGATGACGGTTGCAGAAGGAAAGCAGCAATGGACAGCAACAATGACGTATCGGGTGCCGCGGCACTGGCCATCTGCGAGTCGCGTGTTTTATGCCACGGGGACCAGAAGATTCTTCCGGAAAATGAGATCATTGGCATCCTGGAAGACGCCATCTCTGCCCACCGGAATGCCCCGACTGAAGATGGGATGACCAAGATGCATGAGGACGTCGTGATTCTGATCAAAAGCATCATTGATGGCGGAAACTCCGTGCGCCGTCCGAACTAGGATTGGAAAATCTGAAATGCCCTTGGCAACGCGAGTTTACGAGAAATTGACCGGACAGAAAGACGGCATCCACGCGGTCGAAGTGGTGGCCGAAATTCTTGTGCAACTGTCGCATGTCCGCCAGCCTACCTCGCTTAAAGTTCTCAGTGAACGGTGCAATCTCAGTCCCAGCATGGTTCACCGCTATCTCAGCAGCATGATGAAACTGGGATTCATTTTTCAGGGACAGAAGTCAGGCTTTTATTCGCTGGGCAGAAATGCTGTTTCGATTGGCTTGGCTGCCATTCAGCAAATGGATCAAGTCGATGATGTCATGGAAGAACTCGGCGTACTGGTCAGGGAAGTCAATTGCCATGTGGCCATAACAGTGTGGAGCAAAACGGGCCCCACGATCATCAAGTGGGAACGGTCCGAAGACCGCCTTGCAGTGCCGATGCAGTTAGGGCAAGTGCTGCCTGTCCTGCATTCCGCATCGGGACGGGTCTTTGCGGCATTCCTGGATGCTTCATTGACAAGCGAGTTGATCGCCAGGGAAAGACTGTCCTATGGAGATTCACAGAAGCAGACCGATGAAGAGGTGCTGTCCATGCTCGCCGAGATCCGGCAAAACCGCTGCGCCGTGTCCAAAGGTGAAGTTGAAAGTGAAACAATGGCGATTTCAACGCCAGTGGTTGATTGGCAAGACAACCCCATTCTGGTCTTGACCGCCACGTTTCCAAAAACTCTGATGACGACAGGATTTTCTCCGTATTGAGCGCGATGCGAAGGTTCTCCGACCAGAAATCCATTCGCAAGCCATCATATCCCTTTGAGAGCCATGTTCTGCCTGGTTCGGGTTTGAAATCCCCGCAACACCAAAATGGTGCGACAACCTAAGCTCCGGCTCCGATAAGAATCGATTGTTCCCGGAGGAATCGGCATTTGATTTCAAAAACGAGTTGTGAAACGAATTTATCCAACTCTTAAAGCCGACTTTCATTTCAGGTCACTAGGCTCTGTTCCATGGTCCGGTATTGCCGTGATCACAGGTAAAGGGAGTGCGAGCATGGAATACCCGTCAAACACCGGATACAAAATCAAAGAACCGGACTCCGTCTTTTTGAACTCGACTTATTTTGTCCGGTGATCGTGAGTTGGCAAGCTTTAGCAACTTCTTGGGCGCAGGTTGGAGCGGCCTTGCTTCTGGTGGCGGCGGCGGCGCGGGAGTGGACACTGACGGAGCGGCAGGCGAAAGCTGCCCGTTCCCTGACGCAGATGTACCTGGCGATAACCGCATCATTTCCGGGAAACGCTCCCTCGCCATTGCGCCAAACCAGCAAACTCAGGCGGAAGGCATAATTAAAATCGGCGCAGGGCACACCGCCCATTTCAAAAAATATGAAAACATCCCGGAGTATCGCCACGAGGCCGAAATTTGCTTCCAGAGGTCTGAAGCGACGACCGACCGGACTGCCAAGCTCCGCTGGCTCACGCTCGCAGAAGCATGGCTCATGATGGCAAACGGCGTGGAAAAACGAGGCGGATGCGATAGCAGCGGGATGTCGTCCTCCCAGTATCTGCAGCGGGAAAGCGAAGGCACGCCCAGCCCCTTTCTCGTCAGTTCCACAGCGAACCGGCGGGCGTATCGCCGTCATCGCGTCTTGAAGGAAGGGAAAATAACAAATTCCGAAATGCATTGCCTGGCGAATGTTGTTATTCACGACCTGAGCGAAAGCGGAGCCCGGGTTCAGCTGCCGGAAAGCCAGGCTCTACCGGATGATTTCAGCCTTTATATCGTTACGGAACGATTGCTCTACCCGGCGGTTGCCCGTTGGCGCGAAGAAAAGGCGTTGGGCCTCCAATTTGTCGGCGAACCCCGCACAACCGCATTGCAGATTGGGGCGTTTTAATGAACACACTAGTCTCAACGCCGGTCATCGAGGCCGTGGAAGCTTTTGAATTCATCCACACGCTGGGCGAGATTTCCCGCAGGCTGGAAAGCGTGGCGGCTGGTGTGGGCGATGCAGCAAAGGGGCGGAATGGTTTTCATGTGCCGGTCTCGCAAGAGCGATACCTGGAAACAAAGAAACAGGCAGCCATTCTCAATGGATTGCCCGCGCCAATCGCCCTGCTGGACAACGACGGCTATATCATCTCGATAAACGAGGCGTGGCGGCAGTTTTCAGGCACCAACGTACTTGCAGCCCAGGAACACCGGATCGGGCTCAATTACCTCGAGATCTGCAACGGCGCGCAGGTGACAATTCCTCCGAAGCCCTCCATGTTGCCCAAGGCATACTCTCCGTTCTCAGCGGCGAAGCAAAAAGCTTCTCCCTCGAATACCCCTGCCACTCGCCCACGGAAGAGCGCTGGTTCCTCTTCCTGGTGACACCCTTTGCCGAAGACCGCCGCACCGGCGTCATCGTCATGCATCTGAAAATCACCGAGCAAACCCGCGCCGCCATTGAACGCACGAGCATGGAAGCGGCCCTGTTCGCCGAGCGGGAACGGGCTCAGGTGACACTTAACAGCATCGGCGATGCCGTTGTCTGTGTGGACGTTTCCGGCAACATTACGTTTCTGAACCACGTCGCGGAAAACATGACTGGCTGGCCGCTGCAGAAAGCAGCAGGGCGGCCCATGGCTGACGTTTTGCTCATGCTGAATTCAACCCGGCAAGTGATCACCTCGAATCCACTGCAGATGGCTGCCGGCCTCATCCGAAATGAATCCCAATCGTCAAATTCAACCCTGGTCACAGGCGCGGGCAGGGAAATTGCCATCGACTACTCCGTGGCACCCATTCATGATCCCAGCGGCGAGATTAGCGGCGCGGTCTATGTATTCCGCGATGTAAGCGCGTCACGGGCGACGGCTCTGCAGATCGTCCATTCAGCCCAGCATGATTTTTTGACCGGGCTGCCGAACCGGATCCTTCTCAATGACCGTATCGGCCGCGTCATTGCCCAGGCCGCCCGCCACAAGAAGAAGGTGGTCGTGCTGTTCCTGGATTTGGATGGCTTCAGGCATATCAACGACTCGCTCGGACATCCGATCGGCGACAAGCTCCTGCAATCCGTTGCCAAACGCCTGACGGGCTGCATCCGGGCCGGCGATACGGTGAGCCGGCAGGGGGGAGATGAATTCATTGTGCTGCTCAGTGAGGTCACGCAATTGCAGGATGCGGCCATCAAGGCTGGAAGAATACTCAAGGCCATCGCCGAGTCCCATTCGACCGATCACCATGTTCTGCACGTCACCGGAAGCATCGGCATCAGCGTCTATCCGGACGACGGCGTCGATGCGGAAACACTGATCAAGAACGCCGATACCGCCATGTACCAGGCCAAGGAGAACGGCCGCCAGGGTTACCGCTTTTTCAAGCCGGCGATGAATGTGCGGGCGGTGGAGCGGCAATCGATTGAAGAGAGCCTGCGGCGGGCCCTGGCGGGCCAGGAATTCGAGCAGCATTACCAGCCGAAGATCAACCTGAAAACGCGGACCATCATCGGCGCGGAAGCCCTGATCCGCTGGACGCATCCGACGCGGGGGCCGGTTCCGCCCGCTGAATTCATTCCAGTGGCGGAAGACAGCGGCCAAATCGTGCCGATTGGCGCCTGGGTGCTTCGGGAAGCGTGCAAACAGGCGCGGGCCTGGACAGAAGCGGGCCTCCCTTCGCTTACGATGGCGGTAAATGTTTCCGCCATGGAGTTTTCGGATGAAAACTTCCTGAAAAACATTTTCGCGACCCTCAACGAAACCGGGATGCCCCCCAACCGGCTCGAGCTGGAGCTGACGGAAAGCGTCCTCATGAAGCGCGCCGATGCCGCGGTTTCCATCCTGCAGGCGCTGAGAGACAAGGGAATCCGGGTGGCCGTCGACGATTTCGGCACAGGATACTCCAGCCTGAGCTATCTGCGAAAGTTTCCGGTCGACGCTCTCAAGATAGACCAGTCGTTTACCCGCCAGATAAGCTCCGATGGCGACGATTCGGTCATCGTGAAAGCCGTCATCGGCATGGCCCACAGCCTCAAGCTGAAAGTCATTGCGGAAGGCGTCGAGACGCTGGACGAACTCCAGTTCCTTTGCGCCCACCATTGCGACGAGGCCCAGGGCTTTCACTTCAGCCGGCCGCTGCCCGCGGAACAGTTCGCGACAATGCTGAAAGCCGGTATGCTGGTGCCAGCATACACCAACATTGAGAATAACCAGCGGCGGCAGCCACGACAAAGGGTTTTGAAAGACGGAAAAATCATTTCGGCTAACATGACCTGTGTCACCGATGTCAAGATCCGCGACATAAGTGCCGGCGGCGCTCTCATCCGGATTCCCACCAATGCCACCTTGCCGGAAAACTTCAGCCTCCTGATTTTATCGGAGAGGAAGCTCTATTCCGCTGCGGTGCGCTGGCGCAAAGGCGAAACCATCGGCATCGAATTCATCGGTGAACCCCGCACATCCGCCTTGCGAATTGGCATGCCTCTTCCGCAAGCGGGCGGCTCAATCAAGCCATTTCTCCCGATATCCCATGACGGCGGGCCATTAAGGCTTTGAAAGCAGGCGAATGATGGTCGCGCAGTCGCAACCAGATTTTAATCTAATCCCACCAGTTCTCAATTTCAGAGCGGAAATTTACTTCTTCGGAGACGGGCTTTTCATTCTGTTGCCATTCGAACCAGAGCCCGCTCACTGAAAATTCACCTAGTATCTTAATTCGCCAGTGATCCATTGGTTTTACAATAAAAGACTGATCCAGCTCATTCAACCAGGTGCCCATGACCCTAGCGACCAATTACGCCATAGCAGGCCCTCCGGAGGTACAGCCCGAGGAGATTCAACCCCAGTATAACCTGCGGTTTGAGCACGCGCCGTCCAGTCCCGGGCGCGGTTTCTGCCTTGTCGACGTGCAGCTCAGAAACAACGGAAGAGTTCCTGCCAACTTTCCGTTCCTCTGCCTGACGGTACTCGGTCTCAATACGCTCCCGGCGTTTGGGTGGGCCCAGGAAGAGATCACGATTATCCGGAAAATGCAGCGGTTCACCCCGTTTGCCTCGGTGACCCTCGATGCCGGCGCAATGACCCAGTGCTGCACCATCAAACTGCGGTACAAATCCGCGTTTGGCGGCAGCCTGGAATTTGAACTGGGAAGTGAACATCTGTTAACCAACTTCCCCAATTTGAACCTCACGTGCGTGGTGGGCGCGGGAAACTTCCCATCGCGGCGGACAATCCTTCAGGTGCCGGCAACCGCCTTCAGGACATTGCTGAAGAACGCGGGAGACGCTGCGGAATTGCTTGCCGACATCCCGCCTTAAGAGGCGCACGTTTCCGCCCCAGCCCCACACTAGAACGTTCTGATCACTCGCCGGCGACAGCCTTGATTTCAAGGTGGGACATGGCGGCGCGCAGGGCTGCCGGCTTCACGGGCTTGCGCAGCACGTGAATGTCATGAACCGTCGCCTGATCGGCCACCGCAAGCGACCTGTCAGCAGTGATGAGGATGGCCGGAATGGGACGCCTCGCCTTGCGGCGCAATTCATTGATCAGCGAAATGCCGTCTTCCTTGTTGAGATGAAAATCGGCGAGGATCATGTCGATCTTGCCATCGGCGATGTCATAGGCGCGAAGCGCCTCGGCCCCGCCCAGTGCCACGTGGGCGGTGCAGCCCCAGCCGCTGAGCAGCTGATTCATGCCGTCGAGGATTGCCGGCTCATCATCGATCACCAGAACCGAAGCGGTAATACCCATGCCCAGCCGCTGGCGCGCCATGTGCTTGCCGCGGACGCGCGGAATGGCGACGTGCGACAGGGGCACGGTGATGGCGAACATGCTGCCCTTGCCGGGGGTGGTGCGCAGCGTGATGTCGCTGCCAAGAACGCGGGCCACGCGCTCGACAATCGACAGGCCGAGGCCAAGGCCGGTGGCTGAGCCGCCATCGTCACCCAGGCGCTGAAACTCCTGGAACACCAGTTCCCGCTTTGAATCTGGAATGCCAATGCCGGTGTCATGAATTTCAATGCGCAAGGTGCGTCCCTTGCGGCGGCAGCCCATGAGAATGCGGCCGGACTTGGTATATTTGATCGCGTTGGAAATGAAATTCTGCATGACACGGCGCAGCAGCTTGCGGTCGGTTTCAACGGTAGCGCCACAGGGCATGGCCTTGAGCACCAGGTTTTTCTTGGAAGCCGCCGGGGCATATTCGGTGCTCAGGGTTTCCATCAGATCGTCAATGCGGAAGATCGAGAGCTCCGGCAGCATGGCGCCCGCATCAAGGCGCGAAATGTCGAGAAGCGCGGTCAGGATTTCCTCAACCGCCTCCAGGGAGGAATCAACGTTGCGGGCCAAGTCGCCATCGTTGGAGCGCTTGAGACGCTCCACCAGGCTGGAGGTGAAGAGGCGCGCGGCGTTGAGCGGCTGCAGGATGTCGTGGCTGGCGGCGGCGATAAATCTTGTCTTGCCGAGATTGGCGGATTCGGCGGCGGCCTTGGCCACGGCCAGTTCATCATTGAGCCTGGTCAGTTCCATGGTGCGCTGGACCACACGGCGCTCAAGCTCCTCGTTGGATTTCTGCAGGGTTTCGGCGGCGCGCACACTTTCCGTGGCATCGTTGAAGGTGATCACCACGCCGCCATCGGGGATGGCATTCGATCTTACTTCCAGCACCTGACCGTCGCTCAGGCGTTCGCGGAAATGCTCGTGGGAGATAGCCATCTTGCGGAGCCGGTCTTCAAGGCTTGCTTCGCCGCTTTCGGTGGTGCGGAGGAATTCCAGGATGATCTCGCGCATGGGGGCACCCACACGCTCCAATTCATTGCTGAGCTTGAGATGCTCCTGGAAGCAGGCATTCCAGCAGCTCAGGTTCATTTCGGCATCAAAGACCGCAATGCCCTGCTCGACATTGTCGATGGCTGATTGCAGTAGGTCGCGGTTGTGCTGGATGGCGGCGGAGGCATCATCAAGCAGCCGCATGGCGCCGCGGGGATGGGCCGAATGGCGTTCGAGCAGTAGGGCCATGACTAGGCGCGATGAAGCCACACCCACGGCGCGGGCCAAGAGATGCTCGGCAAAGCGCAGCATGCGGACATCGGCTTCCAGCGCCGGCTTTTGCATGACCCCGCGCTGGGCGAAAAATTCGGCAAAGGCTGACTTCGCCCGGGCCTCGCCGAGATAGCGGGCCACGGTCTGCTCAAGCTTTTCAACGGTAACGGCGGTGCGCCAGAGACGGAAGCCCGTGCCGGTTCCCACGGTCAATTCGCGGGTCACAAAGCTTGCGGCCTGAATGCGTTCAATGGGGGTAGGCTGGCGGCTCAGGGAAAAGCCGACATAGGCGCAGATGTTTGCGGCAAGGCTCCACAGCACGCCGTGGCTCAAGGCGTCCATTTCCATGTTGAGCAGCATCCGGGGCCGGAGGAAATCCAGTCCGAACGGCCCCTGCTCGATCAGGCCCTGGCCCATCCAGCCGGCATCGGCGAACGAGGGCAGCAGCAGCGTGTAGACCCAGACGAGCGCTCCGGCCGCAAGGCCCGCCATGGCGCCACGGGCGGTGGCGCGTTTCCACATGAGGGCGCCGAAGAACGCGGGAGCGAACTGGGCCACGGCGGCAAAGGAGATCAGGCCGACCTGGGCCAGGGCGGCCGTCGACCCGATCATCCGGTAGTAGCCATAGGCCAGCACCAGCACGAGGGCGATCGCCAGCCTCCTGATGGTGATCAGGGTCCGGCCCATGTCATGGACGATGTCCGGCCGTTCCGTGTGCTGGCGGAGCAGCAGGGGCACCACGAGATTGTTGCAAATCATGATGGAGAGCGCGATGGTCTCCACAACGACCATGGCGGTGGAAGCCGAGAGGCCGCCGATGAAGGCAACCATGGCAAAGAAGCTGCTCTGGGCGCTGACCGGCAGGGCCAGCACGAACGTGTCGCCATCGGCAGTTGGCGGAAGAAAGGCGAGGCCGGCGATGGCGATGGGGATCACAAAGATATTGATGGCGACCAGATAGAGCGGAAACAGCCAGGCGGCGCGGCGGATGTCCGAGGGGGCGGCGTTTTCGACCACCGCCACATGAAACTGCCGGGGAAGAAGGATAATGGCGCATGCCGCAAGAAGGGTGAGGGTCAGCCAGCGGGTGCCGCTCAAGCCGTTCGCCAGCACGGCTTGAACCTGCGGGTCCGAGGTTAAATGGGCGCCGAGTTTTTCAAAGCCGCCCAACATAGAGAGGGTGACGAAGAGCCCCACCGCCACGAAAGCCACGAGCTTGACGATGGATTCAACCGAGATGGCGAGGATCATTCCATCCTGGTGCTCGGTGGTGTCGATGTGGCGGGTGCCGAAGAGAATGGCAAACACGCCCATAGTAAGAGCCACCAGAATGGACAGGCCATCGGCGCGGTGCATGGCCGGCATGATTGCCTCGGGAAACAGCGGATCGGTAATCATGGTCTGCAGGGACTGCGACACGGCCTTCAACTGAATGGAGATATAGGGCACCACGCCAATGGTCGCGACGGCTGCCACAAGGGCGCCCAAGGCCTCGCTCTTGCCATAACGGGCCGAAAGGAAGTCGGCGATGGAAGCAATGTTCTGACGTTTGGCGATCTCGGCAATGCGCTGCAGAAGCGGCCAGCCCAAGGCGAAAACCAGGATCGGCCCGATGTAGATCGGCAGGAAGTCAAAGCCCGAGCGCGAGGCGATGCCGACGCTGCCGAAATAGGTCCATGAGGTGCAATAGACGCCAAGCGACAGGGCATAGATGAAGGGGCGGGCGGAGCCGGGTTTTCTCCGGTTGGCAGGCCTGTCGCCCAAGGTTGCGACGGCAAACAGGGCCCCCAGATAAGCCAGCCCGAAGAAGAAAATCATCCAGCTCTGCAGCATGGGCCGAGCCTAGGCGAAAACCCCGCGAATTGAAATGCCGCGCTGTCTAGAGGGTGGGAACGCCCAGCACATCACGCACCAGCGGCACCTGCGTCAGGGCCCACATGAGATGGGCCTTTTCGGGCGCGTGGAGTTTCTTCGGATCGACGCGGTTTGACGGCGGAAAGCCCTGCTCAATATCAGCAAGTTGCTGCTGGAGAATGGCGCGCAGGATAATCTGGTGCGCTTCGAGCAGCGCATTAATTTTTTCCTCAAGAACACCCGGCTTGCCGCGCAGCGCATTCAATCTGGCGGCGGTTGAATGGTCAGGCAAGGCGTGGCGCAGCGCCAGAACACGGGCGGCCGAGAAAATCGGCATGATGCCGTGCATCTTCAGGTCCATGCGGCCATCTTCTTCCAGGCTGAAGCGGCCAAGCCAGTTGACCGGCGGATTGGCCTTTGCGGCATTCATGTCCATGAGCTGCAGGAAAGCAGTGGTTTTGGAGGCGGCTGCAATGGCATCGAGGCGCAGGTCATCAACCAGGTCATGATCGCCATAGACCGGCAGGGTATCAAAAAATATGTCGGCATTCAGGATGTCCTTCGGCTCGGCCCGGGACAGCCAATGGGCCACCTGCCGGCGCCACTGGCCTGCGGACCTGCACCAGGGCGGGTTGCCCGCCATCACGCCGCCCTTGCACAGGGGAACGCCCACCTCGTCAAGAATGGCATTCATGCGCTGGCCAAATCTCAACAGCCAGGCCTCAGCATTCGGCTCATCTGCCGCGTCAAAGATAATTGCATTGTCCTGGTCAAGCGCCAGCAGGCTTTCACCGCGGCCTACCGAACCCAGGACCATCACCGCAAAGCGCAGGGCCTTCGGTTTCGGAAAAGCCGCAGACATCTCCCGTTCCGCCAGGCTTGCGGCGCGGGCCGTCAGGCTGCGCACTTCGCCCGAAATGATTCCGGCGATGTCGCGGGGATCCACGTCCTCCTGTAGCAGGGAGCGCGCGGCATTGGCCAGCTTCCGCCAGACCATGGCCAGCTCCGCAAGCCCTGCGGCTTCCCCAAGCGCATCGGCAAAGGCCAGCGCTTCATCGGCCTGCAGGCGCAGCAGATCGCGCTGGGTGATGGCGCCAACAAGCTCGCCTTCCGCGTCGGCCACGCCCATGTGGCGGTATTGCTTGCGCCGCATGCGCCCGAAGGCGATGTAGAGAAAATCTTCCTGGGAAACGCTTTCGAGCGGGAATGTGGCGATGCTTTTCAGCGGCTTTGTGAAAGCCTTTGCAGCATCACGATCAATGGCGCGGAGAATGTCACGTTCGGTTACAATGCCGTGGGGCTCCCCGGCCTTGCCGCGCGCAATAAAGAGCGAACTCACCTTGCAGCGCACGAGCATGGCAAGGGCTTCGCGGATACTCATTGTCGGGGCGGCAAATACCGGCGGCTTTGACATCACGTCTTTGGCCCGGTGCCGGTAGGGATAGCTATCCACACGAACGGGACTTGAGGGTGCGGCCGCAGCTTCAAGCCAGCCCGCGACGCCCCCGGACGTGGAGTGCTTTCGGCAGGCATCCTCGGCTTCCGCCAGGGTGCGGATGGAATTCTTGCGAAGCCGCGGCAGGAGGGCCAGGAAGACTTCCGCCGCCAGCCTTGCGTCCGGAAGGGCGCGATGGCGGTCAACCACCGCGATGCCGAGCCAGGCGGCCAGCGTTTCAAGGGAGAAGTTCGGCAGATCGGGCCTGAGCGATCGCGCCAGGTCGAGCACGTCGAGAAACCGCGGGGCCTTCCATGCGAGGCCGGCGCGCTCATGCTCGCTGCGAAGCATGGCGAGGTCAAAGCCCACAGCATATCCCAGAACCACATGGGCGCCGGCAAAATCCCGGTACTGGCGGTAGACCTGGGCAAAGCTTTCGGCCGATTTCACCTCGTCATCAGTAATCCCATGAATTGCCACCGACCCGGGGGGAATTTCCACATGCGGATTAACCAGCGAGGCAAAGCAGGACTCGGGAACAAGCCTGCCATTCAGAATGGCGATGGCGCCGATTTCAAGAACGCGCGCCTGGCTGACATCCAGTGACGTTGTTTCGGTATCTAGCGCTATGGCTGTCAGGGACCGCAAGGGGGTGGCCGCGGTCGCCACGGGATGCTCGTGCTTCATGGATCCTCCGGCCATGGCGATGCGGCGGTGCGGTCCGGCGGGCGAAAAATTCTGCTAAGGACAGGAAACATTGCAGGATGAGCCTAACAACAAACCGGCGAAAAGAAAACCGGGACCGTTGAGCTGCAATGCCTAACAGGTGGTCAAGGCACTGGCGTGAAAATCTTGTAGATGAATGCCGCCACTTCGCCTTCCAACGGAAAAGACAACATGCCCATGACCGAATAGCCGAGAAGCCACGGCATGAGGTAGAAGCGGACCATAAAGAAGAACCAGGCGACGTAGAGGGGCACCATCTGCGGAATCAGAAAACCCGGCGTGATTGGCCTGAACACCCGGATGACCGGGTCGGTGGCTCTAACAAAAAAACGCATGAAAAAGAATAGGGAGGTTTCCGGCTGAAAGAAACCCATGGCCGTGCGCCCGATCAAGGTCCACATGACCAGTCCGAGAACATAATCAATGAGGATAACCCACCACGGGAAAATCTCAAACAGCTCAACCATGTTAAAACGTCCGCGTCATGAGACATGAAACAGGGGCGGAAAATTCCGCCCCTGCACTCCATCTGTTTTTTTGCCTCAATGGCTTGAAAGGATCGTCTTGCCGGATGGTATGCGAACCTCATCCACCATGGCCTGAACCTCTTTCGAGGGCTCCTTGGTCATCAAGCTGACCACAACCATGGAGACAACGCTGACCGCCATGCCGATGATGCCGAAGCGGATGTCATCAATCCCGAACCATGGATCCATGATCTTGTTGAACACCAGGTAGAGGTACAACGAGCCGGAAACAAAGCCACCGGCCATGCCGGCGATTGCGCCGGCAGTGTTGGCGCGTTTCCACCAGATGCCGAGAACCAGCGGGAAAAAGAGGCCGGAACAGGCAAAGTCGAACGCCCATGCCACGGCACCCAGAATACCCGTGAGTTTCAGCGACGCAACGAGAGCGCCCGCCGCACCGATGAAGAGCAGCAGGATGCGGGCCACTGTCAGGCGCCGCTTCGTGCTGGCCGACGGATCGATGATCTTATAGTAGAGATCATGCGAGAGCGCGTTGGCGATGGCGAGCAACAGCCCGTCTGCCGTCGACATTGCCGCCGCAAGGCCGCCTGCCGCCACGAGGCCAGAGATAACGTAAGGCAAGCCAGCAATTTCAGGCGTGGCAAGCACTACGATATCGGGCCGCATAAAGAACTCGTTCAACTGAAGGATGCCATCGGCATTCTGGTCCTGAACCGCGAGCATGCCCACGGAGGTCCAGTGCTTCACCCATTCGAGGTTGGCAACATCGGCAAATGACTTGCCGATAATGGAGCTTGCCAGATTGGGGTCGAGCAACTGCAGCTTTGTCAGCGTGGCCAGGGCCGGCGCCGAGAAGTAAAGCAGGAAGATGAAGATCAGCGACCAGCCGACCGAGCGCCGGGCTGAGCGGACCGATGGGGTTGTGAAGTAGCGCATCAGGATATGTGGAAGTGATGCAGTGCCCGCCATCATGCAGATGGCAAGTGACACCATTTTCCACGAACTCATGCTGTCACCCGGGGCGTTTTGCGGCGTGGTAAGGACCGACAGGCCCGGCATGGGCTGCAGTGCGGCGGTCAACCCATATTGTGCCTCAAGTTCAGCAACGCGGTTAATGGCGTCCCCGTAGGAAAAATGAGGAATTATACCAAAGCCCTGCTTGTTGGACATCCAGATGATTGGCACCAGATAAGCGATGATGAGCACTATATACTGAGCAACCTGGGTCCAGGTCACGCCGCGCATGCCGCCCAGCATTGAGCAGATAAAGATGCCGGTCAAACCGAGCCAGACGCCGACTTCAAAGCTGATGCCAAGTGTCTGCGCAGCAATCGTTCCGGTCGCGTTGATCTGCGCCGTCACGTAGGTGAATGACGCTACCACCAGGATGATAACAGCCAGGAAGCGCGCGGTATTGCCGCCATAGCGCGTGCCGACGAAGTCCGGCACCGTGTAGCAGCCAAACTTCCTGAGATAGGGCGCCATCAGCGAGTTCACGAGGACATAACCGCCGGTCCAGCCGACGATATACCCGAGATAGGGATATCCGCCGAAATAGACGCCGCCGGCCAAGGCTACAAACGACGCCCCCGACATCCAGTCGGCGGCGGTGGCCATGCCATTGTAGAGGGCGGGCACTTCGCGGCCGGCAACATAGTAGGCGTCAACCTCCGCCGTCCGCGAAAGCCAACCAATGACCGCATAGATCGCAATTGTGAACAGAAGGAACCCTACGCCGATTGTTTCCGCGCTGGCCCCCAGTTTTTCCAATATTGCCATGAAGATGAAAAACGCAAGGAAGCCGAGCGTGTAGAGCAAATAAACCTTGCCCAGGTTGTCGAGAAACGCCGGGCGTTTGGATACTGATTCATTAGACATCTTGTTCCCCCTTATTCTTCGCCGACGCCGAATTCGTCGTCAATTGCGTCTTGCCGCCAGTTCTGAATCCAGATGAGCGCCACAAAGGCGATCAGCGAACCCTGAACACAGAAATAATATCCCAATGGAAAGCCCAGAAACGAGTAGGCATTCAGACTTCCGGCGAACCAAGGAAGAATGATTGCGAAGAGCACCCATAACGCAAGAATTATATAGGTCAGGTTTCTCGTTTTCACCCAGTGCATCTGGCGTGATGTCTTTGTGTCTGCAGGCATGTTTCGATCTCCTCCCAAAAATCGCCCTGCACATGCACATGCAAAGCCCCTACGATATTAGCTCACACTACAGGCAACAGTGCAATGCTGCGATACGAACCTAGCGATATAGACTGGGACACCCCCCGGCCTTACAAGCTTCTTCCCATGTACCAGGTTTTTACCATAGCCAAGGATTTTCTCAACAGCATTGGCGTTCGGCCCGGTCGCCGACGCGCGGGAAGAATCACCACGATCGCGCAACTCAGCGACTTCATCGCCACCCGATCGGCGTTCGTTTCGCAAAAGACGCTTTATGGCTATGTCCAGACGCGTATGGGAATGGACTATGCCAAGAATTTCCAGGACGAAATTTTCCTGGCGTCCCTCAACATCGCCAAAATGCATGTATTTGCGGCCTGCCTGTCGGACCTCGCGATCTATGCAGTGGCCGAGGCTTTGCATGGAGCGCGCAAAAGTCATGAGACGTGCCGCGCGATCGCGCGCCATTGCTTTCGATCGGCAATCGAAGAAAACATCACCTTCGCGCCGACAGGGCGCTGGGCACCGGACGCCATCAGCGAATTCGACGCGCGCCTGAAGGACACGATTTGGGAATTTGGCGCCCTCAAGCCGGAAAATTTCACACGCAGCCCGCGCGCGCTGGTCCGCTGGTCGCCAATCGCCCCGGAACTCAAGAAACACGATACGGAAATTGTGGAAAACTCCATCAAATTCGCGTGGCTCGAAGTGCGTGAGGATTTCCGGAGACGCGTAGACCGGCAGGCAATAGCATCCGAGGCAGAGCCCTGAATCTCATTTACGTCCGATGGATATCGTGCGGAATCCGCAGCCAGTGTTCTTGAACTTGAAATCTTTTTGCAACCGCTATCCGGAAGGGAGGCGGGAAAACATGTGGCGGGCCTGACCTCGCCTGTTTTTCCAGCCAATCGTTGCATGGATAATTTTCCCCCACAATTGCGCATATGTCCGTTCAGCCGACATTTTCCGGCATCTGACAGAATCCGGGCGCTGCCGAATTTCTAACATCGGAGGACTTCGTCCGATACCCTACTTTGGACTCATGGGGCGCAAGGCGGCTTGCTCGCTGTATGCTGCAGCG
>JBBSBQ010000054.1:0-15588 GCA_038251095.1 Hyphomicrobiales bacterium
CGCTTCCATACCGCAAGCCCTCGCGTCTATACTGTCGCCGAGTGATTTTGGTCCAGACCATCGTGCTCTCCTCCGAATCAATCCAATCCGAAGGAATCACAACTGGCTGAAATCACTCAGCTTCTTTTTCGGTCAGACACTTAGAGGTAACTGCATTTTGTGGCGGTTCGGTGCCAAATTCCCACACACATAGGATATTGGAGCATCCCTGTTTGCAAAGATCGGTGGTGGCAAAAGATGGTTCAAATCATCTCCTTTTCAGGAACTCCAGGCGAACCCTCCAGCTACGCATTCGTGGCGCTGATATCTCAGAACCCATACACTTGTTCATTGAAGCCATTGTGGCGCCTGATGATCTCAATATGCTTTTTGATACATTTGAATCTTTTAACCGGCTTCATGTTGAAGCGAAGAAATCTACTGCCTCGCGCCTGCAAATTTCCCGGTCGGAACGATTGCAATTCGTCCTGCGCATCCTGGATGGAAGGCTGGCTGGTGCGTCCTACCGGGAAATAGCCATCGTTTTGTTTGGCCGCAGTCGTGTCGAACGGGACTGGGATCAATCGGACAATCACCTCAAGAATCGTATCCGCCGAGCCGCCCAACGGGGAAAGTTTCTCATGGAGGGCGGCTACCGGGACTTCCTGTCCTGAGGACCGATGGCCAGGTTCAGGAGAGGTCCTCTGGATAATTTGGCGCGCGGGGCGCAGGCATCCTCTCAGCTTCTTAGCGAGGCCTGACGCCCGTTTCCTGCCAGCCATCGCGCCCGTTTGAGGTGGCTGCTCATTACCCGCTGGGCCCGGTCCGGCTCGGCGATGGGGTCTATCCCGAGGATATCGCGGGATATCTTTTCTTCGCTGTGGCCTTCACCCGCGGAGTACAAAAGTGAGAGATAAGTGACGAAATGCGCCCTGTCGTATGCGGTGATGCTGTCTGAACTTGGGGGTTCTTCGGCCAATTCTAATTCATTGGAAGCGAGAAACATATCAATACTTACTCTAAAGGCGGCTGATCACTGTTTGTAGTACCAATGCCCATCGGATCGTAATTCCAGAATGTTGAGTATACTCCGTGGTGGAATGCACATCAAGCGGGTGAACTCTCGTGAATGGACATACGAGAGGATTTTGCCCGAAATTTACGGAAGTTCAGACGCCAAAAAGGCTTTTCCCAAGAGGCGTTGGCCCATGAAGCGGGTATTGATCGAACTTACGTCGGCGCCCTTGAGCGCTGCATCTACAGCGCAACCATTACAATGGTTGAAAAGCTTGCAACGGTTTTAGGCGTAGAACCTGTTGAATTGCTTCAACGCACTTCGAAGGCGAGTCGTGTGAAGAGATGAAGTGCGATTTCGATAGATGCTGCGCCTCCGCTGTGCGGACCAGGCTGTCGTAAACCGAGCCCATCTCATCTTGAACAAATAACGTTATGTTTGATGGTCTCGGCCCTTCGGGCTTCCATCCCTGGCGCGGGGGCGTGCCTTTGGCCCGCGTAAGGACGCCGCAAGATGCGGCGGCGTTTTCATTAAGGCCGTTCCCGGTGCGCAGGGTGGGCGGCGCTCCCGTCTAGGCCCGCTGCGGCAGGACGCAACCGCGTAAGCCCCTAAATCCTTCAAAGACCCACAATGATCGCAGTCACGCGGTCCTCCACTGACGTTCCGGCCTTCGGTGCGGCCCGCCTCATTCAGCGGGCCTCTCTGGTCGCTTTTCGCCGCCCACCCCGCTTCCGGGAACTGCGCGCGGGAGGAGAGGTCAGCATGGGGAACACCTTCAGCAGGGATACAATCTATCGGGAGATCACCGACAAAATCATTGCAGAACTGGAACAAGGCATTGTGCCATGGGTTAGGCCTTGGACGAGTCCGAACGGTCTTGCTCCTCTTTCGCTGCCCCAGAATGCCCTGACCAAGCGCAGCTATTCCGGCATCAATATCCTGCTTCTCTGGTCTGCCCTTGATGAGCGGGGCTTTGTCTCACCCCATTGGCTGACCTTTAAACAGGCCCTCGCCATGGGTGGCACGGTGCGCAAGGGCGAGCGGGGAACGCACGTCTATTTCGCCGACAAGTTTGTCCCGGAGAAGGAGCGGCAGAAAGCGAGGGATGAGGGCTCAGACCCCACCGCTGTCCATTTTCTCAAGCGCTATACGGTCTTCAATGTCGAGCAGTGCGATGGTTTGCCCGAAGGCCTTCATGCTCAACGGGCACCGTTGCCGGAATGTGGGTGCATCCTCCCCGCAGAGGCTCTGATTAAAGCATCAGGTGCAGATTTCCGGGTGGGGGGCGATCAGGCCTTCTATGTGCCGTCGGAAGACTTTATCCGCATTCCTCACCAGTCAGCCTTTGAACCCCAGATCAACTACTACCGCACGGCCTTTCATGAACTTGGCCACTGGACAGGACACAAAACCCGCCTAGCCCGCAACCTCACGACCAAATTTGGTACGGTTGACTACGCCCGTGAGGAACTGGTTGCCGAGATGGCTACCGCCTTTGTCTGCGCCTCGCTTGGCATCGTGCCCACCGTGCGCCATGCCGACTATATCGGCAATTGGCTGCAAGTCCTGAAAGAGGACGCCCGCGCCATCGTTAAGGCGGCAAGCCTTGCCTCCAAGGCCAGTGACTTCATCCTGCAATTCCAGTCCCGGACTGTTGAACCCGAACAGGTGGGAGCCGCCGCATGAAGGCGGACTCCCCATTCCCCTTCGATACCGAACCCAGTCCCGTGGGTGAGCAATGCCTCATTCCGGGCGTGGCGCCCGTGTCGATGAAAGCGCGGCTTGAAGTGCTGGCCGCGCATCCGCTGGCATCCGCGAAGATGCAGAAGCCCTGCAACATCGGCCTCTTTGATGAGGTCGCGCGAAACCAGTTGGACTTGTTCAGCACACCCCCAACCATAAAGGACGAAACATCATGGACATCATGAATATCTCACTAGGCGAACTCGCAATTGCCAAGACCAATGTGCGTTACAGCACCAAGAAGTCGGACTATGCCGATTTGATCCCAAGCGTACGCGAAAGAGGCATCCTGCAATCCCTATTGGTTCGCAAAAATGGCAAAGGCTATGAAGTTGTGGCTGGCGGACGCAGATACATGACGCTTAAATTCTTGGAAAGCGAAGGCCAGGAATTGGAACCTGTTCCCTGTATTGTTATGAAGAAGGGCGATGATGCCGCAGCGATAGAAGCCTCGCTCATTGAAAACGTGGCCCGTCGTCCCATGGATGAAATGGCTGAGTATGAAGTCTTCAACCGTCTTCTAAAAGAAGGCCGATCAATCGAGGCCATCGCCAATACATTTGGCGTGACCGAGATCACGGTCAAGCGGCGCTTGGCCATTGCCAATCTTCTGCCCAAGATCAGGCAGCTCTATACCAGTGAAAAGATTGATGGCGAGAGCCTGCGGGCACTCACCCTTGCCAGCAAGCAGCAGCAAAAAGACTGGCTGGCCTTGTTTGAAGATGAAGAACAACATGCGCCAACGGGTCAAGCTTTGAAGCGGTGGCTCTTAGGTGGCGAGAACATTCCCACCAACGTGGCCTTGTTTGATCTAACCGATTACAAGGGCGAGATCATTTCAGACCTGTTTGGCGAGGAGCAATATTTCGCCAATCCCGACAGCTTCTGGGCATTGCAAATGGTGTCCGTTGAAACGCTCAAAAAGAGCTTTCTCGATGACCATTGGACAAAGGTCGAAGTCTTGGAGCGCGGCAAGCGCTTCTATGAGTGGGAACATGAAGCCACGGCCAAAAAAAAGGGCGGGACAGTGTTCATCACTGTTTCTGAGCGCGGCGAAGTCGAAGTCCACAAGGGTTATCTCAATCGCGCTGAGGCCCGCAAACGTGAACGCCAAGAGCAAGGTGAACCAGCAGCAGCCAAGCCTGCCAAGGCCGAACTCACGGCCCCGATGCAGAACTATGTCGAGCTTCACAGGCTTGCAGCCATCCGGCTTGAACTCTTGAACCACCCGCAGATCGCCTTGCGCTTGGCTCTTGCCCATATCATCGCGGGTTCGCATTTGTGGCGGGTTATGCCCGAGCCGCAGAGGGCGGCCAAGCCCGAGATTGGGGCGTCCGTTGCCGCAAATCCAGCCACCTTGGCCTTCAATGAACGGCGCAAGGAACTCATTTCCCTTGCGGGGCTGGACGAATCACGGGGTGAGTTGGTGCGGCCCAATGGCGACGACTGCACCGTCACGCGATTGTTTGCGTGCTTTCTCAAACTCGGTGACGACGATGTCCTGCGGCTGCTGGCCTTGGCCATGGCCGAAACGCTCAGCAGTGGTTCGGCAGCCAGCGAAGCCGCTGCCATGACCACAGGAGCAACGCTGAATGACTGGCGTCCCGATCAGACTTTCCTTGATCTGTTGGGCGGCAAGGATGTGGTTACGGCCATCCTGTCAGACATTGCCTCTCCTGCAATCGCAGAAGCCAATAAATCTGAGACAGCCAAGGTACAGAAGGCCGTCATCAAGGACTATTTGGACGGCACAAATGGCCGACAACAGCATGCGGACTGGCTACCTTCTTACTTCCAGTTTCCGGCCAAAGCTTACACAGATCGCGGTGGTCTTGGGGTTGTCGAGCACTGGAATTCCGTGCAGGATATGTTCATCCCTGCAATGTGAGGTTTCGATCAGAAGGGAGAGCGGGCCATCGGCCCGCTCTTTCGTTGTGCCCCTGCGCAAAGCCTCATGCGAAGACTTGTGGCATGATCTCGTTGGCAAGATTCCAGACTCCTGCATTGATACGTTCGTCATCTAGCCCCGCGGCGCGGCCCGATTGGCATAGAGTTTCTTGGGAGCGAATTTGGGAGCAGCGGAAGACAGGCTGACATAATCCTTGCCCTAAGTTTCGCCGCGCTTGGTCCAGCCTGCGCCGATCTCGATGCCTTGTGTCAGGACTTGGAAGCCGGGCTGGCTGTCCGAGCTCTCGTGGATGTTGGCATGATATCGTGGTCACCAAAATACCGAATATCTCTCTGCTTCCCCGAGTACTGGGCATCTTCTTCTTTGCGGACATATACGATTGCAGTCACGTCGTCGTTCCTGAAAAATGTCACGCGTGAGGCCCATTCCCGGCTATTTGGCGTTGGACCTATGGCCATCCATCCTCGCTCGAAACCCGAACGCCCCAAGTTTTTTCCCCGCCGCTGCGCGGCTTCCTCGCGGTCGCTGCGCTGCAAAAAACGTGGTTGTTCGGGTCCTTCACTTCGTTGCGGCCCAAGAGGGTTCGGGCTGCGGGTAATGGCCATTTCCGGTCCCGCATCGCCGGGAAATGGTTCCCACGCGAGACACAATAGGAGACTAACATGACTGCAATCGGATACGTCCGCAAAGAAGAAGATGGCCGCTACAAGGGTCAACTCAAGACTGTCAACATCCGGGCCGATATCGACATCGTGCCCAACATCAGCAAGACATCTGACAGTCAGCCCGACTTCCGGGTCCTGACTCAAGGCATCGAAATCGGTGCCGGCTGGACAAAGAAGGGCGAAACTTCAGGCAAAGACTACGTCAGCCTGTCTCTCGCTGCGCCGGAATTCGGCCCCAAGAAACTCTACGCCAATCTGGGACGCGCCGCAGGGCAGGATGACGAAAGCGTCTACGCGGTGATCTGGAACCCTGTCGACTAGGTAACGCCACAGGGCCTCGCGTGAGCGATCACGCGGGGCCAAGGCCAAGCGAGCCTGCAATGGCCCGCAACACTTGCTGGAACATGGAGTAGAGTCACAGATGGCCCTGGCTTGAGGTGTCGAATCGCAGGTTCCAGCTATTCGGCACTTCCGCCCGCCCTGCATTTGGGTGAGTTTCCCGGCATCGCAATGGTGTTGCCGGAGACCTAAATGAACAATCCTACGGATAATCCCTTTCTGACGGTTGCTGAGGCTGCGACCTATCTTCGTTTGAAGAAACGGACCCTCGACAACATGCGCTGGATGGGAACGGGACCAAAGTTCCGCAAGCACGGCGGACGCATTTACTACCACGTCGATGAATTGAAGGAGTGGTCGCTCAACAGCCGCCGCAACTCCACATCGGAGTACTAAAATGGTCGGAGAACCTCGGAAGCCGCAGCGGAATTTGACTCTTGGAATGGCGCTGATTGCAACAGCTCTTTTGGCGCAAATCTCATTCTGTTCGCCACATCCATTGCTGGTGTGGAATGCCTCAGCGAGCATCCCCATCGGCCTGTATTGGGTTGAAAAAAGCCAACCAAAGATCGGTGAAATCGCCGTTCTCAAGCCCCCATCCTGGGCGCAACTGATTGCGGACGAGCGTAAATATCTGCCCTCGGCCGCATGGCTTCTGAAGCCCGTTTCAGCATCAGAAGGTCAAGTTGTTTGCAGATTCGGACGCGTTATTTTTGTCGATGGCGTGCCCGTTGTCCGCGCCTTTTCCAAAGACAAAAGTGACCGCTTTATGCCAGTTTGGAAGGGGTGCAAGGTACTCAAAAATGGTCAACTATTTTTGCTTTCAAAGCGCCGTGATTCCTTCGACAGCAGGTACTTTGGGGCTGTTGAAACAACTCTCGTGTTCGGCACGGCGAAGCCCCTGATCCTTCTCGGCAAATGAACATCCGTGATGATTGATGCACTTCAGACGCAAAAATTTGGAGGGCAGGATAAAAGCAGTAACGTCATTTTGGTTGGAAGAGTTTGATTTGACTCAACTTGATGTATCACCAGGTTTTTCTCTCAATCACCAACATCCTTGCATCACATTGATGTTCAATGCAGCGATAGTCACCATCTTGTAATCGGGCCGACCCATCACATCTTGCGACATGCAGCATTCATTTTGCGGAGTTTGTGCAATCATGTCAGAAGAATTCGAACCACATCTCGGTCGAATCGGCAGCAACAAGAGCAGGCGCAGCGGTACATACCTGCGGAGCGTGCTGGACTATGCCTACAAGAGCGGCATGAAATCGAGGCGGAGGTCATCGTTTACCGGAAGCCGGATTGGACGTGGGCGTGCATTCGGAACGCTGGCAGGAGCCGGACTCGTTTTAGGTGGTCAGCGGCGGGCTATCGTCAAAGGCCGCATCGCGAAGTTGAATCCGGGCAGCCTTGCGGCAGCCCGTGCCCACATGCGTTACATCCAGAGAGATGGCGTGACACAGGAAGGTGAAGCGGGGAAGCTCTATGGGCGCGAGACCGATGAAGCCGACGGTTCAGCCTTTATTGAACATTGTGACGGCGATCGTCATCAATTCAGGTTCATCGTTTCGGCAGACGATGCAACTGAAATCGAGGATTTGAAACCTTTCATTCGGGAATTGATGAGACAAGTCGAGTCAGACCTTGAGACAAGGCTGGATTGGGTGGCCGTCGATCACTTCAACACCGGACATCCACACACGCACATCGTGATCAGGGGGAAGGCAGAAGATGGCAAGGACCTGATCATTGCGAAAGACTATATCTCGCATGGCATCCGGCAACGGGCCGGAGAGCTTCTGACCCTTGAACTGGGGCCGGAAAACGAATTCGACATGAGACTGAAGCTGGCGCGGGAAGTCGATGCAGATCGGTTTACCCGGCTCGACAGGTCAATCCTGCGGTACATGGAAAAAGGATTTCTTGTGGTCAACGCCCTGCCACCCTCCGACCCTTCCATCCATGCGGCCCAAATGTCTCGCTTGCGCAAGCTGGAGGCCCTGGGATTGGCAAGCGAAAGGCAGACCGGTGTGTGGGAGATTGACCCGCACACTGAGCAGAAACTCAAATCACTTGGGAAACGTGGCGACATCATCAAGACGATGCACCAGGCGATGCGGGAAGCTGGCATTGACCGAGCCGCAGGGAACTTCACAATCCACGACAGCTCCAACCAGCAAGTCAAACTTATTGGTTGTGTGACAGGTCTCGGACTGACCGACGAGATCAGCGACCGGTACTTTGTCGTCATCGATGGCGTAGATGGCAAAGTTCACTACGCTGATATGGGCCAGGCCAGAACCGAGTTGCTCCCTGAGAAGGGCATGATCGTCTCACTTGAGATTGCCAACCCGGGCGAGAACAACCGGCAGCGCATTCGCTTGCAAATCCTGTCCTACCTCAAACTGGAGAACTTGGTCGAAACAGAAGGTGCCACCTGGCTCGATAAGGAGCTTGCCAGCAAGGTGCCGATTCCGATCATGGATCAAGGGTTCGGGACCAGTGTGAAAACCGCACTGCGTAACCGGATGCAGTGGCTCACAGAGCGTGGCTTTGCCCAGCAACTTGACGGCGGCGTTGTACAACCATCGGCAGCATCAATTGCAGAATTGGGGCGCAGAGAATTGCAGCGTGCCGCAGTTGGCATTTCCGCCAGATCAGGACTCGGCCACTCCAACCCGCTTGAGGGTGAGCAATTCTCCGGCACCTACAAGCACGCAGCCAACCTTGCAAGCGGTAAGTTCGCAATCATCGAGAACGCCAAAGAATTTGTACTCGTACCATGGAAGCCAAGCCTTGAAGATATTAAGGGTAAGATGATTTCGGGAACGGCGAATAACCAAGGAATTTCCTGGGATTGGGGAGGTCGAAAAAAGAGCTTGGGGATTTCGTAGCGGCATGATGTCAAAAGTTCGCGAGAATATTTGCGCCGACCAGCTTCGAGAGCCATACTCACAACCGCATCAAACGATGACTAGATCGAAACTTTCACTCCATTCGCGGGGTGGGCGGCGCTCCTTTCTAGTCCCGCTGCGGCGAGCCGCAACTGCGTTTGCTCACAATGCCGAACAATCCAGCAGAGCTCCTATTCACGCAGTCCTTCACTTTGTTGCGGCCTGCGGTGCGGCTCGCCTCATTCAGCGGGACTCTTCAGTCGCTATTCGCCGCCCACCCCGCTCATTGGGTTCAGGTGCGGTCGCGGAGGATAAATTCAGATGTCAGGTGACGATGAGTATTTGGAACCCAAACACAAATGGAAAAGCATGAGCTCGCTTGAGCCATCCCGCGTGATTCATCTTCCCGCCTTTTCCCGCCTATCCCAATTGCACAAATCTGATTGGGGGTTGATTTTGGGTGATATCGTTTACTTTGATCGAGGCCGTGAAATGAACTGTCTGCTTGAAACGCCAAAGCAACTCGCAATGCGAGTCGGACTCACGGTTGGGGCTATCCATCGATTGATGAATGATGGTAAGCTTTCATTTGTCCAAATTGGAACCCGACGACGGATACCTCCTGGCACATGGGAAGGTTACATCGAATCAAACACGGTGAGACCATGTCGAGACGCAATCAAGGACCAAAGCTCAAATTTCTTGCTAAGCGCGGGTGCTTCTACATCGTTTGGACAGAACGGGGCCGCAGCCGCGAGCGCAGCACTGGTACGGCAGACAGCGCAGAGGCTCAAATCAAGTTCGCGCAATTCCTCCAACGCTACACGCAAAAACTTGGGTCACGTGATCCCTCAGAAATCCTCGTGACCGAAGTTCTGACTGATTATCTGGAACGGCTTGAGGCAAACGGCAAGGATAGCGAAAGGGCTGCCTATGCAGCAGTTCCGCTTTCGGAATTTTTCATTGGGAAATCCTTGGCCGAGGCACCAGCGCTTTGCGAGGGATTTAGAATTTGGCGCAAAGTATCTCCAAGTACGGTGCGCCGTGATCTCGGTATATTGCAGAGTGCCATTAAGAGCGCACTGGATGCGCAAATGATTACTCGTACTGTGTCAATTATCCGACCACCCGAATCGCCAGCACGCGAGCGTTGGCTCACACGACAAGAAGCAGCGATGTTGTTGGCGGGTGCTTTGGGGTTTTCACCAATTCTGTTTGACATAAGCAACCGACAACCCTTGCAGTGGAAGCGCACTTCGCGTCCTCAATATCATTTGGCGCTGTTCATTCTCATTGGGCTCTACACCGGAAGACGCAAGGAAGCGATCTTGTCGCTGCGCTGGCCAAAGATCGATCTTGTTCGTCGCAAGATTGATTTCCGAAGAGATGGCCTTACTGAGACAAAAAAGAAACGTGGACAGTGTGCCATACCTTCGCGCCTGCTACCGCATCTTCGGCGGGCGCGAAAGTTGGAGTTTGACATCGGGCACGTTATCCTTTGGGAGGGCAAACCCGTTGCAGATATCAAGACCGCGTTCAACAATGCGGTTGACCGTGTCTATCTCAAAAATGTTTCGCCTCACACCTTGAAGCACACGGCAGCCACCTGGCTTATGCAATCTGGCAAAGACCTGTTCAAGATTTCTGATTTCCTAGCCACCAGTGTACAGACCCTTTTGAAGAATTATGGGCACCACAATCCAGACCATCAAAGCGAAATTGCCGACGCCATTGGAGCGCGTCCGGATAATCTCCGGAGAGTGCAATGAAATTAACGTTCTATTCACTGCGTTTTGGGGCACAGACACTCCAACAGTATTAGGGCGAGCGCCGCCCCCTTTTTCCCATTCTCCAAATCAATTGCGAAAGGTATCAAAAAATGATACGTTATGCACATGAAATCTGATTCTCGTTTGAGCGCCCGCGATTACATCTCCCGTCTGGCAGCCAGCGGTCACTATCACTTCAACTCTTCCGAAGCGCAGGCCGCTTTGGGCGTTTCGGCCGACGCTGCCAAGCTCGCCCTGAACCGCCTCGCCAAGCAGGGACTGATCGCATCACCGGCCCGGGGCTTTTACGTCATCATCCCCCCGGAATACCGCTCCCTCGGCTGTCTGCCCGCCGACCAGTTCATCCCGGCGCTGATGAAGCGGCTGGGCATGCCCTACTACACGGGTCTGCTCTCCGCCGCACAATATCACGGTGCTGCCCATCACCGCCCGCAAGAATACCAAGTAATGGTGGCAAAACCACGCCGCCCCATCGTCTGCGGCGCGGTGCGCGTCGCCTTTGCCATGCGCAAGAACATCAGTGCTATCCCTAAGCAGAGCTTCAACACGCCGCGCGGCACCGTTCTCGTCTCGACGCCCGAGGCAACGGCCGTCGATCTTGTTGGCTATTACAACCACGTCGGCGGCCTCGACCAAGTGGCGACGATTCTCAGTGAACTTGCCGAGACTCTTGACCCCGACAAGCTCGTGGTAGCTGCGCAGACGGCGCCTGTGCCGTGGGCACAGCGACTGGGCTACCTGCTGGAGACGGTGGAGGCGGGCACGCGTACATCGGCCCTGAAGTCCTATGTGCGCGCGCACGCCCGGCAGGCAACGCTCCTGTTGCCGACGGTGGCGGATAAAGGTTCCCGGCGGGACGAAGGCTGGAAGCTCGACATCAACGCGGATGTGGAGGCCGAGCAGTGATCCCGCGCGACTATATTACGGAGTGGCGGTCACAGGCCCCCTGGGTGCAGGACATCCAAGTCGAGCAGGATATTGTCATCTGCCGCGCCCTGGTCGAAATATTCTCAAACCCCGTGCTTGCGGAGACGCTGGCCTTTCGCGGCGGGACGGCGCTTTACAAACTCTATCTTAAACCAGCTGCACGTTATTCCGAGGACATCGACCTCGTGCAGATGCGCGCCGAACCGGCGGGGCCGGTGATGGACGCGCTGCGTTCTGTCCTTGACCCATGGTTGGGCACGCCACGCTGGAAACAGACCGAAGGCCGCGTCACTTTTGTGTACCGGTTTGCGTCGGAAGACGCCCCGCCGATCAACATGAAGCTGAAAGTGGAAATCAACTCGCGGGAGCATTTCGCGGTTCACGGGTTCAAGCGCGTTCCGTTCAGCGTCGTGTCACGCTGGTTCGGCGGCACTTGCGAGATACCGACCTACGAACTTGACGAATTGCTCGGCACGAAGCTGCGCGCCCTGTACCAGCGCAAGAAAGGCCGCGATCTCTTCGATCTGGCGGTGGCCCTTGCGCAAGGCGGTGTTGATCCTGCCCGCATTGTCGAGGGCTTTGCGGCCTACATGGATCATGACGGCCATAGTGTTACCCGTGCACTCTTCGAACAGAACATGCATCAGAAACGCACCGACCCGCAATTCATCGCCGATATCGGTCCCCTGCTGGCAAGCGGGTATTCTTGGGACTTCACAGCCGCCGCCGCGCAGGTTCATGCCGCACTCATCGAGCGGCTGCCGGGTGAGCCGTGGCGCGGCGGGCTGTAAGCATATCGGATGAGATCGCAGAAGCCATCAGTGCCGTCCGGATTATGTCCGGAGAATACAGTGAAGTTTTCGTTCTGTTCACTGTATTTAGACTACATGCACTTGAATAAAATCAAATAGATAGCCAACATGCACATAGCTCCGAAGGCAGAGGCCAGGGGTTCGAATCCCTTCGGGTGCGCCAATAAACTGTTGATATAACTTAGTAATTGAATATTACCTATCTGAGCGCTAAACTTAACCGGGGATTGGTCACCACCCGGTCACCACGATATGATTTTTGGGGCCAAAATGAAGGGGGGAGCTCGACATGGTTCGTACCGACCCAGAAATCATAAATTTTGCAGACGAGCTTCGCCGTGAGGAGCAGCAGGATGCAATCATCAAGTCTAAGATTGGTACCGAAGAAGACCCAGAAATTCAGAAACAACGCGCAATCGAGAAGCGACTCTCGGCGCTTCGAAAGTTCAGGATGGGTCGAGGAGATCTACCGCCGGTGCTATTTGTTATAAATCTTCATTCAGGTCAGGTAGTGGCTGCAAAATTGAATAGCCACGACGATTCGGATTATGCGAGCACGGAGGAGCGGAAGAGAGATCGCGCTAGCGATACCTTGCGCTGGCTTGGAGGAGGCTCTGTCAGTGCTTTAAGGCTGAGGCAGAACGAATTGGAATTGTCAACTTTACCGGACTGGTTCTCAACTAGAAGTGAGGAGCCGGTTCCCCTTCTGCGCAAGATGGCACGGAAAGCTCGGATAAAATCAAATTTGTCTCTCATGGTCTTGAGCATCCGTGAACTAGTGGAAGGAATTCTTGGGTTCTTCATGATGGCGGTAGGGTGTTGTGGCCCTATCTATTGCCATCCACTTGGTGCAAAATTAGATTAAAGGACGCTCAACAGTGCATGTTTGCCGAAGATTTGCTGGGAGGATCCGTTATGAAAAAAATACAATGTCTGAATATTCTGCTCTTGGCCACGACCTTGGGCTTGGCGACGTCGCTGGCTGCAGCAATGGATGCCCGCGCTGGCGATACCGATTTCATGCTCTCAAGTCCTGATCTCGCTTCAGACGTATTCGACAATAAGTTTATCCTAAATGGATTTGGATGTGCCGGCAGCAATATCTCTCCCGCTCTGGAGTGGAAGAACATTCCCGCTGGAACAAAATCCTTGTCACTTCAGGTACATGACCCTGACGCCCCGACTGGCAGCGGTTTCTGGCACTGGGCCGTCTATAATATCCCGGTCACGGTAACCGGACTTGCCCAAGGGGCCGGAAATTCGTCCGAATCGTTGCCCAAACCTGCTTTCGGCGGGATGACCGATTTCGTTGATACTGGCGCTACTGGCGCTAATGGGAACTATGGCGGGCCCTGCCCACCTCAGGGTGACAAGCCGCATCATTACAACTTTGTCCTTTACGCGCTTGCTGTGGACGATGTGCAACAGGCGGGAAGCATTCCGAAAACAGGAACGGCTGCCTTATATTCCTTCGTCCTTAACAAGGGATTGGGCAGCAACTTGCTTGGCACTGCACGCTTTACGGCGACCTACGGCCGCTAGCTGCCCACCTCGGACTTGGAACTTATTCGCTTAACACGGGTTTTGGATACTCGTGGCTGGCTTCGTTGAAGCCAAAAGCGATGCGGCGTTATAACATCCCTCGCCGTAGCGGCAGCAGGAGGTCATAGGGCCGATCTCGACTCCGGCCTTTCCAAATCATCATAGAAGGCCGCACCGCCTTGGGCTACCTCGACTGGCGCAGGCGGAAGGCTGCTGTGGCTGGGTAGGCAATAAAGTTGACAAGGCTGCTCACTTCTTGGGATGCGTTGCTACTTCCATGGACAGCACGTCAGCGCGGGACTAAACTTCAAGCGCTATCCCAGTGGAGGGTTGGTTCATGTTTCGCGCATGTGCTGTTGCTGCTTTCGTGTTGGTTTTGGCAAAACCTGCTATTGCTGACGCTATTGATGGCGAATGGTGTGGGGATAGAGGTTTGCATCTCACCATCAAGGGAACGGACATCACAACGCCTTACGGTGTGACACTTAAGGGAAACTACCACCGGCATGAATTTGCTTATACCGCGCCAACAGGTGACGCTGATGCGGGTCAGCAAATATATCTGAAACTTCTCAGCGAAGAATATATGAATTTGTACCGATTAAAAAGCGGCGCCCTTGGCGAGGCGGAGCTTTGGCAGCGCTGCGAAGTGACGTCATGAGGAAACCTCGTTGCCACAATTAGTATTGCGAACTTCTCAGGTCAGGGAAACCTTCGTGTTCAGAGCGCAAAACCCAGCTGTTGGCCTTGGTGCCATGGGTGTGCTCTGCTGGTGCAGGCGGAAGGTGCTGTGGCTGGTCCGGACGTAGGACTTCGTTCTGCGCCTCGGACGACCAGCGTGCATGGATCATTGGAATTATTCAGCAGGGGAACGCCCCTCATTGACGCAAATCAATGAATAGCCGCGAGACTGGAGCTAGGCTCCTTCGCACCTCATAGCCCAGTTCGCCAGAATGGAAGGGTTAGACCGATGCATATCAAGAAAATACTCTGGCTCCTTGTATTGGTCATTGCCATGTCTCAACCAGCCTACGCGGCCGATGCTGCTGAGGGCCGTCAACTTGCTGAGAAATGGTGCGTGAAATGTCACAACATCGAGAAGGGCGCGCCATTCAAACTCAATCCACCGAGCTTTGCGTCTATCGCTGTCTATCGTTTGGAGAGCAACATACGCGACAAGATTATTGAACCGCACGTCGGAATGATAGACGTCAAGTGGGTCCTTCCAATCGAAGACATAGATAGCCTGGTAGCCTATATTACTTCGCTTGAAGCAAAATGAGGCAAACGACATGCAGGGCGTCGAATGATTGAAAAGCTGGAAACCTTTCCCGACAATGTACTGGCCTTCGTTTGCACGGGTCGAGTGACAAAAGCAGACTATGAAATGATCCTCGTTCCGGCAGTCTTGGATGCGCTGAAAGCCCATGGCAAGCTCAGGCTTTACTATGAGATTGCGCCAGATTTTACTGGCATTGATCACGCAGCCATGTGGGAAGACATTAAAGTGGGCATGGAGCACTTCAACCGTTGGGAGCGGATCGCGGTCGTTACTGACGTAGAGTGGATCAAACACACGATCCGCGCCTTCAGTTTTCTTATGCCGGCATCTGTGAAGATATTTTCCATAACAGATGCTGCACAAGCGCGTTCGTGGGCAACAGCAAACAATTGAAACAGAGCGTTTATCCAGTAAACATAAATGGCTGGGCCAATAAGCACGCGAACAATCTACAAATCGTCTGCCACTAGACCGCCGCGCTCAGTTCTCGGTGGTTTGGCGATGTTTGCGGCATGTCGACTGTGCCCCGTGCAGCGGGGACCTCCCCGCCTGGTCAATCCGGCGCTCTTGGATACTACAACACAAAGAGCGTGAACTCACAAAAGTTCATGATGAATTATGAACGTATGTCTGCTTCCGAGGCGAAAGCGACCAATGTCGGCCATTCTTGCCAAGTCTCCTA
>JBBSBQ010000055.1:0-14935 GCA_038251095.1 Hyphomicrobiales bacterium
CATCCCTGAGCTTGCTCCGTCGTCCCGGCTTCCTTGCAGGCCACGGCAATCGTCTTGCCCTGTCCTTGCAGCACCTCAATCTGGCGCAGCTTCGTCACAATCTGCTCCGCCGCAAGTCTCTTCCTTCCCATCTTCTTTCTCCTTTCCAGTCAAATACTCTCATATCGCCTGGTTCAGAAAAAGCCGGTCAGGTCAATTCTCATGGGGGCGGAATTGAACGCCGAACTCGAGGCGCAGACCCGCGCCGACACGACGGTGAGACGCGACAAGGCGATGGGCTAGCGGGACGCCGAAAAAGGGGACGATCTGGGTACGGCGGCCGACAAATAAAAAAGGCTCTGGTACAGCCAACCCTCAGAATATCGAAGCCGATCTGCCAGTCCATGACACCAAACCGCACTGGATGACATCCAACCATCTGGCTATCCCGATTTTCGGAATACTTATCATCCTTCTTTTGCAAGCACTCGTCTGGGCCAGCGACTTTCTGATCCCGGTACGAAATGTACAAGATCATTCGGCATAAGCGACTCCATTCAAAAGGCGTGTCGCAATGGGCACGACGATTCTATACCCAGTGTGCCCCATTCAATCTGCGCGCAACCGGTGCCGCACTAACCTCGGTCATGCCCGCGCCTGATCGCAGCTTGGCAAAATCCGGCATAGCCCGTTCACGCGCCGTGCCGGGCGGCAGGTCAGCAGTTACTACACCGGCCTCGCCAGTGTAATCGCTGTACTGTATTTCAGCTACCTCGCCGCATTGGCGCTAATTTTCGGCGGAGAGGTGAACCGTGCGATCCGCATTCGCAGGATTGCACGGATGCACCGTGCTATTTGATGAGCACCACAGCCTAGTCCAGCTGTTTGGCTTCGCTGCCGCGTGGACTTAGGAATTCCTGCAGCCCGCCCAGGCCGGGAACATGATGCGAGAATATCTTGACAACAATCAGCAAGGGGATCGCAATGAAAATACCGACAACGCCCCAAAGCCATCCCCAGAAGGCGATAGCTAATATCACTGCAACTGGGTTGATTTGCATCCGCCGCCCAACGAGAGCGGGTGTTATGAACTGTCCTTCTATGACTGTGCATGCGAAGTAAACCGCTGGCGCCAGCAACGCTTGTCCCAAAGTAGGGAAAGAGACGATAGCGATGATACCTACTACAACAACGCCAGTGATCGCACCTAGATAAGGTATGAAATTCACAATGGCTGCCGCGACGCCCCATAAAAACGGATTGGGCATGCCCAATACATAAAGACCACCCCCGACGCACACGCCCAACGCCGCATTGATGGCAGAGATCGTCAGAATGTATCGGGAAACTTCCCGCTCAATATCTCGCGCAATTCTCAGGCCCTGTTTCCTGTCTGTTAGAGTTGGAAGGACCCGCACGAGTTTTTCGTAAAACATATCCCCCGAAGCCAATAAAAACAGAAGGAGCACGAGGGAGAGGCCCACACTGGCAAGAAAATCGGGCGCCCCACGCGCCGCTTGGCTGATAAGGCCCGGCTCCTTCACAATCACCTGCTGAACGCCCGGCGCCGCCTTTCGCGTTGTCGCGTCCTCTACCTGTTTTTGGGCTTCCATTATTTGTTCAAAAGGTATGCGCAGTGATATCAGCTTCAGGCGTAGCTGCGTTCCGATCTCGGGAGCGTCTCCCACCCACTTGGAGACAGGTTCGCTCAACCAGTAAGCTCCGCCACCCAGGAAGCCGGCTACCGAAAGGACCAGGAGGAAGGCCGTGACACTCTCCGGAATACCGCGTCGTTTGAGAGCCCTCACAACCGGCGAAAGAATAAGCGTGAACAGGAACGCGAGCAGGATCGGCAGCAACAGACTCCGAGCTAAATAGAGTGCACCCACCAGGAGGATGAGAGACGAGCCGATAATGGAGGCCGTCACCGCCTTGTGGGAAACAGCGGAAGTCGCAGTGGTTTCGGTCGTCTGGTCAATGGCATCCAATCCGGGAAGTTTATTGTTCATTGGTCCATAATCTCAGGGAAGCCCAAGTGGTTATCGAGAACTGGCGCGTCCAATACAACACCAAACGCCCACAATCGGCATTGGGATACCAGCTAGCAGCACGCGTCACACTCACACCAAACCCAATCCGTCTATACAGGAGGCTCCCCATACAACAATCTCTCACTGCGTCAGGTGTCAGCGACGCTTCCTTGCGTTATCTTGATCAACGGCTGATCAAGCATTTAGTTCCTTATGGAGCTGGCATTGCTGCGAAGCCTGTTGCTAAGCTCATTGTTTTGTTTTCCTTCAAACGCTCCAGCGCAGGCCTTGCCGTTTACGGGCTCGCCCTTCTGGTGGTACTGGAATGGTCAGTGAGCGAGATCGGCTTCGACCGGTGGCAGCTTTCCGCGCGTGGTGTAGATATATACGACCTCGTAGGACACTTCTAAAATTCTGATCAAACAGAGAGGAAGTGTCGCGATGAACCAGGGCCAGAAGGATATTGCCAGGAAGAAGCGGGTCCTTGACTACGCAGAAGCCTGCCGGAATGTGAACAAGGCTTGCCGCCATTTCGGCGTCACCCGCTCAAACTTCTATTTGTGGCGCAATGCCTTTCGGAAGAATGGCGATATTGGCCTCATCAGTAGAAGGCCGATTGCAAGATCGCATCCCCAGCAGACCCCCGCAGCCATTGTTGAGAAGGTCCTGCACCTTCGCCAGACCTATCACCTCGGGCCGATCCGCATCGTCTGGTATCTCGCCCGTTACCATGCCATCAAGATCTCGGGTGCCGGGGTCTACCGTATCCTAAAGCGCAATGGCGTCAGCAGACTTCCACGCGGCACCAGATTGCGCAAAGTTCACACCAAACGCTACCAGAAGCAGGTCCCTGGTCATCAAATCCAGGTTGATGTTAAGTTCCTGACTTTCCAAGGCAAAGACGACAAGCCCATCAAAAGATATCAATACACGGCCATCGACGATGCCACCCGCATTAGGGCCCTCAAAATCTATGAGCGCCATAATCAGGCCAATGCCATCTCATTCATCGACTATGTCATCGCCAAGTTCCCGTTTCGCATTCGCGAAGTCAGAACCGACAACGGCCACGAGTTCCAGGCCAAGTTCCACTGGCATGTCGAAGACAAGGGCATCCGTCACGTCTACATCAAGCCCAGCTCACCGCAGCTCAATGGCAAGGTGGAACGATCACATCGTTCTGACCAGGACGAGTTCTATCAGCTCCTCGATTACACCGATGATATTGATCTCCGGCAAAAGCTCATCGAGTGGGAGCAGTTCTACAACTTCTCAAGACCCCACGGTGCATTCAATGGTAAAACCCCTTACGAAGCACTGCGCGAAAAGCTATAGTCAAATCTGTCCTACGAGGTCGCCTGCATCACACTGGATATTGCTCTCCCTCACAACCGCGGTGTACATCATGATGTACTTTCTCATGTACGCAGCTGCAATAAAGCTCCGTTACACCCACCCCAATGTGAAAAGACCATTTTCGGTTCCAGGTGGAATGATGGGTATATGGGTAGTTGGGGGCGGTGGGATCGTCGCTATGGCAATATTACTGATTTTGACGTTCATTCCACCGAACCAAATATCATTCATTGGGATTAGCCCCGCTTACTATATGTTCCTCATGACCCTTGGGCTCTTGGTTGTACTAGCAATCCCGCTTGTTATATTCAGGATGTGAAAGCCAGATTGGCATGTGACAGATGAGAACGAAAAATAGGGTAAAAGTATTTTGAACCAGGTGCTTCGGTAATCCTCCGAAAAAGTCGCGGGGCAGCGAGCCGCAGCTCGTCAAACTCCCTTGCGGGCCACAGAGACCAGCGCCGCCCTCTTACGTTAGGGAGATGTCAGGAAGAAGGCGATTGCGAGAAGGACATATACGCCAACGAGCAGCACGCCTTCAAACCATGTGGCTTCACCGTCCGACGCGACCGAACTGACGATAAAGGCGGTCGCTGCCACGGCGAATAGCTCAAGCGGACTGCTGAAAACTAGCGTCATCGGGTGCCCGATGAGCCAAGAGACGAGTACGAGAACCGGCGCTACAACTAATGCGATCTGGATTGACGAACCGACACAGATATTCATTGCGAGCCCCATCCGACCCTGCCGTGCGAACCACACCGCTGCAAAGATGTCGGATGCGGTTCCTACTAGCGCCAGAACGATTATGCCGAGGAATACCGTCGACATCCCAAGTGCCCCGGCCGAGGCTTGAAGTGCGCCGGATACAAGTTCGGCCTCCAGCGCAATGATCGCCGTTGTGCATACCAAAACGCTTAACGATGCCCAAAGTGGCCAAGCCGCCTTCTTATTGCCCGGTTCGCCAGTCGCAAATACGTCACGGTGAGTGACCAACGTATAAAGGAGGTTGGCCATATATAATACAATCAAGACTAGCGAAACGCCAATGCTCAGCTCCTCAACCGTAAAGTCCATTTGCTTTGAATTGGTGCTAACGCTTCCGGCAACGTTAAACACCGCTGGAAGCATTAATGCAATGAGCACCAAAATCAACATGGTAGAGAGTTGGCCTGCACGTTCGTGCTTGAAGCGCAGCTGATCCCTACCGATGCAACCTATAATAATTGAAAGTCCAAGCCCAAAGAGGCTAGTACCAATAATAGAACCAATTAACTGAGCCTGGACCACTTGGATATGGCCACGCACCAATACGAACACCGCGAGGATCAATTCGGCGAGGCTCCCGAAGCTAATATTTAGAAGACCGCCGATCGCTGCACCGGCAGTTTTTGCGAGATGCTCTGTAGCGCGACGTACCCAGTCAGCCAGCACCGCAATCGCTACGGCGCCCGCAGCAAAGACAAATAGTGCCGGTGCGTCAAAAATGTAGCTGAGAATAGGCGCCACAGGCACAACAAGCAGCAGCCCCAGCGGGACGGATAGTTCTGCCATCAGCCCCTGTCTCCCTTCTTTCGTGGGAAGCCTATGTGTCATGATGGAGAGCCCCCACTGAGTGGTCCAGTTTGAATTTTAGTGCATGATGGGCTTTTGGTCCATTGGGATGATGGTTTCGGGTGCCGGTGGGCGATAACCCAGGGCGCTGTGTGGCCTCACTGTGTTGTAGTGATGCCGCCATTGCTCGATGATGATCTTGGCCTCCCGGAGGGAGTAAAAGACCTCGCCGTTAAGGAGTTCATCCCTAAAGCCTGCTGCGTCACACTGATCTGCCTTGCCGCATCGGCAATCGACATTCCCTGACCCTGCAACACCTCAACCTGCCGAAGCTTCGAGACAATATCTTCAGATATAGTAACAAAATGTTTTGTTTTTGGCTAGGGCGTAAACTCATAAACGGGCATGATTAGTCATGCCCGCGTGTCTCCTTCCGAGGCGAAAGCGGCCATTGTCGGCCATCCTTGCCATGTCTGCTAAGAGCCAGAAGCTGCCATTTGGCGCGAACAGGTAGCGATCATCACCGTTTCTGACTCTCTTCCTTCCCCAACTTTCAACACCCGCGGCGCGCAATGCATGAACGTTAGTGCAGCATTTCAAGATGAAATGCACCAACAGATACCGACGTTCAGTAGAACAAGCGAAATAGTCAGCCTGGATGGGTACTGCGTCAGTCACGAGATTGGATGTGCCGCCCGCAATTTGGTAAGCGCATAAAGCCCCCGAAGCTGCGGCACTGCAACCTCGGTGAGATCTGCCAATTCGATGACTGCGGTGACGATCGCATCAAGCTCCAGGGGCCGACCTTTTTCCAAATCTTGCAACATCGATGTTTTGTGCTCGCCGATAGCGCCCGCTCCCGCCATGCGCTTTTCAAGACTGACTGGCATTTTGACGCCGACGGCATTAGCCACTTGTTCCACTTCACGCATGACTTGCACAACGAGCTTTGCGGTTTCTGCATCCTCGCAAATGGCGCGCAAGGTGGCACCGGTCAGGGCACTGATGGGATTGAACACTGCATTGCCCCAGAGCTTCAGCCAGATTTCAGAGCGAATGTCGGTTTTGACGGGTGCCTTGAATCCGGCGGCCATCAGAGCGCCGCTCAAGGCAAGAACGCGTCCAGATCTGGAGCCGTCAGGTTCGCCAAGACTAAATCGATCGCCCTCTACATGCTGGATGTGGCCCGGTGATGAGATTTCGGCAGCGGGATAGACCACAAAGCCAATCACGCGTTGCGGGCCAATCAATGACCAGAGTTTGTCTTCCGGGTCGAGGATTTTCACGCGCCGGTCACGGAAAGCCCCTTCAAGTCCGTAAAAATACCACCAGGGCAGGCCATTCACCGCCATCACGACCGCCGTCTGAGGGCCAAGCAATGGCAGCATTTTCTCGGCGATAGCAGGCACCGCATTGGCTTTGAGCGTCACGATGACAAAGTCCTGCACACCGGCCTCAGCGGGATTGTCCGTGGCGTGGGGATGGACAGTGAATTCTTCTTCGCCACTTTTCAAGGTGAGCCCGTGCTCCCTCAGTGCTGCAAGGTGTTGCCCCCGCGCTATCAATACGGTCTCTTGACCGGCGCGCGCGAGCTTTGCGCCCAGCAAACCGCCTATGGCTCCTGCGCCATAAATGCAGATCTTCATGCCGAAAGCCCCAGCTTATCTGCCAGGCCAATGCGTTGGATCTTGCCTGTGGCGCCTTTGGGAATCTCGGTCAGGAAAATGACTTTGCGTGGCACTTTGAAATCGACCAGACGTTCCGCCGCAAAGGCGCGCAATTCCCTTTCAGTAACGTCATGGCCCTCTTTCAGGACCACTGCGGCGGCGACGTCCTCGCCCAACAAGGCATGGGGCATGCCGAACGTGACAACTTGCGCTATCGCCGGATGATCCATGAGCACTTCATCTACTTCGCGTGGTGCGATCTTCTCTCCCCCTCGATTGATGATTTCTTTCAGTCGCCCCGTGAGACTTAGATAGCCTTCGGCATCGATAATTCCCTGGTCGCCAGTGCGGAACCAACCATTGATAAAGCCTTCGCTGTTGGCTTTGGGATTGTTGGAATAGCCTGCTGTTACGTTCTCGCCGCGAATGACAATCTCGCCAATGTTGCCCGGGAGCAACAATTCGCCTCCTGGGGACAGGATCGCCACTTCTGGCCCCGCCGCAATGCCCACGCTTCCCGGTTTGCGCTGGCGCGGCGGCAACGGGTTACTGGCCATCTGATGGGACGCTTCGGTCATGCCGTAAGACTCAATGACCGGACAACCAAACACCTGCTCAAGCTCAGCCATCACCTGCGGCGGAAGCGAAGCAGATGAGGAACGGATCAAGCGCAGTCGTTGGCCCTTGATGATTTCGGCATTACGCTCCGCCCGCGACAAAATCGTCTGGTGCATGGTGGGGACTGCCGTATACCAAGTGGCCTTGGATTCAGCGAGCCAGGCATAGAATTTGAGAACATTGAATCCCGGCGGACAGAACAGGCTGCCCCCCGCTGACAGGGATGACAGCAACGCCCCAATCAAGCCGTGGATGTGAAACAGCGGCATGATCACAAGGCAACGGTCAACAGCCGTCAACGCCAGTACATTGGCTATATTGCGCGCAGAGGCTGTCAGATTGCGATGGCTGAGTGGAACGATCTTTGGCCGCGACGTGGTGCCCGAAGTGTGGAGCACTAAGGCAATATCGTCAGGATCTGGGTTGGGCTCTTCTATGGACGCGGAAGGTACTGAGAGTTCAAATTCCCCGGCGGGCCCATCCATCTTGGCGGAAACTTCAATGACTTTGATGCCGCGCCTTGCTGCAACATTGCGCACAGGGGATTCCTGCCCGTTCATCAGAATGACAGCCTTGGTGTCGAGGTCACCCAGGTAGAAATCAAATTCGTCTTCACGATAGGCGGCATTCAGCGGTGCCGCGATTGACCAGCTGGCCACAGCAGGAAACAGCACAGCCATTTCGGGTCCATTTGGCATCACAATGGCTACGGCATCCTTCTGGCCAATGCTCTGGCCGCGCAATGCTCCACCTACGAGGCGCACCATGTTTGCCAATTCGCCACGCATCATGTCGCTTCGACCGGGGGCGCCAATCGCCAAGCTTGATGGCTCATGCAAGGCCAGAAGCTGTGGCAGGGTTATGGCTTTATGTGTCTGCATCACCCGGTTTTCACAGCTCAGTAGCCAATGGCGCAGCCGTCTTTGCGTGGATCAGAGGCCCCGGTCAGCGTGCCTTTTTCCCAATCAATCAAAACAGCTTGGCCGCCGCCCAACGGCTCTTCGGCGCTCACAACATCGTGACCCAGTTTTTCAAGTTCTACAATCGTGGCCGCCGGCACATTGTGTTCTGCGCTGACGGCCCCGTTTTCATAGAATACGCGTGCGCAGTCGAGCGCGGCTTGTGGGTCCATGCCGAAATCAAAAAGATTGGTCAGCAAGTGAACATGACCAAATGGCTGATAGTCGCCGCCCATGACGCCAAACGGCATCACGGCGCGGCCATTCTTCGTCACCATGCCGGGCATAATGGTGTGCATGGGCCGTTTCCTCGGCTCAAGGCTATTGGGATGTTTGGGATCCAGCCTGAAGCTTGACCCGCGATTTTGCAGCACGACGCCTGATTTCGGGCTGGTAATGCCACTGCCAAAGGAATGATAGGTCGAGTTGATGAAGCTTACGGCATTGCGGTCTTTATCAATGATCGAGATGTAGACTGTATCGCTCATGGCCATCTTGACCTCGGGAAGATGCTGCATGGCCTTGTGTCGATTAATCTGGTTGCGCAGTTTGGTGGCATGGGCTTGAGACAGCAATTGCTCCACCGGCACCTTGGAAAAATCCTGATCTCCGATGAAGCTGTCACGATCGCGATAGGCCAGGCGGCCGGCCTCTATTTCCAAATGGAGGCGCGCCGCGCCCATGGGGTCCAGGCTGGCAACATCAAACCCGCCCAGTATGTTTAACATCAGCAAGGCGGTGAGGCCCTGATTGTTGGGCGGCATTTGATGGATCCTATGGCCGCGATATTGCGTCGTCACGGCTTCAGTATAGTTGCCTTTGGTCGCGGCAAAATCGGCCAAGGAATGAATCCCGCCAAGCTCCCTCAGGCGGTTCACCATGTCGTCGGCGACTTGGCCTTCGTAGAATCCGGCCCGCCCCATTTTGGCAATGATCCGCAGGGTATTGCCAAGCTCGGGCTGCTTGTGCACGGCGCCAGCCAGGGGCGCTTCGCCGTCCGGCAGGAATATGCGTGCTGATGTTTCATCGCTCTTGAGAAGATCGACACTGGCGGCCCAATCAAAGGCTACACGATCATGGACAACATAGCCATTTTCGGCATAGTGAATGGCCGGTGCCAAGGCGGCATCAAGGCCCTTGCGGCCGTGATCCGCCAACATCTGGCACCAGGCATCAATGGCGCCCGGTACCGTTACGGCATGAACGCCATAGGTCGGCAACGCGTCAAATTTCCTGTCCTTGTACCAGTCAATACTTGCAGCAGCTGGCGCCCGACCCGAACCGTTGAAGGTAATGATCTTGTCGGTTCCACCCTTGCTGTAGAGAACAAAGCAGTCGCCGCCAATGCCGGTTGATTGCGGCTCCACAACGGCTTGCACGGCTGCGGCACAGACTGCAGCATCCATTGCATTTCCACCCGCGCGCAGCATGTCGATGGCAGCAGCAGTTGCCAAAGGATGCGAAGTAGCCGCCATGCAATCAGCTGCTCTGACGGGCGAACGGCCTGGAAGTTGAAAATCGCGCATTGTGAAATAAAGCCTCCTGAATTTGGCAAGGGCCAAACGGCTCTCGCCGCGCGACCAAGTCCATCGTTCCAATTCAAACCGAAAATAGATCAATTAATAATTGGTCTAATCTATATAACATGAACAATGAATTGACGCGATGAAAAAATGTGCGTTATATGTTTGATATCTAGGCGCATTGTACTGCTCATCTATTCCATACCAAGTTGTTTTGGTCTACATTGTTAACCGATCAAAAGGAGAAAAGTTATGTCACGAATTACACTTTCTGCCATTTCGTTGGTCAGTTTTATTGCTTCGGCTAGCTGGGGTTTGGCAGCGGGTATTACACCGCCAGCTGATGTGGCTCAGGCCGGCAAGCTCGTCTTTTGCAGTGACATTACCTCGCCACCGCTGGAATTCTTTGACGAAAGTGGCAAAGCTATTGGGTCTGATATTGACATTGGTACCGAGATCGCAACCCGGCTGGGCGTGAAAGTTGAATTCAAGAACACTGCGTTTGACGCAATCATTCCTTCCTTGCAGGCCAAGCAATGTGATGCAATCCTTTCGCAGCTGTTCGACAAACCAAAGCGTCGCGAAGTCGTAGACTTCGTTGACTATATGAATTCCGCCCAGTCCTTCCTGGTAGCCAAAGGCAATCCAAAGAAAATAAAAGGCATTGAAGATACTTCAGGCCTGAAGATTGCGGTTGAGAACGGTACAACGATTCAGGGGCTGTTTGACGACCAGAACAAGAAATTCAAAGACGCCGGAAAACCCGAGGCGATCGTTGTTGTGTTCCCCAAGGACTCGGATGCGCGCCAAGCTCTTCAGGTTTCACAGGTTGATGCCTATGGCACGACATTGGAAAGCGCCGCCTTTTTCCTGCAAAAAGCTGGTCAGGTGTTCGATATTGCTGGCGAGCCCTTCAACAAAATTGTGGCAGGCATTGCTACCCGCAAGGGTGAAGCAGATATGCATGATGCCATCCAAAAGGCTTTTGTTGCGATGAAGGCTGACGGCACCTACAAGAAGATCCTCGCGAAATGGGGCCTTGAGGGCGACGCCTTGGAGTAAAGCGCTAGGTGTTGTTCGACTGGGCATTCTTTTGGCACTATCTGCTGCAACCCAGCAAAATCTATCTGAATGGCCTGATGCTCACATTATGCGTAAGTGTTATTGCTCAGGGCGTTGGAACAGTCGTTGGATTGTTCGGCGCCCTAGCAGGCAGTTCGCGTTTGAAATTTCTTCGTTTCGTCGTGGGCTTCTATGTCTGGGTGATGCGTGGAACACCTTTGCTGGTGCAAATCGTTTTCATCTACACGGGGCTCGCTGCCGCCAATATTTTTAGGTTTGAGGATATCGATCTGGGATTTCTCACCTTGCCGGGCAATATCCAGGCTGGGATTTTGGCGCTCACGCTAAATGAAGGGGCCTATATGGCCGAGATCATCCGGGCCGGCATCAGTTCAGTTGGCATCGGCCAGACCGAAGCCGCTAAATCGCTTGGCATGACTTATTGGCTCTATATGCGGCGTATTATTTTGCCACAAGCCGCGCGCGTCATCATCCCGCCGCTGGGCAATGAGTTCAACAGCATGCTGAAGAACACCACGCTGCTTTCCGTCATCGGCGTGCCGGAACTGTTGCTGGCCACACAAATGGTGACCTCGGCAACATTCCGCGTCTTTGAACTTTATCTGGTCGTCGCTTGCTATTTCCTGTCACTCACCACGTTGTGGAGCTTTGTGCAACGCTACCTTGAACGTCGCTATGGTGACCAGAAATCACAGGTTGGACTTGCCAAGCAGAGTTCCGGATTTAGCCGGTTGGTGGGCTTGGGCAATTCAAGCGAAAGCAAATGAGCAACGACAGCCCAATTATTGTAACCGCTGAACGGGTCGAAAAGAGCTTCGGCCCCCTGGCTGTGCTCAAGGGCATCGATCTCACGGTGAGAAAAGGTGAAGTTGTGGTCATTGTGGGAGCTTCCGGTTCCGGCAAGACCACCTTCATTCGCTGCATCAATCACCTTGAAAAAATCGACAAGGGCGTGATCAAGGTCAACGGCCATCTGATCGGATACCGCGAGAAAAATGGCAAACTTGTCGAGGATCGCGAGCGCAACATCGCGCAGCAGCGGCGTGAAATCGGCATGGTATTCCAACAGTTCAACTTGTTTCCACATTTAACGGCCTTGGGCAACATCATTGAGGCTCCCATCCATGTGCGCGGTGACAACCGGGATGAGGCGATCCGCACCGGCCGCGCATTGCTTGCGCGGGTTGGGCTTGCGGAAAAAGAAAATGTCTATCCGGCACAATTGTCGGGCGGTCAACAGCAACGTGTGGCTATTGCGCGTGCACTGGCCATGCGCCCGGCCCTCATGCTTTTTGATGAGCCCACAAGCGCGCTTGATCCAGAGATGATTGGCGAAGTTCTTGAAGTGATGAAAGAACTCGCACGAGACGGAATGACCATGATTGTTGTCACCCATGAAATGGGTTTTGCCCGTGAAGTTGCACACCGTGTGATCATGATGCATGGCGGATGGATCGTGGAAGATGCTCCGCCCAAGCAATTCTTCAACCATCCCCAGCATGAACGCACAAAGGCTTTTCTGTCGCGCGTGGTGACACACGGCCCTTGACCAACGGGAACAGGTATTGCGGGCTTTAATTTTTTTGGAAATTGAAGAGATCATTGGTGACGCGCTGGATGTGAGCGACCATTGCGTCATGGGCGGCAGCCGGATTGTGAGCCGCGATGGCATCCGCAATAATTGAATGCTGGTTCACATAGGTCAGGCGCTTTTCGGGTGTCACAACAGAATTGCGCAACTCGCTCCATTTCGACTGGCGTCGCATTGCGTTAAAGCCGTCGAAGACTGAAAGCATCAGCCGGTTCCCGCAAATCAGGCAAATGGCCCTGTGGAATTGACCATCCCACAACTCCCAGGTCGATGCATCGCCCGCCACTTTTCCCTTGTTTATCAAAGCCTTCAATTCCACAACTTGCATTTCACTGGCTCTTGATGCGGCCATGAGCGCGATTTGCGGTTCTATAGCCAAGCGCGCCTCCAAAACTTCCGCTGGGCTGGTCTGGGCGGTAATAAGGGACAGGGTCTTTGCATCTTGCAGGGGGCGCTGGCCACTGAACGTGCCTTGCCCGACATGGCGCCAAAGCTTTCCTTCGGCCTCCAATCGGTCGAGCGCTTCGCGTAACGACATGCGGCTGATTTCCAGCCTGCTTGCAAGTTCCCTCTCGGATGGCAAGCGCGATTGAGGCGGCATTGACGCCAGCATTTGCTCAAGCTCAACAAGGGCGCGTTCATAGATCTTCATGGGACACCATTCTTGTGGCGAGAATCTTGGTCCCGCCATGCAGCCAGAGGCTAGCCCAAGCCCTAAAGGAAAACTCGCAATTTTTGTCAAGATTTGGATTGGTTTGCAAGTCCCGCGAAGGATGGCGTTGCGCTGAACTTGTAGTGCCTCAGTGTTGAGACGTGTTTCCAGTAAAATGCCAAAGAAGATTCACCCGGCATTGTGGGGGTGTTTAGCAGTTGCATGCCGGTATGGGCGGCGGCGAAATCCAACTTCACGCGATGACCTCCATTTGTCGGCTTCGGGTCATAAGCAGAAGTCGGCGGATGGCAGCGCCATGTCCGCTATGGGCCAGCTACGGACATCAAACGCAATCGCAGGAACCCCATCTGCTTCAGCCCTTATCTCTATAGGTCGCGCAACCTTGTTGCGCGGTTCTTCATCAATGCAAATCCGCATTGCGGGACGGGATTGCTCCGACTTGGTGACAGATTCTAGTATCTTGAACTCAATGAAATGTAATAAAAAAATGGGATTTAGGAAATTTTGGAACCTGTCAACACCATGTTTTGCACGGGTTTGTGAATAACGCGTATAATCTGATTCAGAATCATCAGGACTCAAAGAAAGTGCTAGCGTTTATTCATGGTCACTCAAGCGAACCTCCGAGCATTAGAATTGGAAAGTAGCAATTTTCGGGTTTTGGACAGCGGGGCCGAAACTAGGTCTCTTCAGGAGGACGCAATTTAGATTGTCCAGACATCAAGCACGTTTCTCCCAGTCTGAAATTGCTCGAACAATTCGTGCAGTAAAACAGTCTGGCGGAAACATGGTAGTGGAAATCTTATTGGAAGGAACAATTCGCATTGTCCCATTCGTTCCTTCAGAACCGGATCAAACATCACAAGTTGACGAAACGCATGGAATAACGCTTTGATGGATACCATGCCAAAGCCAAGATTCCCTAATCTATACCGGGAGAAAACACGCCACGGCAAAATGGTGTGGTATGTGCGGATTGGTCATGGCCCTAGAGTTCGATTGACACGTGAATACGCCTCCCCTGAATTTATGACACAGTATCGAATGGCGTTGGAGGGTGAAACGCTCCAACTTGGGCAGCGAGGCAAAAAATTTCCTAAAAACTCGCTCGCTTGTTTATTGATCGATACAAAGAAAGTTCTGCATGGGCATCACTAGCCTCATCAACTCGACGGCAGCGTGAACTCATCTTTTTGACAGTGATCGAAAACTCCCAAAATGCTCCCTTTTCAAAGATCACATCAAAAGACATTCGAAAAGCACGCGAGGCCAGGCGTTCCACCCCCTTTGCTGCAAACAACTTTCTTAAGGCAATGAGGAAACTTTTCGATTGGGCGAAAGCTGAAAGCGGATTAACAGAAGAAGAACTGCAAGCTTTCTTCGGATGGAAGTCATCACGCATGAGTGGGGTCTACACCAAATCTGCGCGTCGAAAAATCATGGCTATGAACGCTGGAAAAAAAATGGCTAGCGAACATGGAAGCAACATTTTTTCCCGCACCCTGATCCAAGGTGCGGGAGAGATTACCAAAATCCCAACAAAATCAGGAGCATGAAAATGAAGTGGTGGGCGGTACAGGGTTCGAACCTGTGGCCCCTACCATGTCAAGGTCTAGCTACAGCACACAATTTAATACATTTCAGATACTTACGAGAACTTACAAGGACCGCCAAGTACGTACGAAGACGGAACAGAACGGTATTTACCGCCAAGTTTCCGCCAAGCACTATGGACGTCTTTGCATAAGTGTAGGTCGCTCCTCCTTCCGCTTGAAGTCCGCTTACGCTCAGAAGGCAAGCGAATTGCTGGAGACGAAACCAAACGCTTTGGGCCTAATACAGCAATCCGGGAATGTCCCAAGTGTCTCACATCGTACATTTGGATGCCGAAGAAAACTTAGC
>JBBSBQ010000056.1:0-13967 GCA_038251095.1 Hyphomicrobiales bacterium
CGGAGTATTCTGCATTCGTCTGGGCAATTCTGTTAGGCTGGGTCTTCTTTGATGAAGGTGTCGTGTGGACCACCCTGATTGGCGCAGTGCTGATCATCGCCGGTTGCCTGATTGCCGCGCGCTCAAACGCCAAGCTTGCGGAGCCAATTGAAGCGACGATCTAGATATGCGGGTCACCTTGTGAACGCAGCCGAATTCTGCACGCTCTCATTCACCGTCGGTCCAGTCCGGCGCCCAGGAGCCGCCGCCGATAAAGCGTTGGTTGGTCTTGTTAAGCGATGAAATGGCATCCATCTCTGCTTCGTTCAGGCTGAAATCAAGGGCCGTGAGATTGCCTTCGGCGTTTTTGCGCTTGGTGGTTTGCACCAGCGGGATAACGCCTTTCTGCATCACCCAGCGCAGGATGACGGCGGCTTCGCTCAGGCCCCGCCGCTCGGCAATCTGCTGGATGGCGGGCTGGCCCAGAACCTTGCCGCGGCCCAGCACGCAATAGGCTTCCAGCGTGAGGGATAGCTCCTTGGCCGCTGCCAGAAGTTTCATCTGGTCAATGAGCGGGTGGAATTCAACCTGGTTGGCGATCAGCGGAACCTTCGCGCGCTTGACTGCGCGGCGCAAAAATTTAGGCGTGAAATTGCTAACACCTATGTGCTTAGCAAGACCAAGGCTTTGCGCCTCGCACAAGGCATCAATGGCTGGATCGAACAGCGCGTCATCGCGCGGCGGCCAGTGAATGAGGAGGAGATCGACCTTGTCGTACCTGAGTTGCTCAAGGCTGGCGCGCACCGACGGCAGGAATTTTGCTTTCGCCAGATTGTCGAATTGCACTTTGGTGACGAGGAAAATATCTTCGCGCGCAACACCCGAGACGTGCATCCCTTCGCCCACGGCCTTTTCATTGTCGTAGTACTGCGCCGTATCGATGTGGCGGAAGCCACAGTCCAATGCCATGGCCACACTGTCGCGCGCCACCTCAGTCATGAGCGGCCATGTGCCAAAGCCGATGGGTGGGCTGAGCGAAGTGGCCATCGTCTTATTCAGCAGCAATCAATTGGCCTTGCAGGGTCGAAAGGCTTTCCGTGACATGGCGCGCCAGGGCTTCAATCGCCTTGTTGGCCTTGCCGGGCTTGCGCACCAGGCCGATGTCAAAGGTACCAAGCGACGGAAAGCCATCCTTCTCGGTGAGAACTCGCATGCCGGGACGCAGGCACAGTTCCGGAATGGCCCCCACCGCGAGGCCCTGCAGCACCGCCGCATTCACCGCGTTTGAATTGGGGGTTGAATAGGCCACGCGGAATTTTCTCTGCTGGGCGTCAAGCGCCCGCAGCACCATGCTGCGCCAACCGCAGCCCGCATGCGAAACCGCAAGCGGCAGGACGTCCGCCATGTGCGCCTGGTGGCGCGTCGAGGTCACCCATACCAGCTTTTCGCGCCGCACCGGTTCCTCGGTGAGAATGTCGCAGCCATGGGTGACAAGCGACAGGTCCATTTCGCCGCGTTTGCAGCGCTCGAACAATTCGCCGCTGCCCAGGCATTCGACATCCACCGTCACCATCGGATGGGTGCGGGCAAAGCGTGCCAGGATTTCCGGCAGGAATCTTTCGGCATAATCATCGGGCGTGCCGAACTTTATGGTGCCCGTGAGATCCGGCTTGGCGAAGGCATAAATTGCCTCGTCATTGATCGCCACAATGCGCCGGGCGTAATCCACCAGCCGCTCGCCATCGGGCGTGAAGCGGCTCATCCGTCCATCCTTGGCAAACAGCGGGCTGCCCACCAGGTCCTCCAGCCGCTTCATCTGCATGGACACCGCCGACTGGGTTTTGTGAACCTCCTCGGCCGCCTTGGTGAAGCTACCGTTATCGGCAATGGCCAGGAAGGTCTTCAACAAATCGACATCAAGATTTGGGATCATGGCTTATCTCATAGCATCAACGTTACTGATGAATACTATAAGATACATTCGTTAGACTAATCAATAGAAATCTTCATATTGGGTTCATCACTGATGTGATTTTAGAGCCGCTTTCGGGTGGCTTTGCCCGGGAAAAATGGATTTTCTGGAGTTCTGGAGGACTGTGCCATGAGAGACTATGTGATGAACCAAGCCCTGTCCCGGGGCGAATATGGGATCGTTTACTTCCTGCGCCGCCTCACGCGGAACTGGAAGGCCAAGCGCCGCATCGCAGCGCTCGCCAACTTCGACGACTATATGCTGCGTGATATCGGTATTACCCGCGACGAAGTGCAGTGGGCCGCAGGCCTGCCGCTCACGGTGAACGCCGCCCTGGCCCTTGAAGAGCGTGCCTTCCGCCGCCGCCAAGTGGGGCGCCAGGAATGATCGCAGGGCGGCACCTGCTTTCACCACGCTTTTTGAACGAAAATCTCCCTGGGCTCTGCTGCTGAAAAAGTAGCGGGGCCTTTTATTATGGGCCGGCCTCTGACCGGCGCGGAACCTTTTGCCAGGGCGCGGCGTTAAACTCCGAACTTATCCAGCAAAGGACACTGTCATGATGAATGATCCGAAAGGCTCACGGCCGGAGACGCTTGCCAAGTTCGCTGAAGTTGCCCGCCATGATGACGGCCAGCCGGTGCGCGAAGGCGTTGAAGCCACGAAAGAAACGTCGGCGATCTCAACAAACCCCAAATTGAAGCAGGACGCCGCCACCAAGGTGTTGCGGGAAGGAGTGCTGCACCGCGATCAGGGCGCTAAGAACGCCATCAAGAAATTGCCTGACCGGACGGCAAAAACTGGTAAAGGACGCAGCGGTTCCCGTTCCCGTTAAGGCACGGCGCACCCTGGAGCGTATTAGGTGTTCAAGCATTCTGCCGTAACGGCGTTCGCAATTCTCATCTCAACGATGCTGGCCAGTGCAGCATCATTGTTTGATACGCCGGGTTCAAATCCGGCGACGAACCGCTGCGATGTCTACGACCCCAATTGCCGGCCGCGGCAATTGTTTGTGCGGCCCCCTGAACCCAGCGTCAAAAACAATCCTTTGGGCAATCCGGCCCGCAAGCTTGTTCTGCCACGTGATCTGAACAGCCGGACAGATGATCCTTCGGCACCTTCCCTCTTGCCGGGCGGACCAAACCTCAGCACGCGCAGCACGCTGACCTGCAGCGACGCCCGCCGCGTCATTCGCTACGCAGGCTACCGCAACATCCGGACAATCAAATGCGGGGGCAAATACCATCAGTTCACTGCCCTGAAGCGCGGCGCCAAATATCCGGTGAACCTGAAAGTCCGGGTAACCACGGGGAGGATTTTTGTGGGCGGACGCATCCGCTGACCGGCACCTAGCGCGAAAGGCGGCGCGCGTTGGCTCTCACCTTTTTCCGGTACCGTTTGACCACGCTGTCGCTGGTTGCGCCGAAAGCCATGCGGCCGCTTTCCACGGCCGCTGCCGCAAATTTTTCCTGCACCATCCGGCGGGCCTCGCTCTTGGTCCTTGCACCGCCCGCCGCAAGCCGCATCGTGCGCAGCCAGATCACCTGCTGGGATTCCGCCGCGAGCATCATCAAGTTGATCCATGAACGATACATTGGCCCTGCCTCACTCGGAATTATTATTGGTGTACCAAACGTAAGGCCGCACCGGCAAAGTTGTTTCACCACAATCGTCATGAATTTATTACATCATTGCAGGTATCCCGAACGCAGCCGCGCAGCCAGCGATGCGCCGGATCGGCATCCAGCCGCGGATGCCAGAGCAGCGAAACGGTGACCTCCGGCGGGGAGACAGGAAGCGAAAAACTGTACATGCCGGCGCGCAAGGTTCCGGTGTGCCGTTCAGGAACGCAGGCGATCAGGTCGGTTGCGCGCGCCAACGCAATCGCGCTCGAAAAGCCCCCGACGATTGTGACGATCTTCCGTTCCAGCCCGAACGGAACCATGGCATCATCGACGGAACCCTTGTCGAGTCCCCGCCGCGAGACGCCGATGTGCTGGCCCGCCGCATAGCGGGCGGGGGTGATCTCACCCTGGCAGAGCGCGTGACCGGCGCGCACCACGCCAATGAAACGGTCGCGGAACAGGCCCACCGTCCGCAACTCCGGACCCGTCGTCCGCCCCACGGCGCCCGTTTCCAGATCCACGCTCCCGCCGCGAAGCGCAGCGCTGTCCTTGTCGGGCTTCAGCACGAAGCGCAGCCGTACGCCGGGAGCTTCCCTGCCGACGCGCGCAATGAGATTCGGCCCGAAGGTCTCCACAAAGCCCTCACTGGTTCGCAGCGTGAAAGTGCGAACGAGCTTGCCGAGGTTGAGCATCGCGGCGGGTCGGAGAACCGCTTCCGCATCTTCAACGAGCCGGTTCACCCGTTCGCGGAGTTCAAGTGCCCGGGGGGTGGGAACCAGCCCGCGGCCGGCCCTGACCAACAGCGGATCGCCGGTTGTCTCCCGCAACCGGGCCAGCGCCCGGCTCATCGCCGAGGGACTAAGCCGCAGCCGCTTGGCGGCGCGCGCCACGCTGCCTTCCGCGAGCAGGACGTCCAGAGTGACAAGCAGGTTGAGATCGGGTCTCGCCATGGAGCAATTGTATTATGATATGGCGCTAAACGCACGAATAAAGTGTAAATGATGCGTCTACCGCCATATCAGGAAAAAGATTAGTTAGGGGTAATTAATTCAAGAAGTTACCCCTTATGACAGCCACCGCTCATATTGCACCGACACCTTCCATACGATGGGCGCTTGCCGGCCTTTCACTCTCCATGCTGCTGTCCTCGCTCGGCACCAGCATCGCCAATGTTGCCTTGCCGGCGTTGGCGCAGGCCTTCTTTGCCTCCTTCCAGGAGGTCCAGTGGGTCGTGCTCGCCTATCTGCTCGCCATTACGACCCTGATAGTTAGCATCGGCAGGCTCGGCGATATCATCGGCCGCCGGCGATTGCTGCTCACAGGGATTGTCCTGTTCACGGTGTCCTCGCTCCTCTGTGGCGCTGCGCCCACACTCTGGCTGCTCATCGCTGCCCGGGCGGTACAGGGTCTCGGAGCGGCCATCATGATGGCCCTCACCATGGCCTTTGTCGGCGAGACGGTCACGAAGGAAAGAATCGGCAGCGCCATGGGGCTGCTCGGAACCATGTCCGCCATCGGCACTGCTCTCGGTCCTTCGCTGGGTGGCGTTCTGATCGCCGTACTCGGCTGGCAGGCGATCTTCCTCATCAACGTTCCGCTTGGCGTTCTGGCTTTTGCTGTCACCTATCGTTGTCTGCCCATTGATAGCCGCGAGCCGAGGACGGATCGGGCCAGTTTCGATGTTGTGGGCACGCTGCTGCTGGGCTTGACGCTTGGCGCCTATGCACTCGCCATGACGACCGGGCGCGACAGCTTCGGTCCGCTCAACTGGGCTTTGCTGCTCACCGCTGTCTTTGGTGTTGCTCTCTTCGTATTTACCGAAAGGAGAGCGGCATCTCCCTTGATCCGATTGACGATGTTCCGCGACCCAAACCTAAAAGCAAGCCTCATCATCAGCGCACTCGTTGCGACGGTGATGATGGCGACGCTGGTCGTCGGCCCGTTCTACCTCTCCCGCGCACTCCAACTCGACGCGGCCTTTGTTGGACTCGTCATGTCGATTGGCCCCATCATCTCTGCCCTGAGCGGCATCCTGGCCGGCCGCCTTGTCGACCGCTTGGGCGCGCCCTTCATGGTTGCCGTTGGACTCATCGCAATGGCAACTGGCTCAGCTGCTCTGTCCGTGCTTCCCGCGATGTTCGGCGTCGCGGGCTACATTGCTGCCATCGCCATCCTGACTCCCGGCTATGCACTGTTCCAGGCCGCCAACAACACCGCCGTCATGATGCATGTTCGCGCCGACCAGCGGGGTGTCATATCCGGCTTGCTCAACCTGTCGCGCAATCTCGGGCTCATCACCGGCGCATCCCTGATGGGCGCCGTGTTCGCGCTCGCATCGGCGACAACCGATATCACGACAGCTAGTCCTGGGGCTGTTGCCACCGGCATGCATATCACCTTCGCCGTCGCAGGCGTCCTGATCGTCATGGCACTCGCCATTGCGATTGGCAGCCGCGCTCTCGCACACCCTTTACGTCATTGAGCTGGCGCAAGTTGTGGCTGGGTGTTCGGGAAGGGCTTGAAGGTCATGGCAATGAGGAAAGCGCCGATGCCAATGCCAAAGGAGCCGATAAAGAGCCACCCGTAACTGGCGAATGTGTCGAAGGTCAATCCTCCCGTCAACGGGCCGGTGGCCATACCCAAACCGCCGGCCATTGCGGTACCGCCGATGACGGTGCCCATCAGCCGCAGCGGGAAATTCTCCCGCGCAAGGACGGCGTAGAGGGGCATGATGCCGGCATAGATAAAGCCAAACAATGCGGCTACCGCGTAAAACGCGCCAAGATCGCACACGAAGAAATAGGCAAGCGCCCCGAAGGCCTGGAGCAGCAGCCCTCCGATAAGGACGTGCTTGGCCCCGAACCGGTCTCCGAGGATGCCGAAGGCCACACGGCCGCCCATGCCCGCCAACCCTTCCACGCTGTAGATCGAAACCGCGGCGATCAACGGGATGCCGCAGCTTATGGCGTAGCTCACCGTATGAAAAATCGGGCCGGAGTGCGTGGCACAGCAAAAGAAATTGGTCAGCATCAGGATGATGAACTGCGGCGACCTGATGACCTGCTGCAAGGTCATACCGGATTGTGATTCTTCATCTGGTGAAGCACCGGAATTTTCAGCCGTTAGAGCCGGCGGCGGGCGCACCAGCAACGCCGCGGGAATCATCACGGCGGCGACAAGGGCGGCGATGATCTGCAGCGAAGTTCGCCAATCATAGATGGAGACGAGCCATGCCGCCAAGGGCGACATGGTGAGCGGCGCCATGCCCATGCCGGCGGATACGAGCGAAACCGCCAGGCTGCGATGCGTGTCGAACCAGCCTGTGACGCAGGCCATGAGCGGCGCAAAAATTGCGGCGACCGCCCCTCCGACAGCCAGGCCGAAGATGAGCTGAAATGCGAGAAGCGAGGTCGCGTGGCTCGCCAGAAACAAACTCGTAGCCAAAATCACTGACCCGATCAACGCTATTATCCGGGCTCCCAGGCGATCCGACAGGCTGCCCCAGGCGATGCTCGCGAATGCCATGGCGAGAAAGCCGATGGTCATGGCGCTCGACACGCCGGTGACCGACCAGCCTGTGTCGCGCGAGATGGGCAGCAGAAAAACCGGCAGTGAAAACTTGGCACCGATCGCCATGCAGCCTAGCAGGCCGCCGGCAGCGACAATCACCCAGCGATAGGAAGAGTTGGCCATGGTGTCTCCGTTAGACGATTCTATAAATCAAACTCAGGCGCCCGCCGTCAAGCCGGCAGCCGCTGATCGTATTCCTCCTTGAGGCGGTTCCAGCCCTCCCAGAAGGGTGGCGGCTCCTTGCCGGCCGCACGCGCGGCCAGAACATCGAGATGCATGTGCCAGCCGGCGCTGACCATCAGCAGGGTCGGCCGGTCGGGCAGGCGGCGATGGATCAGGGTGAGCAGCACCTTGCTGCCTTTTGGCTCAAGCTCGAAGGAGACGCCGCCGCTGCGCCCCCAGGCGATGGCGAGCTTGCGCGGCGGATCAAGCTCGGTGATCCGGCTCTCCAGGCTGTGCTCGTCGGGAAAACTGTCCGGCCGCTTGCTCGGCGCACTGCTGAGCTCAGCGTTGCGCCAGGTGAGCGTGAAGGTAGCACCCACCTTCATTTCCATCTCGCCCGCTGCCAGCCACTGGCGGCGAAGCTCGCTCTCCGTAAGATAGGCCCAGACGCGCTCGATGGGGCCGGGTAGAAGGCGCTGGATCTTCAGCGTGGCAGGCTCGGTCAGCGTGCCATAGGCGTCGAGCGTTGCGGCGTCGTTCATTGGTCGTCTCCTTTTGTGGATTTGGGGGATTGGCGTGTGTCCTCTTCGCGCAACAGGCGGTCGAGCGCGTCCAGCCGGTTGGTCCAGAAGCGCTCGTAGTAGTTCAACCACTCATGGGCGCTGGCGAGCGGCCCGGGATCGAGGCGGCAGACATGAATGCGGCCGCGCACCTCGCGGCGGATCAGACCGGCGTTCTCCAGCGCCTTGATGTGCTTCGAGGCGGCCGCCAGCGAAATCGAAAAGGGTTCGGCAAGCTGGCCCACGGTGCGCTCGCCGCCGGCCAGTTCGCGCAGCATCCGCCGCCGCGTCGCATCGCCGAGGGCGTGAAACACGGCATTCATCTGAAGTGACTGTAATTCAACCATGTGGTTGAATATAGGAGAAAGCTTTTAGAATGTCAACCGTTTGGTTGAATGAATTCTAAAGCAATGTCTAGCGGCGGTGCTGATCAACAATCCGCTGCACCATCGGCGCAAAATACGCAAATCCCGGCGTGGCCATTCCGGCGATCTTGCCGGCGTCATCGAGGCGGCGAACCCGGACGATGTCCCTGAAATTGGGGTTGGTCTCAAAGTCCGCGACCTCCCTGGCATTCATCGGCCCGCCCTGCAGTTTCAGCGAGTGGATCGAAGCGGCCGAAAGCTGCCCGAAATAGGCGGGGTCTGTCGCGCAGATATAACGCTTGGCGGCTACATGCTGGCGCACGCAATCGATGACCAGGCTTGGGAAGAAGCGTTCCAGCACCTGGGCTCCGGCCTCCTCGTGATGCTTGTCATGCGTATCGTCCATTGAAAAGGTGCCGAACTCGCTGGTGAAATGCCCGATGTCGTGGAGAAGCGCGGCAACGATGATGATCTCGGGTTCGTTCTGCTGTTCCGCCAAGTATGCGCCCTGCAGCATGTGCTCGGCCATGGTCACCGGCTCGCCGAGATATTCCTCGCCGCCGCGGCGCTCAAAGATATCGGCAAGGAAAGCGACGATGGTCGCAGGCCAAAGATCTTTATGCGACGGCTTGCCGGTCATGCGGCCCTCCCGTTCTGCATCTGGATTGCGGCGAGCGTCGAGAGCAGGCCGTCCTTGTCGGCGTAACAGCCCTGCAGCCAGCGCGAGCCGGCGCCGGAATAACCCTTGCGGGCATGCAGGACGCGCGTGTTGTCGACGATGAAGGACTCGCCCGGCGTGAGCTTGAAGGTCACTTCCATCGCGGTGTCGTCGATCAGTTCGCCGAACCGCCGGTAGGCCGCATAGTAATCGCTCATGTCGCCATAGGGCACATCGGTGATGGCCGCGGCCGAGCGGTTGTTGAAGCGGATTGCGATCAGTTCGCCATCGGGCGCAAGCTCGATCATCGGCCGGCGCGAACGCAGGCAGACGCCGGCGCTGCCGGCATATTCGAACCTGGCGCAGTAACGGCTCAGCAATTCGAAGCCGCGTGGATTTTCTGCGCGCAGCCGCTCCGCCGCGCGAAAGCCGTCAACCACCATGTTCTCGCCGCCCTCAGCCGAATTCTCCAGGCAGTACAATATCTGCAGGGTAGGAACAGGATCACGGTAGGGGTTGTCGGTGTGGGCTTGCAGGCCCAGGCCCGTATAGGCGAGGTTCGATGGGTTGACCTCGGTGCGCACCTCGAAATGCCTGCCGTAATTGGTCTCCCGGATATAGCCAAACAGCGCCGCGACCTTGAACAGCGCGCCGCTCTCGACCGGCCCTCCGGAGAGCTTGCCGAAACCGTAGCGGCTGACGCCCTGCAACCAGTCTCCCAGGGCGGACTGGTCGCGGCTGACGGTGTTGAAATCGCCCTCAGGGATTCTTGACTGCAGCGCCGCGTCCCATGTCTCTATCACGGGCGAGGTCCTACCTGCGGCACGATGCGAGGCACCGTCATAGGCATGCGCTGCGAGCCAGTTGAGATCGAAGGCAATGGTGCGGCGTTCCGGCAGGAACGTCACGTGGAGTTGGCCTGCTTCGGACCGGGCTGCCGCAATCCGCGTGTCGGCTGGAATATCGCCAAGCGTAATCAGCCGTTGCCCATTGTCGGGTGCCCGGGTTTTCTCGTCCCAGGCATTATCGCGCAGCCAGACTGCGTGAAAACGCGATGGCGAGCCAGTCGGCAAGATAACGGCGATGGCACGGCCATCATCGAGAATCTCAACTGCGGCTGGCTTCGGCATGTGCGGGCTCCCGTGACTTAGCGATGTGATGATCTCGACAACTGACACGTGGCAGGGCATAAGCACAAATAACGAATATTAAGGGAATGACCTAAAATCCGTTATGACTGAGTCCAACCCTTCGCTGCCCCCGCTTGAATGGATTCGCGTGTTTGAAGCCGCCGCCAGACTCGGCAGCTTTACCGCTGCGGCCGATGAACTCGGCATTACCCAGGCAGCCGTTAGCCAGCGGATCAGGAAGCTCGAACAGCGGCTTGGCGCGCAATTGTTCAACCGGCAGGCCCGCGGCGTGAGCCTTTCCACCCAAGGCGAGTCCTGGCTGCCCCATGTCCAGGGGGCACTTGCGCAACTTCTCAACAGCACCGCCAATTTGTTTGAAGCGCCCCGCCGCAAGGTCACCATCGCCGCATCCGCGTCGGTCATCGAGCTTTGGATCGTTCCGCGGCTGGGCGAAGTCGCCCGCGGCCTGCCGCACATTCAGCTGTCGTTTGAAACGATCCAGCACCTGCCCGACTATGCGCGCTCCGACGCCGATTTCGAGATCCGCTTTGGCGAGGGCAATTGGCCCGGACGCGAGGCGCACCGGCTTTTCCTGGAAGAACTGGCGCCGATAGCAGCGCCCGCCGTGTTAAAGGACCCTTCGGCAGATTGGCGCATGCTTCCGCGCATTGCCACCACGGGGCCAAGGGTCGGCTGGCGCGACTGGTCCAATGCAATGGGCGAACCGCCGCCGCCCGTGCCACTGCTGCGCTTCGACACGTTCGTCCAGGCGCTCAGGGCGGCGGAAGCGGGTGCCGGCGTTCTGCTGGCCTCCATGGCGCTCTGCCGTGACCCGCTCGACACCGGCAGGCTCATGCGACTGAGCGAAAAAACGCTGCGCATGGACGCAAGCTACTGGATGACCTGGCCGCGCAGCAAACCAGCCTTCGCCGAGCGCCAGCCTTTGATCGACTGTCTTGTTCCGCAAGTCCAATAAGTGAAACGGTTACTCTCAATAGGAACTTGATTTCGACCAAAGGTTTATGTCGCTATCAACCGCATGCTGGTCGATCTCGGAAAGCTCCTTGTCCGCAAAGTGAAGATTGGCAAGGGCTCCGGTACAATCCTCAACCTGTTCTGGCCGGCTGGCGCCGATGAGGACTGTGGTCATGCGGGGGTCGCGCAAGGCCCAGCTAAGGGCCATTTGCGCCAGTGACTGTCCGCGGCGCTTGGCGATGCCGTCGAGCGCATTGACGCGCGCCAGCGTTTGTTCGTTGATGAACTGGGGAAGCAACGACTTGTTGGCCGTGGCCCGACTGCCGGTGGGAACGCCGGAGACATATTTGTTTGTCAGCATGCCTTGCGCCAGGGGAGAGAAGGCGATGCAGCCCATGCCTTCCGCCTGGAGGCGGTCAAGGAGCTTATCGTGCTCAATCCAGCGGTTGAGCATCGAATAGCTCGGCTGGTGGATGAGCGGCGTTATGCCCATGGCGCGCAGGATAGCCGCAGCCTCTGCTGTTTTAGCTGCACTGTAGGAGGAAAGGCCAACATAAAGTGCCTTGCCCTGCTGAACCGCCGTAGCGAGCGCCCCCATGGTTTCCTCCAGAGGTGTGGCCGGATCAAACCGGTGCGAATAGAAAATGTCGACATAATCAATGCCGAGCCGCTTGAGGGACTGGTCGAGGCTGGCCAGCACATATTTGCGGCTGCCCCATTCGCCGTAGGGGCCGGGCCACATCAGGTAGCCGGCCTTTGACGAAATGATGAGCTCATCACGGTGGCCGGAAAAATCGGACGTCAGGATCTCCGCGAAATTCGTTTCTGCCGCACCGGGCGGCGGGCCGTAATTGTTTGCAAGGTCGAAATGGGTGATGCCCAGGTCAAAGGCGCGGCGGCAAATCGCCCGGCTCGTGTCAAAGGGAACATCATCGCCGAAATTATGCCAAAGGCCGAGCGACAGGGCCGGCAGCTTCAGCCCGTTGCGCCCGCATTGGCGGTAGGTCATCAGGTCATAACGGGTGCTGGCTGGTGTGTAATGCATGGGTTCATTCCTTGTTCCTGTGGTGGCGGGAAGGATGATTATGTCATGCGCCGTTTCCGGGTAGAAGGCCGGAACAGTCTTAGGGCGCCCTTTTTGCATTGGTGCGCCATGAGAGTTTGCCCTCAGAACACCGAGACCAGCGACGCTCCCGCAAGGAAAATGATCACCAGCGAGCCCGGCGTCCACAGGGCGGCTCGCACCTCGTGGTTCTGTGCGGTGAAATAGGCGGCAAAATGCGCAAGCCGAGTAACGACGAAGCCGTAGAACAGCACCTGCGCCAGCCAGAGCGGCGGCATGGTGGTGACGTAAAGCAGTCCGGCCACGAAGAAATAGGGCAGGTTCTCGAGATCGTTCTGTTGAATGCGCCGGATCCGATCCACCCGGTCATTGGGCCCAAGCTGCGCGGGGTTCGGGTCGGGGTTGAAAGGCGTCTTCCTGAGATCCTCCGGATTGAGCATCCCGGCATTTTCCGTGATCAGCCGCACGACGGTGAGCCAAGACATGGCAACGCCCTTCAGTACCATGATCGCAGCCGCGATGGTGTAGGTTGCAAACACCGGGTTCGCCAAATTCAACTGGTCCATTGATTGCCCTCATGAGTCCGGCTCGGCGACTATCGCCAGAGTGGTGGGAATTGGCGCGCCCGAAGAGATTCGAACTCCTGACCCCCAGCTTCGTAGGCTTGAGCAGAATATTGAATTTGCTCGCAAAAAATGCAAACCGATCAAAAACCCGGCTATTAAATATCAATCGGTTAGTGATGCATTTGCAAACCAACTAATTGCAGCAATTCATTCTCCGCCCTCCCTAGAAACAAGAACCCCCGCCGTGGCTGGCACCAAGGCAGGGGCAAAGTATCATGGAAATCGCAAAACTCCCGAGAACTTGAATAGCACATTCCGCCGCTTCAATGCAATCGCGCGATATACGGTCGATGCCTGCCTTCACGTTGAGGTGCTTTCATGAGCACCTCTTTTCCCCCTCTGCAGGCGACCCTCGCGGCTCATCGCCTCTTTTCTTCATCCGAACCCGATTTTGAACTGTGGCAGGCACTCAAAGCGAACAGCGTGAATCTCGACCTCGTGACCAATCTTGCGGGGCCGATTGTTCGCACCTTAGTGACCTTCTTGTCCAATGGCCTGTACCAACCCGATAGCTTCGGTGAGATTGCCTTGGCAATGGCGGTGCATGGCGAAGACGCAGAAACCGTCACCGACCTCGTGGCGTGGCCCGCGCGCCATCCCGAGACCTTCGGAACCTTGTTCGGCGCAAGCGTCCTCGGCCTTGATAGCCTGACGAACCCCGCAAGTTATGCCAACGGTCCCTGTTGCCTTTACAGCAGCCCGCTGGCGTGGCTTCAGGCCGATTGTGCCGGGGCAGTGGTCTTGGACTATGCCAAGGCGAAGGCCGCACTACAGGCGGTCCCGGGGGCTGTGACCACCGACACGCTCGACCTTGCTGAGTTCCTCATGCAAACCGGAACAGTTCCCGCAAACAGGCTCCTCGTGCCTTCAACGTGGAGGGCCGCGGCATGAATGGTACAGACTTCATACCAATCAGTGAGGCGCTGGCGGGCTACACCGCTGAGACCGAACTGGGGCTTGGAACCTTCACTGCCAGCGAACTTGGCTCGATGACCTTTCCGCCAATCAAGTTTGCCGTTCCGGGACTTGTTCCGGAAGGGTGCAGTATCCTTGCGGGACGTCCGAAACTGGGCAAGTCGTGGCTTGCGCTCGACATCGCCCTTGCGGTGGCCCGAGGCAGTAACTGCCTCGGTGAGATGGAATGTGTGCAAGGGGAGGTGCTTTACCTCGCCCTTGAAGACAACAAGCGCCGCCTCAAATCCCGTATTGAGAAGGTCTCCCCACCGCTCAGCGAGGACAAATGGCCCAAAGCCCTCGACTTCAATACTGAATGGAAGCGCTGCGA
>JBBSBQ010000057.1:0-13334 GCA_038251095.1 Hyphomicrobiales bacterium
GCTGTCGTAGACTGGCGAAGGATTTCGAAGCGACCATCGCCAGCGCCGTTGCTTGGGCGCTCGTCGCTCACATTCGCACCCTCACGCGGCGGCTCGCAAGAGCATGAGATCAAAGGGATTCATTTTGAGTCGGACACTTAGATACAGCGGAACATTTGATCTATATTTGTGCTTGGTTTGTCTGGTTTCTCAGAACGCGACGAAATAGTGAAAAATCTTAACTTGGGAAAAGGCATCCCAAGTGAATTTGGCTTGGAATTTTCTGTGTCTATATGACCTGCCCGATATTTTGTACCAGCCGCAGCTGGTTTTGGTGCGTAAGTTCGGGCAATCCGCCAAAGCCGCCAAGCCCGCTTTGGGACATAGAGTTTTAGACACTTTGCCAAAAAATGTAACAGGAAGATCGATAAGGGTAGAACATCTTTCTACCTCGGCGACCGCCCGTCAGGGCGTGGTGTCGCTCACAATGCTCCCGTCTTCAAGTGTCACGATTCGATCGGCAAGTTCGAGAATGCGGTTGTCATGCGTGACCATCACGGTCGTGGTGCCGCGCACCTGCCCCAGCCGCTTAAGCATCTCTACAATGACCGTTCCGCTTTCACGGTCTAGCGCGGCGGTGGGTTCATCGGCAAATACCACCTCGGGATTGCCGACCAGCGCGCGGGCAACAGCCACACGCTGCTTCTGACCACCTGAAAGGTTGCCGGGCAGATAGTCCATTCGGTCTCCCAGACCAAGCAGCTTCAGCATATGGCGGGCAGCGGCGAATTCGCTGGAGCGGTCTGCGATAACGTGTACCTGCAGACCCATCAAAACATTTTGCAGTGCCGTCAAGCTGCCATGCAGGTTGTGGGCCTGAAAGATGAAGCCCAGCCGTCGCCGCAGCGCAACATTCAGATCAGTACTCGCGCCGTTCAACTCATGCCCCAATAGATTGACCGAGCCGTCCTGCACATCACGCAGGCAGCCCATCAATGTCAACAAGGTAGTTTTGCCTGAACCCGAAGGGCCTATCAGCACGGTCAGACTGCCACGAATGACTTTCAGGTTCACATTGTAGAGCGCCTGTATTCGCGCTTCACCGCTGCCGAACCAGTGGTTCAGCCCGGCGACGTTGATTGAAACATCATTACTCATGCTGCGCCACTCAGAACAAGTCCGCTGGGTCGGCCGCCGCCAATCGGCGCGTGGCAAGGGCACCTGATAGAGAACAGGCAATCACAGTTCCAACGAACACCATGACCGCCATGCTTGTGGTCATGGTCAATGGCAAGGTCGTGGCGCGGGCCATGCCAGCCAGCAGCAGACTGGCCACCGCAAATCCGGAGATGAAACCGAGTACTCCGAGGATCAAAGCTTCTTCGAGAACGATACTTAGGAAAAATCGCTGAGAATAGCCCATGGCCTTGAAGGTTGCGTACTCGCTCAGGTGGTCGGCAACGTCGGTGGACAGTACCTGGTAGACGATGACGATGCCGACCAGGATGCCGATGATGACGCCAAAGCCGAAGATAATACCGGTCGGGCGTTTGGTCTGCTGATAGCGCAAATCCTCGGCTGCGGCAGTTGCATAACTGCGGATGCGCAACGACTTGTCCGAGATCAGCTTTTGCAGCCGGGCTGCCACGGTATCAGGGTTGGCGCCGTGGGCGACTTTCAGCAGAATGTGGTCAGGCGCGCCTGAACTGCGAGCGGGAAACAGGGTCAGGAATGTTTGGTCCGACACCATCATATAGCCATCGCCGCCAAAGCCACCTCCCCCGGCAATGAGGTCGTGAAGACACTGACCGTGGGCGCTGGCGCCCATGGCGTGACAATCTCGAAGGACGGGCAGTTCGCCTATATCACCAACATCAAGGACAATAGTGTCTCGGTGATCGATACGGCAAGCCAGACGGTGGTGCGAACCATTCCTGTCGGCGAAGGCCCAAACGGAATTGCCTTCTTCTCCGGCAATTCCTGACCTCGTAGTACTGCCAATCCGGACGGCGCGGCTTTGCTAAGCGAAGCCGCGCCCGCCCCGTTAACCTGAATCAATGCGCGACAGCGCCGGTTGGGCGAGACGGTGTCATTCAAGGAGTATTTCCATGAGCACTGCTAATACCGTCGGCAATGCAGGTTCTGCGGCCCGGACGCCCAACAAGTTACGCCTCTTGCCGCTTTCAGCCCTGTTGATGCCGACCGACGTTAACGGCGCTTATCAGGGCTGGGGAATCAGCAAGCAGTCGCTTCTAAAACGGATGACCTCGGCAGACCTTCGCAAGCAGGAATTTTCATCGGGGTCGATGGGGCCGAAATTCGAAGCTGCGGCGGCCTTCGTTGATAGCGGCGGACAACTGGCCGGCATTGGCAAGCTGGAGGATGCCCGCGCCATTCTTGAAGGAAAAGCCGGCACCTTGATGACCCTATAGCACGGCCATGGCTGCGCCGAAATGCCCGGGAGAGATTGACCTGCATCAATACCATGTCTCCGGCGTTGCGATAGCATCCGCAAAACGATCTGACAAAGGAGACATCGCATGGACTGGCTGCAGAACAATTGGATATGGCTTGCCGTGGCGGTTGGCTTCATCGCGATGCATTTTTTCGGGCATGGTGGTCATCGCCACGGGCGTGGCAATCCAGAACCAGGAACCGGGGACACGAATGGAACCAAGAATGTGAATGATAGCGCGCAGGACGGAGCTAAAGCTCATGCCGGCCACGGAGCGGCACCGACCACATCGCCGTCGAAGCAACATCGCCATGGCTGCTGAACACGGAAATTTTCATAACAACAACCTCGGACACAGGAGAAAAATCATGTCGAAACACGAACAGCATGCCGGACATTCGGCAACGGCGGCAGGCAAGGCAGGCGACTGCTGCGGCGGTGTCCAGGACCATGAATGCGCCAAGCCCGTGGCAAATGTGGCAGAGATGGGCAAGAAACCATCCATGGCGAGCCAGGGATCACACACGCACTCCACCCATGCGGCGGATGGTTCTTGCGGCTGCGGTGGCAAACACAAATAGGTATCCGGCCTCCAGACTTGCCTCGGCAGCCGTCGCGGCAGTCGGCGCGGCACTCGCCACTTGGCCGTTGATAGACAACATGAACCCGGATGCCTCTGTGCTGAGTTTCTCCTCGGTGGAGGTCGATCTGCGCCCTATCGCCGAGGGTCAGCGCATCACCATCCGGTGGCGGGGCGGGCCGGTGTTCATCGACCATCGTGGCCCGGCCAGGATCGCGCAGGCCCAAGCTGATGATACCAGCCCCGGCTTGATAGATCCGGCTACCGATGCAAGCCGGGTCAAGAATCTCGGATGGCTTATTGTCATTGGCGTCTGCACACACCTCGGATGCATCCCGCTTGGCCAATCTGACCAAGAGCCAAGAAGTGAGTTCGGCGGCTGGTTCTGCCCTTGCCATGGCTCTAAATATGATACTTCAGGGCGCGTGAGGCACGGACCAGCTCCGCGGAATCTCGACGTGCCCCCTTATGAATTCAAGAGTCCAGATGTGGTCCGAATTGGTTAAGATAATGCCGCTTACGGTATCGCACGCATTTCGATTCATTGCCTTGCTAGGGCTCCTGTACCTCATATGGGAAGCCGCGCAGATTCCTTTCTACACCATATGGCGCGATGGCACCTGGGGTGAGATTGTTTTCGCCGTTGCCCACTGCACTGTCGGTGACGTTATCATCGGCGTTTTCAGTGCGACTGGTGCGATACTTCTGACAGGAATGCAGTGGCCACGAAACACACGATCACGTTTGATTTTCATGGGTTACTTTATCGGGATTAGCTTGAGCTACACCATTTTCAGCGAATGGCTCAATGTGATGGTCCGGAAGAACTGGGCCTATTCCGCGATAATGCCAGTCATCCCGCCTTTGGGTACGGGCCTTTTCCCCGTTTTGCAATGGATCATGATGCCGTTAATGGCTTCATGGTTGACTTTGCGAAAATAAACCAAATGTGATCTTTCCCGCCTCACCAGGGTTAAATGATTTCTGATTTATTTGTAGTAATTCAAGCATCGGATTGACCCAAATCAATGCATTTTGACGCCATATCCAATAATAGAGTATCTTCAAAACTGATCGGCCATCTGGCCTGTTAACCGTTTATGTCGCCGTAACCGGTTTCAGGGCCGGAGAGCTTGGAGCCATAGCTGTTATTCCTGTCTCAGGACTGGCTTCTATTGGTTGGACGGCGGTCACAAACTTCCTGATCAATTCTGATTTCAAATGGCTCTTTTTTGTGTTTGCGTTGCCTTGGGGCGTCGCCTTGGCGCTTTCTGGGGTTAGCGACAAAGAACCAATCAGAGGCGAGTAATTTGCGCAACCGCGGGCTGGATGAGACATCTGGCGTGGTCGAAAATATAACGGAACTTAAATGACTCTCTAACGTTGTAGATGTGAATAGCCGATCATTGGATATGATCCGTCTTTTCGGAAACCTTTCGGTCTCCCTAATTATTCGCGAAAATTGAAGAAATTGCTCCCCATTACCCGAAAGAACATGCCGTTATTGCCATAAGCTTTAACACTACATTTGAGTCGACCTCGCGTTGCTGGATGCGGCATTGGCGAAGTGGTGTCATCACAGGAGAACGACACGGCAGTTCAGCATTCTGCGGTCGCCGATGGTTACGGCGGCGGCCATGGCTCCGTGCACGACAAAGGTGGAAGAATTGACTCAGATCAAGGACGTTCAGATAGTTTGGTCTACAAGGACATAATGGTTGTATCTCGTTTCATAGTCATGATTATGACGGCGTTATTGATCGTCGCATCTTTGAGCTTGGGTGCTGTTGCGGCCGCGGCTGCCTATGCACCGCAACCTCTTTACTCATCCATGGATTTGCTAGATCACGACGACTGCGAAGGTGCGGGGAATCAGGATATGGACAGCCATGGTTGTTGCCAGGGCGTATCCTGCGCGTCTACGGGCGCCTTGGCCCAATTAGCGATAGTTGCACCAATAAACTTATCTCTCAGCCAGCCCAACCCAGGCGTCGGCGATCATTTATCCGGCAGGTCAATTGCGCCGGAAACCGGACCTCCAAAGCTCCAAGCCTGAGTGATACCGGACAGCCTGTCCAGTTCATTCAACGTGTTCAGCACTACAGATCATGTCTCAGGCGCCGATTGCATATCGGCAATATTGAAGGAGCTACAAATGAATCGTCGAGATTTTTCCAAGACTCTTCTCATGGGAGGTTCTGGCCTGCTGCTAGCTGGTCGTAACGTTGCTGCCGCGCAGCAACCCTTCAAGCTTGCCGTTGTATCGCGGACGATTGAGGTCAATGGCCGCGCTGCGGCCGTGTTCGGCCTTACCGGTCCCGATGACAGGCCGGGATTGAACCTTGTTGCCGGTGAAACGGCAGGGGTGGAGCTGGAGAATACCCTTTCCGAGAAAACTCTCGTCCATTGGCATGGCCTGCTGCCCGCCTGGGATCAGGATGGCGTGCCCGATATGCCGATGCCGCTGCTCAAGGCCGGCGAGCAGCGCCGTTACGCGCTTCCCGCCGGAAATCCCGGAACCCACTGGATGCACGCGCACACGTTGCAGGAGCAAAATCTTCTTGCGGCCCCCCTTATCGTGCGCGGACCGGAAGAGCTTGCGCGCGACGAGCAGGAGGTGGTGGTGCTTCTGCACGACTTTTCCTTCACGCCGGCGGAGGAGCTGCTCGCAAAGCTCAAGTCCGGTAGCGGCATGGGCATGATGATGAATGGCATGAACATGCAAGGCATGGATCATTCGAACATGTCCAGCATGAACATGGGTGGCGGCATGATGGGCATGGACGTCAACGACATCGAGTATGATGCCTATCTCGCCAATGACCGTACCCTCAATGACCCGCAAGTGACTCAGGTGGAGAAGGGCGGGCGGGTTCGCCTGCGCATCATCAATGGCGCGACGGCAACAGGCTTCACTATCGACACAGGCGCACTCGACGGCGAGGTAATCGCCGTAGACGGGCAGGATATCGTTCCACTGAAGACGCGGCAGTTTCCCCTGTCCATGGGTCAGCGGGTGGATTTCCGTTTGCAGTTGCCAAGAGATGGCGGCGCCTTCCCGGTGTTTGCCTTGCGCGAAGGTGGTGCCCAGCGAACCGGCATCATTCTGGCAACTCCTGGCGCTAATGTGAGAAAATTTGCCGACACGGGAGATGTGCAGGGACCAATTCTGTCACACGCCATTGAATCGGGACTTACGGCGGCCCGGCCTCTGGCGCCGAAGCCCGCCGACCGCACCTACGCGGTCAATCTCGTGGGCGGCATGCAGGGTTATGAATGGGGCATGCAGTCAAGCGCCGATCTCTCGGTGCGCCAGGGCGAACGGGCGATAATCGAGATGCGCAATCATTCGATGATGACCCATCCGATGCATCTCCACGGCCATCACTTCCAGATCGTTGCCATCAATGGCCAGGAAATTTCTGGTGCGGTGCGTGACACGGTGTTCCTGCCGCCCATGACCAGCACGGCTTTCGCCTTCGATGCCGTCAATCCCGGCAAGGCCTGGGCATTCCACTGTCATCATCTCTACCATATGGCCACTGGCATGATGGCTACTGTCGGTTATGAAGGAGGGTGAATCATGTTCAGCTGCTTCAAGTCCTATCGGGGATGGATAGCGCTGGGCGTTGCAGTCCTCCTGGGCGGTTATCTCGTGGTCTGGCACGGCGCCCATCTGGCGGCGGCCTTGCCGTTCCTGGTTCTTGCTGCGTGTCCTTTTGTGCACATCTTTATGCATAGGGGTCATGGCCATCATCACGGGAAGGGCACTTCGGAAGTCGTACCACCCGCACCCTCTAGTTCATCATCCGTGAAAGGAGAATGAAATGGAAAATTCCAAACTTGACCTCATCGCTGCTAAACGACAACATTTTATTTCACGATTGCAATGGGTTGAGCCTGCAATTTCTTCACCGCCCGGCAATGCTGCCCTGCCGAAAGCGCAAACTTTCTTGGTCGTATGCGTTCATTGTTACGGAAATATGCCGCGTCTTGCGGTGCTAGCGACAATCAAAGCGTCCTCATTCGTTCAAAACTGTCAAAAGGAGAACGAAAATGACCACTCGCACTCTCAAAGTTGGCAACCTGTTCTCGGTCCTCGGCGCTCAAGGGATTGAAAAGCAGCTGCAACGCATTGCAGGCGTGGGTCGCGTGGCGGTCAACCCGGTCTCCGGATCGACGACTGTCACGTATGATCAGGGCAAGACCAGCCTCTCCGCAATCCAGGCCGCAATCAAGGAGTGTGGTTTTCATTGTACGGGCGAAGCTCTGCCCAACCATGTTTGCGCAGAGCATGCGATACCGGGCAAATCCTTACCAGCTGCGCCGATTAGCCCGGTCAAGACCAAGCACCCCCCGGCGCATAAAGCTGGCTCACGGGTCGTAGCGCCGGCAACCAAACCAGCCGACGCTAAGGCCGAACAGAAAGCTCATGGCGGAGAAAAAAACGATGCCTTGGCGCAGGAAATGGGTCACGGCGCTGGCATCGACATGCAGGCCATGGTGCGTGATATGCGCAATCGCTTCTGGATCGCGCTTGGCTTCAGCTTGCCGATCTTCGCCCTTTCGCCGATGGGCATGGACTTCATTCAAATTCCGCCGCCTTTTGGACTTCCACTCGATCTCGTCCTGTTCATTTTAGCCAGCGCCGCCATCCTCTATCCGGTCTGGCCTTTCATTGTTGCGGCCTACCGTGCGCTCCGCAGTGGTGTCGCCAATATGGCCGTGTTGGTCGTTCTCAGCGTGGGTACGGGATATTTGTTCAGCGTGGGCTCAACATTTATCTATGGTGGCCAGCAGTTCTACGAAGCGTCGGCCATCCTGCTGGTCTTCATCTTACTCGGACACTGGCTTGAAATGCGCGCAAGGGCAGGAGCATCAGTAGCCATTCGTGCCCTCATGGATCTGGCGCCGCCTAAAGCCACCGTGCTGCGTGACGGCAAGGAGCTGGAAGTAGCCACTGCCGAGATCATCTCCGGCGATATTGTCGTGATCAGGCCAGGAAACAAAATTCCAGTCGACGGCACCGTGCTGGAGGGTGAATCCCAAGTCGACCAGTCGATGCTTACGGGCGAATCAATGCCGGTGGCAAAGAAAGTGGGCGACACGGTGATAGGTGCTACCATCAACACGAGCGGCACGTTCCAGTATCGCGCCACCAAGGTTGGCGCGGACACAGCACTTGCCCAGATCGTCAAACTCGTCCAGGAAGCTCAGAACTCCAAGGCACCCTCACAGCTTCTTGCGGATCGCGCGGCACAATGGCTGGTTCTGGCTGCAATTCTCGTCGGCCTGCTGACCTTCGGTGTATGGTACTGGTGGATCGGTGAGACCCTGCTGTTCGCAATCAGCCTCACGATAACTGTTTTTGTCATCGCCTGCCCCGATGCGCTTGGGCTGGCGACCCCGATGGCGATCATGGTCGGAACTGGGCTCGGCGCGCAGAACGGCATTCTGTTCAAGAACGCATCGGCGTTGGAGGATGCCACAAAGTTGAATGTTATCATTTTCGACAAGACGGGCACGTTGACCATGGGCCAGCCCGAGGTGGTGGACCTGGTGCTCGCTGCAGGGGCCTCCGAAAAGCAGCTTTTGGCCGCAGCTGCAGCCGTGGAAGCGGGATCTGACCATCCCCTGGCGCAGGCCATCCTGCGTCGGGCCGCCGACGTGAAGGTGACAAAGGCCACAGGATTCAAGAACCTTGAAGGCAAGGGTGCCCAAGCCAAGATTGGCGGCAAAACGGCACTGCTCGGCAACAAGCGGCTTATGACGGAGAACAAGATCGATCTTGGCAAACTTGGCGCAAAATCTGCGGAATTGCAGGGCGCCGGACGCACCGTCGTTCACCTCGCGGTAGGTGGCAAGCTCTTAGGCTTGATTGCCATCGCAGATGCAATCAGGCCGTCTGCAGTGGAAGCGGTCAAAGCGCTGCGCGGGCGTGATGTCGAAGTCATCATGCTAAGCGGAGACAACCAGGCCACGGCGGAGCGCATCGCCAAAAGCGTGGGGATTGAGCGGGTGTTCGCCGACGTATTGCCCGGCGACAAGGCAAGCAAAGTCAAGGAGCTCCAGGCGCAAGGCAAAAGGGTCGGCATGGTAGGCGATGGCGTCAACGACGCTCCGGCTCTGACCCAGGCCGATGTCGGCTTCGCAATTGGCGCTGGCACTGATGTTGCGATGGAAAGTGCTGACATCGTGTTGATGAAGAGCGACCCATTCGACGTGGTCGGTGCCATCGAGTTGTCTCATGCGACACTCAGAAAAATGCATCAGAACCTATGGTGGGCAGTTGGCTATAACATCGTTGCCTTTCCGCTGGCAGCTGGTGTGCTGTATCCTTTCCTGCTTGGGCCGAGCATCGCCGCCATTGCCATGTCTGGCAGTTCGGCGCTCGTTGCAATCAATGCCCTCATGCTGAAGCGGACCAGGCTAACTGGTATCAAGGTTCAGAACGCGTCCAAGCCTGCCCCAGCGCTTAAATCTGCGATGGCGTCAGCATGACCAGCCGCGCCATTTTAACAGGCATCCCGCCGGGTACGATGGCAGTGTTGATGCTGTCGGTTTTCACGGTGTCGATGGGTTACGGGGTGTTGCTGCCGCTGCTTCCCTATCTGATCGAGCGGCTGCTCGGCACGGCTGGCGATGTGGCACAAGTTTCTCGTGCAACCGGCCTGCTGACCGGCCTCTATACGCTGTCGCTCTTTCTATTCGCTCCGGCATGGGGATGGATGTCCGACCGGTATGGACGCCGGCCCATCCTTCTGATCGGTTTGCTGGGCTTCAGCGCGACCATGCTGACCTTTGCGTTCATCGAGAACCTGGCTTCAGTCTATGCTGAGCGTTTCCTGAGCGGCATGTTTGCCGCCGCAGTCACACCGGTTACGTTGGCCGTGATCGGTGATCTGGCAGCGACAGAAGAGGCACGGGCCCGCCGCCTCACCTTCGTCAGTTTGGCGGGGATCAGCGGGTTTCTTCTCGGACCGATGCTGGGCGTCTTCATTTCGCGGGGTGCTGCCAATATGTTCTCTATTTTCAGCGCCGCTGGATCACTGGCTGTCCCGCTGGCGGCAACTGCGGTCATGGCACTTCTGGTGGCCATCGCCGCTGCGGCGACAATTCCTAGAAAAATTCATGATGATGTCGCAGCTAATCGCGACCAACCCGTTTCGCAGAACGTACCGTGGCTTGTCCCCAGGCTGCTCTCACTTGCTTTCATTGTTTCTGCCGGAATAGGCGTGTTCGAAGTTGGACTGGCCCTGCGCGGCAAACAGGAACTTGGTCTGACACAGTATCAGATCGCTTCGATGTTCACCCTGTGCAGCCTGGTCATGTTCATTGTGCAGGCCATCGTCTTCTCGCCTTGGGTCAGGCCCGCAACGACGCGCTGGTTCATTGCACCTGCCCTGGCTGTTCTGGCAGCCGGATTGCTTCTCGTTCCGCGAGCCTCCGACTTCACGCTGATGCTCGTGGTTATTGGAGCGGTGGCGGCAAGTGCTGGTATTCTTTCGCCGATCCTGACTTACTGGGTCTCAAGCAAGGCCGGCAGGGCGCAGGGAGTACAGCTCGGCAAGCAAACCGCTGCAGCAAGCTTGGGCACGGCTGTGGGTTCCGCTGCTGGTGGCCTTCTGTTCGATGTCGCTTGGCTACCCAATGCCTCGTTCCTCCTCATGACCATTCTCACCATGATCGGTGTTTTGTTGAGCCTTGGCCTCCCAAAAATGCTCATGACACGAAAGCGAGACGCAGCCGTCGAAGTCGGTAACTATCGCCATCTGTCAAAACCCCCCAGTTCTGCCGCAACAGGCCGGCCTACCGCCTGAACGTTAACTCAAAAAGGAGAATACCATGACCAAGAATACCGCAATCGTCGCCGTGTTCACCGGCCATCGCGCCGCCGAAGACGCCGTGCGAAAACTCGCCAAAGGCGGGCTCGATATCGCCCATTTCAGCATTGTCGGCAAAGGTTATCACTCGGAAGAGAAAGTTGTGGGCTTTTACAATGCCGATGACCGCATCATGTTCTGGGGCAAGAACGGCGCAATGTGGGGTGGCCTCTGGGGTCTTTTCTTTGGCGGTATCATGATGACGGTTCCCGTCATCGGTTCAGTCGTGGTGCTTGGGCATCTCGCGGCCATGGTATTTGCAGCGATCGAGGGAGCGGTTGTCGTCGGCGGTCTGAGTGCGGTCGGAGCGGCCATTTTCAGCATTGGCATCCCGGAAGACAGCGTGATTCAATATGAAGAAGCCTTGAAAGCCGACGGCTTTCTGGTTGTCGCGCACGGCCCCGTCGACGAGATGGCGCGGGCCAAGGCGATCCTCGAAACGATGCAACCCGCTAGTCTCGATCTGCATCAGGACGTGAACGATATAGCCAAGCCTCCCAAAGGTCATGCCCCACACCACGCGGCGGCTTAATCGCAACGAATGGATGGCGCGGCCCGCAATTGCCGCGCCATCATATCTGTCATCGAAGCAACTTTATCCAGCATGGGCAAGTTGATCGTTATTTAACAGGAGAACACAATGACCAAAGCAATGCTGACGGCGTCTGGAACGAGGCTCCACTACTATCGCAGCGCGTCCACTGGTGCGTTTTCGACGCTTATAATTTTTGCTCTGTGTTGGGCGGGAGTGGCGCTCGGACTGACTCTCACTCTTTCTCATGGTTTTGTAAGTTTGTTCACCTTGGAACCGGTCGGTTCGGTGAATGCACTCCTGATCGGTGGAGGGTTTGCTTTCCTCGCCGGAGGCATCGCCGGGGCGATCATCGCCCACTGCTACAATCTGGCTGGACGATGGTTCGGGGACTGAGCGTCTTCGCCTGACGCCGAAGTTTCAGATCGCATTGGTAACGCTGGAATGAGATTAACGAGCCTCGCCGCTCGCACACGACGAAGAATTAGTGATTGCAATGTCAGCCATCCACGTCTTCGGCGTTGGTGCAAAGAAGGAAAGTTGAACCATGGACAAGAAACCAAACTACAAAATCCTCGATCCGGATTTGCTGCAAAAGCTTAATGCCTATTGGCGGGCAGCCAATTACCTCTCGGTGGGGCAGATTTATCTTTACGACAATCCCCTGCTGAAAGAGCCGCTCACGCTCGCGCATGTCAAGCCGCGCTTGCTCGGCCATTGGGGAACGACGCCGGGACTTAATTTTATCTATGTCCACCTGAACCGGATCATCAAGAAATACGACCTGAACGTCGTCAACATCACCGGACCGGGCCATGGCGGGCCAGGGTTAGTCGCTAATGCCTATCTGGAAGGAACCTACAGCGAAGTTTATGCAGACATCACGCAAGATGAAGACGGGATGAAACGGTTATTCAAGCAGTTTTCCTTCCCCGGCGGCATTCCGAGCCACGTTGCCCCTGAAACACCAGGATCAATGCACGAGGGCGGCGAATTGGGTTACGCGCTTTCACATGCATACGGCGCGGCTTTCGACAACCCTGACCTGATTGTGGCCTGCGTTGTTGGCGATGGTGAAGCCGAAACCGGTGCACTCGCAACCAGCTGGCATTCAAACAAGTTTCTTAATCCGGTGCATGATGGCGCGGTCCTGCCGATCCTTCATTTGAACGGCTACAAAATTGCGGGGCCGACAGTTCTGGCTCGCATTCCCCGTGAAGAACTGGAAGCCCTGTTGCGCGGTTATGGCTACGCGCCGCGCTTTGTGGAAGGGGACAACCCAACAGAAATGCACCAACTCATGGCAATGACACTTGACGATGTCGTGTCCGACATTCGGAGCATCCAACGCGAGGCTCGTGCAGTCGGATTCAACAAGCGCCCGAGCTGGCCCATGATAGTCCTGTGTTCACCAAAGGGCTGGACCGGCCCAAAGGTTGTGGATGGCAAACCGACCGAGGGAACGTTTCGTTCCCATCAAGTGCCGATGGGCGAGATGGATCAGCCCGGACATTTGGAACTGTTGGAAAGTTGGATGAGGAGTTACCGGCCGGAAGAGCTATTCGACAATAAAGGCAGGCTTTACGGAGAAATCGCCGACCTGGCGCCTACGAATGAGCGCCGCATGAGCGCCAATCCGCACGCTAACGGCGGCTTGCTGTTGCAGGACCTGCAACTGCCCGATTTCACCGAATACGCAGTCAAGGTGGAAACTCCCGGGGCCGTGACCGCTGAAGCCACCCGCGTTCAAGGGCAGTTTGTCCGCGACGTCATAAAACATAACCAGAAGAATTTTCGCGTGTTCAGCCCCGACGAAACGACCTCGAATCGCTGGGGTGCCGTGTTCGAGGTGACAAATCGTTGCTCGACTGCGGAAATTATTCCCCTCGATGACCACATCGCACC
>JBBSBQ010000058.1:0-12792 GCA_038251095.1 Hyphomicrobiales bacterium
TCCCACTCAATCGTCCCCGGCGGCTTGCTCGTCACATCATAAACCACGCGGCTCACACCTTTCACTTCATTGATGATGCGCGTCGCCGCCCGGCCGAGGAAATTCATGTCGAAGGGGTAGAAATCCGCCGTCATGCCGTCAACCGAGGTGACAGCCCGCAACGCCAGCACCCGGTCATAGGTGCGGCCATCGCCCATCACGCCTACCGTTTGCACCGGCAGCAGCACCGAGAAGGCCTGCCATATCTTGTCATAGAGCCCCGCCTTGCGAATTTCATCGAGATAGATCGCATCGGCCTTGCGCAGGATGTCCAGCTTCTCGCGCGTCACTCCACCCGGCAAACGGATCGCCAACCCCGGCCCCGGGAACGGATGACGCCCCACAAATTTCTCCGGCAGGCCAAGCTCTTGCCCCAGCTTCCTCACCTCATCCTTGAAGAGTTCGCGTAAAGGTTCCACCAGCTTCATCTTCATCCGCTCCGGCAGCCCGCCCACATTATGGTGCGACTTGATGGTGACCGAGGGCCCGCCGGTGAACGACACGCTTTCGATGACATCGGGATAGAGCGTGCCCTGGGCCAGGAAATCCGCCCCGCCGATCTTCTTTGCCTCGCGCTCGAATACTTCGATAAACAGCCGCCCGATGGTCTTGCGCTTGGTTTCCGGGTCCGCCTCGCCTTCCAGCGCCGAAATGAATTCATCGCTCGCATCCACATGTACCAGCGACAGGTTGTAATGCTCGCGGAACATGCCCACCACGTCCCGCGCCTCGTTGAGCCGCATCAAGCCATGATCCACGAACACACAGGTGAGTTGGTCGCCAATCGCCTCATGAATCAGCAGCGCCGCCACCGAGGAATCAACCCCGCCCGAAAGCCCGCAGAGCACCCGGCCCTTGCCGACCTGCGCCCGGATGCGGGCAATCGCTTCCTGCTTGAAGGCGGCCATGGTCCAGTCACCCTTGCAACCAGCAATGTTGCGCACGAAATTCTGGATCAGCGCCGCGCCTTCCGGCGTATGCACCACTTCCGGGTGGAACATCAGTCCGTAGAATTTTCGCTTATCATCTTCGATGGCCGCATAGGGTGCATTTTCGGAAACGCCTTTGACCACAAAACCCGGCGGCAATTGCGTGATCCGGTCGCCATGGCTCATCCACACCGTATGCTTAGCCCCGTCGCTCCACACGCCCGCAAAAAGGGCCGACGGCGCCTTCACCGAAACCTCGGCGCGGCCGAATTCCCGGTGGTGCCCGCTCTCGACTTTGCCGCCGAGTTGCGCCGCCAGAAGCATCTGGCCATAGCAGATGCCGAGAACCGGAACCCCCGCCTCGAACACGATCTGCGGCGCCCGGGGGCTGCCCTCTTCAGCAGGAGATGCAGGCCCCCCCGAAAGGATTACCGCCTTGGGCTTCATCTGGGCAAAGGCCTCGGCTGCCTTCTGGAAGGGGACGACTTCCGAATAAACCCCCATCTCGCGCACCCGCCGGGCAATGAGCTGGGTCACCTGGGAACCGAAGTCAATAATGAGGATCTGGTCGTGAGTCTGCTGTGTCATGCGGAGCCTTTAAGGGAGGCCGCCGGAGTCTGCAAGATGGTGCTTATCCCGATGCCAAATCCCACATCAGCTTCAAGTTGAGTGCAATGATGACGGCGGCGATGATGCCCGCCACGGCCGTCAGCCAACTCGGCGCCACCAGCGCCCCCATTTTGGCCTTGTCGCGGGTGAACATCACCAGAGGCACAATGGCAAAGGGCAACTGGAAGGCCAGAATCACCTGGCTCAAGATGAGCAAGGTTCCCGTCCCGCTCGCCCCATAATAGATTGTCACAGCCGCCGCAGGGACAATCGCCACCATGCGCGTCGCCAGCCGCCTTGCCCACGCCGGCAGGCGGATATTGAGGAAGCCTTCCATCACGATCTGACCCGCCAGCGTGGCCGTCACCGTCGAATTGAGGCCGCAGGCCAGCAGCGAAATGGCAAAGAGCTTGGGCGCCAGCAGCGAGCCTACCAGGGGCGCCAGCATCCGGTGGGCGTCGCCGATCTCGGCGATCTTCGTCTGCCCCGCCTTGTGGAATGTCGCCGCCGCCAGGATGAGGATGGAGGCATTGACCAGGAGCGCAAACATCAGCGCTACGGTTGAATCCCAAGTGGCGAATTTCAGCGCCTCGCGCTTTTCCGGCAGGCTCTGGCCATAGTCGCGTGTCTGCACGATGCCGGAGTGGAGATAAAGATTATGCGGCATGACCGTGGCCCCGATGATGCCAAGGGCCAGATAGAGCATTTGCGGGTTGCGCACGATATCCACCGTCGGCGCAAAGCCCCGGATCACTCCGCCCCAGTCCGGATCGGCCATGGCGATCTGCAAGAAGAAGCAGACAAAGATCACGCCCAGCAGCGAAATAATGAAGGCCTCCACCCAACGGAAGCCCAAACGCTGCAGCCATAGGATGATGAACACGTCGAGCGCCGTAATGATCACGCCGATTTCCAGCGGAATGCCGAACAGCAGGTTGAGGCCGATGGCGGTGCCCACCACTTCGGCAATATCCGTGGCGATGATGGCGATTTCCGCAAACATCCACAGAACGAAAGACACGGTTTTGGGGAAGGCATCGCGGCACGCCTGGGCCAGGTCGCGCCCGGATCCGATGGCTAGCCTGGCGCAGAGCGACTGCAGGATGATGGCCATGATGTTGGACAGCAGCGCCACGAACAGCAGCGCGTAGCCAAACTGCGCGCCCCCGGCGATGGAGGTTGCCCAGTTGCCCGGGTCCATGTAGCCCACGGAAACCAGATATCCCGGCCCGACAAAGGCCATGGCCCGGCGGAACAGGCTGCTCGAGGGGTTGATCTTGACTGTGCGGAAAACATCGGAAAGCGACGGTTCGCCCCGCGCCTTGCGCCAGTTCGCCCCATCCTTGATGACATTTGCATCCTGTGCCATAAACCAAAGTTTAGCATAGGCTAAGTTATATGCAATAGGCTAATCTCGTAACGCAAAAGGACGGATAGAATGGCTCTTGCGACAAAGAAAATTCCCTCTGCAAAGCTGCGCTCGGCGGCTTTCAAGCGGGTGCGTGCCGATCATTCGGCGGAGTTGGCCGGGGATTATGTGGAAATGATCGCCGATCTCATCGACGAGCGGGGCGAAGCCCGCTGCACTGATATAGCCATGCGTCTTGGCGTTGCAAATGCCACCGTGGTCAAAACCTTGAAACGCCTGCAAAGCGCCGAACTCATCACTCAGGAGCCTTACCGCGCCATTTTCCTCACCGTCGAAGGCTGGAAAATGGCCGAGGATGGCAGGCGCAAGCACGCCATCGTGGAAAAATTCCTGCTCGCCCTCGGCGTTAGCCAGGAAACCGCCCGTATCGATTCCGAAGGCATCGAACACCACGTCAGCACCGATACCCTGCGCGCCATGGGAAAATTCCTTGCCCGCAACGGTGGTTAGGTCCGCCGCATCACCGCGATGAAGAAGCCGTCCGTGACATGCCGCGCCGGTGTCAGCAGGAGCGTATCGTGCGAACCATCGGCGGAGTCTGGCGCCGGCACGCCGATCGCCGCCGCCCATTGCTTGGCATAGGGAATGATTTCAAAATTCTTGTGGGCTTTGAGGAACGCCTCAACCTGCGCCGCATTTTCTTCCGGCAGCACCGAGCAGGTAATGTAAACCAGCCGTCCGCCATCCTTCACCAGGGCCGCACCTTTTTCAAGCACTTCGCGCTGGTCCTTGATACGTTGCTTTAACTGGATCTCCGCCAGCCGCCATTTGGCGTCAGGTTTCCGCCGCCACGACCCGGAGCCCGAGCATGGCGCGTCAATCAGCACGCAGTCGAAGCCGCCCCTCTCGTCAAGCTTGCTGCCTTCGTCCGCCGCCACGATATCGATATTCGTTGCGCCTGCCCGCGTCATGCGCTCGAAAATCGGCCGCAGGCGGTGGCGGTCCGCATCATGGGCCACAACCTTGCCTTTGTTCTTCAGCATCGCCGCAAGCGCCAGGGTTTTGCCCCCGGCCCCGGCACAAAGGTCGAGCACCGTCTCGCCGGGCTTGACCCCCGACATGAGGGCTGCAACCTGCGACGCCGCATCCTGCACCTCGAACCAGCCCATGCCATGGGCGGGCTCCACCTCGACATTGATGTTGCGCGTATTTGCATCGGAAGACTTGATCCGCACGCAGAGCGGCGACAGCGGCCCCGCTTCCGCCCCATGCTTGGCAAAAGCCACTAGCAGCTGATCCCGGTCAGCCTTCAGCGTGTTCACCCGCAAATCTATGGGGGCCCGCTGCGCAAGGGCCGCCCCCTCCTCCGCCGCGCGCGATCCAAATGCCAGGATCATCGACGGCAAAAGCCATTCCGGAAAATCACCGCGGATATGCACCGGCAGATCATCGCGCATCTCACGCCCCAGCGCCGCCTTCTCGGCAGCGCTCAGAACGCCAGGGCCATGTTGCTCCGTACACAGATTTTCAATCTCGTCGGCAGGTAGGTTCCAAACCTCGCGCAACACGCCAAGCACCAGGGCGCGCGGGCGCCCATCGCCCATGCGCGCCGCCGCCGTATTGCGCCGCCGCAGCGTGTCATAAACCAGCGTGCCGATGGCATGCCTATCGGTGGAGCCGGCAAAACGGTGCGCCTTGCCCCAGTCCTTCAGCGCCTCGGAGGCCGGGCGGTGCTGTGTGAAAACTTCGTTCAGAACTTCTATTGCCGCGGCAACGCGGCCAGCCATGCGCATAAATTATCCAATCACAAAAAGCCTGAGGCCAAACCAGGCCCACATGCCAACCAAAAAAACCAAACCAGCGACAAAAACCTTGAACCGCGTTGCAATCATGTTTGCGCCGGTATGCACAAAGCAGTGCACAAGACGCGACCCTACAAAAGCCCAGGCAAGAAAGATCAATACAAGATCAACATGCTCCGATGCCAAAGCAAATGCTATAACTGCGTAGAACAACACTGGAAGCTCGAACTGGCTCACGTAGTTGTTCGCCAATCTCTGCACCGATTCCGCGTAAGCGGCTTTGCAGTCGACGTCCGCATACTTCACGCGGCCCGAACGCACCGCGCGAACCCGACCCTGCCCCATGCGGGCAAGCACATAAACGGTCAGCGCAACCTGCACGAAGGTCGGCAGCAGCAGATGCTGGGCTAACGTCACAACTAGCCGCGCCCCTGGTAGTTCGGCGCTTCCCGCGTGATCATCACGTCATGCACGTGGCTTTCACGCATGCCGGCTGAGGTGATGCGGATGAATTCCGCCCGCTTCTGCAGCTCGCCAATCGATCCCGCCCCCACATAGCCCATGGCGGCGCGAAGCCCCCCGGTGAGTTGATGCAGAACATTGGCAACTGGTCCCTTGTAAGGCACCTGGCCTTCAACGCCCTCCGGCACCAGTTTCAAACTGTCTTTCACTTCCTGCTGGAAATAACGGTCCGCCGAACCCCGCGCCATAGCCCCCACAGAGCCCATGCCGCGATAGGATTTGAACGACCGGCCATTGAACAGATAGGAATCACCGGGGCTCTCGTCGGTGCCCGCCAGCAGCGAGCCGATCATCGCAACGCCTGCCCCTGCCGCCAATGCCTTAGCCAGATCGCCCGATTGCTTGATGCCGCCATCGGCAATGATAGGCACTCCGGACTTTGCCCCTTCTTCGGCGCATTCCATGATGGCGGAGAACTGAGGCACACCAACGCCCGCCACGACCCGCGTCGTGCAAATCGAACCCGGCCCAATGCCGATCTTCACGGAATCTGCGCCAGCCCCAATCAACGCCTTCACCGCTTCGCCCGTTGCCACATTGCCCGCAATGATCTGCACCTTGTTGGAGAGCTTCTTGATGCGGGCAACCTGGTTGATCACATGGATGGAATGGCCATGCGCGGTATCCACCACGATGATGTCAACACCCGCATCGATCAACATTTCGGCCCGCAGAAATCCCTTCTCGCCCGTGCCGGTGGCCGCCGCCACGCGCAACCGCTCCTGCTCGTCCTTGGCGGCAAACGGATGGTCCGCCGCCTTTTCCATGTCGTTGACGGTGATGAGGCCAACGCATTCATAGTCCTCATTCACCACAATGAGTTTTTCAATACGGTGCTTGTGCAAAAGGCGCTTGGCTTCAAGCCGGTCGACGCCTGCCTTCACCGTGATGAGCTTGCGCGTCATCAACTCGGAAACCTTGGTGTTCATGTCCGTGGCAAAGCGCACGTCGCGGTTGGTGATGATCCCCGCCAGCTTGCCGTTCGCTTCCACAACCGGAATGCCGGAAATCCGGTGGCGCTCCTTGAGCTGCATCACTTGGGCAAGAGTAGCTTCGGGACTGATGGTGACCGGATTGACTACCATGCCGGATTCAAAACGCTTCACCTGCCGCACCTGCTCGGCCTGCACATCGGGCTCCAGGTTCTTGTGGATGACGCCGAGCCCGCCAGCCTGGGCCATGGCGATGGCCAGCTTGGATTCTGTCACCGTATCCATGGCCGCCGAAATGATCGGAATGGAAAGCTGGATGTCTCGGGTAATGTGCGTGGCAGTCGAAACCTCGGCCGGCAATACGGACGAAGCGCCAGGCTTCATCAGCACATCATCAAAAGTCAGATATTCCGGAATTTGGCGGAGAGCCATGGGCCAACCTTTCAGGTATTTCAGGATTCGTTGAGTTGGCAGCGGCTTCTAACACTGGCTGGCCTCGCCTAGCAAGTGGTGAATGCGTGATTGCCAAACCCTGGTTAAGGCGGCAAAAGCCCCGTGACGGGAGTTACACAATGGGCCACGCCCATGACCACGATCATCATGCCCACGACCACGTTCATGCGCCCGCCTCCTTCGGCAAGGCCTTTGCCATCGGCATAGCGCTCAATTCCGCTTTTGTCCTGATCGAAGGCGGCTATGGCATTATCGCCAATTCCATGGCTCTGCTTGCCGATGCGGGACACAATCTCTCGGATGTCCTGGGCCTCGCCGTAGCCTGGATCGCCGCTGTGCTCGCCAACCGTCCGCCGACCCAGCGCTACACCTTTGGCCTCAAAAGCTCCACGATCCTCGCCGCACTGTTCAATGCCGTATTCCTGCTCGTCGCCGTTGGCGCCATCGGCTGGGAAGCAATCCTGCGCCTGTTCAGTCCGGAGGCGGTTGCCGGCGAAACCATGATCGTCGTCGCAGCAATCGGTATCGTGATCAACGGCGTAACCGCCTGGCTCTTTGTCTCCGGCAGCAAGAATGACTTGAATATCCGCGGCGCTTATCTCCACATGGTGAGTGACACTGCTGTCTCGGCGGGCGTTGTCCTTGCCGGACTCATCATTCTCTACACCGGCTGGCTATGGCTCGATCCCGTTGTCAGCCTGTTGATCGTCGGCGTCATTGTCTGGGGCACCTGGAGCCTGCTGCGCGAAAGCCTCGCCATGTCTCTCAAGGCCGTGCCGCCGGGCGTTGATCCTGGTGCCGTGCGCGCAGTTCTCGAAAAGCAGCCCGGCGTCCAGACAGTCCATGATCTTCATATCTGGCCCATGAGCACCACCGACACGGCCCTCACCGCCCATCTTCTCATCCCCGGCGGCCACCCCGGCGATTCATTCCTGATGCATGTCTCTGAAGAACTCCGTAGCCACCACGGCATCGGCCATGTCACCCTGCAGGTTGAAACCGATCCAGCCACGGCCTGTTCCCTTGAGTCCGACAACGTCGTCTAGGCGCCGCGGAATCCCATCGCCAGCACGAACAGCTCCGCCGAGTCATCGCGGCTCGACATGGGCTTTACATGGCGCACGCTGGCAAAATCCTTCTTCATCTGCTTCAGCATTTCGCCTTCCGTGCCGCCGCGCAGCACCTTGGCCAGATAGGTGCCGCCCGGTGACAGCACCTGGCGGGCAAAATCAAGCCCCGCCTCGGCGAGCGTCACCACCAGGATATGATCCGTCTGCCGGTGCCCCGTGGCGTGCGCCGCCATGTCCGAGAGCACCACGTCGGCTTTTCGGCCCCCCAAGGCATCGAAGAGAAGTTGCGGCGCGTCATCATCGAGAAAGTTCTTCTTGAAAATCGTGACTGCCGGAATGGGATCAATGCCGTGCATGTCGATGGCGATGATCTTGCCCCGCCCCTCTTCCGCCTTCACTCGCTTGGACGCCACCTGGCACCAGCCGCCCGGTGCCGCCCCCAGATCCACCACCACAAGCCCCGGCTTCAAGAACTTGTACTTGTCATCGATCTCGATCAGCTTGAACGCCGAGCGCGCCCGGTAACCGAGCTTCTTGGCTTCTATCACGTAAGGGTCGTTGAGCTGGCGCTCGAGCCAAATTTTCTGCGAAACGGTTCGGCCCTTGCCGGTCTTCACCTTGACCTTGAGATTGCGCCCGCTGAGTTCATTTCTGCTGCCGGGCCGGCTCATGAGGACCGCCCATAGGTTCCGTCTTCCATCATCAACTGGGTGAGAATGCCTTCGCGCAGTCCCCGGTCTGCCACGCGGATGCGGTTTGCCGGAAATGCCAGCCGGATTTCTTCCAGGATGGCGCAGCCCGCCATCACCAGGTCGGCCCGCTCGCGGCCGATGCAGGCATTCATCATCCGCTCTTCATAGCTCATGGCCAAAAGATCCGCCGTCACCTTGCCCACATCGTCGCTGAGCAGCCAGCAGCCATCGACCTTCGACCGGTCATAGCGGCGAAGCCCGAGCTGCACCCCGGCAATGGTCGTCACCGTTCCCGAGGTTCCCAGCAAATGTGACGGCAACGGAGCACTTCCTTTAATCTTCTGAACCCGGGCCACGAACTCCGCCAGAAGCGGCCGCAGATAATCCCGCATGGCGGCAAAGGATTGGGCGGTCACCTCGATGCCGCCGCCAAATTGTTCCGATATGGTTACCACGCCGGCCGCCAGCGAGGTCCAGGCGAGAAGCTCCTTTTTCCCGTCACGCTGCTCGACCCACATGACCTCGGTGGAGCCCCCGCCGATATCAAAAACCAGGGCGCTTTGGGCATCGGGGTCAATCAGCGGTTCCGCCCCCGTTGCCGCCAGCCGGGCCTCGGTCTCGCGGTCGATGATCTCAAGTTCCAGCCCCGTTTCATTAACAACCCGGGAGATGAATTCCGGCCCGTTGGAGGCCATCCGGCAAGCCTCGGTGGCAATCAGCCGGTGTTTCTTCACTTTGTGCCAAACAAGTTTGTTGGAGCAGACGCGCAGCGCCTCAATGGTCCGGTCCATGGCCAGGGTGTTGAGAGCCCCGGTTTTGCCAAGCCCTTCACCGAGCCGGACAATCCGTGAAAAAGCGTCTTTGACGTGAAACCCCTGCTGCGCCGGGGCGGCGATCAAAAGCCTGCAATTGTTGGTTCCCAGGTCAAGGGCCCCGTAATAGGCCTCCCGTTCGGGGTCCTTGTCGGGCGTTGCGGCTTCAGGTTCGGGGCGGTCCTTGGACCGTCCCCTGCTGCCGTGCAACCCGAATCTGCGCCTGCCACGGGTATTCCCCGCACCGCTGGTCGCGTCCACGTTAAGCCTTCCAGATGTTCTGCTCTCGACGGGCTTCCCCGGAGCTCAGTAATCATCTCTTAATCATTGCGTTGGGTCCATCTTAACAGTTTCAACCCTCACGTAAAGCAAATGAATCCCGTCCAAATGCCAATTAAACATTAACTACTAATTGAGACTATGGCGGCTAGCTAGGCGCATCGGGGCAGGAGTTTTATGCGTACATTTGGAAATCGCTGGTTCAAGGACGGCTCGCTGATCGGTGACTATGCCGAGCATTTCGGCCATGCTGTCACCCGTCAGAAGCAATCCACCGCACTTAACGCTGCCAAGGTTGATGCCGAATTGGCCTCCAAGGCAAAGTCCGAATTCATTGCCAACATGAGCCATGAACTGCGCACGCCATTGAACGCCATCATCGGCTTTTCAGACATGCTCGCCACCAAGACCGTATCGGGCCCGGAGAAGATCGAACAATACTCGGCCTATATCCGCCAGGCCGCCGAACATCTCCTCGCCCTGATCAACGGCATCCTCGATGTCTCGAAGATTCAAGCCGGCAAACTGGCCGTCGATCTGGAATCCGTCAACATCACTTCCATCCTCCAGTCGTGCCTCTTGATCGTGGAGGCCAAGGCGCGCGAAAAAGACGTCCAGGTTGAAACCCACATCATGCCGAACCTTCCCGATCTGATGGCCGATCCGCTCCGGCTCAAGCAGATCCTCATCAATCTTCTCAGCAACGCCGTGAAATTCACTCCCGCCAAGGGCCGCATTCGCATTGATGTCGGCACCCTCCAGGACGCTGTCGTCACTATCGCCATCAGCGACACCGGCATGGGCATGTCATTGGCCGAAATTGAAACCGCCATGAGCCCCTTTGGCCAGATCGATGCGGGCTTCAACAAGCGCCACGAGGGCACAGGCCTTGGCCTTCCCATCGCCCATGCCCTGGCCCGCCTCCATGGCGGCGATCTGCAAATTGAATCCAAAAAAGGCGCCGGCACGCGCGTCACCGTAAGTCTTCCCATGGCAGCAGCGGCCGCTGCCAGCGAACGCAGTCTTCATTAAAGGGTCCTGAGTCCATGAACCGTACAAATGCAAACTCTCAGGAAATAGCCGAACCCCGTGCCGAACCCATCGCCCGCGTCGGCCGCATCGTGGCCGTAACCGGCGCTCATGCCATCATCCTTCTCGACATTGAAGAACGTTCGAACGTCGACACCGAAAGAAGTCCCGAAATTGGAACGCTTCTCAAAGTGGATGGCCCAACCTCCATTTCCCTGGCGCTGGTTTCCGCCCTGAGTTCACCCATGCCGTCCCACGCCCGGGGCGAGCAGGAGTTGCGCATCGTCGAAGTGGAATTCATCGGCGAGCTTCCCAAGGATGAGCATGGCCGGCCAAAATCCTTCCGCCGCGGCATCTCTTCTTATCCCTCGCTCGGCGACACCGTCTACCGCGCCAGCCGCAGCGAACTGTCGAAAGCCTATGCCTGCGATTCCGAAACCTCCATTCGCGTCGGCCACATCCAGCAAGACCCGTCCATTCCCGCCATGATCAAGATCGATGAAATGCTGGGCAAGCATTTCGCCGTGCTGGGAACCACCGGTACCGGCAAATCCTGCACCGTGGCCCTCATTCTCCGCCGCATCCTGGAGAAAAATCCCCAGGCCCATATCCTTCTGCTCGACGTGCACCGCGAATATGCCCAGTCCTTCAAAGGCATTTCGGAAGTCATCGCCCCCGACAACATGGTCCTGCCGTTCTGGCTCCTGAACTTTGAGGAGTCCGTGGAAATCCTCATCGGCCAGCAGCCCGGCCGTGAAACCGACGTGGAAATCCTCCGCGAACTCATTCCGCAGGCCAAGGCCCGCTACATGAACAATCAGCGCCGTGACAAGAATGGCGTAACCCCGCGCGGCTCGCTCTTCGATGGGTCAAACATCGGCGTCGACACGCCACTGCCTTACCGGACCTCCGATCTCACCGGCATTCTCGAGGAATATATCGGCAAGCTGGAACTGCGCGGCGAACTCGCTCCCTACAAGCGCCTGAAGGCCCGAATCGAAACCATCTCGCGCGATCCGCGCTATGCCTTCATGTTCGGCAGCCTCACGGTCCAGGACACCATGGTCGCGGTTCTCGCCCGCCTGTTCCGCATTCCCGTCAACGGCAAGCCCATCGCCATTGTTGAACTCGGCGGCCTGCCGTCCGAAATCATCAACGTGGTCGTCTCGGTCCTGGCCCGCCTTGCCTTCGACTTCGGCGTGTGGAGCGCCGGCCGCATTCCGATAACCTTTGTCTGCGAAGAGGCCCATCGCTACGTTCCGATCGACAAGTCGCTCGGCTTTGAGCCCACCAAGAAAGCCATTTCGCGCATCGCCAAGGAGGGCCGCAAATACGGCGTATCGCTGTGCATGGTCACCCAGCGTCCGGCGGAATTGGATCCGACCATCCTGTCCCAGTGCAACACGATCTTTTCCATGCGCCTTACCAACGAGCGCGACCAGGACATCCTGCGCGCCGGTATTTCGGATGCCGCCGCAAGCCTCCTCGAATTCATGTCCACCATGGGAACCGGCGAAGCCATCACCTTCGGTGAAGGCGTGGCGCTCCCCACCCGCATCAAGTTCGACATGCTGCCCGCCGACGAAATGCCCAAAAGCAACACCGCTTCGTTCACCACGAACTGGGCCAGGGACCTGCCCGACGATACATTCCTCAACGAGGTTGTAAACCGTTGGCGGGCCCAGACCTTCAATCCCGACAGCGCCGCCTACTCGGTTGAGGCCGCACCGGCACCTGCCATCCAGGTGGCCATTCCCACGCAGCCTTCCATCCGGCGCGATGCCCTGCAGCCGGCGGTAGCGCCGCAAAGGCCCGGCATTCAACCGGCTCCCAACGGCTTTGGCCAGCACACCCCGGCCCCGCAGCTGCGCCGCAGCTCCGACACCGTCCAGGCAAGTGCAGTCCCGCCAGCCCCCGCCGTGGGCCAGCAGGCCAGCCTCGCCAACCTGATCAAGCAGTTCCGGACGTAACTCACCGTCTTCGCCCGCACTCTCTTCTGTCATCCCGGCGAAATCCGGGCCCCAGACTGCCAACCTACGAAATTTCGGAATGTGTGGGCTCCGACTTCCGTCGGGGGCGACAAACTTTGGATCGCGCAAAATGCTGAAATCGCTGGCGCAATATTCCACCCTTGCACTGAAGCCCCCCCGCCGCTATTGAAGCGACCAATCCCGGCGCATTGGGGGATCGGCTAACGGTAGGCCCACAGACTCTGACTCTGTTTGTCTAGGTTCGAATCCTAGTCCCCCAGCCAA
>JBBSBQ010000059.1:0-12314 GCA_038251095.1 Hyphomicrobiales bacterium
AAGGGCCGAGGGAGGCGGCAGAAGCGGTTCCATTACAACCCACTCCGCATCCGTCGTATCGCTTCCATACCGCAAGCCCTCGCGTCTATACTGTCGCCGAGTGATTTTGGTCCAGACCATCGTGCTCTCCTCCGAATCAATTCAATCCGAAGGAATCACAACTGGCTGAAATCACTCAGCTTCTTTTTCGGTCAGACACTAAGACCGTAAGTGGAGGCTTCTCCGCCACAGTTGAACGCGTCATCGAGTCACTCAAAGCCGAAGGATTTGGTGTCTTGACCGAAATCGATGTCAAAGCGACGATGAAGAAAAAACTCGACATCGATTTCCGGGACTATCGAATACTCGGCGCGTGCAATCCCCCGCTGGCGCACCAGGCATTGACCGCCGATGATAAGATCGGAACCATGCTGCCATGCAACGTGATCGTGCAGGACCTCGGCGGTGGAAAGATCGAAGTAGCCGCCATCAACCCCGCAATATCCATGAAGCAAGTCGGAAACCCAACGCTCAAAGCGATCGCTGAATCCGTCACCGGCAAGCTTAGGCGCGTTATTGCCGCGATCTGACGACGCTGGACGCAGTGCTCAATGAGGAGCATGGTTCAATTGGTTTTTTCGCAAGTATGAAACTGATCCCAACACACTTGCAGTGGCCACCGGGATCGAAGGTCGCGTCAGGCGCAAGGCTTAAGCATTTTAATGGATCAAACTGTCGAAAGAACCATTTTACCAGTCGGCCTAAGCGATAAGCTTAACGCCGGGTGTTTTTGTTTGACGCTTGACCGGAATATGTTTCTGCAACATCTGAAGATCGACACCGGTCACGAGAAAATGTGGGCGGAACTGCAGTTTACACATCCGCATTTGTTTGCAAGCACACCCACCTTTGTTTCGGAGCGTGACCTCCTACGAATGCTGGCCACGACGCAAGCCGCAGAACGGGCCAGCCGTCTTGCGGCCTACCAGGAAAAGGTTTTGTCGTCCGCACCCGAGATAGCTCGCCATGACTTCGGCCCGCGTGGCGTCTTCATGGGGTATGACTTTCACGTGACACCTGAGGGCCCAAAACTCATCGAGATCAATACCAATGCGGGAGGTGCTTTTCTCAATGCCGCCCTCTTGAATGCCCAACGGGCCTGCTGCAAGGAAGTGAATGATCGCTTTCTCTTGCCCGATGGTGAAGGTTTCGAGGCTGCCATCGCAGCGATGTTTAGAAATGAGTGGCGATTGCAGGGAATGACGGCTCCGCTGCGGACTATCGGCATCGTAGACAATGCGCCGGAACAACAATATCTTTATCCCGAGTTCGTTCTCGCCAAAGCCATGTTGGAGCGCCAGGGCTTTGATGTGCATATTTGCGATCCTGCAGAATTGACATTTTCAGACGGTGCATTGCGGGCGGGTGACCGTACTATCGACCTAATCTACAATCGATTGGTGGATTTCACGTTCGACAAGCCGGAACATCAAGTCCTGCGACGGGCCTATGAGGAGGGTGCGGTTGTCGTGACGCCGGGGCCACATCACCATGCCTTGCTCGCCAACAAGGGCAACCTGATCATCCTGTCGAACCCTGGTGCTTTACGACAGATGGGTGCCGATGAAGGGGATATTTCTGCACTCATTACGGTGCCGCAGACACAAGCAGTGACGCCAGAGAATGCGCCGCAGCTCTGGGGCGAGCGCAAACGGCTCTTCTTCAAGCCCTTAGGCGGGCATGGCGGAAAGGCCGTTTATCGCGGCGACAAGGTTACAAAATCCACATGGGCAGAGATCGCCGGGGGCGGTTATATTGCGCAACAGCTCATAACACCCGGCGAACGCATTGTCGAAATCGGCGAAGCGTACGAATCCCGCAAGATGGACGTGCGGCTCTACACCTATGACGGTAAATTGCTCATTGCCGCTGCTCGTCTCTATCATGGCCAGACCACGAACTTCAGAACCCCCGGAGGTGGTTTCGCGCCAGTTTTCATAGTTTAGCTGTCAGTAAGCACGCGATGTCCGCTTTGGATCAAAGTGCAAACTGTGACCGCAGTCACTCTATGACTGCTTTGCATGTGCCTGCAGACAGGTTTTCTCAAAAAGTGGAAATTGCCGACTGAGAGTTCAGCTTGTCTTCTCCAAGTGGACAGGCCGCAGCTTCGATACTGGCACAGCGCCGTGAGTTTGAGCCAAACTCCAAGTTTCTCGAAGACCGCCGGCTGTGGCATTGCTCTTTAGGCAAACATATTGCAGCAAAGGCAAATCGCAATTTTTTGTTGTGACCTTTCACGCGACTTCACGGAATGCGCCGTCCCTTACTGCACACGACGCGCACACGGGGCCTTTTAACTCATTGATTTCTTTGTACTGTCATTCCAACCCATCATGGGGGCTACCGCGAATGTTTTTCCCTTTAAATTCAATATTTTGACCTTATACTACAATGGACTAAAGCGAGAACATGTGCACAAAATTTGCACACGTTTTCACGGTTTGTACTGGGGCTACGCTCCGTTACTGCACATGATTTGCACATGAAAAGAGGAGTGCACACGTATGGCCGCAATCGTCAAGCTCCCTTCTGGAAGTTGGCGCGCCCAGGTGCGCCGAAAAGGCAAGTACGTCACTGCGACATTCCTCCGCCGTAAAGACGCTGATGAGTGGGCCCTCGCAACTGAACGGAACATCGATCGAGGTGTTCTGCCTAACTCACCTGATCCGAAAAGCGTGCGGACGTTGGCTTCTATCATCGATCTTCATATCAGCGACCACAAGGAAGTAGGCAAGCCAATTCGGCGATCAAAGTCAAATGTACTTGAAGCTCTCCGCATTTCACTCGGTGACACGCGAATACATGATTTGAAACGAAGCAAGTTGATCGAGTATGGAAAGCGGCGAGCAAAGGAAGGCGCTGGCCCTGCCACACTTTCGATCGACTTCTCTTTCTTAGGCACACTTCTGACGCACGCTGCAGCAGTTCACGGAATTGCGGTCTACCCTGAGGAGGTGAAACTTGCCAGGGTTGCCCTGTCACGTCTCGGACTCGTTGGCAAAGGCGTTGAGAGAGATCGAAGGCCAACCCAAGACGAACTGACCAGGCTAATCGTCTATTTCAACCACAAACCCCGACAGCTAATCCCAATGGCACGGATCATTCGCTTCGCTGTGGCAACGGCGATGCGGCAAGAAGAAATCTGCAAATTTGAATGGACCGACATCGATATTCAGAAACGGCTCGTCACAGTCCGAGATCGGAAGGACCCGCGCCGCAGGGACGGAAATAATCAGCGAGTCCCGATGCTCGGCCTCACTGGCTACGACGCTTGGGAAGTATTGTTGGAGCAACGCATTGTAACCGGAGGGATAGGTCGTGTGTTTCCACATCATCACAAGTCAGTGGGAACGGCGTTTCGTCGTGCCTGTAAAGAACTGAAGATCCACGATCTTCACTTTCATGATCTGCGTCATGAAGCGACAAGCCGACTATTTGAAGCTGGACTGACTATCAAACGCGTTGCACTTGTCACGGGGCACAAGGACTGGAAAATGTTGCGCCGCTACACAAACCTTCGACCCGAGTCCCTGCATTCGAAGAGTAAAGTTGTTAATTTTGAGAAAGCTTCATTAGTGCCAGAGGTTTTGAAGGAGATGACCACCAAGGAGAAATCGGCGTAACTTATCCACTTCAGGAACCGTAAAACGAAACAATTGGTCAATGCCACAATTGGGCGAGTTGCTCTCCTTTTGAAAGATGGTCCGACTAGTGACTTGCATCCATTTTTCAAGCGATGTGAAAATGCCAGAGACTTCGGTAGATTCTTCCGGTGGGCATTGAAAGGGCGAAAAAATGGTCTTGGGAAATATCGCAACGAGGGAACGATGGATTGAAGTTTATCGCCACGAGGCAGGGCATCTTGTCATGGCGAGACTCATGGGATTCAAAGCTTTTGGTTTGGTATTTCCGAAAGGAGAGGCGGGCGCGAATATCGACACCACGGAACATCTGCCAACTATTCCTGAAGTTGACAGTTGGGTAAGAAGAAGGCTCATGGTCCTTTACGCAGGTGTTTGTGCCGAGCTTTTGGCTAAGGGGGTGGTAGAACACAGTATGCCCGCCATGCAAAAAATCTTTGACGATACCGGTGCTGATGACGCTCGTAAGATTGGCGACCTGTTATTGTTTTTGAGGTCGCTGCATTATCCAGTAGTGGGCACAGATCAGAGGCTAAAAGAGCTCGACCACATCGCAGGAAAAATAATAGCCGATTGCAAGCTGCAAGTAGAGGTTTTTGCTGATGAAATTGTGCAATTAGGTGATGCAATGTTTCAATTCTGTAAAGGGCACCTTCCCTTCTCCGAGCAGCAGATGGACGCTCTGCCATTCATGGCTCGCGTTCAACCGTTGACTTATACAGTTGTTCCGTTCTTACCCGTATCGAGCTAGTTATGAAGACATTAGTTTGGACACGAGGCGGGTCTTTTCCATTATCTAGATTGGAGAGCCGTTTGAAATGCCCAGATTGTGGCTCACGACGCGTTGCTGTGATATTCGACGTACCGCCAATTAATAATCGAAAGACCGCGTAGGAGGACCAGTAGCTATGCCAACCGACGAGGAGCTCGCTCCACCGCTAGGGTTTTTCAACTACGCGGATTCTTATTGGTATGCCGCTCAGCAACTTCGGAATCTCAAGCTTAAAATCCCTCACTCAGGCGCGCCAATATATTTTTTGTATCATTCACTGAAGCTGAGATTGGTGGTGATGATGATACTGGTCTGCTCATAGAGTTTGCTGAGCAGATGGAACAGCAGCGCCCCGCCTGATGGGCTGAAGGGCAAGTAGCCCAGCTCGTCAAGGATGATGAGATCAAGGCGCAGAAGGCGCTCAGCAATCTGACCTGCCTTGTTCACGGCTTTTTCCTGTTCGAGCGCATTGACCAGATCAACGGTGGCGTAGAACCTTGCCTTTTTGCGGTTATGCGTGACGGCTTGGACCGCTAGGGCCGTGGCAATATGGGTTTTGCCCGTTCCCGGGCCACCAATGAGCACAACGTTATGGGCATCATCAATGAATGTTTCGGCGTGCAATTGCCTGACCAAAGCTTCGTTCACCTCGCTTGAAGCAAAGTCAAAACCCGCCATATCCTTGTAGGCTGGAAAGCGCGCCGCCTTGATCTGATAATCAATCGATCTGACTTCGCGCTCAGCGGTCTCGGCTTTGAGCAGTTGCGACAGGATGGGGACTGCGGCCTCAAAGGCGGGCGAAGCCTGTTCCATAAGATCAGTAACCGCTTGGGCCATGCCGTACATCTTCAGCGCGCGCAGCATGATGATGACGGCACCACTGGCAGGATCATGACGCATGGCGCATCCCCTTTCCGGCGCGCGTCATGCGCAAGGTGTCGTAGCGCTCAACATCGGCCTTTGGTTCGCAGGCCAAGTTCAAGGCCTGGGGTGCGTCAATATCAGGTGCGGGTCTCTTTGCGTCCAGCAGCCGATGCAAAAGGTTGAGGATATGGGTCTTGCTGGGAACGCCCGCCTCCAGCGCCAACTCAACAGCAGAGAGCACGGCGTGCTCATCATGCTGCAAAACCAGCGCCAGGATATCGACCATCTCGCGGTCGCCCCCCAGCCGCTTGAGCAGATGCCCCTGCAAGCGCCGGAATGCATCAGGCATCTCGGTAAAGGGTGCGCCATTGCGCAAGGCACCGGGTTTGCGCTGAAGGACGGCCAGATAGTGCCGCCAGTCATAGATGGTGCATCCCGGAAGATGAGACCTGTTGATGCGCCGCACATGTTCGCAAAGGATTTGCCCTTCTGCCGCAATGGCGATCCTGTTTGGATAGACTCTGACACTGACCGGGCGATTGGCAAAGGAGGCAGGCACACTGTAGCGATTACGCTCAAAGGATATCAAACACGTCGGCGACACCCGCTTGGCCTGTTCGACAAAGCCATCAAAGAGACGGCCCAGTGGCATCAAGCTTGGCTTCTCCGCCTCCCATACCTCGGCAATCGTTCCGGGCAGCGTGCCATGCTGGATATAGCTCCACTCTTCAATGCAGCGCTGCTCCAGCCAGTCATTGAGGGCATCGATCGTGGCAAAGGCAGGCATCACTTGCCAGAAGCGACGGCGGCTATCCTGCACGTTCTTCTCAATTTGCCCTTTCTCCCAGCCTGAGGCTGGATTGCAAAACGCCGGATCAAACAGATAATGGCTGGCCATGGCGCTAAATCGCGCATTGACCTGGCGGGCTTTGCCGATGCCGATCCGGTCAACGGCCGTCTTCATGTTATCAAATATCCCACGCCCGGCGATGCCGCCCAGCACGCGGAAGGCTTGGGTCAGGGCATCAAAAAGCATCTCGTGGGTCTGCAGGGGATAGGCCCGCACAATAAACGCACGGCTGTGTGCCAGCTTCGTGTGTGCCGCCTGCACCTTCGTGCGCTCACCGCCAATGACAGCCCAGTCTTCGCTCCAATCAAACTGAAACGCCTCTCCGGGCTGAAACACCAAAGGCACATAAGTGCCGCGTCCGCTCATCTGCTGCTCGCGTAAGCGGTCCGCCTTCCAGTCGCGCACAAAAGCCGCGACCCGGCCATAAGACCCTTGATATCCCAAAACCACCAACTCTGCACGCAGCTGCTTGGCGGTGCGCTTATATTTACGCGACTTAGTGGCATCGGTTCGCAGCCACAGGGCCAATTTATCCGCTAACGGTGCCAGCTTGCTTGGCCGATCAGGAACTTTAAACTTCGGTTCCACCGTATCGTCCCGCAGATATCTGCGCACCGTGTTGCGCGACAAGCCTGTCCGCTTGGAAATCTCGCGGATCGACATTCCCTCACGAAAATGCCAACGCCGAATTACACTCAATAATGCCATCTCGATCACTCCATGTTCCCTCCAGCATTGGTGCCGGAGGAGGTTGAAACATGGGTCACTTCTCAATGGAAATTTACGCCCCTAACGGGTCAAATCTAAGTGGCAATCAACAAGTAGTATTCTTTCACATGCGAAAATGAACACTGATGACTTCAGAATCGCGTCGTAAGTTCCGTCAGCCATGCCGGAGACGCGTCGACCAAGGCGGCTTCGGCTTTCTTATCGAGGCCAACCAAAATCAAGCCACCCAACAGGATGAATATTACCCCAAGTAGCGCCTTGAAGCCTTTGCTCGCACTCATCATGCGATCCCGCATCTTTTGTAATAAGCTGCGCGACAGCAATCCAATAAGGACAAGTGGAAGGCCCACACCTACGCCAAAAGATACCATGGTCATTGCAACATGAATTAGGTCTTTCCCCTGCGCAGCCAACAGCGACGCAGCGCCAAGCGTCGGCCCGACACAGGGAGCCCACACAGCCCCAAGCAAAAGTCCCACGCCAAACTGCCCTGCGGCACCGGTGTCGGAAAACCCGTCAAGCCGGCCCTGCCCCCAGCCACTTACAGGGCCTGCAACAACAGCGAATTGGTTTTGAAAAATAGGGACCAGCAACACGAAACCGACTATGACCAACATGGCGGCGGACAACGCCCTGAAAAATCCAGCATCAAGTCCGATCGAGAAACCGATCAAAGCGACAAAAAGCCCAACAGATACAAACGAAACAACAACTCCAGAGCCCAATGCCAAGGGCCCTAGCCTGCTCCGCGATGCAGCTGTTCCCAGTACAATTGGCAAGAGCGGGAGAACACAAGGCGAAAGGATGGAGAGTGAACCTGCGGCGAACGCAAGAATGAGTTGACCTAACATCAATTCACTCAGATCGCGCGTCCAAGTAATTCTTCTATTGATGCGGGGTTAGTATCACCAACGGAACGGCCAGCTTCGGTGATGCCCTTGAATGTTATAAGCGTGCTCTGCGTTTGCGCACCCATTGCCCGGACCTCATCTGCCTGATCGTCAAAGTCGATGCGAAATGCAACCATGTCCTTAAATTTCGCGCTATCAAGAAGACCCTCGATGATCGGCTTCTGGGCCCTGCATGTCGGACACCATGAAGCGGAAATCTCAATCAGTATCGATTTGCCGTCTTTTTGCGCGGCTTCGAACGCGGCGCGGGTAAACGGCACGGATTCCCTGGCATATACTGGTGTGGGGGCGAACACGGCCAGTGCGACCAGTCCCATGACCTTGCGGCGCGTCAGCATGAATTGAGTCTCCTTGGTTCAGTCGCGTCATTTCTAGTCCAACTTTGCTTTCCCAGTGTTCACGTTCTATTGCAGCGTGTTCACAAATACGTTTGAGATACGGGCATTCGGATTCAGATAAGAAATCGCCCCACTCTGTGAGAAAAACTCAGCCGTTGTGCTCCTTTATCAAGTGATCGAGCAATATGCGTCCCGGACCCCATGCCATAATGCCGAGCGTCATGGCGGCCCAGGTCACGTGCACCGGCCAACCGTCCGGCACGGTGAGTTGGACGATGATTGTCATCGCCAGAAGCCCAAGTGCCGCAAAGCGCGTCGCCAGGCCGAAAACAAGGAGAATGGGCAGGAGGATTTCCGCTGCCATGATTAGAGCATATGAAATCATCACAAAGGTGATTGGAAAATCCCGCCTTTAAAAAAGAATTACCAAGAGCATCACGAATTGAAGGGCCAGATTTTACTGGACACCGGGAAAGAAATTGATCCCAATGAATTGAACAATCAAGGTCGGTATTTTTCTTCAGGCGCCGCTGTTCAGGTTGATCGCCTCATAGAGGTAAAGTGAAGAAGAAACCCTAGTGAGTTTTATCTCACGCCTAGTTAAGCTAGGGATGAAGGGGGAGCGGTGTCAGTTGTAATACTAGCAATGGAACCTCTTGAGTTGTTCGGCGTTACGTAAAGACTGGCAGCTTGAAACCCCGCAAATCCTGCAGTCCCCCCAAGCTGGATCAGGTCTTGCCCCGGCACTCGCCCCCCGAGTGTTGGGGCTCTTGTACGCTATGCCGCCACAGGCTCCCTACCCAATTCCTGCTGCACGTCTTCTGAGGGGACTTGCGCTAATAAAAAATTGCCTTCCAAGATAAGAACTTGCGGTTTCATTGTGATTCAACTGATACGCTTCGGCCTATAAGTTCTACTGATCTTTATAACTTTGCCCTAAGTTAAAATAATGGTTGTTACAATGCAATTCGCTGACCGTCATGACACATAGGCTTCCCTCGAAAGAAGGGAGACAGGGGCTGATGGCGGAACTATCCATCCCGCTAGGGCTGCTGCTTGTTGTGCCTGTGGCGCCTATTCTCAGCTACATTTCTGACGCACCGGCACTATTTGTCTTTTCTGCAGGCGCCGTGGCGATTGCGGTGCTGCCTGACTGGGTACGTCGCGCTACAGAGCATCTCGCAAAAACTGCAGGTGCAGCGATCGGCGGTCTTCTAAACATTAGCTTCGGGAGCCTCGCCGAATTGATCCTCGCGGTGTTCGTATTGGTGCGATTCCAGGGATTTCTGACATAGCCATGGAGACCCGATGACCTGTACGATCGCAGTTGAGAAACGTATGCCGTGATACCCGATCAATGCGCTCACGTACGCCGACCGTGGTCTGCAGCAAGGTATCCCTTGGCTGCCCATCCCCGGGCGCCGCGGTAGCGCAAGCTGCACCAGTCGCCACTTGCAAAATGCTTGCATCCATAATTCCGAATATGCCGGGCGCTGTACGGAAGAAACCCTATTCGCTTGAACGACTGACCAGGGCCGGATCTGATCCACAGTACCTGCCCTGGAGGTAGCTTGATCACTTTTACATAGGAACTCGAAGTTTTCGCCTGTGCCGGCTCAACAACTGAGAGCCACGAGAGACTCACCATCGCGAGCGCTAGAATGATCGACAGTTTTTGCATTTATGAGCCCTTTCTAAGACTAGTCGGAACATTCAGCGAAGGCGCGATTATAACCGACATAAATTACAACTGGTCAAGACACTTATAGTTCCCAGGGCTAACCAGGCGCACAATGTCGAAGGGTATAGATAGGCTGACATCTTAATGTCTTTCTGTCGACTTGCATCAACAGCAAAGCCCTCTTCGCCGCACGGTGCCTCATCCATGCAGTGACGCAGCATGGGTTCGAACACGCGGCGTACGAACCTCCTTCTGGCAACTGATACCAACGGCCTGATGAATTGACTCTGGCAGGGATTTGCAAATCACTTGAACTCTGACTCTATGGCTGCACCCTTTAGTGGAGGCCCCCGATGTCTGGAGCTGTTCGGATTACCCGGCTTGATTTGTCTGCGACGGATTTGCGCAGGCTTTCGAAGAAGCAGAAGAACCCTCTGATGGTGCTGCGGATGCTGGCGATTGCGCTGGTTCTGGAAGGGGCGGACCGGCAAACTGCAGCGCGGGCCTGCGGCATGGACCGGCAGATCTTGCGCGATTGGGTTCATCGCTACAACGCCGAAGGCGTGGTGGGCCTGCGCGAACGGCGGACCAGCGGAAACAAGAGCCTACTCGGCGCGGCGGAGAAACAAGCTCTGGCGGCTCTGGTGGAGGCAGGACCCGATCCGGCGGTGCACAAAGTGGTGCGTTGGCGCCGGGTTGATTTGCAGAAAGAACTCAAGACGCAGTTCGGCGTGGAGGTGCACGAGCGCACAGTCGGCAAGTATCTGGCAGCCCTCGGCTACCGCCGCTTGTCGGTGCGTCCGCAGCATCCCGAAGCCGATCCGCAAGCCCAAGAGGCTTTTAAAAAAACTTTCCCGAAACCCTGGCCAAAGCACTCCCGGCAACGGCCCGTGGCAAGTCCCTCGAAATCTGGTTCCGGGATGAAGCAAGGATCGGCCAGCAAGGGACCCTGACACGCATTTGGGCGAAACGCGGAACCCGGCCACGCGCGCCGCGCGATCAGCGTTACAACTGGGCCTATCTCTTCGGTGCCGCCTGTCCAAGCCGGGCGGCAAGCGCTGCAATCGTCGTGCCCGAAGCCAACGCCGGCATGATGAACCTGCATCTGGACGCTATCAGCAAGGCCATTGCCCCTGGTGCCCATGCCGCTGTTCTCCTTGATGGTGCGGGCTACCACCGGATCCGGCACCTTCGCGTGCCCGACAATATCACCCTCATCCCGCTGCCGCGCTATGCGCCGGAACGCAATAGTGCCGAAAATATCTGGGAGTATCTGCGCAAAAACAAGCTCGCAAACATTGTCTTCGACATCTACGACGACATCGTCGATAAAGCTTGCCAAGCTTGGCTCTTCTTCGCCGACGACAAAACATCCGTCACAGCAATTACAACCCGAGACTGGGCAACGGTCAATTGATCAGGCCGCTGGTATGAGCTCTTAGTGACGGAACAGTGGCCCTCGCCCTGGAACCGTGTGGGGAACCAGTCGCGGCGCGGCGTTGACTTGAGTCGGTTGCCCATTGCGACACGCCTCTTGAAGGGAGTCATTCATGCCGAATGATCTTGTGCATTTCGTACCGGGATCAGAAAGTCGCTGCCCCAGACGAGCGCTTGCAAAAGAAGGATGATAAGTATCCCGAAAATCGGGATAGCCTGATGACTGGATGTTATCCAGTGCAATTTGGTGTCATGGACTGGCAGATCGGCTTCGATGTTCTGAGGGTTGGCTGTACCAGAGCCTTTTTTTATTTGCCGGCCGCCGTACCCAGATCGTCCCCTTTTTCGGCGTCCCGCGTGCCCATCGCCTTGTCGCGTTTCACCGTCGTGTCGGCGCAGCTCTGCGCCTCGAGTTCGGCGTTCAATTCCGCCCCCATAAGAATGATATAAGCCGATATCCAGAACCATATGAGCAACACGACGACGCCAGCCAAGGCGCCGAAGCTCTCGTTGTAGTAACTGAAGTTGCTGACATAGAACGCGAAGCTGGCCGATGCCACGATCCAGAGTAGGCAACCGACAACCGCCCCGACCGAGGCCCATTTCCACTCCGGCGTGTCGCGCGAGGGTGCAAACCGATAGAGAACGGACAGGCCAAAAATCGTCAGCGCGATCAACCCGACCCAAAGGCCGGCGTTGATAAGCTTCACGACGACCGGTCCCATATCCACGAAGGCCAGAATGGCCGGCATCGCCAAGGTCGCGGCGAGCCCGCAGATCAGTCCCGCGATCAGCAACAGTGTCAGGGCGAAAGTCACCAGCATCCGCTTGACGAACCCAAGGGATTCTTTCTCGTCATAGGCGACGTTGAGTCCCTGTATCAGGCTCGCCATGCCCTTGGATGCCGAATAAAATGCAATCAGCAGGCCAAGTGACCTGACCGGCTTTTTCTGAACCAGGCGATATGAGAGTATTTGACTGGAAAGGAGAAAGAAGATGGGAAGGAAGAGACTTGCGGCGGAGCAGATTGTGACGAAGCTGCGCCAGATTGA
>JBBSBQ010000060.1:0-12115 GCA_038251095.1 Hyphomicrobiales bacterium
CTCGGCCTGGCGCTGCTGACGTTCGTACAACAAACGCTGCTGCAACAGATACTGGTCGCGCTCCATGACGGCGCGCCAATAGGCCCGCTGCTGAGCATCGTATTGCTCCTCATAGGTTGCCTCGCGATATACTTCCAAACGACGGCGCAGTTCGTAGTCCTGCAATTCGTCGGATGGGCGGCGATCATTCAAGACAATCTCGATGTTAAAGGTGTAATCCTTCTTGTTAATTTTTGACGGCTTTACAGGCGGTGCATTGGGCGCCGGCTGGCTTCCAGTTTGTTGCTCTGGAGGTTTTGGGGCTTCGGCCTGGGCAACGCGATTGCGTAAGATATCACGCTCGACCTTCAATTTTTGGCGCAAGGCCCTTTCCGTTTGGCGTGACAACTCATTGCTAGACATCAATTCGCGGATACCATCAAGACGGGCCCTGAGCTCTTCATCGGAAAGCTTTTCGGCGGCGTGGGGATCGTCGAGGAATGCCTTAGCTTTCGCTTCGGCCTCAGGATCTCCTGGATTGCCGTCCAATTGCTGGGACTGGCCCTTGTCGACAATAATTGGCTGTGCAGCTGGTACAGGAGCAGGTGCTGGCGCTTCGACAACGGCTGCTGGTGGCGGTGGCAAAGGTGCGGTTGGTGCGACTTCAATAATAGCCGGTAGTGACGGTGGCACGACGGCTTCAACCGGCGCTTCGGGTACTTTCTGCCCTGCCTGTTGCTCACGGGCCAACATTTCACCGCGCGCTGCCTTGGCAATTTCGGCGAGCTGACCTCTGGTTTCATCAGACAGACCGTCAGAGTTTGACAACTGACGGGCGGTCTTAAAACGGGTGGTCAATTCCTCGTCTTTGAGTTCGGTCAACGGTCTCACATCAGCCAAGAGGTTTGTTACCTCCGGGGGAATTTCAGTGGACAAGGATGGCTGGGGAGCGGGCACTGGTTGCTCTGCAGGTTGTTCGACAGCTGGCGGTTGCTCGACGGCGGGCTGTTGCTCGACCTTCTTTTTTTCCTCGCGGGCCACAAACTCAGCATGGGCTGCTTCCGCCATGGCTTGCAGTTGATCGCGTACGTCCTGAGGTAGAGCATCCATTTTTGAAAACTTGCGCGCCTGTTTGGCTCGGGAATTCAACTCTTCAATTGTAAGTTCGGTCGCAGGCCTGCCATCACTGATCAGCACCATAACTTCCGGTGGAATTTCAGCCGGTGCCGGTGCTGCGGCCTCGACTGGCGGCTCAACCGGCGCTTCGACTGCTTTAGGTGCCTCAACGGGCTGTTCTACGGCAGGGGCTGCGGGCTGGACGGCCTGCGCTTCACGGGTAGCAATTTCGGCTCGCGCGGCTTGGGCAATGGTTTGAAGTTGATTGCTCACATCCGGCGGAAGGTCTTTCATTTTCGAGAATTTGCGGGCTTGCTTAGCGCGGGTACCCAATTCGTCAACCGAGAGCTCACTTAGGGGCCTCGTATCATTGATAAGAGCTAAGACTTCTTCAGGAATCTGCAGGGCAGCGGGTTGCTCGACTGCCGGCTGTTCCTGGGCGGGCGCAGCCTCCTGGGCAAAGGCCGGGGCTTTAAAGAGGGCCAACGCCATCACACTGGCCGTTAGGGGCAAAAACTTCATCTGTCGTCTCCAATAATACGCCCAAACTCTCAGTCGGGCGGGGTTTCTAAAATCAGTATGAGGCGGAACTGTGGGGTAAATTAGCATTCTTGCCACAAGCCTAAACGTTTGCTGACGAGGTTTGTTCCTGGATAATACTAAAGCCAGACCGCCTCAATGATCTGCTTGAGGACCCGCGCGCGTTTCTCCCGGGGATTGCCGAAAAGCTGGCAGCAATGTCTAGGACTTCTGAGACCAGATCGCAGGGCTGGCTAGCGCAGCATTTGGCCTATGCCACTATTTCCTCACCGTCGTGAGAGACGCTCATGTAGACCACGATGGTCGCAATAGCCGCAAGGAAGAGCGCGCTCGTGACAATGGTTCCAAGCCCAAGGCCGCCGTATTCGCCGGGTTGCGACAGGAAATCTCCAATAGAGGCGCCAAGTGGCCGGGTGAAAATATAGGCGAGCCAGAAACCGAGGATTGCATCCAAACCGAATGAGAAGTAGCCGACGGCGAGTGATGTGATAATCATCGCAAAGAGAATGCCGGTGCTGAAATAGCCTAGACCAAAATGTTCCGCCACCAGGTCGCCCGATGCTGTTCCAAGCGCGAAAGTGAAAAGGATGGCCAGCCAGTAGTAGGCTTCTCTACGGCTTGTGAAGATCGAATGGATCGACAGCGTTCTCTCCGACAAGTACCAAGCCGCGAACGTCACGATCAGGGCAATACTAAACAAGATCGTTGTCGTCGTTAGGGGAATACCAAAATTGTCGACAAGATTGTCGGTTACGAGGGTGCCGACTATGCTGATGAGGACGACCGCCAGCCAATAGGCCCAGGGTACATATTTTTTCTGGGCGAACTGAAAGGCGAGGGCCAGTGCTAGTACACCGGTCATGATGACAGAAGTCACCGTTAACCCAAGTCCCAAATTCACCGCGAGATAGTCAGCTGCGGTTTCGCCCATGGTTACAGCCATAAGCTTGATGAGCCAGAAATCTAGAGTAACCTTGGGAACCCGGTTATATCTCAAAGTGCCAGGTATTTTTGTTGTAATTGGCATGTTGCGACTTTCTCAAGTGAATTGGAGAGTATGTTTTTTCATTTTTCGGCAAGGGCGAGGCCCTGCGCCGCGAATTCATCCGCGAGGGTATCGTCATCGGCATTGCAACGCTCTGTCGCCTTTGTCAGCAATCCATCCGCCGCATTAATGTTGGCTTTTTTGATTTTGCCTCCCTCAATCGCGGCGCGCAGCCCTTTGATCATTTCTTCACAGGGTATTGCATGACCGCTGGTGTCGCTGACGGCAATGCCAGCGACCTGAACAACCGTTCCTGCTGTCTTTGTCGTACTACCCGCAACCTGACTCGAGTTGTCAAGCGTGGCAGCAAGAGTGGCAAGAGCGGTCGTCACAGTTTGAGCGTCGGGAGCAGATGCACGGAGTGCTTTGAATGATGCATCGGCGGCATCATCAATTTCACCCCAGGCCGCACTGTCAAGGGGCCGCAATTTTGCTTGAGCGTCATCCCACGCGGATTCGAAGTCAGTGGCCCGTTTTTCTGCAGCGGCAAGATCTCCCTTGGCTGCAATAGCCTGTACATCGGTGATAATCGTTTTAAACTGAGAGAGGTCACCAAGTGCAGCATTAGGAGCTGTCGCGGCGATCGGCAGTTTGACGAGATAGATTTGGTATGCGGAAAATAGCGCTACCGGCACGAGAATGAGGATTGCTGCAAGCAAGAATTGTTTCATGAGTTAGACCCTGCAAATTGGCGCTGGCGACGACATCGGCCGCAGCTCGGAATTGCCCTAAAGACTAACCGCTGAGCCGTCAATTTACTGTTTTGTAAACTGAAAAATGCTGGTGAGTATGTAGCAACTCCGATATTATGTTTCTGCAGCGTGTTCACCTCATGCCAGCACGTCGGACGCGCATTGGCGAACTCGTGAATCTTCACTTGAAGGCGTATACCAGCAGAGAATGCCGCCGGAGCGACCATGACGGCGTTTGCTAAAGGCGCCAGCGATTCGACTTTGAGTGACTACGTCCGGGTATAAAGGTTAAATTTTGGTTTCCTCACAACGAATTATCCCAGACGGCTTCCATACATTTTTGTAATCCGGCGGCCTAATTTGGGAAAGGTCGGGACCGTATGATGGACATGGCGATTCATTGCGCCGTCGTCCAACTGGAGTCCCTCATGCGCCCGACCCTGCTTTTAGGAATTATCGCAGTTTCCGTACTCCCCACGGCACAGGCGAGAGCGGCGGATGCGACATCTCCCGAAGAGTGTTCCGGTCCGTGCCTCGAATACGCAAGCACATTTGAGCTCAATGGGGCGTGGGTTCATCCCAGTGACGGCGCGATGGGTGATTCGTATCTTCTCGGCCCAAAATCGGAGAATTATTTCGATCTCAAGGCCACGGATGGATTGTCGTTCATTGCCAACATCATTTCCGAACCGGTGATTGACGCAGAACCCGGCAAGAACCAGATATTCAGCGGTACCGGCACCTATGTCGATATTTTGCAGGCACAATATGATTTCGGGGACTTCAACATCTGGGGCGGCAAAATCCACCCGGCCTTTGGCCGGGCTTGGGATGTGACCCCGGGCCTTCATGGCGTTGACCTCGCCGAGAACTACGAGTTGGCCGAACGTCTGGGCGGCGGCGCAGCTTACAATTTTGAGGCGGGGAGCCTTTCCAATCAGTTGCAGGCAAGCGCCTTTACCGTTGACCGGACAATCCTGAGCGAATCACTGTTTAATAACCGCGGCCGCGCAGGCCTGGACGATGGCGGGGCTGGCAACACCAAAGGCGTTTCATCCGTTGCGGTGGCGCTCGATGGTTGCCTCAGCGCGGAAGTTGACAGTTGCTATGACGAGGGCAGCTTTGGCTACCAACTTGCCGCACGTTATCAGAAGGGTGGCGACGGCAGCGACGGCAATGAACTCGGCATTCTTGGCAGCCTGAACAAGTCCGTTTCCATCAGCGATGATACAACCCTCAGGCTTTTCGGTGAGGCCGCATGGTTCAACAATTTCGAAGGCTCGGCTGACGACGCGGTTGCCTTGACCGGATCAGCCGCACTTGAGACGGGACCCGCTACCTATTCTGTGGCCTATTCGCAGCAGACCGAGCTCGTCGCCGGCGGTGCTGACACGTCCGAATATCTTGTGGACGCAACGGCCATGTATGACGTTGGGGAATCCATCAGCATGATTGGCGAAACCTGGTCGGTTGGCGCTGGCTATACTTTCGACCATGCCGACGGCGAGGACGTGCAGATTGTCGGATTTCGACTCTCGTCGGAATTTGGCAAAACCATACCATTGGGAAATTAAGACCCGGGGAAATGCAGCTCCACCAAGAGGCCTGGGTTGTTGTTGCTTAATGAAACGCGGATTCCGTGAAGGTTTGCGATGGCCGCCACGAGAGAAAGGCCAAGGCCGTTTCCGGCGGTGGCGCGGCCCGTGTCCAGCCGGTAAAAATGTTCAAATACCTTGTCCCGAAGGTCAGGGGGAATGCCGGGGCCTGAATCCGCAACCGTGGCCGCGATGCCCTGATCTGATTTTTTAAGGGCGAGGTTTATGTGGGTGCCCGTGGGCGTGTGCCGGATGGCGTTTTCCACTAGATTGGCAATCATCTGGAGCAAAAGCTCGCCATCGCCATGAAAGTCGAGATTATCCGCGAGCGTTATGGTCAGCTCCTTGTCTTGATCTTCTGCCACAGCCCGATAAGCACCCGCCACACGTTCAAAAATGCTGGTCAGGCTGACCGTTTTGAATCCAGCCCTTCGTGATCCCGACTCAATTTGGGCAATACGCAGCAGCGCCGCAAAAGTTGCCAAAAGCTGGTCGGATTCGATGATGGCGGAATCGATGGCCGACGCACGGGCTTTGCTGTCGCCGGTTTTCGATCTTGCTTCCTCCAGACCCTGGCGCAGGCGGCTAAGGGGAGTTCTCAAATCATGGGCAATGTTGGCGCTGACTTGTTTGAGGCTTTCCAGAAGCGACTGGTTGCTGTCAAAAAGGCGGTTGAGGTTGGCCGACAGCCGGTCGACCTCATCAGAAGTGCCCCTGACGGGTATTCTTTCCTTCAACCGGCCGTCAATTATTGCAAGACTTGTATTGTTGATATCGTCAATGCGGCGCAAAAAACCCCGGCTAACCACCAACCCCGAAAATGCCGCAAGCAAAATTGCAATACCTGCGGACCAGACAAACGAATTGATAATGGACTCCTGGGCGGACAGGATGCGAAACGCGTCTTGCCCCACAAGGAGAAACGAGCCGTCGGACAAATAGACGCCCTGGCCCCAGATCTGGTGGTCATCGTCAGCGTCGCCATCCGGCTTTGCGAGTACTGAATCACTTAATCCGGATTCTTGCCATTCCTCCTGCATAATGATTCCGTCAAGGTTTCCGGCAAGTTTTTTGCCCTTGCTATCACTTAAATAGTAATACTCGGCTTGCCGGTCTGACGGCGTAGTCCGTTCCTGGATATCCTGGATAATTGTCTCGATGCCATCGGACTTGGCCTCAACTGCCATCACATTAAGCTGGGATTGGATTTCTGTTTGCATCTGGCTCCGAAGGGCCGTGGTGGTGGTCAAATAGGTGACAACCAGAAGCGACATGAAGCAAAATACAAAAATCAGGCTGAAGAACACGGTCAGTTGAAAGCTGGTCGTCTTGAGGAGCCGCTTGCTAAGCACGGAGGGAATATCCCACACCGCGCATTGTCTTCAGCATTTCGGTGTCAAACCCCTTGTCGATCTTTGCCCGGAGGCGGCTGATATGGGTTTCGACAACACTGGTTTGCGGGTCGAAATGAAAATCCCAGACATGCTCAAGCAGCATGGTGCGGGTAACCACGCGCCCCTCGCTGCGCATAAGATATTCCAGCAGTTTGAATTCCTGCGGCTGAAGCTCGACGACCTTGCCGGCCCGTGTGACGACGCGCTTCAAAAGGTCAATTTCCAGCTCGCCGACGCGTAGCGCGGTTTTTACATCGTTGACCGGCGGGCGCCGCGTGAGTGCGCCCAGCCTGGCCAGCAGCTCGGCAAATGCGAATGGCTTCACGAGATAATCGTCCGCCCCCGCTTCCAGTCCTTCAACGCGGTCGTCAATACCGCCCATTGTTGTCAGAAATAGCGTCGGCACATGGTTGCCGGTCGAACGCAGCATTTTCACGATGCTGAGGCCGTCCAGCCCCGGCAGCATGCGGTCCGCGATTACGGCGTCATATTTCTCGCTGGCCGCAAGAAACAATCCATCCTCGCCGTTTGCCGCATGGTCCACGACATGGCCGTGCTCCTTGAGGCCAAGCAAGATGAACTGGGCCGTGCGCTCATCATCTTCAATCAAGAGCAATTTCATTCCACCCCGTTTCTGTGACCATGATGTAGGTGGTTGTTTATGGTTTATGTCAGGTTTTATGCTGCCTTACGGGGGCGATTCTACCGTAATTTTATCAATCATTTCGATATTTCTTTTGTGCAGATGTTACTCTAAAATTCCTAAAGCGGGGCGGGCAGTTACGTAACTTAGCAGGTCAATTCCGCCCGCATCCTTGCCGCCAACTTACGGATATGTAAGAAATCCCGATTACCGCCAGCATACGCAACTGCTCTCGTCTCTCCTGCGGCGCATTAATCCATCATCTAGTCAGTTGGAGCGCAGGATGGCCCACGGCTGCACTAAGAATACAAATTTGTAAACTGAGCGCTACAATTTAGGGGTTTCGTACCTGTAATTTGGGGCTAGCCGCTGGAATTACCTCCACGATATTGTGCGCTCAATCAATTCCAAATCCCAGAAGTTGACCAACAACGTTTTACGCCTAAGGAATTCACGCAATGAACAAGCAACTCTTCGCTATATTTACTACCTGTTTGGCGTTAACCATGGCTTCGCTGCCTGTCACACAAGCGGTGGCAGCCGAAACTGCAGTATCCCCCGAAGTTAATCCGCCGGGCGATATTCCTGACAGTCAGGTATTTATCAAATTTGATTCACCTGGTGGTTTCACACTCAAGGTTCCAGAAGGTTGGGCGCGTACCGATGCTCAAAACCACTGGGTATTCAATGATAAATACAATCGCATCTCGCTCAGTAATTGTGATTTGACCCAGCCACTAACCTTGGATTTCGCGAGGACCGTGCTGGCACCTGACATGGAGAAGGCTGGTCACGCCGTCAAAATCTTAAAGATAATGAATGTGAAGATGAAGTCAGGCGACGCCATACGGCTGATCTACGAGTCAAACTCGGAACCCAATGCCGTCACGAACAAACAAATACGCGAGGAAAACGAGAGCTTTTACTTTGCGAAAGATAAGAAACTCGTAAGGCTTGACCTATCGGCCCCCAAAGGTGCTGACAACGTAGACCAATGGAAACTTATTTCCTCTAGCTTCCGCTGGAAATAGATCGCCATGCTTGAAGCAAGGGAGCTGTACCGCTTTTTTCACAGTGGCGACGAAGAGGTCAAGGCGCTGCGCGGCGTGGACGTTACAGTCAATCCCGGTGATTTCATTGCACTCATCGGTCCCTCTGGTAGCGGAAAATCTACGCTCCTCATGTGTCTCGCCGGGTTGGATGAACCAGATGGGGGCAGCGTCCTCGTATACTCCGAGGTAATCACACGCCGTCCTGAAATTGAAAAAACCCGTCTGCGGTCAAAGTATTTCGGCGTGATGTTGCAGAAAGAGAACCTCTTTGCGCATCTCACCGTTGCCGAAAACGTGCGGGCTGCGCAGGCAGCAAGTGGCGGATTTGTGAATGATGACGAGATTACTTCCATCCTTGAGCGAATTGGGATGAATAACCGAATCCAATCACTCCCGGCCCAATTGTCGGGAGGAGAAAAAGCCCGGGCTGGTCTTGCAGTGGCCCTGGCTCGGAAGCCTAGCATTCTTTTACTTGACGAACCGACAGGTGAAGTCGATGCGCAAACCGAAGATCAAATACTCGTCGTTCTCAACGAGTATCGCGGCGCAGGGGGATCGATCGTGGTTGCAACTCACAACGCGGCTGTGGGCCGTGTTGCGACGCAGATCCTTGTCATGAAGGACGGTAAGATCGCTAATGGCTGAGACGCTTGTGACGTTTGACAGGGTGGAACGTAGCTTTCTACTAGGTGGAGAGAAGATTATCGCCGTGACCGGTGTCACCTGCGTGGTGGAGGCCGGCGACCGAATCGCCATCATAGGGCCGTCCGGCAGCGGAAAATCTACACTCTTGGCCTTAATGGCCCGACTTGATCACCCCACGGCAGGTAAAGTTGCGTGGCCAAGTCTAGCGGAAGCCACGAGGCTAAGGCCGCTCTATATTAGTCTCGCTTTTCAGTCTGCTAGCCTCATTCCCCCCTTAAGCGTTATCGAGAATGTCGAATTGCCGCTTCTCATTCTTGGAGAAATTCAAAATCTACGGGAACGCGCGCTGGCGGCTTTGGAAATTGTGGGGCTTGCGGGTTTGGCTGACCGGTTGCCTGAGGAACTCTCAGGCGGGCAGGCCCAGCGGGTGGGAATAGCCCGAGCAGTGGTTACCAATCCGAGACTAATTCTCACCGATGAGCCAACCGGCCAGCTCGATCAAGCTACTGGAGAAAGTCTGGTGAAAGCACTCCAAGCTCATGCCACAAAAACTGACGCGGCCCTGGTGATTGCAACCCATGATCATGCGGTGGCAGGGCAGATGACATCAATCTGGCACATGGCGCATGGGATACGGAACAAAGGGTGAGTGCTGTACCATGATCAGGGATTGGATCTTCGGCCTCATTCGCTTCAGGGGAAAGATGCTGATAGCAGCAGCTTGTGGCGTGGCTCTGGCTGTTTCGCTTCTGGCGGTCCTAGGTCTATTTGTAACGCAAAGTGCCTCTACCATGACGGCCCGTGCCATTTCGGCAATAGCACCTGACTGGCAGGTGCAGCTGGTGGGAACCGTGGATCCCGAGGAGGCCCGAGCGGCAGTGGCCGACACGGTGCCTGTATCTTCATTGCAGCAGGTCGACTACGCTGACGTAAAATCCTTTACCGCACGCACCGGTGGCACTGTACAGGCCACAGGCGGCGGCAAGGTTGTCGGCATTGAAGGAGATTACGCAAAGGCCTTCCCAAATCAAATCCGTTTGCTCGCAGGCTCTTTGGACGGTGTCGTTATTGCCCAGCAGACAGCTGCCAATTTGCATGCCAATCCGGGAGACACGATTGAAATTGACCGCCTTGCAGCGCCAATGACTAAGGTGAAAATCGCTGGCGTAATCGAGATGCCCAACGCTGACCAATTTTTTCAGATCATTGGTTCGACACCTCAGGCCGCACCGACGGCGCCGCCTGACAATGTGGTCTTGCTTCCAGCTGCACAATGGGAAGAGTTCTTCGGCGCGCAGCTTGAAACCATGCCACAGACGGCATCTCGACAATTGCATGTAAGTTTCGAACACAGCATATTGCCGTCAAATCCGGTTGATGCGTTTGTGAATGCTTCGGGGCTTGCCAATAGTCTGCTGGCTAAGCTTGCGGGGGGCGGGGTCATTGCCAACAATTTGGCAGCGCGCCTGGATGGGGTGCGCCAGGACGCGCTATTTGCCAAGGTTCTGTTCTTGTTTTTAGGAGTCCCCGGCGCCGTTGTGGCAATTTTGCTGACCATGCTTATTGTTCTCACAAGTGTGGACAGGCGCAGGAGGGAGGTGGCGCTTCTCCAGCTGCGCGGTGCGAGCCCGTCGCTCACGCTTGTTCTCACAGGCATAGAGGCCAGCATGGTCGGCCTCTCCGGGGCAGTCGCAGGTGTGGCGATAGCCTGGTTCATTGCAAACAGGCTGATGGGCCTGCCGACAGACCATACCCAGATTGGTTGGTTTCTGGTTGCTGCGCTCTGTGGCCTTTTGGCTGCGCTTGGAGTCTTTGTTATCCCCACGCTTATGGCATTGCGCCGCACAGCAGCTCAAAACGCCCAACAGGCCAGAAGCCTTGACGACAGCGCGCCTGCCTGGAAGCAACTTGGCCTCGACATTGCATTTCTGCTCATTGCAGGCCTGGTATTCTGGCAAACGTCGGCCACTGGCTATAACGTCGTGGCGGCTCCAGAGGGCGTAGCAACGGCGACTGTTGACTACAAGGCCTATATTGCACCCATATTCCTGTGGGTAGGATCCGCACTCTTGTTGATGCGATGTTGGTCCTACTTCATGCGTCATGGTCGGGCTGCGCTTGCCTACGTCTTGCGGCCTATAGCGGGAGCTTTTACGGGTGTCGTTGCTGCTGCCATGAGCCGGGAAGAAGGCCGAATCACCAAAGGCGTCGTCCTCGTAGCACTGTCGGTTTCCTTTGCTGCTTCGACAGCCATTTTCAATTCGACCTACGAACACCAGGCGACGGTTGACGCAACCCTTACCAACGGCGCAGACGTGACCATTGCGGGAAGCCTCACGGCGCCCGCCTCCGATTCTATAGCGCAAATTCAAGACATACGAGGCGTTTCCTGGGCAGAACCCATGCAGCATCGTTTCACCTACGTCGGTGCCGATTTGCAAGACCTCTATGGCATCAATCCGGACACAATCTCCGAGGCGAGTCCCATGTCAAACGCCTACTTTGAGAATGGCAACGCCTTGGCCACACTTGCAATGCTACGCCAGCAGCCCGACGGCATTCTCGTTTCCGACGAAACTGTTTCGGACTTTCAGCTAAAAATGGGAGATAAATTGAATCTGCGCCTGCAGGGTGGCAAGGACCACTCATATCAAGTGGTTCCCTTCAAGTTTGTTGGCGTGGTACGTGAATTTCCCACCGCACCGCGTGACTCGTTCCTGGTGGCGAATGCAGCATATATCTCAGAAAAGACTGGCATTCCCTCGTCCGAACTGGTGCTGGTCAAATCCGCGGTGTCTCCCGCCGACCTCGCGATAGCCCTTCGTTCAGCGCTGCCAAAGTCAAAAGGATACGTTGTGAGCGATATTACTGAGGCAACTCATCGCATTGGCTCATCGCTGGTTGCCGTCGACCTGCAAAATCTCACCAGGCTGGAACTCTCTTTCGCAATTCCGATAGTCGCTGGAGCTTTGGGACTTGTATTTGCGCTTGGTGTGGTTGAACGACGGAGAACCTTTGCAATTCTGCTCGCTCTGGGGGCTTCACCACGCCAGCTGGGCGCATTTCTATGGAGCGAGGCACTCTTAATCTATATTGCCGGAATGGCGGCTGGCTTAGCTATGGGTGCAATCCTCGCTTGGGTGCTCGTAAAGCTCATGACGCAGGTATTTGATCCGCCCCCGGATGCCCTCTATATCCCCTGGGACTATCTCAGTGGGCTTGCCCTTGTGGGTTTGGTGGCGGTCGCAATCAGTGTTTGGCTACAGCTGCGGAAGCCAACGGAACCCTTGTCCTTCTCGGTCCGAAATTTATAGTCTGCACAAAAGCCCATAAAAAACATGGCTACCAAATAATGTTGGCCACGCTAGATCATTTCGTGTCCTAACCCAAGAAAGAGGAAAGGACCTCTTAGAG
>JBBSBQ010000061.1:0-11718 GCA_038251095.1 Hyphomicrobiales bacterium
CCACGCGCCACGATCTTGAGACTGCCATCCGGCAAAGGCCGCTGCAATGTCAAAGCCTCCTCTGTCGGGGCCGTCATCCAGGTTTCGATTTCCTCGGGCGTCGTGAGAATGACAGGCATGGCCTTCGGATGGATTGCGCCGACTTCCTTGTTCGGTTCGGTCGTGAGGAAGGCAAACAGATCGTTCATCGTTTCACCTTCTTTGACCTTGCGGACCGATTTCCATTGCGGCGTCCATATGCCAGCGAAGACGGCCAGGGGCCTTTCCTCGCTGAAAGCAAACCAGACAGGCGGCCTTGAGCCATTGGGCAGCACTTCATTTTCAGAAAAACTCGTGAAGGGAACAACGCAGCGGCTTTCGACGCCAAGCCAGCGCCGCCAGTGGGGCGACTTCACATTGCGGACGTTTGTTATGCCGGGGTCCGAGTTTCGGCCCCTGAGGGCAAATGCGGGGCTTGGCATTCCCCACCTCGCCATGGCGAGTTCACGGACACCCTGATTGTTGCGGGCAATGGGGGCGAGATAGTCCGGAAAGATACCAGGCAGTGGCGGCATGTTGCCGGCGAAGTCATCAATGTACTTCACAAGATCACGGATTGCCTCCTGGTTGGACTTCATCGAGTAAAGATTGCACATAATTTAATATACAGGCGTTTTGGCCTGGCGCCCAAAAAATCCCCGCAACTTTGCAGCAGCGGGGCAAGTTAGCGGCGCCGCTATCTGTTCCAGCACGCGTCTTCAAAACGTTTAGCAGGGACCGAAGGTTTCAAAGAAAAAGCCCCGCCACTTTTAAGTGACGGGGCGAAGTTAAGAGGCAGCAGTCGGGCTCAGGTGAGCCTGGCATCGGGGAGATGCTGCCTTAAAAACTCAGATGGGCCAAGTAAGGTTCCATCGTATCCAAAAAAGTGGGCCCTGTCACGATCAGTATAACAGGGCCCGGTCACCGGCTGTGCGAGAGCCAGCGACGGCGTCCAACGGTGCGTACGATTGGATGCACTCCATTGCGAGGCTGTGTCTCGTTCCTGGAGCTGATTTGAAACAATATTGGATGGACAAAGTTCCAAATAATTTGGGCCCCGCCACGATAAGTGGCGGGGCCCATTGCCCGAGGTACGAAGTCGGACAAAACACCAGCTCTTCAAAGCGTGAAGGGAAATCCAAGACTGGTGTCAGCGGACTGAATGTTTGACATCGAACTTTGTTCCCGCGACCCAAATGAACCTGTCCGAGGCGGCCGCCAATTGGGGCAAGGCTCTAGACAAACATAAGGTGCTGCGGCAGGGGGGCCGGCTCCGCATCGTCCCACCACTTGCCAAGGTTCTTTCGCGCCTCGCGGAAGGCGAAATAGATTTCGTCGATAAAATCCTGGTACCTGTTGCCGCGCTGGCCCAGGACGTAGAAGACATTGGGCCACAGATCATCAGTCATGGTCAGGGGCGTCTTGCGGCTGATCCAATTATAAATCAGATCGGGGCTGATCTCCATCTCGCGGGCAAGCGGGACTAACCAGTCGCGGCCATAGAGTAGGTCGCCCGCGCGGGTCAGAAATTCAATTGCCTTGTCATTCTCGGTCATTGTGGCGTCACCCCTTTTGAGCGTTTCACGTTGGCGTTCTGATCAAACAAGACCCTGATGCGGCGGGACCAGCAGTGCGGGCATTTCGACCGGGACCAGAGGTCTTGCAGGAGAAAGCCTTCACCACGGGTCCAGACGAGGGTTTCCAAATCCAATTCTGCGCTCTCAAGGCACTCGGGCGCGCTTTTCATGCCGCGCTTTTTGCCGTGGGCGCAGCGGGCGTTGATGCGCCAGCCGGCTTCGTAAGCCTGACCGAGGGTCACTATGGGTTTCTTTTCGTCCATTAGAACAAAACTAGAACAAATTTGATTTGGGAGTCAAGAGCTGGTAATTCCCAATTAACAGCTGCGTTCTAAATTCGGCTCATGAGATTGAAAAACAAGGTTGCGATGAGCATCGTAGCGTCGGGCGCGATTGTCGGGGCGCAATATTTTGCCGACAACGAAGTGGCCGGCTGCAATATCAAGGGCAACATCAGTTCGAGTGGCGAGCACATCTATCACATGCCGTCGCAGGAATATTACGACGTGACACGGATCGACTTCTCGAAGGGCGAACGCTGGTTCTGTTCCGAGGGCGAGGCGCGCGGCGCCGGGTGGCGGAAGTCGAAGGTCTAACGACCAGGCGGTATCAGTAAAGCAACTGCTGCGTCGCGCGGCGGCGGTGTTACTTTCAGTTCTGGTGCTGTGGCCTTGTGTCAGGGCCGCCCCATTGGCGTCTCACGCGCCAAGATAAAAATCACGGCAGATGCCACTGCGAGACCAGACCAGACCCCAATGGTTGACGCCATAAAGCCCATGAGTTCTGAGTTGCGGCCCGGGATAAAAGACTGCAGAAATTCGAAAATCATCGCGCTCAGTGTCACCGCCGAACACGCAAGGACGCGGCGGCGCATTGAGAGGTAACCCAGGCCAAAGCAAAATCCGACGGCGGCGTAGGCAAGCACGTGTTCGTAGGCGCCGCCTACCGGCGTGTGTGGCCTGGATCCCGCCGGCACGAGTGAGAGCGCGGCAATGAGTACCCAGCCCACATGGCCAGCGACCAGCCAAAGCAGGCGCGACGTTTCAAATTTTTTCATCGTCGCTTAGCTGGCTGTATTTTAGTGTGAGCATGTCGGCGGCTATTTCCTGGTTTTTCTTGTGGTGGCAAGGCGGACCCCGAAGCTTCCCCATTCGTCAGCCGGAATGAACTGAATTCCAGCCTCCTGAAGGGCATTTTGTATCCGGGTCAAGGAAGCAATCGTGCCACCAACGGGACCATTTTTTGCTTCGAACCGTTTAACGGTCATTTGGCTAACGTCGGCTTTCTTCGCCAAATCAGCTTGGTTCCACCCCAGAAGGCTCCGTGCGGCTCGTATTTGCTCCCCGTGCAGTACCAAATTCTTACATTCCTTAGCTTGACACTGGAGCCAAATTGGTCTAATTAGTATCTATTAAGTAATTAAAAAGATCGAAAAATGGACGAACAGGTTCTTACTCGAGAATTTAGCCGATTCACCGAGCTTCGTCGCCGCCTTATTCAGGCGGATCCGGAAATCGATGAAACAACCCTCCTCGACACGCTGGAGGGGGCCACAAACCTCCACGAGGCGCTGGGCGAGGTGATACGATCGGCGCTTGACGACGAGGCGCTTGCGGATGGCCTGAAACTCCGCCTTACCGCGATGCGTGAACGGCTGGAGCGTATCGAAACCACGTCTGCCAAAAAACGCGAAGTGGCGCTCACTACCATGGAGGAGGCGGGGATAGAGAAAATTATGGATCCGGAGTTCACAATTTCTTTGCGGGTGCAGCCGCCGGGTCTCTTGGTCACCAATGAAGCAGACATCCCCGAGTGGTTCTGGATCCCGCAGCCGGCTAAGCTGGACCGACGGAAAGTTCTGGATACGATCAAGGCCGGCACCGCCGTCATCGGGGCGGAACTCTCCAATTCTCGAGTTAATCTTGTTGTGAGGACAAAGTAGCCATGGCCTTCGCTCCAACGCAAATTCGGAAGCTCAAATCCAAGCTGAAGCCGGCCCACATCAAGACGCGGGAGGCCGATGGCAATACGCTGCACTATGTCGAGGGGTGGCATGTGGTGGCGGAAGCCAACCGCATCTTTGGTTTTGATGGCTGGGACCGGGAGAGTGTCAGCAGCACCTGCGTGTGGACTAAGCAGACGGGTCTCCGCTTCTCAGCAGCCTACGTGACGCGGGTGCGCATCACAGTGAGGGCGGGTGAGGAGCGTATTGTCCGCGAGGGCTGCGGGGCGGGGGAGTCAAATGCGGCATCTCCTGGCCAGGCCCACGAGTTTGCCGCCAAGGCTGCCGAGACGGACGCCACAAAGCGCGCCCTGTCGACGTTCGGCAGCTCGTTCGGCTTGTCACTCTATGGCGGCTCCGCAGAGGCGCTTGGGCGCAAAAATGGCCCGGGGAAGGCGGAAGCAGCTTCGGGCCAGGACGCTCCGCAAGTTGCCACTCATTCCTTCGCAAGTGCCTCGCTGGGGCAGCCCGGGATGGCGGCGATCCCAATGCGGGCGGAGCGGGAGCCGGCGCACGCCGACGCGGCTCAGAGTGTCGAAATCAATGCCAGAAAGTCAATTGACAAGAGCCTCCTCGCAATACCGGAGGTGAAGCGACTGCGAGACAAGGATCACCTCCGATTTGTCGCCACGTACCCCTGCATCGTCTGCGGCCGACAGCCAACTGAAGCTCATCACCTCAAATTTTCCCAGCCGACGGCGTTGGGACGAAAGGTATCGGACGCGTTTACGGTCCCCCTATGCGCCCTGCATCACCGGGATCTTCATTCGACAGGCAATGAATTGGCGTGGTGGGAAAGGAAGAAAGTTGACCCTCTGCCAATTGCCCATGACCTTTGGGACAGGAGTAGGGGCGGGGGAGGCGTTGAAGGTGACGCCGGCGTGGTGCCTAAGCGCGTGGGTGAAGAGCCAAGCATCTCACGTGCCGACCAGCAATGAAAAATGCGCTACGCCCTTCCAGGGATCTGACCCCCGCAAAACGCCGGGATAGGAAATCAGACGCCGTCTCGCGCGTTTTACCTGACGTCAGTGAGGTTCGATCTCTGACGCTGCGAAATAAAAAATTGCCTGCCACCACCTTTTCCATTCGCGTGATGCGGCGGGTCGTTTCGTCCCTCGCTTATCCTCTCATCGCTTTCCTGAGTTTCATTATAGGCGACAGGGGGACCCCAAAATCTGTCCGCAAAGCTACAAAGGAAATCGAGAAGCCCCAAATTCGAATACGGGCCATCAAGAAGATCGGCTCGCGACGCGGCCCCGCTTTGATTGACGACCTTAGCGGCGAGAGGAAAAACCGCGTCTGACCCGTTTTGACAGCGATTTGGGTGCAGCCTTGCTTGGTGGAGCCTCAGTTGCCATCTCGTGGTGAGCCGCGAAACTCTGCTTCCGCCTGGGCTGCCATTTTCAACCACGCCTCAGCGATTTCCCTCATTCGAGCCTTCACAATTTCGCTGGGCGCGCGCTCGGCCTGCTCGAAGCACTTTCTTGCTTCGAAGCGGTATTCCGTAACCCGATCAAGCGACATGTTTCTCTGCGCGCCAGAAGCCTCCGCGTTTCAGGGAGAAGCTTTGTAATTATCATCGATAATAGGGAAAACGCAAATCTTGCAAACGGCTCCAGCCGACGTCCCGAGTTGAGCTTCTTTCCTTTAGTCAAATAAGTCCCCTCAAACTAGGGATTGGAGAAATCTCGCCAGGGAGTTGCATTTGCACAACAGTGCGAAAGGTCAGCGGCAATGACCCATCGATGGAGAGGTCCCGCGTTGGTTGCCGGCATCGGGAACTTATGGAGGCTCCGCGAGTTACCACCGCACGCTCGCCCAACGCGGACAAAACCTGCTCCAGAGGACACCCCATGAAAACTCTCGCCGATGCATTTGAGCACACGCTAAAAGATATCTACTACGCAGAAAACGCCACAGCGAGAGCGCTTCCGAAAGTTATCGAAGCGATTTCGCAAAATGAATTTAAATCTGCGCTCTTGAGCCACTTGGCCGAAACTAAAGAGCAAATCAAGATGCTAGCGAAGGTATTCAAGAGCATCGGCGTCGCCGCCTCGGGAGAAAAGTGTCATGCAATTGAAGGGCTTATAAAGGAGACTGAAAGCATAATCTCAGAAGCCAAGGGTACCGTTGCAAGGAATGCGGCACTCGCCGGCGCCTGCCAGGCGATCGAGCACTACGAAATCGCGCGCTACGGAACCCTTAGGGAGTGGGCCAAGACACTCCAGAATGAGGAGGCGCATGTCCTCCTCTCTGAAATCCTGGATATGGAAAAAGCGGCAAACAATAAGCTGAATGCAATTGCCATCAATTGGCTGAATAAAGAATGAGCCTGTATTCTCCTACGACCAAAGTATTAGTAACTCAATTGCGGAAATAGAGCATGCGCCTAGACAATGAAAGACCTAGTGCCAACGTTGAAGACCGCCGGGGGCAGGGAGGTTTCGGCAGAACCGGCGGAATTGGCCGCCCCGGCGGCTTCGGTGTTCCGGGCGGGGGTAGTGGCCGAGGCATCAATATCCCATTGGAGCTGGCCGCGGTGGGCTCAGTATCACGACCATCATCCTGCTGGTCGTGGTCTACTTTGCCTTCAAGCTTGTTTTTGGAATTGATCTCGTTGAAGTCATGAATGGGGGAGGGATCCAGCGGCACCGGCACACACCACTTCGGATGTAACCGTCCCGAGCGTTCCCATTGGGAAGCAATCCCCATAAATCGCCATGCGGTTCGAGGTCGTGGAACTATGAGCGGTGCGGCGAGTTCTACCGAAGTTGGTGGAGACCTAACGTTTCTTCTTCAATCTGGTCTCCGCTGGCCTTGCGCGTCGTAGCCCCTTCGTGCGTGGACTGCCACGTTGGTAGTCTTGGCCCCGCCTCTTCTGAGCGGCGGGGCCTATTTTAATAGCGGTCTAGAAATTAAGACGCCCGGTTCTTCGAAACCGCACCCCATACCGCCAGCACAACAATAGCTCCAACGACCGCCCCAATGAGGCCCGCGCCCTCTCCGGGTCCATACCAGCCGAGGGCCTGCCCGAGGTAGCTTGCGACGAAGGCACCCACTATGCCGAGGATGGTGGTCAGAATGAAGCCTGATGGCTCGTTCGGGCCGGGCATCAAAAACTTTGCCACAACGCCCGCGAGAAACCCGATGATGATCGTCCAGAGAATGCCCATGGTCGTGACCTCCTGCGCTCAGCATCTGAAATTATTTCAGTAATTCGCCTCAGCACAGTATCACTGCGGTTTGAGCAGAAACACAGTAACCATTACCGACCAATAGGGCTACCGCTATGTAGGTTTAAAGTTCGTCACTTCTAATCTTGGCGGAGGATCAAGCTCTATTGCGACTGCCTATAGTCTTGGATCTGAGCGTAGTAGACAGGGATTGAACCAATAATGCTGAGAGCGACCCCAACTTCTGCCTGCCAATTGGGGAGGTAGTCGGAGATCCAGTGGGGCGTAAATGAAGACCAATCAATCATTGAAGGGGCGCCGCTGGTGAAGTAGCCGTAGGTCCAGAGGGCGCATCCTACGAATGTGGCAGCCCATCCAATGGTGGTCCAGAGTCTGGTTTGGGTATCCGGCAAACGCGTCGCCTTTCTTAGACATGGATGAAACCAATTTATGTAAGCCGGTTCAGCTCGTGGATGATCATGTAGGCGTATTGGGACGCCAAAGCTGTCATCTGGAAAAACTCTGGACGGCCGTTGGATTTTCCGACTTCGATGCCGTTGGAGTAGCACTCAACATTATGAATACCGTTAAATGTTACAGATGTGCAGCGCGTCTCACTGTCGAAAAACAGTTTAAAATCCGTAATGTACAGTGTGCCTTTCGCCATCTCTCTTGTACCTTCGGTAGGCCGGGGGCGCGGTTCCAGGTTGCCAATACGGTAGCTCGCGCATTTCGTAAGGGGAAAAGGGGTCGAGAAATGGGAGCTATTGGCGTTTCCGCTGTAACCTTCTGGTTGGCGCCAGACCGCCGGTTCCATGAAGCAGCATTGCTCGTGGGACAAGCGGGGATGAGAGGTATCCCACATATCTAGATAGACCTGCCCGCCATTTTCAGCTGCCCAGAGCTCGCGGAAAAGTCGGTAGTTTGCGTCGAGGGGAGGCGCAATTCCAAGGTCGGTAGCGAGTCCATCCAGCATGGCCTCCTGATCGGGGCTGAGGCGACGGTGGGTTTCAATTTGCCCTCGAAGCGAGGCAGTCTTTTCCAGGAAATAAGCGACGCGGGCAGCGTGATCGTGGGCGACAGCGTGGGCTACGGCGCGATTTTCTGACAGTGGCTGGCGATTGAACTGATGCATGAGTCGGCCTCTGCGCGACAGGATGACATGGGGGCGAGGCTTCGTGAAGCACCCGCGTCGGAGTTATTCACATAATGAACGTAGGACTGGAGACGGGTGAGGTACGGCATTAGGAGTGGACAAGGTTCCAATTTATCTGACCACGGACATGCCGCTCTTGATGTCCGTCAATTCACCCCATGCGATCGGCCAAAAGCGGTGCGGGGAGGGGAGATGCCGGCGAGCTTCAGCATGGGCCAGGACAGGGCTAGATTGCTTGAAAGTACAGGAATGCCAAGTATTGCTTCAGCCTTTGCCGCAATGTTAGCCACTGGCGCCGGGGGCAGCGAGTGGTGGAGGTAGGCGGTTGCGGAAAACCGCCCATTGTGAAAATATTAGCCCGACAGAGACGGTCATCCGGTGGATGTTGGATTGGGGTAGTAAGGAGCGACACATGGCGCGTTTGATCCTGGCGGCGTTGCTGGCGGCTGGAGCCTCTACCTCCGCAATGGCTGAAAGCGTGTGCCAGTACGGCAAGGGCGGCGTATTCGAGTTCGTCAGCTGGTCATTCAAGATGACCACGGATAGGCACATGGAGGTTTCAATCACCTTCCGCAATACGCTCGACATGAACCTGAGTTGGTATGAGATGCATGTGGAAGTGGGCGGGCACATGTTTGGCATTCAGTCTGATGTGCCGGTGAAAGCAGGTGGCGGGGCTACAGCCGTCGACTACATGGGTATGCCGCAAGAGGACGCGGACATGTTCGCGCCGCTGACCCCGTTGCTTTGCGCCATCGGTGTGACCGACGATAAGGGCGAGCACACCTCTTATTATTGATGCATGACCCGGGGCCTGCACCCCTACCGCGTTCCTAGCCGCGCGTTTCGGCGCAACCTGCTAGGATAATGCCGCCCGCAACCCGAGTTGGCGTTACATGCCGAGCACCCTGGGCCGTAAGGTCTCGGATGAATTTACAGTACCGCTCTGCGCCCTGCATCACCGCGACCTACACACGACAGGCAATGAGCTGGCCTGGTGGGAGCGGAAAAAAATTGATCCGCTGAGCATTGCGCGCGTTCTCTGGGCGGAGAGCCACGGCTGGCCGCAGGAGGAGGCACTCACAGTGGAGAGCGAAGGAGGCGTGGCTGGATCAACCGTCGCACCCCAGCCATGAGCAAAATCTGAAACTGATTTTTGCAGCCGTGGTCATGACAAAGCGTACCATGAACCCTTGCCTGCGCCGTGGCACTTCAGGTGGCCCTGCCTCACAAGTTTCCGGTAATGCTCCTTGAGCGTGTTGCGATTGGTGCCCGAACTTTGGGGCATCTCGCCCATCGTGACGCGGCCGTGCTGGCGGGCGTGTTCGATGATGTGTGCGCCCACATTTGCCTCAGCAGATTGGTATCTGGCGGCAAGTTTAAGGTGACCAAGACTGCCGCTGATGTTCCGGCGGCGCAACCTGAGCCTGAGCCCGAGCCAGAGGCGTGAAGTGGTAAGTGTGGCGGCAATTGCAGCAAGGGAAAAGGGAAGGGCGGCGGCAACGGCACTTCTAATGAAGGCAAAGGCAACAAGTGACGGTTGCGCGCTGACCTCGCCTGCTCTCAATCTTTGGGTTAACCGGCTGGAGTTTTTTCGGCTTGCTCTGTGCTGCGAAAGCCAGCCGGCCACTCCGTAATGCGGCGTTGGGCTTCAGCAATTTGATCGGGGTTTAAATTTGCGGCGATGCCTTCGCCGCTGCTTATGGCGGCATCACGGTTCTTGATTTGTGAGGCGGGATAACACTTGGCGGCTAGATTGTACCAGACGAGGGCCTGCACGGGGTCCCGGGGGACGCCGTCGCCCTCCTCATAGATGGCCGCCAGATTGTACTGGGCGTTGGCGTGAACCTGTTGGGCTGCCTTGCTGTACCAGCCCACGGCTTCCACGCTGTTGTGGGGGACGCCCCGTCTCGTGTCGTGGGGGAGGGTTATGCTTGGAGCGGGCGCCGTGGTGGCGCCGTCAGTAAAAATTGGTGCGGGCGCTACGGTTGCCGCTGGTGCGGACGTATTTCGAGATGTCGAGGCCGGCGCCACGGTGATCGGAAACCCGGCGCGGCTGGCGAGGGCAAGCTCGACTGCAACTGAGTTGTGACTTGTAAGGCGGTTTGCCGAATGGCCTATGGCGATTGTTTCAGAATTGCCGCATAGCCATGACGTCCGCTGCTGAGAGCACGGTCCACCTAGCCCGCTATGCGTGATAGGATGTATTGCGTGATCCTGCGCAGTTCCTCCTGCTGCACGTAAAATATTGTATGGGCAAATTACGATTTTGTAATATCGTCTTCCGAGCCACCATCGTATTGTGCCGTCTGGCTGGTGGTGAATGATTTACGCAATTGATGCGAATGCTACGCACTGGATAAACAGCTGGAGTGGCTATAGCCGGCTCTTCGATCATCTCATGGTTTGGACTTCATCTCTTGGAGTGCCCCTATTGGTCTTCGCCGTCGCCTGCCAATGGTGGGCCCAGCAGAACCGAAAAAACACCCGCCATATCCTGCTGGCTGCAGGGTTCTCGTTCCTGACTGGCTTGGCACTCAACCAGCTCATTCTGCTTTTCGTCCTGCGGGTACGGCCCTATGAGGCAGGCGTCACTAGCCTTCTCATATCTCAAAGTAACGATCCATCGTTCCCGTCTGATCACGCAACGGCTTCATTCGCCATCGCAGTAACATTTCTGGTTCATCGATTTCGCGGTGCAGCGGGATTTCTGGCGGCGGCGACCCTGATTTCAGTTTCCCGCATTTATCTCGGCACACACTATGTTTCGGATGTTGTGGGGGGCGTCTTGACTGGGATACTGGCGGTGGGGATGGTTTGGTGGACCTACCGCGAAGGCACACGTGTTGACCGCTTGCTCACTGGCATCTTTTAGGTGAGACGTGTTTGATTTCCTTTCGCCCGCCTGGATACATGATCTCATCCAGACTTATGGGCTGTGGGTGTTGTTTGGTGTGGTCATGCTGGAAAGCATGGGCCTGCCGATGCCCGGCGACATGGCGCTGGTGAGCGCGGCGCTTTACAGTGCGACGACGCATCAGGTCAGCGTCCTGGCTGTCGTCTGCGCCGCAACCGTAGCAGCAACTATCGGCGACAATCTGGGCTATCTTATTGGCCGCAGGGTGGGTCTTCCCCTGATTGTTCGTTACGGGCGATACATCGGCTTGAATGAGCGCCGCCTCAAGGTCGGGCAATATCTGTTTCTGCGGCATGGCGGCAAGACCGTCTTCTTTGGTCGCTTCGTGGCCTTGCTGCGCACCTTTGCAGCTCTCCTCGCCGGGACAAACCTGATGTGGTGGCCCCACTTCCTGCTTATGAACGCCTTAGGCGGGGTCTGCTGGGCAGCGGTATTCGGCTTCGGGACTTACCTGTTGGGTGAACAGATAAAGCAGGTGGCGGGTCCGGCCGGGCTACTGCTGTTTGCGGGCGCAGTCATATTGGTCATAGCTGGGTTCGTCTTTTTTCGTCACCACGAGAAGGAGTTGGAGGAACGAGCCGAGGCGGTCCTTCCCCACTTGCATGTATAAGGGCGACGCAAGGCGAGCCGCCAGTGAACCCTCAGTCGTGGATTGACACCGCTTATCGCATCACAGATTTGGGTCGAAGCTGAACATGCAAAAACCCCGGTGTTTCCACCGGGGTTTCGTATTTCGTGAGGGTGTTCGGACTTAGAAGTCCATGCCGCCCATGCCGCCGCCCATGCCGCCGCCGCCCATGCCGCCTGGCATGCCGCCGCCGGACTTGTCCTTGGGCTTCTCGGCGATCATGGCTTCCGTGGTGATCAGGATGGAG
>JBBSBQ010000062.1:0-11287 GCA_038251095.1 Hyphomicrobiales bacterium
CCGAACTCAACCGCTCTCTCTCCCAAGCCCGGTGCTTCGGGTAATGGCTGATGTCTGTTTCTGGCCCATAGCGAAGCCATAAGTCCCAACTACGAGGTCTGCTTAGTATGGCAAATCAGAAATGGTTTATAATAGCCATTATAAATCATTTCGGTTTTTGGGTGGTGATCGGACCTAGAGCTTGAGATGTCCGCTTAGGGCCGATTTTGTTGCAGAAGTCGTCGGCGAGCGCAGCAATGACCGCCTCTTGGGTTCCTTGTGTCCGAGCCGAGCACCGTCTTTCCGCTGGTTCCGTGGGGAACGGCGGCATATGCCCTCATCGAGACGCTTGACGCAACCGAATCCTCACGCGACGCATGTGGCCTTTATAGGTGGCGGTGGGCGAGCGATCAGTTTGCCGAGGCGCCGCAGGTTCTGGGCTATGGCCGCGAGAGTGAACTCAAACTGTGCACCGCGAGGTCCGCGCAACCTGAGACGGCCAAGCCGTAGAATGCGCTTGAGATGAGCAAACAGCATCTCGACCTTTTTGCGGTCACGGCGGGTTTGCACATAGTCTTCAGTTTTAGCAATGGCACGCGCCACGTCGCGGGCTTGTTCATGGATATCGCGCGATATCTTGCGATGAGGCGGAAGCGGACAACACTTCGACTTCAGCGGGCAGGATCGGCAATCATGGGTGCTCGCCCGATAGAGCAGCGTTGCACCGCCATTGACCAGTCTTCCACTGGTCTTCAGCGCCTTGCCGGCCGGGCAGGTATAGATGTCGCGCTCCCTGTCATAAACGAATGCGTCACGTGAGAATGTGCCGTCATCGCGTTTCGACTTGTCGATGACAGGAATGTGTGGCGCTATTCCTTTCTCGTTCACCAGCCAGTCGAGATTGGGCGCTGAGCCATAAGCCGTGTCGGCGGCGAGCCATTTCGGCTTGATGCCGAAGCACGCCTCGGTTCGTTCGATCATCGTCCGCGATGCGCCCACCTCGGCCTGGCGAATGGCACGCGAAGCTTCGACGTCCATGATGACGCCGAACTTCACGTCGATCAGATAGTTGTCGGCATAGGCGAAGAATACCGCATTGCGCAGAGCCCCTGTCCACTGGGCGGCTGGATCGGACGGCGATATGAACTTTGGCGTCACCTCGCTTGCCGTACCGTAGGCAGGGTCATCGAGTGTCGCTAGGTACTCTTTGACAGCCCGGCTTGCCCGCTCCGGCTCAATGTCCCTGTTCCATTCCCCACCTGGGATCGAACGATGCTTGTTGGCGTCGGCCGCAATCAGGCTCGCGTCTACGGCAAATCCTCTGCCACCGACCAGATCTGCAGCGATGCAGGCCCCAACAACGCGCTCAAATACCTGCCGGAAGATATCGCTGTCATGGAAGCGTTCGTTACGGGCCCGGGAGAACGCCGAGTGATCGGGCAGCTTGTCCTCGATACTCAGGCCGCAGAACCAGCGATAGGCCAGATTGACCTGCACCTCGCGGCACAGCGCTCGTTCCGAGCGGATGGCGAAGATGTAGCCGACGATGAGCATCCGGATCATAAGCACCGGATCAATCGAAGGTCGGCCAATTGCAGGATAATGCGACACCAGCTCGCCGTGAACCCAGCTCAAGTCGAGAACCGCTGCGATCGCGCGCACCAAATGATCGTCCGGCACCACCGCATCAAGGTCAAACGAATAGAACAGATAGCCCTGGTCTTGATTGCGCCGCCCCATCATTGCCCGTCTCCGCCCTCGTTTCCCTATGAGCAACGGAATCACTGTTCGGCGGTAAATTCAAATGCTTTTTGAAACAAAATCGGCCAGAAGCAGAAGTGTTACGCTATTCGTCCAGTTCTCGGTGAATTGCGGCACCTATACCAGATTGTCTCAGCTGCGCAAAAAGGCCAGCATGTCCGAGTTCAACCGATCCTTATGGGTGTCAGTCAGTCCATGAGGGGGCACCGGCATGGATTTTGAAGCCATCGCTTGGATGATTATGAAATATGTTTGCTGAGCGGGCTTCGCAACTGATCCGGAAAGGCGCCAATGTTCTTTGCGTCGCTTTAACTTCCCTAGGTAAAGAGCAGCCGCGAGATTCTCCGATCATTGATCCGCAGCTGCAAGCGAGTGATCGGCAGCAGGCCACATCAGCTGATTTGAAAATTCTGTCGCGATTCAAACAAATCTGATCTCGCTCTAGGTGTTTCATGCCAGCGCCTTGCTCACCACCAAAGTGTCAACATACTGCGTCATTCGCAGGATCTTGCCGTTTTTCAGCAGATAGAGGTGCGCGAAGGTTGCTCGCATGGATTTTCCTGTTGCCTTATACGTGCCAGAGTAGGTTCCGAAGGCGGCAACTTTGTCGCCGTCTTCAAGAAAGGTATGAACTTCAGCGCGATAGCCGGTCCATTCGGTTCCGAGGCGGTGGAAAACGCCAGCGATGATAGCTTCGGCACCCACATAGGTTCCGGCATAAGGAAAGCCTTCCGCTTCGGTCCATTCGGCGTCGAGGGCGAGTATGGCCAGCAGGTTGCGGCCGTTATCCTCCGACTTTCCTTCATAGGTGGCCCGGATCAATTCGAGATTGGCACCCATCTTAGCCCCACTTCATTTCGCCAAGGGCAACCTTGGAACCGATGTCGAGTGCCACACCCATGCCGAGGCCGGGGAAACGGGCTTCAATTGCAGCCTTGAGAGCGCCTGAATCCTTGGCCTTGGCCAGTTCTTCCTCGAAGGCAATAAGGTAAGCCTTGGTGTGGGCAATGGCAGAGAGGTCTGTGGGGGCCTCTGGTGTCATATGACCGGGAACAACAACTGCGGGCTTGCGGGCCGCGATCTTATCAAGATTGGCAATCCAGGCGGCGCGCAGCTCCTTGGTTGCTGTATCGGCGGTCCAAACATGAACTCCAGCGAAAATCATAACGCCGCCGACTACTGCATTCAGCGAGGGCACGAAAAGATAGCGGCGGTTGGCAAGGCCATCGGCATTCACAATCTCGATTGCCTGGCCATCGACTGTCAGCGATTTCTCATAGAACGCTTCAGGGATGATGATATCAGCGAGTGTCTGTGGGCCATTTTCTTTAAGTTGCGGACCCCAGACAGCGAGTTTCTTTTCCGCGCTCGTGTTCATGCTGGCCACAGTGGCGGAAGCTGCGATGACGCGGGCTGCCGGGAAAGCCTCCTTGATTGGCTTCAAGCTGAAATAATAATCGGGGTCAGACTGGCTCACATAAATAGTTGTGAGCTTTTTACCTGTTGCCTTGATTGCCTCAACCACAGCGCGACCGTCGGGGAATGTGAAACCGCCGTCGATCAAAACAGCTTCGGTCGATCCGGAGATGACCACTGGTGCACGAAAAAAGCCGTTTTGTCCGGCAGGCAGGTGCTTCCACGATAGTCCTGAAGCAGCGTGCCCAAGTTCGGCGGGAGCAAAGGCAGCTGCCACACCGGCAGCGAGAGTCGTTTTCATAATAGTTCTCCTTGTAAACATGATATTTCCTTGATGGCTATTGTGGTTAGTTAATATCGTGTAGTTTAAGTGAGACAGAACCATGTTCTGACTTTGTCGATTAATTGAATTCAGGCCGCCTTTAGTTCTTCGACGAGGCCTTCCATACGTTCGAAGAGGACACCTCCTCGCACCAGGCGGCGGTTACTCCCAACGCCCACGATCAAGTTTGGGACGCCTTCGGCGCCAAACCGACGCATCTCAACGCGCGCATCCGCGATGCGCTTGCGATTGGCGGCGATCAGTCCGGAATCCGAAGCAGTTAGGCGATCAGCGGCTTCAGGCTGTTCCAAAGCGCGCAGAATAGGTGAGAGAACGGAGATATCCGTGACGTCGCGCCCCTCAATATAACGAGCTTTCTGAATCGTTTTTAGGGCTTCGAACTCCCGGTCTGGGGCAGTTAACGCGACAGCAGTAAGAGCCAGCGTGGCTGGACCAGAGTCGATGTTGCGTGTGCGGTCACCGAGCACTTTGAGGCGGTAATCTTCGCTGAAGGGCTGACCACTCAATTTGGCAATGCGTTGGTCGTTGGCCCAGGCATAAGCCGCAAAACTTTCATCCATCGGGCGACCGCCATCACCGGCAAAAAGGCCGGTTGGAACGAGATGAATCGCGATGTCCGACCGGGCGGCAAGCTTGTCGATGGTCGCAGAAGCGCCGTAGCACCAGCCGCAAAGGGGATCGAAGAGATAAGTGATGTGAGTGATGTCAGCCATATTGGTCTCCATGGAGACGATATATGGCAGGTCAAAATTGATTAGATAAGGCTAGCGAAATACACAGATTGTATGTTATTACTTTACAATATGATATAATCAAGAATGATTGAAACCATGAACCTTAACCGACTGGCCTATTTTGCAGCGGTCGTTGACACCGGCTCCTTCACGCGGGCGGCCGAACGACTCCATATCACCAAGGCCGTGGTGAGCCAGCAGGTGGCCGAATTGGAGCGCGAGACTGGAACAACGCTTCTCGTCCGCACGACACGCAGCGTACACCCCACCGAAGCGGGCCGTATGCTGCATGCGCGCTGCGGCTTCATATTGCGCGCGGCTGAGGAGGCGTTTGGCGAACTGTCGCAAAGCGCTGCCGAACCGACTGGGACTTTGCGCATCACCGCCCCCAATGACTATGGCATCGCGACGATGATTCCCGTAGTTACCGCCTACACCGCGCGCTATCCGACGTGCCATGTAGAGTTGACGCTGCGTGACAATACTGTCGATCTCGTATCAGCAGAGATCGACATGGCGATCCGTGTTGGTTGGCTCGCGGATTCCAGTCTCCAAGCGCGAAAGATAGGATCCTTTCGGCAACTGTTGGTGGGCAGCGCAGCCTTTGCGGAACTGATAAGTACCATTCACGATCCCGATGAGCTGGGAAAGTTACCATTCGTGGCCAACATGGCTTTGAAAGAGTCGCTGCTTTGGGAGTTTTCTCGCGGCGACATTGAGAAACGTGCGGTCCGCATGCAGGCCGCCATTGGCATTGATACAACACCGGGAGTGCTCGCAGCGGTTCAGACCGACGGAGGCCTTTCGGTTCTGCCAGATTTCTTGGTCGGAGACCTCGTCGGGTCCGGACAACTCGTTCATGTGCTGCCCGATTGGCATCTGCCCTCCGGTGGAATTTATGTGGTCTATCCCGCTGCGCGGTTCCGACCGGCCAAGGTTACGGCGTTCGTTGCAATGCTCGTTGAAGTGGAGAAGCGGCAAACCCGTAAGTGATGAGAAGGCGAGTGCCCGTCTTCGAACACGTCATGAGACTGCGGCATTGCATGTTAGGCAATCATATGGCGGCAAGGACAATTGCAGTCTTGATTGAGCCATTCACGCAAGATGCTTTCTATTACTGCACAAGTTGCGCACACGGCGGATTTTAACATAATGATTTCATTGGATTGTCATTCCTGTCCATCACTGGACGAACTCATACCTCATCCCGCCACTTCTGATAACGCCTCGTGATGCGAAACTACCGCACCAAAACCGTTAGCTAGCCTTGGACTGCCACTACATATGAGTTTGTGAACATCGATGTTGCGTGAGGAATGTCCGCTTCATTCCAGTAAGCTGAAGAACTTGGTATTCTTGCTCAGTTCGCAAATGGGCCAGTAGCAGAAATGTGAGGTGAAAGTGCTTGTGATTAGCGCACCACCGCCCTGTTACTCCAATTGTATTCCATGAGACGCGCCGTTTCCTCTGCCTGATCCAAGCCACATAGCCTTGATATTGCATAGAGCCTCATGTCAATTCCGGACGATACTCCTGCAGATATAATCAGGTTTCCATTATCAATAACCCGCGCTTCGGGAATAATGATGGCATCTGGCACGCAATTTCTGAGTCGCTCAATGTCGAGGTGATGGGTCGTGGCTTTTTTTCCCTTGAGCAGCCCGGCCTTTCCAAGAAGGATGGCCCCATCGCAATCCGAAAGCAGGAGACTGGCGCTGGACGATTGTTGTCTAATCCAATCAATCAAACGATTGTTGTTGATTTCTATCTCGGTTCAGGGTCCGCCAGGAACAAGAAGAATATCAATGGGCGGGCAATCGTCGAGAGAGTAGTTTGCCGCGATCCTGAGGCCACCGCGGGCTAGAATAATTTCGGTGGTTTCGGCAACCAGGAAGACGTTGAAGGGATGCTCGTTTTCCATTGCTCCTGTCGTACTGAATGCCTCGAACGGTCCGGCAAAATCGAGCACCTCTACATTCTTGAAAACCAGTATGGCAAGATTGTATATGTTGGAACCCATAGTTTTCTCCCCATGCCCCACCTGAATTTCTAGATGTGCTCCGAAATCCCCCTTAATGCATTTCGGAAATGAGTCAAAGTACAATGTCAAGAACGATATTTTCCACGTCAGCTCACGGCCGAAAGAAGAATTTGCCCACTTGCCGGACAACCTTTCAAAGGGGCCAACAAATGCTGATTTGCAATCTCGACGATGTACGCGCGCCGATTTGTTTGAAACAATTCACTATTGGTCTCATGTTTGAAGATCTTAAATTGCAACTTTCCGGGCCAGAGAATTTCCTATGCTTTTCGTATCAGGGGCCTAGATTGGTGTTCTTATCAAGCGTCTGTCGTGCTTCGACAACCGGTCAAGCTGGAGGAAACACTCATGGAGCCGCCCCGCCACGACACCCATGAACACAGCGATCATGAACACGAGCATGATCACGATGAAGGTTCAATGTTGTCGGATACGGCTCTCCGGGTTCGAGCGCTGGAGTCCCTCCTAGTGGAAAAGGGATACGTTGATCCTGCTGCGCTTAACATTCTGATTGATACCTACGAAACTAAGATTGGGCCGCGCAATGGCGCCCGTGTGGTCGCTCGCGCCTGGACCGACCCTTCGTATCGAGAGTGGCTACTTCGCGACGGCACGGAAGCGATTGCATCGCTCGGATATTCTGGTGTGCAAGGCGATCACATGGTGGTTGTTGAAAATACCCCGCAACAACATAACATGATCGTTTGCACGCTGTGCTCCTGTTACCCGTGGCCGGTTCTCGGCCTGCCTCCCGTCTGGTATAAATCTGCATCTTACCGCTCGCGTGCGGTCATCGATCCGCGCAGTATTCTCACAGAATTTGGCGTAACACTACCGGCTGAAACAAATATTCGAGTTTGGGATTCGACCGCCGAAATTCGCTACCTTGTGTTGCCGATGCGCCCGGGCGGCACGGAGAATTGGAATGAAGACAGGCTTGCTCCGCTGGTCACACGAGATTCCATGATCGGTACCGGTCTGCCTCTAGCGCCGGACGAGGCCCGGCAATGAACGGACCTCATGACCTCGGCGGCATGATGGGTTTCGGTCCAATCAAACCGGAACGCAATGAGCCAGTGTTCCATGCACCATGGGAGCGCCGCATGTTCGCTTTGGACTTTGCCTTCGGGGCAGCCGATAATCAGCCAATAGATGCGAACCGCCACCGGCACGAGAAAATCCCGCCTCCCAGATATTTGAATTCAAGCTACTATCAGAAATGGCTCGAAAGCCTTGAGTTGCGGGTTGTGGAACCGGGCTTTGCGAGTGAAGCTGAACTTGCAGCTGGCCACAGCGTCAATCCGCCAATTCATGCGCATGGGTTGCTGCGCGGCTCTGACGTTGCAAACGCCGTGGCAACCCGCTGGCCCTATACGCGGCCAGCCGGAGCACCCGCCATGTACGCGGTGGGTGAGCGTGTGAAGACAAGAAACATCCACCCCATCGGCCACACCCGCCTCCCCGGCTATGCCCGGGCGCATATCGGTACAGTCGAGCGCGTCAACGGTTGCATGGTGTTTCCGGACTCGAATGCGCATGGTCGCGGTGAAGACCCGCATTGGTGCTACTGCATCTGCTTTGCCGGTATTGAGCTTTGGGGATCAGATGCAGATCCGGCGCTCAGCGTGTCGCTCGACCTATGGGAGCCGTACCTTGAAGCCCCTGATCCAACATGAGCAGCACTGGTTTTTTTTGCCTTCGATACTGCGAGCATTCACACCTCTGAATGAGTGCAGTGGAGGACTTGGCATGTCTGCCTTGGGTCAATCGCGTCGGTTTTGCCGACTCTCTGATATGTCCGGTCATTGGGCCATTCCAGACATGGTAATTTGTCATTGAGGGCTATGACACAGCCGCGCCCCCCGCTGCTCCCAAGCTCAACGTTTCGCATCTTTAGTGTTACTGCTGGATACGATCAGAATATCTGTTGTAGGCAGTCAAGCGCACAGATCTAAAAGAAACATCGCGACGATAGATTTCTCGCTTTAGGTACTGTTCTTCGCTTTCTCGATCGGCGTCAGGTACGTCGATATACTAAGCTTTGGGTTGCTTCAGTGCATCACTATTCCAGTGATATCCTCGAGCTTTGAGCAGTTCCTTATTCTCAAACGGGGAATTTTCAGCCCAAATGCGCCACGTTTTCCTACGGGCACTACTGAGAAGTGCTGTTAAAACCGGAAAGCCGCTTTTGGGAAGTGATTGGCCCAGTATTTCGATGGCAGCAAAGCAGTCATTCGCGGCGCGGTGCTGCTCGTAAAAGAACCCGAATTCCATCGCGAGATATGCCAACTTTGTCGTCTCTATGCCCTCCTCCCGCCAGTCAATCTCTGCCATCGCGCAGGCCCAAGGCTTAAGCGCGAAGAATGGGAAAATCTTTTCGACGAATTGACGATCAAATCCAGCGTTATGGGCGATCACCAGGTTGGCTTTCTCGGAATAAGCAGCAACATCAGAAGAGTCTATCTGACATCCCCGCACGGCTTCATCTGTCAGGCCCGTTAGAAGGGTAATTGCTGGAGGAATGGGGTTGGATGGCTGGCGGAGTTGGTCAAAAGGCTCTTAAACATCGCAGATTTTGCCATCCAACGTGTAGGTGAAGCGAACCATCGCTAATTGAATAATCTCGTCAGTCAAAGGGTCCAAGCCGGTAGTTTCAACGTCGAGAAACAGCCCCTGACGCATCTCAGCGGTAGCAGGAATTCCCAAGCAAGGTCTCTGAGTAATACGACGCAAAACTTTATGGTCTGGGCTTTCCCCTAACTTAACTGCCAGCTTTTCGAATTCCTCGCTATCCATAGTATTCACTCCCCAAAGTATTTATACGCCATTTCTGTGGCCCAAACGATATCCGGCCAACCCACTTGCGCTGTTCTATAAATTTTTGGTTTTCGCCGTTGCCCTCACGCTTGTTCTCAGGGACCCTCCTCTCAGACATTCAAAACGAGGGACACATGGCTAAGGCAAAAGACAAGAAACCACAGACGAACTCAGTGCCGGCTGATATCATCCAGCAAGCCATAGCTGATGGCAAAGCACTTATCTTGGAAGGCAAGCCTAAGGCCGATGCGGCCATGGCGATCTTTCGCTTGATTGGAGAAGGTTTTCAGGAAACAGTGGTTCAGGCCTTCATTGAGGGCGCAACTCTCACTTCCAAAGGCGCTCTCACCTACTGGTATAACTGCAGGCGCAAGTTGGCCCGCGAACGCAAGAAAGCCGACTAACTAATCTGCCGATGACCAGTTCGAACGACGACCAGCTTGACGTACTAGGTGGTTATCGCCCGTCGCCGGAAGTCACAACTGTTGCTCTACCCAGCTCTACAGTTAATGCCGTCGATCCTGCGCCCGTTAAGTACGCCGAAGGAGAATGTTCTTCGTGTCATCGATTGATGCCAAAGAACTTACTGCGAAAACACTCGATAAGCAGAGTGACTGGCTATTCGTCCGGTGCCACATGGACCAGTGGCGCCACAAGTTCAACAGACAGTTCTGGCCAATGGCAACCCAGTCGAATAGCGGACAACGCTTCGGGCTGCTCCTGTCACTTCGCACGCCCGCCGCTGGCTCACCTCATAACTCCCGGTGAGATGAGCCACGGCTTGCCCCCTGGCTGCGGGCGTCACCATTAATGAGATGACCCGCCCTGTCACCCAGGTCCAGAATAGTGGAGCAAACTTCAAAAGGAGGTCATCACATGAAAGAACGCAACAAACCAAAGCCAGCTCATGTCTTTGGCATCGACATCGGAAAGAACATCTTCCATATGGTCGGTGTTGATGTGAGCGGGCAACCCATCCAGAAGGTACGGTTCAGGCGGGAGACACTGCTACAGTTCTTCGAAAGGGCAGCGCCTGCATTGATAGGCATGGAATCGTGCCCAGGTTCGCAGTGGTTGGCCCGCAAGCTTATCGCTATGGGCCATGAGGTAAAGATCATGCCTGCGCAGTTCGTCAAACCTTATGTGAAGACGAACAAAAATGACCTGATTGATGCGGAGGCCATTGCAGAAGCCGTAACCCGGCCGACCATGCGCTTCGCGGCGGTTCGCAACACGGACCAGGTCGACCTGCAGGCTTTGCACCGTATGCGCTCGCAACTCGTTAGCTCCAAAACACGTCTGATCAACCAAATGCGCGCCTTTTGCCTGGAATACGGCATCGCCATGCGGCAGGGTGCCGGGGTGTTCAAGCTGGACATCGGCCGTGTCATTGCTGATGAGGCTAATGACCTCACCCCGACAATGCGCAGGCTGCTCCATGACATGAGTGCTGATCTTCGGCACATCGAGATGCGTATCAAAGCAGTGACAACTGAGATTGAGGCCCTGGCCGCCAAAGATGATGTCGCCCGGCGGCTGATGACTATCCCAGGGATTGGCACGCTGGGCGCAACGGCTCTCTTGTCTGCCATGGGCAATGTGCAAAGGTTCCGCAAGGCGCGCGACCTCGCGGCATGGCTGGGGCTTGTTCCACATCAGCACTCAACTGGTGGTCGGTCGAATCTTCTCAGCATCAGTAAGCGAGGAAATGGCTACCTCAGGCGCTTGATCATTGCCGGCGCACGCTCCTGTTATGCACATCTTGACCGCTGCCGGGATCGGTTGGGGAACTGGATGAATGCCCTGGAAGCGCGCATGCATCCAAACAAGGCCATCGTCGCGGTCGCAGCTAAGATTGCCCGCATCGCATGGGTGATTATCACCAAACCGGGTGCTCTATATGAAAGGAAGGATCCACGCTTCGCATAGAGACCATCCAGTCCAGATTGCGAGGCCGGAGAGCATGATGACGAAACAGACGATCAGCGCCGCGTAAGCCCTGTGCAAAAAAATGGGCATCATGCCCGTACCATTTATTGGGAACGCTGCGTGCGAATCTCATCATGGCCTGGCCGCAACAGCGGTCCACTCGCGAGAGGCCGGATACATTTATGCAACTGTTCGACATCGGCACGAAGGCCCTTGCAAAGGCAGGGCGGGTCATACATTTTTTGAATTGAGGTCCTTCAGCATGGC
>JBBSBQ010000063.1:0-11180 GCA_038251095.1 Hyphomicrobiales bacterium
CATCCGCAAACAGCCGCCGCATGAAAATGGCGGCCGCCATCTGGCGGGCCCACCGGGTTTTACGTCCTATGATTCACTGGCGGTGGAACGGGGCGGCAATATCTGCGTGGCGACGCTGATCCTGGGCGGCATCAACGTGATTGCACCGGATGGCGGGTTTATTGAGTTCATCGCCACGCCCGATCCCTACTGCACCAACATCTGCTTCGGCGGGGCGGACCTGAAAGCCGCTTACCTGACATTGTCGAGCACGGGCAAAGTCGTGAGCCTGCCATGGGCCCGCCCGGGCCTGCGGCTGAACTTCGATCCCTGCGGACCTTAGCTAACCCTCTACGCTGGCGTCCGGCCGGTCGTCCCCATGGGACAACTCTTCATGCCAGTGGCCGGAGGCATCTTCAAAGGCAATGCCCACATCCTTTCCGGGCTGGGCCTGTTCCATTGCTGCAATCCGCGCTGCGGCACGCGCCGCGTCGGCGCTGGGGAAGGTCTCGGAATAGGTGCCCTGGACCTGATAGGCCCAGCCTTCGGCATGTTCGACGATCCTATAAATAACCTTGTTCACGGGGATGCTCCCGACCTTGGCAGATTGCTCAGTTACTTACCTAAGCACACTTATTGGAATTGCCAGCATCATGTGCCGAAGGCGTGGCGGAAAGTTGTCGATTGGCGCGGGGTTTCGGGGTATTCGGGCGCGATGACCATAGCCGCTGATTTCGAGATATTCCTGGTGTCGCCGCCCAGCCTTGAAGTGGTGCTTTGCGACGAAGCAGCAGCCAGGGGCTTTAATGATCCCAAGCCGATAGGGGGTGGCGTCGTGGTGCGGGGCGGCTGGCCGGAGGTCTGGCGGGCCAATCTTGAAATCCGAGGTGCTACACGCGTGCTCGCCCGCATCGGCGCGTTCCATGCGGGCCACCTTGCGCAGCTCGACAAGCTTGCCCGCAAATTTCCCTGGAGCGAATATTTGCGCGCCGATGTGCCAGTCAAAGTCGAGGTCACCTGCAAAAAATCGCGCATTTATCATGCGGGCGCGGCAGCGCAGCGGATTGAAACCGCCATCCGTGAGGAACTGGGTGCGCCCATCTCGCCTGATGCAGACGTGTGTATCATGGCGCGCTTCGAAGACAATCGGTGCACGATCAGCATCGATACCTCGGGCGAGTCCCTGCACAAGCGGGGCTACAAGGAAGCCGTCGCCAAAGCGCCGATGCGGGAAACCATGGCGTCGCTTTTTCTGCGGCAATGCGGATATGACGGCCACGAAACCGTGGTCGATCCCATGTGCGGCTCCGGGACATTCGTGATCGAAGCGGCGGAAATTTCTGCGAAGCTCAACCCGGGGCGGTCGCGGCGCTTCGCATTCGAGCAACTCACAAGTTTCGACGAAGGCGCCTGGAAGCGCCTGCGGGAGTCATCGCAAAGTGTAAAGCCTGCCTTACATTTTTTTGGCAGCGACCGTGATGCAGGTGCGATCACGATGAGCCGTGCCAATGCAGAGCGTGCGGGGGTGTCCGATTTCACTGTGTTCCAGAATCATGCGGTCAGCAACATCACGCCACCGCCGGGACCGCCCGGGCTGGTGATCGTCAATCCGCCATATGGCACCCGCATCGGTGACAAAAAGCAGCTTGTTACCCTCTACGCATCACTTGGAAAAACACTTTTGACACGCTTCACTGGCTGGCGCGTGGGACTAATTACAACGGACACGTCGCTGGCCAAGGCAACCGGCTTGCCCTTCGCACCGCCAGGCTGCTCAGTATCGCATGGCGGGCTGAACGTGCTGCTGTTCCGGACCGAAGGATTGAAATGAATTGATTGAATGTAATACCAAAGTCTAACGGACTGCCTGATTTCTTCATACCTAACGTTTGACTAATCGAGCGACGCAGTTACACTGACACTCACTTGTTTCTGACAACGAAGAATTTCAACGGCCCGCCATGAGGCCGCGTTCCTTGTCTTTGAAAATGTGAATTCGGCACGCTGGTCTGGGAGGATGTGTATGGCGCCGGTCGATTTTATCAACGTCCGGAAATCCTTTGGCGCCATGCCCGTCATCAAGGGTGTCAACATTGAAATTGCCGATGGCGAGTTTGTGATTCTTGTAGGCCCTTCCGGCTGCGGCAAGTCAACGTTGCTGCGCATGCTGGCCGGACTTGAGAACATCACCGTCGGAGAAATCAAGATCGGCGGGCGCGTGGTCAACAAGATGCCGCCGAAAGAGCGCGACATCGCCATGGTATTCCAGAACTACGCGCTTTATCCGCACATGACGGTTGCGGAAAACATGGGTTTTTCGCTGCTGATGAACGGCGTATCCAAGCTGGAGATCGCTGCAATGGTGAAACCGGCAGCCGAGATTCTTGGCCTTACAAATCTACTCGAACGCTATCCGCGCCAACTCTCCGGCGGCCAGCGCCAGCGGGTCGCCATGGGCCGCGCCATCGTGCGCAATCCGCAGGTGTTCCTGTTCGACGAACCTCTGTCAAATCTCGATGCGAAGCTCAGGGTCCAGATGCGCGTCGAGATCAAGGGACTGCACCAGCGCCTCAAAACGACAACGGTTTACGTAACGCACGACCAGATCGAGGCCATGACCATGGCCGACAAGATTGTCGTGATGCACGATGGCATCGTTGAGCAGATCGGCGCACCCCTGGAACTCTATGACCGGCCGGTCAATCTTTTCGTTGCGGGCTTCATCGGCTCACCGGCAATGAACATGATCGAGGGACGGCTGTCACCGTCTGACCCGCGCGTGTTTCTCACGGCGACCGGAACAGCCTTGCCGCTTGCAAGATCGATCGATGCCGCGAAGGGCAAGGCCTTGATCTATGGCTTGCGCCCCGAACACATGCGCCTGGACGCAAACGGAATTCCCGCCACCGTTGTCGTGACCGAACCTACCGGTTCGGAGACCCAGGTTATCGTACGCCTCGATCAATCCGATCTCACCCTTATGTTCCACGAGCGCATAGACGTGCGCCCCGGGGAAACACTGCACCTTGCGATTGACAAGTCCGCCGTCCACCTCTTCGACAAGGAAACGGGCATGCGGCTTTAACTGGAAGCCTAAATCCACCGGTGCAGCCACGGGATGGCGCCGGACGGAAAATTTGGAATATCCCGGAACGTTCAGGAGGAAATTATGAAAATCAACAGACGTGATCTACTTGCGGCATCTGCTAGCCTTGCCGGCGCTGCGGGCCTAGGCCTGACGGGCAGCCAGCCAGCCTTCGCGCAGGAACCGGCCTACACGCCCGAAGCAGGCGCCAGCCTGCGGCTGCTGCGCTGGGCGCCTTTCGTGCAGGGCGATGAAGATGCCTGGCTCGCCAATACCAAGAAATTCACGGATGCGACTGGTGTTCAAGTCCGTGTCGATAAGGAAAGCTGGGAGGACATCCGTCCGAAGGCGGCCGTTACAGCCAACGTCGGTTCCGGCCCCGACATGGTGTTTTGCTGGTTTGACGATGCCCACCAATATCCTGACAAGCTGGTGGACCTGACCGACCTTGGCACCTATCTCGACGGCAAATACGGCGGCTTCTATGACGGCCTGAAGGGCTATGCCAAGCGTGGCGACAAGTATATCGCCCTGCCGCTGGCCGCCATCGGCAATGCTGTCTGCTATCGCCAGAGCCGTATCGAAGCCGCAGGCTTCAAGGAATTTCCCAAAGATACAGCTGGGTTCCTGGATCTCTGCAAGGCAATGAAGGCCCAGGGCACGCCAGCCGGTTTTGCCCATGGCAAGGCCGTGGGTGACGGCAACAACTATGTGCACTGGCTGCTGTGGAGCCACGGCGGCAAAATGGTCGATGAGGCAGGTGTCGTGGCTATCAACAGCCCGGAGACGATCGCTGCAATCAACTATGCAAAGGCACTTTACGAGACCTTCATCCCGGGAACCGAGAGTTGGCAGGACATCAATAACAACCGTGCCTTCCTCGCAGGCCAGATATCGCTGACGGCAAATGGCGTATCGCTCTATTATGCGGCGAAAAAAGACGAGAAACTGAAGGACATGGTGGCTGACCTTCGCGCCACAAACTTCCCTATTGGACCAGTCGGGATGGGAGTGGAGTTGTACCAGACGACCCAAGCGGTCGTATTCAACCACACGAAGTATCCAAACGCCTGCAAGGCCTACCTCAAATTCATGTATGAGGCCGAACAGATGAATGCCTGGATCACCGGGTCGAGCGCCTATTGCTGCCAGCCGCTGAAGGCCTTTGCGTCCAATCCCGTATGGACGGCGGATCCAATCCACGCGCCCTATGCCAAGGCATCTGAAACCCTGCGCCCGAACGGATATGCGGGGCCGCTGGGTTACGCATCCGCTGCCGTCATGGCGGACTATGTATTGGTCGACATGTTCGCAGCCGCCGTAACCGGCTCAGCCACGCCGGAAGAAGCTGTGGCACAGGCCGAGAAGCGCGCCAACCGCTACTACAAGGTCTAGGACGAGATGCGGGCCATCCATGTCAAGGCGGGTGGCCCGCAATCTGTTAAAGGGTTTATGATAAGGAAGCCTAGTGCCTAACCCATCTGGAAATGACTCTCCCAGCCGCTCAGGGACGCTTCTGTTGCGCTTCAATAACAGCCGGAACGCGCTGGGCTTTGTTTTCATGCTGCCTGCGGCGATTTTCCTGCTGGGTTTTCTCACCTATCCCCTGGGGCTCGGTGTCTGGCTTGGCTTCACCGATACACGGATCGGCCGAGCGGGTGATTTTGTGGGCCTGCAAAATTATGCATATCTCATGGATGACGACGTTTTCTGGCTTTCGGTTTTCAATACAGTTGTCTACACGTTCGTCGCGTCCATCCTGAAGTTCGCGCTGGGCCTGTGGCTGGCGCTCATCCTCAACGAAAAGCTGCCTTTCAAATCCTTCTTCCGCGCCATCGTGCTGTTGCCGTGGGTGGTTCCCACGGTGCTGTCGGCGCTGGCCTTCTGGTGGATTTACGATGCGCAGTTTTCGATCCTTTCCTGGTCCCTAATGAAGCTGGGCCTGATCGAGCAGCCCATCAATTTTCTTGGTGATCCGATTAACGCCCGCGCTTCGGTCATCGCGGCCAATGTCTGGCGCGGCATTCCCTTCGTTGCGATATCGCTGCTGGCGGGACTCCAGACAATTCCGGTTTCTCTCCAGGAAGCTGCCTCGCTGGATGGCGCCACGCCATGGAAGCGCTTCCGTTATGTGACGCTGCCGATGCTGACGCCGATCATCGCCGTGGTCATGACATTTTCAGTGCTTTTCACATTTACCGATTTCCAGCTCATCTATGTGCTCACCAAAGGCGGGCCGGTGAACGCCACCCACCTGATGGCGACACTGTCGTTCCAACGGGGCATTCCCGGCGGCCAGTTGGGCGAAGGTGCTGCAATTGCGGTCGCCATGATCCCATTCCTTCTTGCCTCGATCCTTTTCAGCTTCTTCGGGCTGCAGCGCCGGAAGTGGCAGCAGGGCGGTACCGACTGATGAGGGCGCCATGAACACGCAAGACAGCACTGCAGCACCGTACGGACTTCGCGACGATGCGGAGGGCATGAGCTATCTCAGCCACCTGCCTCGGCGGATTGTGGTGATCTACCTGCCGCTTGCGATCTTCGTCTTCGTCCTGCTTTTTCCCTTTTACTGGATGGCGATCACCGCCATAAAACCCAACTCGCAGCTGACGGATTACGAAAACTACAGCCCCTTCTGGGTGGTGGGACCGACGCTGGAACACATAAAATATCTCCTTTTCCAGACGTCCTATCCGGGCTGGTTGTGGAACACCATCCTAGTTTCGGTGGCCTCCACCTTCCTTTCGCTGTTTGCTTCGGTGTTTGCCGCCTATGCCATCGAGCGCGTGCGCTTCACCGGCGCCCGCACCACAGGACTTCTGATCTTCCTGGCTTATCTGGTGCCGCCATCGATCCTGTTCATCCCGCTTGCCTTCATCGTCTTCAATATCGGCATCTATGACTCGCGGTTTGCACTGATATTTACCTATCCCACATTCCTCATCCCGTTCTGCACCTGGCTTCTCATGGGCTATTTCCGTTCAATTCCCTATGAGCTCGAAGAAAGCGCCCTGGTGGACGGGGCCACCCGCTGGCAGATTTTGCGCCGCATCATCCTGCCGCTGGCGGTGCCGGGACTTATTTCGGCAGGGATTTTCGCATTCACCCTGTCGTGGAACGAATTCATCTACGCCCTCACCTTCATCCAGTCATCGGAAAACAAGACGGTGCCCGTGGGGGTTCTCACCGAGCTCGTACGTGGCGACATCTTTGAATGGGGCGCGTTGATGGCGGGCGCCCTATTCGGCTCGCTGCCAGTGGTCATCCTCTATTCGTTTTTCGTGGACCACTATGTGTCCTCGATGACCGGAGCGGTTAAGGAATAATTCTAACCCAACATCACGACGCGGGTTCCGATTGCCACCTGTTCATAGAGGTGGATGATGTCGACGTTCAGCATGCCGATACAGCCCGCGGTTTTCTTGCTTCCGATCTGGGCGGGCTTGGCGGCGCCATGGATGCGGTTGATCGTGTCGACCTCGCCTTGATAGAGATACATGGCGCGGGCCCCCAGGGGATTGTCGGGGCCTCCAGGCATGCCGTTGATGTATTTGGCCAGCGAGGGAATTTCCTCAAGATGATAGGGAGCCGGAACCCACACGGGCCATTTCGCCATGCGCTTGATGACAGCCTCGCCTGACCACGCCTTGCTGGATTTTCCCACGGAGACGCCGTAGCGCATCGCCTGGCCGCCGCCCAGCACATGATAGAGAAAGCAGTGCTTGGGGTCGACGACGATGGTCCCGGCAGGTTCCTGGGTGTCATAGGCCACCTCGCGCCGCTGGAACTTGTAGGCGACCTTGCGCGCTTCGGATTCGGGGACGGGAAACGGCTCGGCCGACTGGGCAAGTGCCCGGGAGACGGAAACAAGCCCGGCAAACAAGGCGGAGGTCAGCAGCGCGCGGCGTGTAATCGGCATTGATATCCCTGCTCCCGGTTCAAGGCATTTTTCTAACGCGGCAGGCGCGAAGAATCAACATCGAAGCCAGCCCGTCCGGGCGGCCGGAACTGGAAGCGCTAAGGTGCAGCATGCGATGCCCGCCATTTGCTGGCGAGTTGCCCCGCCTTGGCAATATCCTCGGGGGTCATCAGCTTTGCCGCCATATCGCGGTACCTGATGGCTTCGGGGTCTCCGTCATCAGCCTTCAGACTGAACCACAAATGCGCCTGCACATTGTCCTGACGCACGCCCTGGCCATTGTAATAGAACAAGCCGAGACGGAATTGCGCCGGCCCATGGCCCTGCAGGGCGGCCCTGCGATACCATTTGCCGGCTTCGACAAAATCCTGTGGCACGCCCTGCCCGCCGGCATAGATCAGTGCAACATCGTACTGTGCGGGGGCATAGCCCTGTTTGGCGGACCTGAGATACCATTTAAGGGCCTGCGCCTGGCTTTGCGTGACGCCTTTTCCATTGGCATACATGGCGCCGAATTTATGTTGCGCCGGTGCGTATCCCTGCCGGACGGATTTGCGGTACCATTTGAAGGCTTCGGCATTGTCCTGGGGCACTCCTTTTCCAAGGTCGTAACTCAGGCCAAGACCATACTGGGCTTTGGGATGTCCCTGATCGGCCGCCAGGCGGTACCATTTGGCAGCTTCAGCGAAGTCCTGCGCCACGCCCTGGCCATTTTCATAACTGACGCCGAGATTGTATTGCGCCGTCGGATTTCCATGCTCGGCGGCCCTCCGGTACAGCTTCACGGCCTCGCCAGGGTCTTGCGGCACCCCCTGGCCCTTCTCGTACATCACTGCGAGATTTTGCTGGGCTTCTAAAACTCCCTGATCAGCGGCCTTGAGATACCACTTTGCAGCTTCCGCAAAATCCTGCGGCACGCCCCTGCCGTCCTGGTACATCTTCCCGAGATTGTGTTGCGCCTGAGCTTCTCCCTGATCGGCGGCCTTGCGATACCACTTTGCGGCTTCCGCATAATCCTGCGGCACCCCTTGAGCTTTATCGTACATCGTGGCGAGGGAGAGCTGAGCTTCAGCAACTCCCTCTTCGGCCAGCGGCTTCCACTTCTCCAGGGCCGTCGCATAATCGCCCTTGTGAAATGCGATATAGCCTTCCTCGTACCTCCCTACCCAGGAAACGGCTGGAAGGTGAAGCGACATCAAGAACAACATCAGCAAGAACTTGGCAGTCATTTCTCCCGGCTCATTCCTCGGCGCAATCCCTTGCCGTTCCGAATCATACCCTGTTCCAAGTCCATTCGGCTAGCGGCTCGGCTGGATCACCCACAGCGGAGCCCCCCAGCCGCCAGAGCATGGAAGCTTGCCGGGAGCGATGCCGGCACGCTTTTCCACGCCTCATCGGAAACCCCTAAAAGCCCATACTTTACAGGGCCGAGGGTATCCGGCTTTCTTTCTTGCAACGGCAAATCGTATCTTCTACAATTCGACGCACATATCGTGCCCAGGTAGCTCAGTTGGTAGAGCAGCGGACTGAAAATCCGCGTGTAGGGCAAAAGAAACCCCAATTTCATTGGCTTATTTCGTTGTTCATGAATAACTGTAACAGATCTGTTTCTTCGACGAAGCTTTCAGTCAACAAATCAATGGCTTGAGCCAGGAAAGCCCCCAAGAATTTTTTTCGCGGGCGGGCACAACATGAGGAGTGGATGATCGCCGGATTTTCGGCTGCTGGCGATAGGGCGGCCGGGAAACCCCATCCGACGGTTCACCGCTGACGATCCCAGCACTTGAAGTGTCTGCTCAAAAATGACTTAAAGACGTATTCGTTGGCGCGTGATAGCGTTTCTCCAAAATTGAGGGAGAGAACAATGGCCAAGAAAGCAAAAAAGACCGTAAAAGCCCGAAAAGTTGCGACCAAACGAAAACTGACACCTGCAAAGCGGGTGGCGAAGAATAAGGTCGTCAAGGTTAAGCCAGCCAAATCGATGCGCACTGCTGCCAAGGTTTCCAAACCGAAACGGAAACTAAGCAAATCAAGCAAAGGTCCCGTGACGTCAACCAAATCCACTGGTCGGAAGGTCAGTAAACCCAACCCCAGAGTGAAAAAGCAAAAGACAAATATCTCAACACTAAGGATCATTGGTGCCGGTGTTGGCCGGACCGGAACACATTCGCTGAAGCTAGCGCTCGAACATTTAGGGTTGGGCCCGTGTCACCACATGGAAGAGGTCATTAAAAACCCACCAGTCAATGTGCCAATTTGGGCGGCTGCCGTTGAAGGTAAACCAGATTGGGAAGCAGCCTACAAAGGTTACAATTCAGCTGTCGATTGGCCCACCGCCGCCTTCTGGCGCGAACTTGCGGAAGCTTATCCAAAGGCAAAAGTTATCCTGACGGTCCGCTCAGCCGAAAGTTGGTATAATAGTTTTTCGCAGACAATTTTTGCGCTGGTCGGATCTCGCGATAAAGCACCGCCTCCCATGCAACCCTTGCTTGATATGGCAATAGGCGTAATCAAAAAGACAGGTTTTGGCGGCAAATCCAGCCAAACTGACTTGATGAAAGCATTTGATGATCATGTCATCGCCGTCAAAGCATCAATCCCCCCGGACCGCTTGTTGGTTTTTGAAGTCAAAGAAGGATGGGAGCCACTATGTAAATTCCTTGGGCTTCCAGTTCCCTCTATGGCCTTTCCAGCGACTAACAAGAAGGAAGAATTTTGGGAACGCTTCAAATAGATGGGGCGAAAGGTATCCCTTTGTTGATTTAATCGAATATATTCTCAATTAAATAGTACATAACATGAGGATATGCTGACCTATTGTTCAGGCATCTTCCGATCACCCGTAGTTCCTTCGAATTCCGAAATGGATATCTACCAATCTGAGCCACAAAAAGCCTACCACGAGACATCTGAAAGGATTCTGGACAGTTTTATGGGGTTGGCGTCCACGTAAAGTGCAGTCGTCCGGATGTTCGAGTGGCCCGCCAGGACCGCGATGGCCTTCAGGTCAATGCCCCGCTCGGCCAGGGAGGTAATGAAGGTTCTTCTGCCGGTGTGGGAACTGGCTTCGGGGATCCCAGCTTCCACGTAGAGGCTCTTGAGGAACCTGGCCATGGACCCGGCCGTCAGGTTTCCACCCTTCTGGCTCCGGAACAGAGGGGCAAGGGGTGCCCTCCACCATGAGTAGTGCTTTTCATAGTCAATTAGGACCTGCCGAAGGGGGGGAGCGGTCAGAAACACGTCCCTTGTCTTGGCACCCTTTGTGTAGGCGGCCTGAAGCCTGAGAAGGTCTCGAACCTTGCCCTCCTTGTCGTAGATGTCGCCCCAGCACAGGGAAGCGATCTCCTTGGCTCGAAGTCCGAGGTAGAGGGAGAACATCAGGGCCAGTTCCGACCTCGCAGCAATACGGGCTCGAATCTTTGTAAGTTTCAGGACTCTTTTGATCTCGTGTGCTTTAAGGACGGGGGCCTGCCCGGATTTTCCGGCAGGCCTCCCACGCAGTTTCTTAGCCATAAAATGACTCCTTTCGTCAGTCTACGGACTAATTTATATCGTTCTCCCGAAACGTACACCGTGAAGTTGTTTTTAGGATCCAGAACGCGAAGTTACGTTGGATCGTGCAAAAATTGACGAGCAGAAATACTTTCGCTTCAGATGAACCCTCTGCCAAGAATGACAAAAGGGACAAAAGAGATGAATCAGCTGTCCGTGATCCAGCAGCAGACCTGGCGACCCAGGAGCTGGGTCGCATAATGATAGCTCGCGCTCAAACGAATTCACTCAAACCTGTCTTATAATTAAATCTATCACCACCTTTTGTCCCATTTCAGGTGTTAGGTTCTAGCTTCTCATAGTATTCGTCCAACCGTGGGATAGATTTACATCATGGACGAAGATTGGAAATTATTATGAAAAAAATTAGCATCCCAGTATTCTTTGCTACCTCTTGTATGCTTGCGACGATGGCACTTGCAGCGACAACAAACGGAGTTGTAAAGAGCGTCGATACCAAGGGTGATTCCATCACTCTGGTGGACGGAAGTGTTTACATATTGACAGAAGGTTTCGAGGCCGAGACCTTCAAACCTGGACAGAAAGTGGCAGTGACGTTCGCAACCAAGAATGGAAAGTTGATGGCGTCGTCAATTAAAATTACAAAGTAGCACTTCCTCTTGCACCTGGGGCGGGACCTCTAAG
>JBBSBQ010000064.1:0-10699 GCA_038251095.1 Hyphomicrobiales bacterium
AAAGTCGAACCACAACCTGAAGCCAATACCGATCCTGAGCCTGAGGCGAAAGCCAAGACACCGTCTGAAGTGACGCCGCAGCTCGTCAAGCGGGTCCATGAATTCTACGAGGAACTGGGGCGCGAAGACGTTAAAGCCGTTCAGGAGTGGGAGAAGGCGGAGCGGGAGACTCGGAAAGATGAAACCAAAGTCGAACCTCAACTCGAAGTTAAAGCCGCGCCTGAACCTGAAATTAAACAGAAACCTATGCCTGAAGCCAAGGCCAAGCCAAAGGTTAAGCCAAAGGTTAAGCCAAAGCCTGAAATTAAAAAATGACCCAGCTGTTGAAGACGTGAACAAAATTATTGAGTTAACCTGAAACACCTAGGCAACGGGAATCAAATTGCAGCGACAACAACCAAAAAAAGGAGTCTGACCATGAAAGAATCGAACTCAGTAACCAAAGACCCAATCTGCGGAATGACCGTGAACGAAGCAACCGCCCTCAATGCCGAGCGAGATGGAAAGACGTTCTACTTTTGCAGCGACCACTGCCGGCAAAAGTTTCTGTCTACGCCCGCCGGTGCCAAGCCGGAACACAAGTCCGGAGCATGATGTGGATAAAGACGGGGCGAATAGGCAGGTTACAAGGCCCGCGTGCCCGACACAAACATGAGAGGTACGGCAAGGGTCGAAAGGATCAGCGATGAAAATCAATAAAATAAGAGTCGGAGTCAACGGCTATGGCGTCATCGGCAAGCGTGTTGCGGATGCCGTTCGCATGCAGCCGGACATGGAACTGATGGGTGTCAGCGACATCATCAGCGACTATCGAATCAAGGTCGCGGTTGGGCTGGACATTCCCTTATACGCGTCCCTGCCGGAGAAGGTGTCCGAAATGAAGGATGCGGGTCTTCCTGTCGCCGGTGTGCTGAAGGATTTAATGGGTCGTGTTGATGTGATGGTCGATTGTACGCCCAAAGGGATCGCAGCTGGGAATCTCGAAGGATACAAGGCGGCAGGCGTCAAGGCGATCGTACAGGGAGGCGAAGCGCACAGTGTGACGGGACATTCATTTGTTGCACAAGCAAACTACACGACTGCTCTCGGGCGCAACGTGACGCGTGTGGTTTCCTGCAACACCACCAGCATCGTACGCACGCTGGGGGCATTACAGGATGCGAAACTGCTAAAAAAGGCGCGCGGGGTTCTGATCCGCCGGGCGACCGACCCGTGGGAGTCCGACCACGGAGGAATAATGAACACGATCGTTCCGGAAGCTCATATTCCGAGCCATCAAGGGCCGGACGCTCAGACGGTTCGGCCGGAACTGGACCTCGTGACCATTGCGGCGAAAGCTGCTCACACGCAGTGCCACAATCATTATTGGGTGGTCGAACTGACGCGCACCGCCAGCCAGGAAGAGATCCTGGACGCATTCCGTCAGGCGCCCCGCATCGCGTTCATACGTATGAGCGACGGGATCGTGGCGCTCAACAGCACCATCGAGTTGATGCGCGATCTTGGGCGTCCCCGAGGCGACATGTGGGAAGTTGCCCTGTGGGAAGACGTGCTCACTGTAAATGGCACGGAATGCTATTTCACCTATCAGGTGGACAACCAATCCATAGCCATTCCCGAGAACATCGATGCGATCCGCGCGCTTTCCGGTACCGTCAAGGACGGGCAGGAATCCATCCGGATGACGAACGAAGCCCTCGGCATCAGGCAGCAGTACATTTAGCAGCAAGAGATGCCGATAATCCGGAACTGATATTGGAGGACAGCACATGAATACACAAAAGATCATAGACACCGCGAGGGCGATGGTCTTTGGCGACAAAGGCCTGTTGGCGATGGATGAAAGCAATTCAACCTGCAACAAACGATTTGCCAGGTTGGGGATCCCCCAGACCGAGGAGGCCCGGCGTGCCTGGCGGGAGTTGATTGTGACCACGCCCGGCCTCGGTGAGTGTATAAACACAGCGCATTACGGACAGGCTTTCAGGAATCACAAGAAAGCGGAAATCGCGAGAATTGTCGAAAAAGAGACAGACATGAAAACAAAAGCGGGCTTATGGATCGACCACAGGCAGGCAACTGAGACGTGCCGGCAGCACGCCTCTTAAGGGTAATTTTGAAGCATAGAAGGTGCCCGCGGATGCCAGTCAACAGAGAGTCTTCAGCGCTCAACTCAACACGTTTTACGATGAGGTGATTGACTGCATCCGTGCTGCAGATTCCATTCTGATAATGGGTCCCGGTGTGGCAAAAGCTGAGTTGAAAGTGCGCCTTGAAGAAAACAACCTCGGAGACCGCGTTGCGTGTATTGAAACGGCTGACAATATGACGGACCCTCAGATTGCTGCAAAGGTTCGACAGCATTTTGGCGGATAGCCGATCGATTCAAAACGAGCAGAGAAAGGAACTGTTATGATGAATAATTCAAGCGGCTGGATGGGCAGTGGGATGCACGGCGGGATGTGGCTTTGGCCGGTGGTCGGTGTGCTGGTGGTGGCAGTGATTGTCTTCATCGTCATCAGGCTGACAAAGAAATAATTGTGCGTACACGATCTGGCGCCCTGCACTTGCAAATAATCAAAGAAAAGAGGTTTTTATGAATTCATTACTGCTTGTCATCATCGTGCTGGTTGCGCTGGTATTGATTGCCGTGATGTTTGGTGTCGGCATCTACAACAAACTCGTCGCGCTGCGCAATCGATTCAAAAACGCCTATGCGCAAATTGATGTGCAGCTCAAGCGCCGCTACGACCTGATTCCGAATCTGGTCGAAACCGCGAAGGGTTACCTCAAACACGAACGCGGCACTCTCGAAGCCGTCATCGCTGCGCGCAATACCGCGGCATCCGCCAACACGGGCGCGGCCGCCAATCCAGGCGACCCGACTGCGATGAAGCAACTCGCCAGTGCCGAAGGTGCACTCTCCGGCGCGCTCGGCCGTCTGTTCGCGCTCTCCGAGGCGTATCCAGACCTCAAGGCGAACACGACCATGCTGAGCCTGATGGAAGAGTTAACCTCGACTGAGAACAAAGTCTCCTTTGCCCGGCAGGCTTATAACGACTCGGTAATGGCCTACAACACGCAGCGGGAGATTTTCCCAAGCAGCGTTATCGCCTCCACGTTTAACTTCGCCGCCGCCGAATTGTTCGCTATCGAGAAGCCGGAACAACGGGAGGCGCCGACAGTTTCGTTCTCTTGATTCGGATCTGTCGTACCGCATTTACGGTGTAAAGGAAATAACCCATGGATTTTTTCGAACACCAGGACAAAGCCAGAAAGAACTCGAAGGTGCTGGTGGTTTACTTCGTGATCGCCGTTCTATGCATCATCGCGTCGGTTTACATCGCCAGCCTGCTGATTTTCTACGGCGCCCAATCCCGACAGCAGTCTGGCGCCCAAATTCCCGAACTCGTCCTGTGGGATCCCGGGCTTTTCCTGTACGTCACGCTCGGCACACTCGGCGTCGTCATTGCCGGCACTCTTTACAAAACTGCGGCATTGGCCAAGGGGGGCAGTGTTGTCGCAGAATCACTCGGCGGACGGATTGTCAACCCCAACACGACCGATCCGGCTGAGCGCAGACTGCGGAACGTGATCGAGGAAATGGCCATCGCTGCCAGTGTGCCCGTCCCCAAGATCTATCTGCTCGAAGATGAAAAAGGCATCAATGCCTTTGCTGCCGGCCACTCGCAGGGCGATGCCGCCATCGGCGTCACCCGCGGCTGCATGACCCTGCTCAGTCGGGATGAATTACAAGGCGTTATCGGCCATGAGTTCAGCCACATCCTCAATGGCGACATGCGTCTGAATCTGCGGATCATGGGAGTCATCTTCGGCATCCTCTGCCTCGCGGTGATCGGCCGTATCCTGCTCTACACGCGCGGCAACAGGGACCGGAATCCGCAAATGCTCCTGGGTCTGGCCCTGATTGTCATCGGCGCGATTGGCGTATTCTTTGGCCGACTCATCCAGGCTGCGCTCGGCCGACAAAGGGAATTTCTGGCCGATGCCTCCTCGGTTCAGTTCACTCGGAATCCCGCGGGGCTTTCCGGGGCGTTGCAAAAAATCGGCGCTGTCGGCTCATTGGTAGAATCGGCTCACGCCGGGGAAGCCAGTCACATGCTCTTCGGAAACGGCCTGGGCAAACCTTTCCTCGGGATGCTGGCCACACACCCGCCGCTTGACGAGCGCATCCGTGCCATCGATCCGGAGTGGGACGGGAAATTCAAGCAGGCTGACATCGCAGCGGTTGAAGCAGAATCGCCGCACGGTGCGACCAAGCCGCTGCCCCATTTTCCGTTTCCCCCGATTCCCGGGATGCCCGGCGGACGGGCTGGCGCCGCCGGTTTCGCTGCCAACATCGTTCAAGTTGGATCCGTGCTGCCAAGCCTGGGCAAGCCAACGCCGCTGCACTTGCGCTACGCCGAAGATTTGCGGAATTCATTCACCGGAATGATCCAGTCCGCCGCTCGCGAACCGCTCGACGCGACCGCGCTCATGTATGCCATGCTTCTCAGTCCGGACGAAGCCGTGCGCGCGACACAACTCACAGAGCTGGCCCGGCGAACCGTTGCGGGAGTGTACGAAACAACGGTCAAGCTCCGGCCTGAAGTCGCGTTCGTCGCCGCGCGCGCTCGTCTGCCGCTCGTGAACCTCGCTTTGCCCGCGCTGCGTCTTCTTCGGCCCGATGAGTTGCAGCAATTCAGTCAGGCGTTGCAATGGCTGATTGAGAGCGACGAGCAGATTGACATGTTCGAATTCGTTCTGCAGAAGATCGTTCGCCGCCACCTGGCTCCTCAAGCGGAAAAAACCGGCTCACCCCCCAACCAATATCACTCACTCAAACCACTCCTGCGGGATTGCAGCGTCGTGCTCTCGGCGCTGGCGAATGTCAGCAGCAGCAACGCCGGCGAAATCGAAAAGGCATTCCGGACGGGCGAGCCCTATCTGCAAGCGAAGGCAGGCGGGCTGAAACTTCTGTCGCGCGAGGATTGTAGTCTGGAACAAATTGATGCCGCGCTCGATCGCCTTGCGTTGGCCGTGCCGCTCATCAAAAACAGATTGATCGAAGCGTGCGTGCATGTCGTCGGTGCGGACGGCTTGATCCAGGAACGCGAAGCCGAACTGCTCCGCGCCATTGCCGACACTCTGGATTGTCCGATTCCGCCATTTGTAGAGATTGCCGGAAGCCAAACGGCATGAAATTGATAGCAACTGCAATCTAAAAAAGGAATATGACCATGAGCATCAACACTAAGCAAAGCGTCGCTCCCGATTCCGGGAACGCCCGGACAACATCGACCCTCGCCCCGGTCGGCCCGCTCCCCATGCCGCGTTTGAACCCTAAATGCCTGGGTTTGGGATTCGGTGCTACCGGGGTGGTTTTCTACCTCGGCTGCATACTCACGATGGCCACCGTGCCGCATGAGCAGGCGGTGCTCTTCTTCAACAGCCTGCTGCACGGGCTGGACGTCGCGCCAATTTTAAAAACCAGCGTACCCATAGGCGACGTCGCGCTGGGACTGGTCACCATGTTTATCCTGGGCTGGATTGCGGGGGCGTTGATCGCTGGATTCTATAATTTGAGCCTTTGCGCCTCGAAAAGGGAATCGCATGGAAAATAATCCCGACAGAACTTCAAAATACCGCGCTGACAGCCTCTCACTCATCGGCGCGGTAGCCTTGGGGACCGGCGTCATGATCGGCGCCGGAATCTTCGCGCTGACCGGCCAGATGGCGGAGATGACCGGGAGCCTGTTTCCCCTGGCGTTTCTTTCCGCCGCCCTGATTGTCTCGTTCAGCGCTTACTCCTACGTCAAATTATCAAATGCCTACCCCTCCGCCGGCGGCATCGGCATGTATCTGGAGAAGGCGTATGGCCGCACCCTGACAACCGCTTTTCATGCCCTGTTGATGTATTTTTCCATGGTGATCGCCCAGAGCTTTCTGGCGCGGACATTTGGTTCCTACACCTTACAGTTGTTCAAAATTGATGACAGTAGCCTGCTGGTTCCCGTTCTGGGGGTAGGGTTGTTGCTGACGGCTTTTCTGATCAACTTATCCGTCAATCGTGTGATTGAGGGGGTCGCGTCGGTCCTCGGCTTTATCAAGATTGGTGGCATCGTTCTCTTTGGCGTGGTCGGGGTACTGGTTGCGGACTCGGTAAAAGTAAATTTCTCAGCGGCGGACCCCGGCGCGTCGTTGACCGGTTTTCTCGGTGCAACGGCGCTCGGGATTCTGGCCTTCAAAGGGTTTACCACCATCGCCAATAGCGGTTCGGAGTTGAAAGACCCGCACCGCAATCTGGGCAGAGCCATCATGATCTCAATCGCCCTCTGTGTGGTGATTTATGCGCTGGTGGGCTTCGCGGTCTCCAGCAACCTGTCACTGAAAGAGATCATCGCAACTCGCAACTACTCGCTGGCCGCTGCCGCCAGGCCGGCACTGGGGGAATATGCGGTCTGGTTTACAGTGATGCTGGCCATGCTGGCCACCGCCGGCGGCATTATCGCCAGCATTTTTGCGGTGTCAAGGATGCTGGCGATGCTTACCGAGATGAAACTGGTTCCTCATCGTCACTTTCACATGCCCGGCAGCATCCAGAAGCATACGCTGGTCTATACGATTGTTCTGGGTTTGCTGCTGACGGCGTTTTTCGATCTGACCCGCATCGCGGCGCTGGGCATCATCTTTTATCTGATCATGGATATCGCCATTCATTGGGGGGTGCTGCGCCACTTGAGAAAAGAGTTAGGCGCAAATCCGGTGATTCCGGTCACGGCCATCGTCCTCGATCTGATCATCCTGGGCGGCTTTCTCTGGGTAAAGATCACCTCCGATCCTTTTGTGTTAATTGTGGCAGCGGCTGTCATGGCGGTCATCCTGATCGGGGAATATTTCTTCCTCAGGCAACGACCGGCCGACGAACAGCCGGGGCACCAACATGCCCACTGAGATCCTTGGCCAGAAGCAATATCAACAAGGGAAGAAATATGGCCACAAAAAATCGAAAACAGAGAGCAAAGATCTTATCTGCAGCATGGCTGCGGACGAAGTCACAGGTCTCCAAATCCCACTAAAGGAATGACGATGAAACCTTCTCTGCAGCCAGGAGTGGAACAACCGCTTTCGCCCCTTCGACAAGTATTTCTGATGCTCGTGGTCATCGCGCCGATGGCCGCCTGTTATCCGGCAATCAATGTGGGACTGACGTTTGCGCCGCCGTTGCGGTTTGCGGGAGCGCGCACGCTCCTGGGCGGACTGGTGCTCTTGCTCGTGCTGGTCCTTCGCCGAAAACCGCTGTGGCCGGAGGCGCGGTTGGCTCGATGGATTTTGCCGTTTGGAATACTGGCCACCACGTTCACTTTCGGGGCGATGTTTGCCAGCCCGGCTTACACCGGCGCCGGTATCGCTTCGGTATTGGGCAACACGCAACCTCTCATTATCATCATGCTGGCGGCACTCTTTCTCGGGGAGCAGATCGGGCGAACCAAGGCGCTGGCACTGCTGCTGGGGCTGGCCGGCGTGACCCTGCTGACGCTCCCCGCTTTGCGCGAACAAGCCGGGCATCCTCTTCTCGGCGCAATGCTGGCGCTGGGTTCTTCGGCCAGCGCGGCGGTAGCCAGCGTGACCGTCAAAAGGCTTCGTCCCGGTAAAGACCTCCTGTCGCTGACGGCTTGGCAACTGATCGCCGGAAGCGTGGTGTTGCTTTGTTTGTCGATGGTGTTTGAACCGCAGGGAACCATCGCGTGGACGGGCGGTTTTGTCGGTCTCTTGCTCTTCCTGGCGTTGGCCGGCACCGCTTTGAGCACCTGGCTTTGGTTCTGGTTGTTGCAGCGAACGGAGGCAGGCCGTCTTTCGTTGTATTTGTTCCTGGTTCCGGTGGCCGGACTGTTGATTGCCACGGGCGGCTTTGGAGAACGTTTGAATGCGTTGCAGGGCGGCGGCGTGGCTGTAATCTTGATGGCCGTTGCGCTGTCCGTTTTTGCCGGCCGATCTGGGTTGACATCCACGGAATTATCAGTATGGTTGTTTTCAAACGGAGAGTCGCCCTCTCCGAATACGCAGGAGGAGGAAAAGAAGATGAAAAAATTGGTATTAGTATTGATGGCAGTTGGGTTGTTTGGCGCAATGCCGGCGTTTGCAGTCGACCATGCCGGCATGAAGATGAACACCAGTACAGGTGTGAGAGAATGTGCTCTTCAGGCGGAATCGATCCAGGAGAAGATTAAGCGACTGGAGACTGACGTTGCAAAGGGTGAGAAAAAGTATGACGCCAAGACGCTGAAAAAGCTCAAAGGCAAGTTGGACGATGCCAATAAACTCCTGGATCAATTGAACAGGCAGTAATTCCATTCAACCGAGGCGGGCCCCATAAGCCCGCCTCAATTCAAATCAAGCCCGCTTATAAAAGTGCACTGGAAGCTTATTGACATTCTGGACAGGCAGGCTGATGGTGTCAATGGCTGCCTGCTGGAGATAAGAAAACATGGAACTACATTTTGCAGGGAGGGAACATGAGTAACAGTCGCACCATTATCACTTCGTGCCTGATCATAGGATTATTAACCCTACCTGCTGTTACATTTGCCCATGGCACTGAAATGCATGGCAAAAGGGCAGATCACGCCCAAATGATGAAGCTGCACACTATTATGCCGATGCTTTCCGTCGCTTCGGCCAAACTGGCGAATGCCCTGGAAAAAGGCGAGATAGCTGCCATAAACACGGAAGCAGAAAGGATCATTGCAGCGATACCAGATCTGAAAAAATCAAAACCGCACAAAAACATCAAACAGCACAAACAATTTGTTGAATATGCCACAAAACTGGAAAAAGCGGTTGTTGGCGTGGCAGAACAGACAAAAAAAGGTAATCTCGCCGGTGCCAGAGCCTCTTTCAATATTGCTGAAAAGGTATGTGCGGCATGTCATGCCCAATTTAGAGATTAAGGTATAATCTTTCAACGACCAACACTCCCTGTCGGCACATATTCTGGAGGCTCAACATGCTGCTGTTAACCCGGTTAACGTTTGTAATCATTTCTCTGGCAGCAACATTTATTGTTCCGTCAGTACAGGCCGAAACGAGGGAATATGACTTCACAATAGCCCAACAGAATATAAACATCACCGGCAGCGCCAGACCGGCAATGACCATCAATGGCGGCATACCCGGGCCGACACTCCGTTTCACCGAAGGGGATCTGGCCCGTATCCGGGTTCACAACACAATGTCGGTGGAGACCTCCATCCACTGGCACGGCCTGCTCGTGCCTCCCGGCATGGATGGTGTCCCCCTGATCAGCTTCCCTCCTATTGCGCCCGGGGCAACCTTCACCTACGAATTTCCGCTACGCCAAAATGGTACCTACTGGTACCATTCCCATACCAGCCTGCAGGAGCAGAGCGGTGTCTATGGTGCCATTGCCATCGAACCGCGCGACAAAACGGCTACTGCGCCGCATGACTTTGTCGTCCTGTTCTCGGACTGGACTGATACAGACCCCCATTCTGTCTACCGGACCCTGAAACGCGGCAGCGAGTGGTACTCCCTGAAAAAAGGGGCGGCCCAGAGCATGCTTGGCGCCTCACGCCTCGGCCTGCTGGGAGCGTATTTCAGCCGTGAACTCCAGCGCATGCCGGCCATGGACATCTCCGACGTAGCCTACGACCGCTTTCTCGCCAATGGCAAACCGGAGATCGAACTCGATGCCAAGCCTGGTGAAACGATACGTCTTCGCATAGTTGACGGCTCCGCCACCTCATTCTTTCATCTGGAATTTGCCGGCGGGCCGGTACGCATCGTCGCCGCAGATGGCCAGGAGGTGGAGCCGCTCCAACAACAGCGCTTCCTGATCGGCGTTGCTGAGACATATGACCTGCTTCTGACGGTGCCTGATAACGGTGCGTTCGAGTTTCGGGCAACCGCCCATGATGGCTCGGGATTCGCCTCGGTCTGGATCGGTTCCGGTGAGCGTCATGCCGCTCCCGAGGTGCCGCGCCCCAATCTCTATCACTCCATGGGGGCCTCCTCCCTGGCAAAGATATTTGCTCTTACCCCGGACGCGGCCATGGGGATGACGGATCGGGATGTGCATGCCGGAAAGTTTGACCAACCAGGCATGATGGGTATGGGGGAGATGAAAGAACACGACATGTCCTGCATGGCAGGCATGTCTCACGAACCAGGTTCAGGTATCGCAACCATGCCCGGCACGTCCCATGCCGCCGGGTCACTGGATATGTCGGGCATGTCGATGGATACCGGCACAGTCATGCAGCACGATTCCCATCTCATGCCCGAAATGACCGAAATGACCGACAGACCGGCATCGACCGAAAAACTCACGCACGAGTCGCAGAATCCATATTCCAATCCCGGTTTTGGCCTGCTGGCCGGCGATGTTGCCGCCTCACAAAGCCTGTCCATGGATGGCATGGATGATGCCCGTCCCTGGCCTCCCTATTCCCAGCTGCGGTCCATCAAACCCACAACCCTGGATGCGGAAAAACCGGTGCGGGTTATCCGGCTCACCCTTGACGGCGACATGGAGCGCTATGTCTGGTTCATCAACAATAACGCCCTCTCTGAAAGCGACTCAATCCGTATTCGCGAGGGTGAGGTGGTGCGCTTCGTCATGATCAACCGCACCATGATGCATCACCCCATGCATCTGCATGGTCATTTTTTCCGGGTG
>JBBSBQ010000065.1:0-9922 GCA_038251095.1 Hyphomicrobiales bacterium
CCTCAAAGAAACCGAAATCAGGACGGTCGCGCAATATCTCCTGATAGTGCTGTGGCTTGAGGCCAATGCCTGCCCGGGCCGGAATTGCCGCGACCGTCATCACGGTTAAGCCGGACGCTTGATGGGTTCGAGGGAGCCCTTACCGAGCGGGGTGTCCATGCTCACGCAACTGCCCTTGGGCACCAGTTTCCAGGAGTTGCCCTGGTAATCGATGGAGGAGGTGCCGGCGCAACTTGTGCCTTCGCCAGCCTTACAATCATTCTGGCCCTTGAGCGCGATGCCGTAGCATTTTTCCATGTCGGCGCCGAAGGCTACCGGAGCTGTGGTAAGAGCAGTGCCAAGGGCCGAAGCCAGGGCTAGGGCAGAAATCATTGTCGTGGTCTTGGTCATGTGGTGGAGTCCTTGTTGCCTGAGATATTGGGGCACGGACTTTTCCGTGCCCCGGTTTTGGTGTTAGCCTTCCATCGGCTTGAGCATGCCCTTCTTGCCATCAGGGGTCATCATCGATTCACATGTGCCAGCAGGCACCAGTTTGAACGAAGCGCCATCGTAATCGACAGTGGACATGCCTTTGCAATCATGGGCGCCAGCCTTGCAATCATTCTGGCCAGCCTTAGAAATTCCGTAGCAATGTTCGTCGGCGGCAAAGGCTGGAGCCGAGAAGGAAAGCGCGGTTGCGAACGCGCCGGCAAGGCTCAAGGCGGAAACGACGGTGGATTTCTTCATGGAAATTCCTCTCTTTGGGTTTGTTCCCGATCAGTTCGGGTGACCCGAAATATGGGCGCAAATCCAATCAACCGGAAATCAACTTCGAGCGAGAACATTTGTGATAAAGCCAAAAAACGTCGCGAAACATCACTTGATCGGCAGTTTTCATTACTTCACAAAAACGTGTACCTAAAATTGACGGCAGTTTTCAATTGACCCGCTCGGCGCGTCCATGACTATGTTAATTAAATATGCACCTCGCCATACAGAAAACCATCTCGGAAGCCGATCTTCTCCTGTCCTGCCAATGCTGTCGACGTCTGCTTGGGGTCACTAGCTGGCTTGAGAGTAATGCAATAGCTGGTCTGCTATTGGCCTGACAGCGTACCACATTCCATAACGACTAGTTAGTTCCCTGTGAACTATCCCCAACTTATTGATTGGGTTTGCTGATTTTTGTATTGGCAGATTTCGTATTTGCAAGAAAGGGCTATGATGAGGCCTGTTTCCTTGCAAAATGTTTTTGTGATTCACGAACGGTTTGAAGTGTGATTCACTGCGGTTGAGCAACCAGCTGGAGGGTCACTGCCCATGAAACCACGCGATCGCCGTGAGACGGGGGCGCAGGACATGTTCCGCTCGCGCCTTGATCAGATCATCAACCTGAAGCACGAGTTGGTGACACTATCGAAGACGGTGTCGTGGAGCTTTATCGAAGGGAAGTGCGGAGAGGTTTATGCCGATGGCCCCGGCATGCCGCCGCTGCCGACACGGCTGATGGCAGGGCTTGCGATCCTCAAATACACCTTCGATCTTTCCGACGAAGAGCTGTGCGACCGCTGGGTTGAGAATCCGTACTTTCAATACTTCTGCGGCGAGGAGTTCTTTCTCCATGAACTGCCCTTTGACCGTTCGTCGTTGACGCGCTGGCGGCAGCGCATGGGCGAGGAACGGGTTGCGGCGCTATTGCAGGAAAGCCTCTCTGTGGCCATCAGAACCGGGGCCATGGCCCCGCAAGACACGTGGCCCGCGTAATCGTCGATACCACGGTGCAGCCGAAGAACGTGATGTTCCCCACTGATGCGAAGCTGCTCCACCGGGCCCAGAGCAAGCTGGTGGCGCTGGCGAAGAAGGTGGGCCTTGATCTGCGCCAGTCCTATACGCGGGTCGGCAAGTTTGCCCTGATCAAACATCAGAGATACGCCCATGCCAAACAGTTCAAGCGCGCGGGCAAGGCACTGCGCAAGCTCAGAACCTATCTTGGCCGCACCATCCGCGATATTAGCCGGCAGATTACGGACGATGAGCAACTTCAAGATATCTTCCGCCATCCCCTGCACCTGGCGGGCCGGGTTCTCAGCCAAAAACAGAAGCAGGCGGAAAAGAAGAGCCTGCCCTCAACTGGATCGAAGGTCTACAGCCTGCATGCCCCGGAAGTGGAATGCATAGGTAAAGGCAAGGCGCACAAGCCTTACGAGTTCGGCGTCAAAGTCTCGATTGCCACCACGCTGCACCGCTCAAAGGGCGGTCTGTTTGCCCTCCATGCAAAGGCATTGCCGGGGAACCCATATGACGGGCACACGCTTGCCACGGTGATCCCTGAGATGGAAGCCATGATCGGCAATGACATCGACCGCCTTCTCGCTGACGCCGGATATCGCGGTCACAATGCACCACTCTCCCATACATTCAAAGTCTACACGACAGGTCAGAAACGCCGCATGACGCCCGCCATCAAACGCGAGATGAGACGCCGCGCCGCGGTCGAGCCGGTCATTGGCCACATCAAGAATGAGCATCGCATGGAGCGCAATTACCTGGCTGGAACCCAAGGCGATGCGATCAACGCCGTTCTGGCCGCTGCCGGATACAACTTCCGCCTTCTCCTCACCTGGTTGAGGCTTCTTTTGCGTCTAATGCTGGCGATGCTCTTCGGTGCCGTCAGGCCACTTCAGGCGTGAAAATTGAATTGTTCACGGCCGACTAGTTATGCGAGATCAACAGTTTTCCGTTAGAGCCAAGGACCACAAAATTCAAACGCCCCTGGGTCATTCGCTTTTTGGCAAGCATATTAGCAACACTACTTTCTCGCAGTTGATTTCTTCCCTACGCCGCCACCATCTTCTTCTCCACTGCAAACGGGCTTAGCTTGAGCCAAACTTGCATGTCCTCGCCAAGTTGGCGGTTGCCGGTAAGTATTACCTTTCCGCTTGCGATCGCGTCGCGCACCGGCAGCACGCCCATCCAAATGGACGTCATTGTGCGGAGATCGGTGGTCACATAGAGATCAACATCAAATCCCGGATCGACGGAACAGAGGTCAACGTCCTTGTTCGGGTCAACCACCAGCCACCAGTCACGTCTTGCAGCCGGAAGCTCGGGATATAGAAACTGTATCACGCAGCGTCGTTTTGGAATTGGCGTCGGATCGATGTTGCGGCGCATGTCCCACATGAGCAGCGAGGGATCGAGATTCTTTAGCGAATGAGAGGTTTCGACCCAGCGCTGGCCCCAATTGCCAACCGCCCAAACCACGGCCTTTAGATCGTGACCAGCGCGCGTCAGTTGGTATTCGAGTACCCCTGGCTCATCGCGTACCGCCACGCGCGCGATAATGCCCGCCTCTTCCAGATCCTTCAACCGTTTCGAGAGAAGGGCCGGAGACATGCGCGGCACTCCGCGCCTCAGATCATTAAAGCGGGTTGAGCCTGCGACGAGCTCACGCAAAAGAACCAATGTCCAACGCGTGCAGACAACTTCCGACGCCATCGCGACCGGACAGAACTGCTTGTAACTTCCCTCAGCCATGGAACCTCTTGTGCAAACATGACGCCGGGCAAATAAGCCTGTTGCACTGCCATGGATAGTTCAGATTCTGTACTGGGCTAGTTCAGTTCGTGAACTAGCGCCCGGATGGCGTTATGGACCAAGACTGCGCTCCGTGTGCTGGCGTTTTTGCCACCCAACGCAAGGAGTAGTGCCATGCCCAACGTCGATAGCCACCTGACCAAGGGTGGCATCACTGCCGGCTGGAAAAAAGCGATAACCAATGGACCGGCTGTGGTTGATGACTTTGCTGCTTTGCTGTTTCGCGTGGCCAGCGGGCGGGACCGCGCCGCCTTTGCAGTGATTTTCGATCATTTTGCCCCGCGGGTGAAAAGTTTCATGATGCGCAAGGGTGCTTCTGCCGAACTGGCTGAAGACCTGGTGCAGGAGACCATGATTGCGGTCTGGTCGAAGGCCGCCCTCTATGTGCCCGAAAGGGGTGCTGCCTCCACCTGGGTGTTTACCATTGCGCGGAACCTGCGCATTGACCGCCTGCGTCGGGAGTCCGCGGCGCATTTTATTACCGACCTTGAGGATTTTGATGCCCCATCCGACGATGTGCCCGGCGACGAGGCCATGAACCGCAGCCAGGAAGACAGCCAGGTGGCCAAAGCTTTGGCACAAATTCCGCCCGAACAGCGCGAGCTACTGATCCTTTCCTATGTGGAAGACGTACCACAGCGTATGATTGCCGAACGATTGAACCTGCCCCTTGGCACCGTGAAGTCCCGCATGCGCCTCGCCTACAGGCGCATGCGAAATTTATTGGAGGTGGTGAATTGACTATTGTTCACCAGCTATCGCCCCCGCACCAGATCTACCCCGTCAGAACAGAATGGGCGGGGCATGAAGGGGAACGATCTATACGGATTCTTGCGATCTCGGGCAGCTTGAGAGCCACGTCATTCAATACTGCGGCTTTGCAGGCGGCTGTTGCTGCGGCGCCTTCCGGTGTGGAAGTAGCTCTTTACATCGGCCTTGAAAATTTGCCGCATTTCAATCCGGATATGGATGCGGATGAAACCCCGCACACTGTCAAAGAGCTGCGTCGGGAAGTTGGGAGCAGTGATGGGTTGCTCATTGCCGTGCCGGAATATGCGCATAGCATTCCTGGGGCGTTCAAGAATGCGTTGGACTGGCTCGTCAGTTACGTTGCATTTCCGGGAAAACCCGTTGCCTTAATCAACGCATCGCAACGCGCAACACATGCGCAGGGCCATTTGCGCGAGATACTTGCAACTATGTCCGCGCGGCTGATTGAGCCGGCATCCATCACGTTACCCCTTATGAGCCTGAATCTTGACGCGGCCGGTATCTTGGCGGACCCTGAATTGTCGGCCCAATTGCGGACTGCTTTGGCGATATTTGTTAGTGAAATCGAGGCCCTGTGACCCATATCTGGTATTGGAAAACGATACTCGGAGAGCGCCACGGCCAGCCGTGCCGCGTTGTCTGCACCGGCAAGCTCAACTCAGCCCTGGTCGAGTTCGCAGACGAGTTCCGCGTCGTGACCAGCCGGTATGCCGTCAGACGGAGTGCCCGGTAATGGAGTGGAGCCAAAGAGCCCGTGAAGCGATTGCCGAGGTCCAAAGGACCCGTCCCGAATTAATGTCCCTGCCAGAGCGCACCAGGGCGATTGACGCCACCTATCCCTTCGGCCTGCGAAAGTATGGCCCTACAAGGCGTGGCTTGAAGCCCCGGAGCAATACCTTCGGAACTATGGCTATCACGGTATGACCAAGGAGATTCACCTGTCACCGCTCGGGATCAAACTCCGCAATAGACGGAAGCGCTGGGTGGCGAAATCCTGGATGATCTGGAATCCACCGCGATATCAGACGCGTCTGGATGCAACCCTTGCTCACCGTCCCCGATGCGATGGAAATTACGAAACGTCCTCTGAAGGGACATAATTAGATGGAGACTGACATGAAAACAATTCGTTTGCCGATGGGCCTTGCCCTTTTTTCCCTGATTGCGGTTGCGCCGGCATTGGCCGACAGCGCCAATCCACTGGTTGACAAGGTCAGCGCCGCCAATGACCGCTTCAAGGATGTAGCGGTAGCGGTTGCCGAAGGCTACGCGCCTATCCCCTGCGCCAGCGGCCTGCAGGGCGGCGCCATGGGCGTGCACTACGTGAATGGCGCGTTTCTCAAGGATGGCGTTGTGGATATCGCTAAGCCCGAAGCTGTCATGTACGAGCCGACTGCAGACGGGAAGATGGACCTTGTGGCCGTCGAATATATTGCCTTCAAGGGCCCGGCAGCACTTGATGGCCACCTGTTCAACTTCGTCACCGAGCCGAACCGCTATGGCCTGGACAAGTTTTACGAGTTGCACGTCTGGGCCTGGCGGCCGAACCCGACCGGAGCGTTTGCCGACAACAACCCGAATGTGAGCTGCGACGCCATGCACGGCGAGGCGCACTAGAGATGCCAGCCAAGACCACGGCAGCCCTCTTGCGGGCCAAATCCAACTTCTTTCGCATCGCGGTGGCGAAGATCGCCGCAGCGATTGAGCGGCGCAGGATTCGCACCGCGCTCGGAAGCCTGGATGATTACCTACTGAAGGACATGGGCATAGCCCGCTCCGACATCGAGAGGATTGCCAACCGGACCTATCCACCGCGTTAGCAATTGCTCCCTCTGATTGAACTCATCATTAATTGAAAGGAAGACTCAAATGACTACTGCAACAACCAACAAAGGAAAGTGTTTCTGCGGCTCGGTTGAATTCACCGTAACCGGGGAACCGGCAGCAATGGGCTACTGCCACTGCAGTTCCTGCCGGGAATGGTCGGCCGGGCCTGTCAACGCCTTTACGCTTTGGGCGCCCGAAGCGCTCAAGATCACCAAGGGAGCGGGTAACATCGGGGTCCATCACCGGACCGACAGGAGCCTCAGAAAGTGGTGCAAGACATGCGGCGGGCATCTCTTTACAGATCATCCGCACTGGAAACTGGTCGATGTCTATGCCGCGGTCATTCCGGCACTGAAGTTCACACCCGGGGTGCATGTCAATTACCAGGAGACAGTGCTGCCCATCAAGGACGGTCTACCGAAGCAGAAGGACTTGCCGAAAGAAATGGGCGGTTCCGGCATTCTAATGGTCGAATAACTCAGGGGTCAATCGCGTCGGTTTGGCAGCTTCTGCCGTATGTCCGGTCATTGGGCTATTGCGGACATGGCGGTCTGCTCTTGAAGGTGTCGGCTGGGACGTGATTCAAGCTCCCAAACTGGAGCCGCGAATCATGCACTATGAACTCAGTGACTATGAATGAACCGCGATCCAGGGGATGCTTCCAAACAAGTCGCGCGGGGTTGGGCGTGTGAACGACCGGCGGGTCCTAAACGGCATCTTCTGTATCCTGCGCTCAGGTGCCCTTTGGCGTGATCTGCCGGAAGGCTCCGGACAAGCAGCGGGAGAAAACACAGGGTCTGAGCCTAGGGCGTGAACTCATAGACGGGCATAGTTAGTCACGCACGTATGTCTGCTTCCGAAGCAAAAGCGGCCATTTTTTGGCTATCGTTGCCATGTCGCAGAAGGGCCAATGAGCGGAAATTGGCCATAGCTAGAGCACCCCAGTCAAGCGAGCGACCGGCGAAAGGCTCGGTCATACAAAAGCGGAAAAATGGGTCACCAACTTTCTCCTTCTTGGTCCAATGCTTTAATATTTTCTGGGTCTGAATAGCTCGGTCAGGCCTACAACCAAGTTTAACTCTTTATCCATGATCGTGCTTCCTCTAGCCCTTTGACAGGAAAGATGTGAATTTTGGCCCTAATCAACGGGCCGAATAATTTAGCACTGTGACGTATCCAGCCAAGGTCAGTCACAATCGCGATCCGGCTAAAATCGCCCAAATGGCTGAAACCAAAGCGCACGTCGTCCAAGACTGCTCCTTCCGAATAGGAATCAAAGGCTTTGTCGAAAATGATAAGCAGCTTTAGATGATCATGAGTTTTGAGCTTGTCAGCAATCAGCGGAATCAATGTTTTACGATAGTCTTGGGATGTGATGATCCCGTGCGCTCTGATGCCCACGACATCGCGCGGCAAGTCATCCAGTATTTCAAACTCCCCGGGATGGTCGTCTTCGGCCTCTGCCCAAGTTTTGGCATCCTGCGTGGCATTCTCAGGAAAATGACGCAATTTTGCCGTGATAAAATGATCCATTATATAGGGCATGATCGTCAGGGCCCGACTGTCGCTGACCACCGCTACCTTCTTGATAAGCTGATGATGGTTCTTCACAAGTTGAAAATGCGCTTTTAGAGCTTGAAACCCGTCCCACTGTGGCATTTTCGATAATTGCAGCACCAGATTTGGAACGTCGTCCTCCTGATTGATATGCTCATCTATGGCTTTCGCCATTTCAGCAATATCCTTGACCGTCAAAGCGGTGGTGACATTGACCAGAAGGACCTTTTTGCTTTCCGAAAGATCAATTTTAATCATGACTATTTTTCCAAAGAATCTCGAAATCTAATCGTTGGCTAGTGTGTTCCATATCGGCGCCTTGGTGACCCAAATAATTACGGCTCTTACTTCAGGGTAGGATTGCGCCACTCCCTGCCCGCGGCGAGGATTGCGTCTGCCTAATTTGGTCCCCAGCTGCCGTGTTGTTAGGGGTAAACTTTATATTGTGTCTCAAGTCGGTATTCATGCGATGACCGGCTCGCTAAGGTGAATATTGTCGCGTGGCGGCCATTTGGCAATGGCCTGACTGGCTTTTTCTGAGTCACACCATAAGACAAGAATATTGAACTTTAGAAGAGAAGGACCAAAGCAAGGAGAAGAGAAGGACCATAGCAAGGAGGAGACTTGCGGCGGAAAAGCGTTCCTCCGCCTGCTTGTTTCCAGGGTTGAGATCGGGATGCAGCTTCTTCGCCAGGCGGCGGTAAGCTTTTTGAATGTCATCGGGGGAAGCGGTGCGCCCCACCCCTAGAATTTCATATGGGTCTTTCACTTTCACTCCATTGAGCCGAATATTCCAGCGCTGTTGTGACTTGCCCCTTGTTACAGGGGAGCGGGTCATAAGGGAACCTTTTGGCATGTTCTGCACTTCTGACCGTATGTGGCAGAAGCGTTTAGCCGATATCCACCGGATGACCGACGTTTCGGGGTACTTCTTGGCTTGTCTGCCAAGGTCGGCATCGGTAGCCTAGTGGCGGCCAACTTCTCGCAACTGTGTAAGAGTTTTCCAATTGCAACAAATCCAGACATGCCTGCATCAGGAGTGGCTCCCTGTTCTGGCTGCCGTTCCAGCCACAAGGTGGATTGCCGCTGCGGCCTACCTGGCGGCGGCGTTGCTCTCGGTTCTGGCACTTCGAGGCGGGAGCGACCCGTGGCAGCCGGGGCGCAGGGGCTACGTTTGGTTCTGGGGCGTTTTGGCAATCCTGCTTGCGCTCCTGGGCGTCGACAAGGTGGTAGACCTGCAGGCAGCGGTGTCGGGCCTTGCGCGGTGCGTGACGCAGGTGGAGGGATGGTATTCCTCCCGCGTGCGCTACCAGGCGCTTCTTACAGTCGTCATTGTCGTGGCGGGGGTAGCCCTCACGGGGGCAATTGTGCTCGTTCTCAGCCGGTCCCGTCCCAGGATTGCACTGGCAGCCTCGGGCCTGGTGCTCTTCGGAGCCTACCAGCTGGCGCGGGCCGTCTCATTCCACGGTCTGGACGTTCTCATCGCCACACGGATCCACGGGGTTTCGGTGAACTCGCTCATTGAATTGCTTGGGCTCGCCTGCATTGCTCTCAATGCCCTGTGGCTAGTGGCGGCGGCGCAGAGAGCCCGCCGCTGATTGAACTTTAAAGGGTGGCCATGAGGCATGGCGCGGTTCCAGCGCGTCTCCCGATGACCAGCCTCGGGCAACCATCCGCCGTGTCTCGGCTCGGAAACTTCAGGCGGCCAGCCGGAAAACTGTCGGGAGGCCGCCCGAAGCGGTTGCTACTTGGTGACCGTCAGCACCGTCCACATGCCCGCCATGTAGTGGTTGGGGATGTTGCAGTAGAGGACATACATGCCAGGCTTCAGGGTCACCGTCAGGGAACCGGACTTGCCGGCTTCAAGCTCGGCGACTTCGCCCAGATGCGAGCCGTGCTCCTCATCGACGCGGTTCTCGTCATTCAGGTAGGGCAGGGTCTCGTTTTCACTTGCGATCGGCGAGACGATCACCTCATGAATGGTTTCCTTCGAGACGTTGGTTACATCGAAGGTGACCCGTCCGGCCTTCACGCTCTTCTTGTTGATGACAATGCTCATGGTGGCCTTCTTCATGTCGCCGCCCATGCCGATGCCAAGTCCCATATTCATGCTGGTATCCAAGGTACCGCCCACATCGGCCAACTGAACCTTGATGGTCGTGGCGGCGTAGGCTGCAGGAACGGCCAAGAC
>JBBSBQ010000066.1:0-9773 GCA_038251095.1 Hyphomicrobiales bacterium
AAGGCGATGAGGTTGGCGCGCTCATCTTCCTTTTTTAGCCCGGCGAATGCCATTTTCGTTTTGGCGACTACCGCCTTTGGGCTTTCAAGATATGACATCAGGGCGGCCTCGTCCCACACGGCACCGGTGGCGCCGTGGGCCTTCATGTCTTCCGAGTAGCCATATCCTTCGACCGACGCCACCGGCCTGCCGACAATGCCGACAAGATGTGGTCCGACCTTGTTGGTTTTGTCGTTGATCGCATGGCAAGCCATACATTTCTTGAAGATTTGTTCGCCTTTGACTGCATCGCCATCGGCTTGAGCAGGACCTGCCGCCAGCAAATAGATGGAAATCATCAATCCGCAACACCTGAACCCGCGCTTAATGTCGTATCGAGTCATGTTCCACTCCCAAGAATTTCCGCATATTGGCAGCTGTCATCGGCCGCGAAATTGATCTGGATCAATTTCGATCTCTCAATTACATATTCAGCTCTCAAAATTAAAAAGTTGAATGTGCTTTGGTGGCGGAGACCAAGTCCTTGGAACAAGCTGGTTAACGCAACCCGCAAAGCGGGAACGGGCTTGTCGTTCATGTTTGCAGACTAATAGTTCCGAAGAGTACCGTATTGATTGCGATCAAAATCTGCCAGAAAAATGGGATTGGACGCCAATATCGTGAAAACAAGCTGATTCATCGGGAGGGTTGATTCACATCAAATGTCTTCGGTGCTAAATGCATCAATTTGGACAAGGATTTCAAAGGAACAGCTACGATGAAATTTCCGATTTTCCACGGGTTCATTGCTCCCGACACGGGATCAGAAAAATCCCTGGGCGCAATTAAAACCGCGTTCAACCTTGCCACTCAGCTTGACGCGCAGCTTTCCATCGCTATCGGTGCATTGCAAATATCTGTGCGAACAATTTTGAGCTCAAATACGGTGGAGGGCCTGATCTCGGACGAAAACAGGCGCAGTGCAGATTCAGCTTCTCATCAACGCCAGCAAATTGCTGAACTTGCGCGCAATTCCGGCCTGATCGTTCACACGGAGATTCTCAAGGGCGATCTCGGCAGCATTGTACGCCGTTGCACTCATCGTGCCGGGGTTCATGGGCTAGTCTTCGCCGAATCCGGCATTCCTGGAGAGTTTCTGGGAGGCGCATTGATCGAACCCCTGATATTTGAAAGCGGCAGGCCGGTTATCGTTGTTCCAAACGGATTTTCCTCCGAAATTTCACTGGAGCATGTCCTGGTGGCCTGGGATGGCAGTGCTGGCGCAGCACGGGCCGTTTGGGATTCCCTTCCCCTGCTCCGCTTGGCCAAAACGATTGAGATCGTCACGGTTATGGGGGAGAAGGAACTGAATGACGTTCCTGCCGCTTATGCAATTGCCGGAATGCTCACTTACCTTGGTAAGAAAGTGAGCGTTAGCGTTGTGCCATTTGACGGCAGCACCGCCGCCAGCCTCATCAAGCAACAGGCAGCGAAGTCCGGCGCAGGTATGATCGTCCAAGGCGCCTACGGACGGTCGCGGTGGCGCGAACTCATCCTGGGTGGAGTGACCCGTGAAATGCTCCGTGAGTGCACAATGCCGATATTGATGTCTCATTAGGCTCCTAGAACTCGAATTCAGGCAGGGGAGAAACTGGATGGAACGCCCGCAACACGGTCGATGTTGGCAAAGCGGTCGATGGGCAGCGATGTGCTGAACCGTCTTAAACTGCTGTTGGTTGTTGTTTCCGGCGCCGGGCTGGCTGCGGGATTCCTGGCGCCATTTCTTGAGTTGAGTGAGTGGCAGCATGCCGCGTGGGGTTTTGCGGCTGCCACTGTCCTCCTGTTTCTCGCGCGGGAAATTTTTACGTCATTGCGGCGTGGCGAATTTGGCCTCGACATCGTCGCGGCCCTGTCGATGTCGGCGGCTCTCTATTTCGGTGAGACGCTTGCCGCAGCGGTTGTCTCACTCATGTATTCCGGTGGCCAGTTGCTGGAAAATTTTGCCGAAGCACGGGCCCGCGCTGAAATGAACGCACTTGTCGGGCGCGCGCCGAAGAAGGCACTCCGGTATCGCGACACGAAGCTCGTGGAGGTGGATATCGGCGATCTGGTTCCCGGCGACCGCATCCTGGTGCGCCAGGGCGAGATCGTCCCTGTCGACGGCAAGGTGGCAAGTGGCAGAGCCTTTCTTGACCTTTCAATCCTCACCGGTGAATCTGTTCCGGTATATCGCAACGTCGGTGACGAAGTACTGAGCGGCTCGTCCAGCCTCGACACGGCTTTTGACGTCATTACCATCCGGCCTTCATCGCAGAGCACCTATGCCGGCATTGTTCGCCTGGTTCAGGCGGCGCAAGAGGCGAAGGCACCAATGGTGCGGCTGGCCGATCGTTTTGCCTTGTGGTTCCTGGCGCTCACCGTGCTTCTTGCCGGCGGTACCTGGATGGTTACCGGCGACCATCTGCGGATGCTTGCCGTGCTCGTTTCCGCTACACCCTGTCCGCTTATCCTCGCCGTTCCGGTTGCAATCATTTCCGGGATAAGCAAGGCGGCAAGGCGCGGCGTGCTGGTTAAGGGCGGGCCTGTACTGGAAACTCTGGCGCGCGCCTCAGTGCTGGTCATTGACAAGACCGGCACGCTTACCGACGGGCGCGCCAGGCTTGTCGATGTGCATTCATCGGGCCGGCGCAGCCCCGATGAGATTTTGCGGCTTGCCGCCTCGCTTGATCAGGCGTCCCAACATGTCATCGCCGCGTCCATCGTTGAGGCGGCGATGGGGCGTGGTCTCGCACTCAGCATGCCGGTTAGAGCAAAGGAATTGGGTGGCTCAGGTATTGAAGGACACGTCGACAAGAAGAGGGTTATCATAGGCGGCAGTGATTTCGTGTGGAGGAAGCTTAAGCTTGGCGCGATGCAGAAGCCTGCCGCCCCTCCAGGCTCAGTGATCGTGGCGGTGGCGGTAGACGGCCATCTCGCCGGTTATCTCATTCTGGCTGATGCGCTTCGCCGCGACGCCGCGCACGCGTTGGCGCAATTACGCAGGGCGGGCTTCACGCGGCTCGTGCTGGCCTCGGGTGATCAAAAAGCCGTGGTCGAGGCCATCGCCGCCCAGCTTGACCTCGATCACATCCGGTCAGGGCTGCTGCCACGCGAGAAGGTGGACGTGGTGATTGCGGAGCGGGCCTATGGCGTGGTCCTGATGGCGGGCGATGGCGTCAATGATGCGCCAGCCCTCGCGGCGGCCGACGTCGGCATCTCCATGGGGGTGCGCGGCTCGCCGGCATCCGCCGAATCTGCCGATGCAGTCCTGCTCGTTGATGATCTGGGACGGATCGCCGAGGCGGTGGAGATCGCCCAGCGTTCCCGGGCGATCGCTTTGCAGAGCGTCTATGTGGGGCTGGCGCTTTCGTTGGGAGCGATGGTGGCTGCCGCTTTCGGTTACCTTTCGGTCGTCGAAGGCGCCCTGTTCCAGGAGGTGATTGATGTTGCAGTTATTCTGAACGCGCTCCGGGCTCTGCGCTGAGGAGCCGTCGTAGGCAAACTTCACAAGCGACCGAGGGAAGAACGCTTTGCGGGAAGCCGTGCTCATCGCCTCAAGCACGAGAGGATCACGGATACCGCGCGAGATGAGTTGACGCTCAACCGTTGTCGCGTAGTTTTGCAAAGACAGTCATGCCCCACCTAACATGAGCTATCCACACTCCTTGGTTCGCCGACGGTTTCAGTCACTATTTGATCTCCAGCACTATTCATGGGGACTTCGGTAACCGCCCGGTGACATTTGGAAAAATCCTCATTTCATTGATCGAGGTCAATGCGGCGGGGTCTTTGAACTGTAAAGATGCGCCTTGGCGTTAAAATAACCCAGCAGAGGAGAGCAGAAATGAATGTTGGATCAATGTTGGCCACCCTCTGGGGGGAATCGACAGCCTAACCTCCAACCCACCACTCCCTGGGGAGAGGTGCCTGAGCGCATCTCTTCCCGGCATTCAAACACCCTCGAGGATAATAATGAAACAGAACCGCACATGGATTGTTGTTGCCGACGGGGCGAAGGCGAGGATATTGCTGTACAAGCCTCACCAAAAAGGGGTGCAGCAGCTTCCCGATGGCGAATTCCATGATCCGCATTTAGCAACACACGACCTGGTGACGGACCGTGCGCCGCGGGTGCAAGAGTCGGTCGGCTCCGCGCGTCACGCGATTGAGCCCCGGATTGACCCGCACAAGCAGCTCGAAAACCAGTTTCTGGCAACGCTTGCGGGTCATCTTGAGAGCGCTGCGCAGCGTGGCGAATTCGAGCATCTCGTTGTCGTAGCCCCAGCAACCGCGTTGGGTGAGTTGCGCAAGGACTTTGGCCCCGCCTTGCAGAAACTGGTATTTGCAGAAATCGTGCATGATTATGCCCATCAATCCAACGATTACGTCTATCAGCACATCAAGGACAGCCTGCCTCTTTGAGCAAAGGCTTCGACTGCCTGCCCGCAATCACCGGAGGAGATTGAAATGCCCCCTAAGACGATACTGGTCCTGTTAAATGATTCTGGCAGCGCCGGGCAGTTGCTTGACGCCGCCAGCGCCTTGGCGCGTCAGTTCGAAGCCCATCTCATCGGGCTTTACGTCCTGCCGGCGGCAAAGGTTTATTCCGATGTCGGCATGGTTGCCACGCCAATGGTCTTTGAGGGCTACCGTGATCTGTTCGCCTCAAAGCTTGAAGAGGTTCGCAAGAAATTCGAGGCGCGGGCAAAGCAGGATGGCCTCAAGGCCGAATGGCGGGTTATTGACTCCAACTTCCCGGACATTGGCGACGGCGCAATTTCCGAGGCGCGCAGTGCTGAACTGGTCGTTACAAGTCAGGTCGACTCCGGACAGGACGGAAGCATTGAACGGGACCTGGTGGTCCGGCTTATCCTGGAATCCGGGCGGCCGGTTCTGGTCATCCCGAAAAAAGGCCATTTTTCCCCTCGGGGCGAGGGCATTGCCGAAAAGGCAATCGTGGGCTTCAATGGAACCAAAGAGGCTTCACGCGCCATGTTCGATGCCCTGCCCCTGTTGCGGACCGTCAAGGAAACCCGGCTTGTATGGGTTGACCCTTACAAGCAAAGCGGCGAAGCGGGCGAAATTCCGGGCGCCGAAGAGGCAACCGTGCTGTCACGCCACGGCATAAAGGTGACCGCCGAACCGATGATGACAACCAGGCGTAACGCCGGCGAAGCCCTTTTGATGCGGGCCAATGATCTCGGCGCCGATCTTCTGGTGATGGGGGCCTACGCCCATTCGCGGATGCGGGAGTTCGTGTTTGGCGGCGCGACACGGCATGTTCTCGAACACATGACGATTCCGGTATTGATGTCACATTGAGGATCAGGAAGATGCCATTAAGCAAGATCAGGATAGATATGGCGCGAAGCCACGAGTTTCCGGAGGGAAGCGCCCGGCACGGTTATGAGTTCGTCGCGCCCCTCGACAGGAAAGGCCACATTGACGCAAAATCATGGCAGCAGCACCGCAGCCAGTGCCGTGTCCGGCGCTTTTGGGAAGGGGTGCCCGACGAAATCGGCCATCTGGTGCACAAGCCAGGAGGGTCATGGGCGTTCCACTATGACATTCATGGCAAAATCGATGACGACGAAGCGGGCTACAGGTTTGCTGACCATGCCTTCATCGCGGGAGAATATATTTCAATACGTGAACATGATGAAGACATGAACACCTTCCGGATCGTTTCTGTTGTTCCTCTCAGTTGAGGGGTTTCACTATTCATCGCATCAGGTGGCAATTCCGAGAATCCTCGTCGTCCCATAAATCTAGTTGCCTGCGGCAGCTGCGGCTGGGACTTGGAGCAACAGTGCCTGCGTGTCGAGCTATCGCAATTTTGATTAGGAAATTGACATGGAGCAAGTCAGCGGGGGCGCGAACGATCCATATTCCGTGAAGGTTAATACAAGGGAGGAAGGAGAGGACTGTATATGAATTCGAACAACAAAATTGTCGCAGACGCGTTGCTAGAAGCGGCTGCCCTTTTCGCCCAGCAGAATGCCAACCAGTTCCGGGTCTCGGCCTATCGCAATGCCGCAAAGGCGATCGAAGAATTGCCGGACGACGTGGCTGAAGTTGCAGCGCGAGGTATCGGGGCACTCCAAGCCCTGCTCAATGTCGGAAAATCCATTGCCAGTGCCATACTGCAGCTCACGACAACCGGCAGGTGGCCGCAGCTTGAACGGATGCGCGGAAAGCTCGATCCTGAAGTTTCTTTTCAGAACGTTCCCGGAATTGGGCCAATCTTTGCCCGCCTCATTCACGAACACCTGCACGTTGACACCCTGGAGGCTCTGGAGGCCGCATCACACGACGGGAGGCTGGACACGGTGCCGGGAATCGGTGAGCGCCGGGGCAAGATCATTCGCCAGTCATTAGCCAACATTCTCGGGCGCAAGCGACCAATGGCTGCCGGCACCCATCGGGGGCCGCCGCCGCCAATCGAGATTCTCCTGGATGTGGACCGGGAGTACCGGGAACGAGCGAAAGCCGGCAACCTCAAACTCATCGCACCCAAACGTTTCAACCCGAAGGACGAGGCCTGGCTGCCAATCCTGCATGCGGAGCGTGGCCCTTGGCACTTCACCGTGCTGTTTTCGAATACCGCAAGGGCCCATGAACTGGGAAAGACGGGGGATTGGGTCATCATCTTCCACGAGTCGGACCATCAGGTCGAAGATCAATGCACGGTCGTGACCGACACACGTGGCCCGCTCAAGGGCCAGCGGGTCGTACGAGGTCGCGAACCGGAATGCCTGGAACGGCTGCACCACAAGACGCTTGATGCGTAAATCTGCGTCATTCCGGATCCCAGCGGCGAGGTGGAGGCGCCGAAAGATTGTTGCGCAAATCTAACATCGCCGGTCAACGGTGTAATTGTGCAATTCATATGAAACCGGGGGCATCGGCGCTAATCAGCGGATGGGGTGGTCCAGACGCACTCAAGGTCCGCGTCACGAGCGTTTAGGCGTCTCGTGTATTGAAGGCTAAGTTGACAGCATGAGCATCAAATCATTCATCGCGGCTTGTGGGCTTGCCATGTGTCTGTTGGCCCAGCCAGCGGTGGCGGGACCGTTGGAGGATGGTCATGCGGCTTACAACATCAAAGACTATGCAGCTGCCTTGAGCCTATGGCGGCCCTTGGCTGAGCAAGGAGATGCATGGGCAATTTCTACTTGGGTGGATGTACGACAAAGGCGATGGCGTACCAGAGGATAATGCAACGGCAGTAGAGTGGTACCGCAAAGCGGCTGATCAGGGAAATGCAGATGCCCAACAGATGCTAGGGGTCATGTACGAGGGCGGCTCCGGCGTACCAAAGGATTTTGCAGAGGCTGTGAAGTGGTACCGCAAATCTGCAGATCAGGGTCAGGACTTTGCCCAAACCACCTTGGGGGACATATACATGCTCGGCTACGGCGTTCCACGAGATATTGCCCAGGCTGTAAATTGGTTCCGAAAAGCTGCAGATCAGGGCAACGCTATTGCGCAAAACTCGCTAGGGGCAATGTACAACGAAGGCTTTGGCGTTCCACAGGATTATGTAGAGGCTGTAAAGTGGTACCGCAAAGGTGCTGAACTAGGTGATGCCCTCTGCCAAACCAGTCTTGGGAGTTACGCTTACATTGATGGTGAGGAGTATATCGTAGGTGCTCTCACAGTTACTGCAGCTCCCGCGACCAAGGAATCGGAAAAGCCAAATTTGTAGCTAGATGTTTGTCCAAATTCCCCGCAACCTTTCAGCAGTGGGGCAAAGATGCTGGCCCACCGGTGGCGATCGTGTCAGAGTGCACGTCTTGAGGAAGCAGCTTGAAAAGGCGATTGCAGAGTTGCGCTCTCAAGGCTGGCAAGGTGGAAGGTAGCGATTTATGACAGCGCGGGGCATAGAGTTTCTTGAAAACTGGATTGAGAAGAACGTCACAGCGCTGAACCCCTCAGACGACCCAATGCGCGCTTCTAACTTAGCGACACGCTGCATAGCTCAAGCGGCTGCAGAGGGCCTTACGCCTGAAGAAATCACGCCGGATACGGGGAGTCTAGAAAGCTATATCCATGACGCCATGGTGCACTTGGCTGAGCCCGAAACGCCGGGAGATTGAAACACAAAAACCCGGCACCGCAATGGCATTGGTTTGCGAACGTCAGGTTCTCGTGCAATAAACCTCCGTATGGTGAGGCTGATATCTCCTGAATTGGGCGAAGAGTTGGCCCGCCTATATGCCGAGTTACCCGTGGCCTATTCTCGGGCCGCTGAAGCTTTGAAAACTGAGGCGCCCTTTCACAGGCTCGAAGGTGCCGCACTTCAACGATTCATGGATGAAGATGCAAAGGCGGCTGCCATCGTGAAGCGCATTAAGGAAATCCAGGGCGAATAGGAGACGATGTAGTGCGCCTACTCGATTTCGACCGCAAAGACTTCACACATTCAGAAGCCGTTCGATCAAACGCGAGCTTGAGCCTGAAATCAAGGCGGCAGCGAAGGAACGGCAGTCTATTGGCGACGAACTTAAAAACGGAACTTCCGGTAAGTTGTCGGAAGCTTTAAAGGGCGAGACGCGTGAGAAAATTGCCGCCTTCACTGGTTTTTCCGCCCGTTCCCGTATTTCAATGAGAAATCCCCGTGAAAATCCTCTTTAAAACAGTCGCCACGACGACCGCTACAAAGACCGCAATAACGAACAACAAAAAGATATCCACTGCAGTCAAATTTCTACAAGATGAATATCCAAACAGTTGGCAGTATTGCGTCATAAGGTGCAACAATCTCTCATTGTGGCTGGTACAAAATATCCGTCAGGCCAATCGCAATCCAAGAGTTCTGGACACAACGGCCAGGAGAATAGTGAAAATGAAAAAATTTGGTTACATACTGCTCCTGACTAGTTGCCTCCCGCTATCCGCTTTTTCTCACGAACTTTCGGGATCAGCAAAAGTCATTGATGGCGACACAATTGAAGTACAAGGAACTGTGGTGAGATTGCTTGGCATTGACGCTGCGGAAACTGCTCAGCGATGTGTCACGAGTTCAAAAAAGATTGTTCGTCCAGGAGAAACAGCCAGTAATCGTATGGAATCTCTCGTTAAGAACGGCGTGACGTGCTCAGGCACAGAGTATGATGCGTTTAATCGATTGCTGGCCAATTGTACAACTTCTGCAGGGCAAAACGTAAATCGTATATTGGTGCAAGAAGGGCTCGCCTGGGCATTTATCAAATATAGCAAACAGTACGTTGCCGAGGAGAATGCCGCTCGAAGTTCTCAACTAGGCGTGTGGCAACTCGCTTGCGAGGAACCATGGGTATTTCGGGAAAAACGATGGAAGGTTGCCGAACAGAAGGCACCAAATGGCTGTCCTATCAAAGGAAACATATCAAACAACGGCCACATCTATCATACCCCTTGGAGCCGACATTACACAGTGACAAGCATTGATCTATCCAGGGGCGAACGCTGGTTCTGTTCCGAAAAGGAAGCACTTGATGCCGGATGGCGGGCGCCTATTCGATAGCAATTGGAAGGCTATCACTCGTAATTCCACTGATAAGATTGGGTTTTTGGACGCCAGTCACCCGTTACTAAGATGGGACTGGCCTGACCGATATTTTGTATTAGCCGTTATGAGAGATTATTGCATGGGTAGCCTCCCGTCGAGAGGGGTTCGTTTTGGTGCGATTGTGACTGGTGCAGGTGGCCTGTACCCGAGTACTGAGTGTGGACGCTTCGTGTTGTAGTGGATGCGCCATTGCTCGATGACG
>JBBSBQ010000067.1:0-9666 GCA_038251095.1 Hyphomicrobiales bacterium
AGACAGGGTAACGACAAAATGTCTTTTAGTCCGTAAGACCCTCTGCTATACGCCGCACCAATATTCCCCGATAGCTCAGTTGGTAGAGCATTCGACTGTTAATCGAATTGTCCCTGGTTCGAGTCCAGGTCGGGGAGCCAATCTTATCTATGGCCTGGGGGCTGTGCTGAATTATTTGCGCAGCCCCCAACCAATTAAAACCGGACGCTAACCGGACACCGCGAACGACTCAGCGCCCAATCCCAGCCGTTGACGTTCATAAGTCGCTGCGACCGACATTGCCCCACCCCCGCAAACACGCCACCCAAGACATTGCCGCCATGCAGCGTAGAACGATTAGGGGCGCTACCCCGGCGGCGGTTTCAGAAGAACAAACTACAGCAGGTCAGACCCCGGGGGTGGTTGGACTGGCCACCTATCCGCCGGCGCCATTACTTGTAGCAACCGCAGATAATTATTCGCTATTACGGCCTAACGATGAAGTCTTGTTTCAGGTCATCCGCACACTAGCTCCGCGGCAACGGCCTCCTTTGCCTTGCCGGAAAGCTGGTCGGCGCCACGATCACGCAAGCTTTCAAATTCCCGGCGCAGCTCATCGAGCTCCTTTCTCAGGCTTTGCGTTGCAGCCATCAGACCTCTCCAAAGGTTAATTCCAAACACCTAGGATGTCGTGATAGCCTCAAATCATTGGGCCGGTATTGATCCCGGTCAATGCCCAAATTACCGGAACAGAATGCAGATGGCAGCGGAACTCCCGGCAAACTACTGGGCCACGGATACAGCTACTCTCACGGCCAGGCTTGCCACCACCCCGCAGGGTCTAACCAGGCGCGAAGCGGCACGGCGGTTGAAGAGCCATGGCCCCAATAGCGTCGGTGATGACAGCCGCGTTGGGCCGCTCAAGCTGTTGGCCCGGCAATTCGAAAGCCCGTTGGAGCTGGTCCTGATTTTCGGCGCGGCGCTGTCCTATGCTCTGCAGCAATGGGTCGATGGCAGCATCATTCTGGTGATCGTGATCAGCAGCGCTTTGCTCGGCTTCTACCAGGAATATGCAGCGTCCACCGCCTTGCTCGAACTCCGCCAGCGGCTGGCGCTGTCGGCAAAGGTGCTGCGTAACGGCGTAGTGACCTCGGTTCCAGCTGCCGGCATTGTTCCGGGCGATGTGGTGCATTTGTCCGCCGGAAATCTTGTGCCAGCCGATGGCGTCGTCCTCTCGGCTACCGACTTCCTGGTCACCGAAGCGGCCCTCACGGGTGAATCCATGCCAGTGGAGAAAAGGCCGGGCATCGTTCCCGCCGAAGCGGCTATCGGCGGGCGCAGCAATTGCGCCTTCTCCGGCACTTCGGTGCGCAGCGGTACTGCCAGCCTGCTGGTGGTTGCCACAGGGGCACAAACGCAACTCGGCGATGTTGCCACATCCATCGGCGGGGCGGAGCCTGAAACCGTGTTCGCGCGTGGCATCCGCCAGTTCGGCTACCTGCTGGTCAAGGTCATGATCGTCATGGTGTTATTCGTGCTGACCGTCAGCCAGCTCATGGGGCGGCCGCTGATTGAATCGCTGCTCTTTGCCGTGGCGCTTGCCGTCGGCATGACGCCCGAACTGCTGCCGGCCATTATCACCGTCACGCTGTCGGCAGGGGCGCGCAAGATGGCCCGGCAAGGCGTCATCGTGCGGCGCCTTGAAGCACTCGAAAATCTCGGCTCCATGGATATGCTGTGCACCGACAAGACCGGCACGCTAACCGAGGGGACGGTCACACTTTCGGCCTGTCTCGATCTCGACGGCAAGGAAAGCGCTGCGGTCCGGCAATTTGCTTTTCTCAACGCGGCCTTCGAAACCGGCATCGAAAATCCCATCGACCAGGCGATCAGCGCGGCGGGGAAGACGGCGGGACTGACCACCGGTGTCTGGGTGAAGGTCGACGAGATGCCTTACGACTTCATACGCAAGCGTCTCACCATCGTGGTGGCCAACGGCAAGAAGGCGAAGACCCGGCTGATGATCACCAAGGGTTCCTTCAAGGCTGTCCTGGCAAGCTGTTCCAGCGCCGTGATCGGCGGCAAGAAGCGGAAACTCACGGCAGCTCTCAAGACCAAGCTGCAGGCCACCCTCGACAGGAACGGCGATGAAGGTTTCCGGGTGCTGGCGGTTGCCACGCGCGATGTGGCGGCCCAGGCGGACTACACCATCAAGGATGAGCGCGACATGACGCTGGCAGGCTTCCTCTTGCTGGCCGATTCGCCCAAAGCCGATGCGAAAAAGGCAGTGGCCGATCTTTTGGGCCTCGGTGTCCGCCTCAAGATCATCACCGGTGACAACCAGCAGGTTGCCAGACATGTGGCCAAGGCCATCGGCCTCAATGTCGATACGTTTCTCAACGGGCCGCAAATCGCCCAGATGAAGGACGAGGCGCTCACCGTGATGGCGGACAAGGCCGATCTCTTCGTTGAAATCGATCCGCAACAGAAGGAGCGAATAATCCTTGCCCTGCAGAAAGCCGGCCATGCGGTGGGCTATATGGGCGATGGCATCAATGACGCGCCGGCGCTGCATGCGGCAGACGTGGGAATTTCTGTGGACCAGGCCGTCGATGTGGCGCGGCAGAGCGCCGACATCGTGCTGCTCAAGAGCGATCTTGATGTACTGCGCCAGGGCGTGGAAAGCGGCAGGTTTACCTTTGCCAATACGCTCAAATACATTTCCATCACCACCTCGGCCAATTTCGGCAACATGATCAGCATGGCGCTGGTCACGCCCTTCCTTCCCTTCCTGCCGCTGCTCGCCAAACAGATCCTACTCAACAACTTTCTCTCCGACATGCCGTCGATCGCTATCTCCACCGACAACGTCGATCCGGAACTGGCGCGGAAGGCCGAACGCTGGAATGTCGGCGAGGTTAAACGCTTCATGATCGTCTTCGGCCTGGTCAGCTCGGTGTTCGACCTTGTCAGCTTTGCGGTGCTGATGAATTTCTTCGTGGTGGGCGAGGCGGAATTCCAGACGGCATGGTTTGTGGTTTCCCTGCTCACCGAAATCACCGTCGTCTTCAGCCTGCGAAGCCGCCTACCCGCCTACCGCAGCAAGCCAAGCCTGCCGCTGGTAGCTCTCACCCTTGTAATCGCCGGCATCGCCATAGCCCTGCCCTATATCGGGCCGGCAGCACGGATTTTCGGTTTTGTGCCGCTTGCCCCGGGTGTCATGGCCGTGCTCCTGCTGATCGTCATTGGCTACCTCTTGGCAAATGAGATTACCAAGCTGTGGTATTATAAGAAGTAGGAGGCCAGACGGAGGCATATTCCACTGCATCTGGCAGTAGCATGCCTAGTGATGACGACGAAGATCAAGCCCCGCCGATAAGGGTCGGGGCGCCCGCAATCATTACCGACGGATAAGAAGGACGCGCCGGCTTCCAGGTTCTGATGTTCAATGGCGCGCAATTGCTGGCGCTCACGGGGGCATAGATGTTTCTGCAATTGCCTTCGTTAAGTCGCGCGTGAGGGTCGAGTCCCTTTGGGCCGTATCTCAGCCTCTATGATAGTAGCGCTTGAGGGAAATCCGATAATTGCAACTTCTGCGACCATGTTAGTCTCTTGCGAGACGCTCGAGGGTTCCAAAGTGGATGGCGTAATCGAAAAAGCAAAGCCATCTTGCATGGCTACCAACTCATTTCGGAGGGGTACTCCCGTCCAGATAATAATCGCAGATTGGGGTCAGTATGAGAACTCAGGCTATCCCGGCACCATGTCTGCAGTGCCGCTGACACCGGACGAATTGCCGGACAGCTTCTGTCAGATTTTCACCGCTATCGCAGCCGGTAGGCCTCGCGGTTACCCTGGTCGAAGTCTTCTGCTGCCTGCTGGGCTGGTTCAGTGGCAAACCATTCAAAACCTTTATTGGCAATTATCCGCTGTCCGTTCCAGAACACTTGCCAGATAGATGTTGATATTTTGGGGTTGCCGTCCGCCATCCGCAAGCTCAACACATTGCCACTTAGGCTGAGGCGCCAGGATCCAGCGATATTCGGCCGGCCCTTGCTCTGGCGCACAGAGCGCGGCAGGTGGCCGTCAATCCAGGTTGCCGGCAGCCAGTCAGGACCCAGGTCACGGGCGTCACGGCAGAGTCTGTGGAGGTCCCAGGCAGCCACCAGGAGGTCAGGCCAACTGCGCGAGTGCCATTCCCCGTGCGCCCAAAAAAATCCAGTCCAGAACCATTCTCTGGGCTGCTGGTGGCATACCCCGATAAACCCGGTATCTTTAGTGAGCGCGTGCCGTTGGTGTCCAGCACCAGGGGGAAAGGCCTGGGAAGTGATGGGTGTCCGTGCCACTTGGGCCAGAGGGGGGGGGACAGGTCATCGCCAGGGTGTGTAGTTATGTGAGAGGTTAGGTTCCTGCATAGAGTAGCCCCTTGGGGTGAAAGTTATGTGGTCGGGTGAGTAGCAGGATAAGAGGGTGAAATGGGGCTGACCTATACTTTTGCGCTATGAAAATTTTTCTGCTTAAAAGTGACTCTCGTATTGGCATCTAAAAGCCCTGACCTTTGGTCTGACTAGTTGAAAGTTTATTCCTAGAGCAAAAGAACCTCTGCAAAAATAAAGAACCCCTGGCCGCGTGCTGGTCGGGGCCAGCCCCTCGATTGAAAAATTCCTGGCTAGCGGTGTCAGTGAATTGAAATGCAAATTTGGGCCTATCCTGTGGCAACTGGCGCCCACCAAGAAATTTGATCGCGACGATATCGCCACATTCCTGGAGTTGCTTCCGGAAAAGTTCGAAGACCTGAAACTTCGCCATGCGCTTGAGAAGTGAGGAACGAAAGTTTCCGTTCCGCCGATTTCATCGCCCAGGTCGGCGAGGCCGGAGTTGCAGTGGTGCTTGCCGATTCACAGAAATATCCCTTGATTGCCGATCTCGCAACTGACTTTGTCTACGCACGGCTGCAGGATGCAAAGGCTGACGTGGAAACCGGCTACAATGCCAAGGCGATCAAGAGTTGGGACACGCTGGCGAAGAGTTGGGAAGGCGGCGAAGAGCCGGAGCAATTCCCGCTTGCCGCCCCGAAGGGCAAGCCGCTGAGGTCCCGAGACGTCTTCATCTACTTCATCAACGGCGCCAAGGAACGGGCCCCCGCCGCGGCGGAAGCCCTCATCAAGCTTTTGAAAAAATGAGTCATTCCAGCCATCGCGTCTGATAATTTGACCTCCCGGCCCATGTCGGGCATTGCTAGGGTGAAGCTCGGAGTTTTCCATGGATATCAAGAACGACGTCGTTGCCGCCATCGGCAATACCCCCCTCATCCGCCTGAGAAAGGCCTCGGAACTCACGGGCTGCACGATCCTCGGCAAGGCCGAGTTCATGAACCCCGGCCAGTCAGTGAAAGACCGCGCAGCCCTCTTCATTATCCGCGATGCCATTGCCAAGGGGCATCTCAAGCCGGGCGGCACCATTGTTGAAGGGACCGCCGGAAACACCGGCATCGGGCTGGCCGTCGTGGCCCGCGCCATGGGTTTCCGCACGGTAATTGTCATTCCCGTAACCCAAAGCCAGGAGAAGAAGGACGCCATCCGGCAGTTGGGCGCGGAACTCGTCGAAGTGCCCGCCGTGCCTTACAAGAACCCCAACAACTACGTGAAATACTCAGGCCGCCTCGCCAAGGCCATGGGCGCCGTCTGGGCCAACCAGTTTGACAATGTCGCCAACCGGCAGGCCCATATCGAAACCACCGCACCCGAAATCTGGGCCCAGACCGATGGCAAGGTGGATGCCTTTGTGTCCGCCGTGGGTTCAGGCGGTACTTTAGCGGGCGTCAGCATGGGGTTGAAAACGAAGAACAAAAATATCAAGGCTGTATTGGCTGATCCCATGGGTGCCGCCCTCTACAGCTATTACAAAACCGGCGAGCTGAAATCCGAAGGCTCATCCATCACCGAAGGCATCGGCCAGGGCCGCATCACCGCCAACCTCGAAGGCGCGGTCGTTGACGACGCCTTCCAGATTCCCGACAGCGAAGCCATCCCCACGGCCTTTGATCTGCTGGAGCATGAAGGCCTCTGCATGGGCGGCTCCACTGGGGTGAACGTGGCGGGCGCCATTCGCCTGGCCAAACAGATGGGACCGGGCCACACCATCGTCACCATCCTCTGCGATTACGGCACCCGCTACGCCTCAAAACTGTTCAACCCGGAATTCCTGCGCGAAAAAGGCCTGCCCGTTCCCAAATGGCTGACCGAAACGCCCGAGGTGCCAACTGAGTTTGAAGCGGTTTAAAAATGACCGAACTTCTCTTCCGCGAAGATGCCTATCTGAAATCCATCGATGCCGTTGTTCAAAGCATCAACGAGCGCGGTGGCATTGTTTTGGATAAAACCAATTTCTTCGCCGCGGCAGGCGGCCAACCCGGCGACAAGGGCACGATGGCCATTAACGGGAAACCTATTGAGATTGCCACTACGATTTATGACGAGATGAAAAACGTCGTCCATGTCCCGGCAAGTGCCGGTGATCTTCCAGAACTTGGCGCGCCAGTGACTCTCGCTCTCGATTGGCATACGCGTTACCGCAACATGCGGGCCCATACCATGATGCATCTCCTCTGCGCCTGCGTGCCTTTCCCGGTAACCGGCGGTTCCATTTCCGATGATGGCGGGCGCATTGATTTCGATATTCCCGAAGGCCAGATTCCCGGCAAGGAGGAACTGGCGGCGCGCATCAACCAACTGATCCTCGCAGATCACAAGGTCACCTTCCGCTGGATCAGCGATGCGGAGATGGAAGCCAACCTGCATCTGGTGCGCACCATGTCGGTGAAGCCGCCCATGGGAACCGGCAAGGTGCGACTCGTGATGATCGGCGACGAAGGCCTCGTTGATTTGCAGCCCTGCGGCGGCACCCATGTGAAATCCACCGCCGAGATTGGCCCCATCCGCGTCGCCAAAATTGAAAACAAGGGCAAGATCAACCGGCGCATCCGCCTGGCCTTTGCGTAAACAGGATCCCCTCATGACGCAGGAACTAATTTCAACAGCCTGGCTCGCCGAGCATTTGGCCTCGCCCGATGTTTCCATTCTCGATTGCTCATGGCACATGCCGGCCGCCAAACGCGACGCCAAGGCGGAGTTCATTGCCGCCCGCATTCCCGGAGCCCAGTTCTTCGATATCGATTTGATTTCCGATACGGAAAGTCCCCTGCCCCACATGCTACCCAAGCCGGAAAAATTTGCCAGCCACGTCCGCAAGATGGGCATTGGCGATGGCAAGAAGGTGATCTGCTACGACAGCGTGGGTCTGTTTTCCGCCGCCCGCGTCTGGTGGATGTTCAAGGTCTTCGGCCACAACGATGTAGCCGTGCTCGACGGCGGCTTGCCCAAGTGGAAAGCCGAAAACCGCCCGCTTGACGATGCTCCGCCAATCAAACCGCAGGAACGCCATTTCACTGCCCGCTTCCAGTCCATGATGGTGCGCGACAAAGCCGATATGCGCAAAGCCCTGCAGGTGGCCGATGCGCGCTCGCCCACAAGATTCCGCGGCGAGGAAGTGGAACCGCGCCCAGGCGTTCGCCCCGGACACATGCCGGGCGCCAAGAATGTTCACTACGCCACGCTGCTGAATCCGGACGGCACCCTGAAACCGGAAGCAGAACTGGCCAAGGTTTTTGAAACCGCCGGCATTGACATCGCCAAACCCGTGGTCACCAGTTGCGGCTCCGGCGTTACCGCCGCCATTCTCTCCCTCGGCCTCACCACGCTGAACGCCAGGGACCACGCGCTTTATGACGGCTCATGGACGGACTGGGGCTCGGCCATCGATACGCCTGTCGTCACCGGGGCCTGACCATGCGCGAACTGCAAACCGTCGTCACATTTCTGGAAATGAAGGCCGAGTCCATCCACCACGTGGCCGCCCCTTCGAACCTGAAGCTCATGCTGCTGCGGGCGGAAAACATCACGCTGGATTTCTACCGCTTCCTCTATGACGCCGTGGGCCGCAATTTCAACTGGTATGACCGCCGCTATTTCAACGATGCCGAACTCACCGCCGCCATTCATGCCGAAGGCGTTGAAGTCTGGATGCTCTATGTGGGCGGCCAGCCCGCCGGCTATTTTGAATTGGTTCCGCGCGAAGACAACGTCATCGAACTCGAATATTTCGGCATAATCCAGGTTTTTCACGGTCGTGGCCTTGGCAAATGGCTGCTCGCCGAAGCAATCCGTGCCGCCTGGGCCAAAGAGCCGAACAAGGTTATCGTGGAAACCAACAGCCTCGACGGCCCAAGAGCGCTTCCCCTCTACCAAAAAATGGGCTTCACCCCCTACGCCCAAGAAGCGAAGGTGATGATCGCAAGGGATTAGGAGGCTGACGAACGCAGCCACGAAGAAAAAGCATCTTCCTTTACTTCACTGGCCGCCAATCCATACACCATTGTTACAATCATTGCCTCGTCGAAATTAGTTTCACCGCCATTGAGGCCAAGAAAAACGACAGCGCTTAAAATCCCGGTGCGCTTGTTACCGTCAATGAACGGATGATTCTTGACTATGCCTGCGCAATATGCCGCCGCCAGTCGAAACACATCGGCGTCAGGTTCATAGGCGAGTATGTTTTCAGGACGCGCCAATGCGCTCAGCAGGAGACCTTCATCGCGCAAACCATCAGCACCACCAAAACGCACCAGTGACTCGCGGTGGAAGGCTTCCACCATGTTCCTTGTCAGCCAGATCATGGAATTGCCTATTCCGCCAGCTTCTTCATGGCATTTGGATACTTGCCCATGAAGCCGCGGGCCGTCTCCAAGGCCTTGTCAAAATTCGGATCATAGGGTGTCAGCTCAAAGCCTCGCGGTGTGCGCACGGCAAATACCTTGTCACCCTCGCCAAGACCTAAGTCCTTGGCGATGTCCGAGATGGTCAAACTCAGCGAATTTCCGACCTTACGTATGATAAGAGGTTTATTCATTTTGTATATCCTAATGTATAATTATACAGAAAGAACTACAAAGTCAAGTGCTAATACCTACCGCACCGGCGGCACGTACAACAGTCCGCCGGCATTCCACAACGCGTTGATCCCGCGCTCGATGCCGAGCTGCGAGCCCTTGCCGAGATTGCGCTCGAACATTTCGGAGTAATTGCCGGCGGCCTTGATGGCGCGCGCCGCCCAGTTCGCATCGAGCCCCATGTCCACGCCGAATGCGCCTTCAAGGCCAAGCAGGCGCCGGATGGCCGGTATTTTGCTGTTGGCTTTGAGATCATCGACATTGGCCGCTTTAACATCCAGCTCCTCCGCATTGACCAGCGCAAACAGCGTCCAGCGCACGATGTTGAACCACTGCTCGTCGCCCTGGCGCACCATGGGGCCAAGCGGCTCCTTCGAAATGACATCGGGGAGAATGATATGGTCTTCAGGCGCCTTGAGCTTGAGGCGGATAGCGTAAAGCTGCGACTGGTCGGCCGTATAACTGTCACATTGGCCCGCCTCATAGGCCGCCACGACTTCATCAATCGTGCCGAACTTGACGGCGGTGAAAACCATTTCCCGTTCGCGGAAAAAATCCGCCACATTATCTTCCGTCGTGGTCCCTTCGAGAAAGCAGATGGCCGCCTGGCTCATGGTGAATACCGAATTCACTCCCAGTGCCTTGCTCACCAGAAAGCCCTGCCCGTCCATATAGTTCAC
>JBBSBQ010000068.1:0-9600 GCA_038251095.1 Hyphomicrobiales bacterium
ATAGTGGCTCATCCAGTCGACCAGTGGCTTCAGCCCCTCTGGTTGGGCGCGGTAGTAGACGTTTCGGCCTTCCGGTCGCTCGATCACCAGCCCCGCCAACCTTAAAGTCTTCAGGTGCTGGGAGATGGCCCCCTGGCTTACGCCACTGCCGCGCGTGAGGTCGACTACGGTAATCTCCTTGGACTGGAATATACGCTCGAACACGGCTCTCCGCGTCGGGTCAGCCAGGCTTCGCATTACGGTATCAACGGGGGCAATCGCGCTCATGAACATTCATTAGCAAATACTAATTGATAAGTCAATGCTAATTCGTTTTGTTCTACCCAATGGGCCTTTGCCTCTGCCCAGTCAGGCTAGTGGGGCAGCCACGCCTGGGGCGGCAACCGCCGCCCCCGAAACGTATGGAAGTGTCCAGTAGAGGCTATTATTTTTTGAGGTATCGTTTAGTCGGAGGAGGAGGCGGAGGAGGTGTATCATCCTCCGCACTCAGAGTGTTAACTTGGGACAACAGGCGTAAACTGTCGGCTGCCTTCGAGTGCACCGGGAGGGCAAAAACTACGATAAAAGCGACAATAAAAGTCTTCATGACAATTACCCCTAATTTGAACATCCTGACCTAGCCAGAATTTATAAATGAAAACTGCCATAAGTTGCGTGAACCAGCGGTGAACCCGTCGTTCATCTGGAGTTTAGTTTCGAGAAGGGCTTAATGAATTTGACCTCGACCAGAATTTGGCTTTGCTCTACCTGGCTAGGTCCGCAAAATTTCGCCATTTCGATATGGAACTTTTTCTGCTCGAAAGAACTTGAAACAATGGCGTGCGATTAAAATGGGGAAAAAACCGGATATGTTGGCGTGGAAGACGTCCTAGAGAATGATCTGTCAATGCGGCGCGAGGCAGAGCTTGCAGCTCTTTTTCGCTTAACCGATCAATTGTTCCGGGCCCGCACTGCACCAGAAATTTACGACGCATCCTTGATTGCAATAACCAGCACGCTGCGGTGCAATAAGGCATCGATCTTCCTCTTTGATGATGCCGGGGTTATGAAATGTGTAGCCCAGAAGGGGCTCGCGGCCGCCTACCTCGCCGCCGTGGAGGGTCATACTCCTTGGACATCGGGCGAAGAACAACCTGAACCCATTTTTATTCAAAATATCGAAGACGCAGACCAGCCGCCCCATATCAAAGAGGCGCTAAAGCGCGAAAAGATCTCCGCCCTCGCCTTCCTGCCACTGATTGCCCGAGGCGGCGTCATCGGGAAATTTATGACCTACTACGGGGAGCTGCACCACTTCTCCTCCTCGGAGATTGCGCTGGCAGGGTCAATAGCGAGGCAACTGGGTTTTGCGCTTGAGCGGATGAAGGCAGAAGCGGCAAAGGACAAGCTTTCCGAAGAATTGCAGGAATCCGAAGAACGCTTTCGGTTGATGTCTGAAAATGCCCCCGTGATGATCTGGCTGAGCGATGCCCAGGGGCGGTGTCTGCATCTGAACCGCCTGCAGCGTGAATTTTGGAATGTGGACGAAGGCGGACTCGCCGATTTTGACTGGCGGGAAACCATGCATCCCGAAGACATCCCGGAGATAACAGAGCAGATGACCGAGGCACTCGCGAACCAGAAGGGCGTGACAGTTGAGGGCCGCTATAAAAATGCCCAGGGCAGCTACCGAACACTGCAAACCAAGGCCAGCCCGAGATTCTCGTCCGACGGCGTTCTTCTCGGAATGATAGGCGTAAATGTCGACATCACCGAACGAAAAGAAGGAGAACAGTTGCGCCAAGAGATGAATGAGGCCGGCCGCTACCGGATTTTGGTGGAGGCCATAACGGACTACGCCGTTTATTTGTTAGATCCCGACGGAAAGATCGCGAGCTGGAATGCAGGCGCACAGAGGATGTATGGCTACACCTCCGCTGAAATCGTTGGCCCGAACTTCTCTAAATTTTACACCACCGAGGATCAGGCCGCTGGGCTCCCGCAGGCGGCTCTCGCGGCCGCAGCCAATACCGGAAAATTTGAAGCGGAGGGCTTCCGTGTCCGCAAGGATGGGAGCCACTTTTGGACCCACGTGGTGATTGATGCCATTCGCAATGCGGACGGACATCTCCTCGGTTTTGCCAAGATCAACCGCGACCTCACGGCAATAAAGCAGGCGGAAATTGACAAACAAAAGGCCGAGCATGAGCTCGAGAGCACCCGCGATGCGCTATTTCAAGCACAAAAACTCGAAGCTATTGGGCAGCTTACGGGTGGGCTTGCCCATGATTTTAACAATCTCCTCATGGTTATCCAGAGCAGCATGGAACTTCTCCGCAAGCGCCTTCCCGATGACGAGCGGCTCCTTAACTTGGTTGAGAATGCCGCCGAAGGTGTCAAGCGCGGAGCCTCCCTGACCCAGCGGATGCTCTCTTTTGCCCGCCGCCAGGAAATGGATAGGCGCTCCATAAATCTGCATGAACTTATCTATGAGATGACGGATCTCCTCCAGCGTTCGCTAGGTCCATCAATCGTCATCCGATCACAGTTTCCGATGGGACTGTCACAAGTTCGCGCCGATCCCAACCAATTGGAATCTGCACTTCTCAACTTGGCCGTAAATGCACGTGACGCAATGCCGGCCGGCGGCCCATTGATAATTTCTGCGCGCGATGAAACTTTGCCCCAAGCAAACAGCTTGGGTTTGCCACCCGGAAGATACGTCTGCCTGTCAGTGGAGGATGAGGGAGAAGGCATGTCCCAGGATACCATCAAGCGGGCTACGGAACCGTTTTTCACGACCAAGGGCGTCGGTAAAGGTACAGGACTGGGCCTCTCGATGGTGCAGGGTTTTTCAGAGCAGTCGGGAGGCCGCCTGCAGATCAAGAGCAAAAAAAATGTCGGAACGACCGCCGAAATATGGCTGCCTGCGGCGAGCGAAAGCGAGCAGGTCCAAGCGCGCGAGGAGGACGCCACTCCTGAACCGGTGCAGGCATTTGCCCCTGCTTCGTTGACGGTACTCGCGGTGGACGACGATGTATTGGTCAGAATGGGAACCGTTTCCATGCTGGAAGACCTTGGTCACACAGTCCTCGAGGCGAACTCGGGTGACGAAGCATTGAAGGTTCTCACCCAAGACCAGAAAATAGACATCGTCATTACCGATCAGGCGATGCCGCGCATGACTGGCGTACAACTTGCTGAGACCATACGTTCGGAAAATCCGACGTTGCCAATAATCCTTGCGACTGGATACGCGGAATTGCCGCCGGGGATCGGCTCAAAACTCCCGCGGCTCTCCAAACCATTTACACAAGTGCAACTCGCCACTGTCATTAAATTGGTAATTGCGGGATCGTAAAGCTCCGAAGTGTGGAGGCACACCCTGAGCCGCAGAAGCGCCGGCAAAATAAGGGAAAATTTTACCGCATCTGCGAACCGATTGTTTACCCTGAAAGGCAACGACCCCGATTCACCAGGTCAATTTATGAGGCCTTAATGCCGGACACCTAAGCTCACGCAAAGTCTCGGGGATCGCTTGAAAAACTTAGAAAACTGGTGCGCCCCGCGTTGGAGGAGTCTTGAGTGGGTAAGTCTCGTGAAAAGCCGGTTGCGGCAGGTCCTGACAGGTCAAACCTGGCAGCACTCGCCAAGCTGCAGGCGATCTCCCATGAATTAATGGCGCGCCAACAGCATGAAGAAATTGCCGCGCTCAAGGCCCAGACGTTGCTCTATGAGACAGCCCTCAACCAGATCTCGGAAGGCCTATGCGTGTTCACTGGCTTTCAGAAGATAATCTTCTGCAACGCCCGCTACGCAGAAATCTACCGCCTCAAGCCTGACGAAATTTCCCCGGGCACAGCCCTGCCCGATTTGATGGCGCAGCGCGCGGCAGCGGGCACGGCGCCTGTGGCAGCCGACGACGGCTCCGCCTCGCACGCACTTCTCAATACTGAGGCCCAACCAAAAAGCTGGACCGCCACACTAGGTGATGGTCGCTCTGTTCGTATTTCCCGACAACCGCTGCCCGAGGCTGGATGGCTGGAAATCCACGAGGAGGTGGCGCAAGTACCGCCTGATCGCCACAGAACCCACGATGGCATCTCTGTTCAAACCCTGATTGATTGGGTCCCGGATTACCTCTGGGTCAAAGACGCCGCCAGTCGCTTCGTCCTCGCCAATAAAGCACTGGCCTACGATAACGTCTTGGCCACGCCGGGCGACCTGGTTGGCTTGAGTGACAACGACATCCACCCCACGGAAAGGGGAAACAATTTCCACGTTGAGGAGCAAGCCATCATGCGCAGCGGCGTGCCGATGGTTGACAAGGAGGAGTGCGTCATAGGTTTAGGTGGCGAGGAAAAGTGGCTCCGCTCAACAAAAGTCCCCCTTTACGATGAAAACAACGAGTGTTTCGGTCTTATCGGAATTGCCCGCGATATTACGGAGCGCAGGAAGGCCGAGCTCCTGAGCAACGGCCAGGCGCAAGTCCTCGAAATGATCGCGATCAACGCCCCCCTGGAGGCAATCCTCGAGCGCCTCATCCGCCTGGTCGAGGATCAGTTGGCCGGCATATTCGGCTCCGTCCTGCTCCTTGATCGCGAGGGACTACACCTCAAGCATGGCGCAGCACCAAGCTTGCCAAAAGCATTTACTGACGCAATCGATGGCACAGCCATCGGCCCCAAGGTGGGATCCTGCGGCACGGCTGCCTACCGCCGTGAACGCGTCATTGTCACGGACATTAGGAGCGACCCCCTCTGGGAAGATTTTCGCGATCTGGCGGCCCCCTACGGCTACCGCTCCTGCTGGTCGACACCGGTCATGTCGCCCAAGGGTGCAGTGCTGGGCGTCTTCGCGATGTACTCCACGGAGGCGCGCCAGCCAACTCCCCGCGAGAGCCACCTCATCGATGTCACCATTCGTATAGCCGGGATTGCTATCGAGCGTCGCCGGGCCGAGGAACAAATCAAATTGCTCGCCCACCACGATCCGCTCACCGGTCTCCTCAACCGCAGCCTGCTCAATGACCGCCTGCAGCAAGCCATTCTGCAAACCCGGCGACATAAGCCAAGCCTGTCGGTCGTCTTTATTGATCTCGACAACTTCAAGACGATAAATGACAGCCTCGGCCACTCGGCGGGCGACCGGCTCCTCAAGGCCGTCGCAAAGCGCATGGAGGCAAGTGTCCGGGCGACTGATACCATTGTCCGCCTCGGGGGCGACGAATTTGTCATTATCCTGATTGACCAGCCGGGAAGTCCAGTGGCCCCCCTTACCGTCGTGGAGCGGATCAGGGCGGCGGTCGCCGAACCCCTCGCCATTGATGGGCACTCACTTGACGTCACCTGCAGCTTGGGGGTGGCGACCTACCCCAATGACGGCGAAGATCCCGAAACCCTGCTGATGAATGCCGACGCCGCCATGTACAAGGCCAAGGAAGCTGGCCGCGACAACGTGCAGTTCTATGCCGCCGAGATGAATACCAAGGTCCGCGAGCGGCTCACCCTGCAGCATGAGATGCGTGAGGGCATCAAGCGTCAGGAGTTCCTCCTCCACTATCAGCCGCAGGTTGACTTGGACACGGGACAGGTTTTCGCGGTAGAGGCACTCGTCCGCTGGAACCATCCAACCCACGCGATGATGCCGCCCGTGAGCTTCATCCCCCTGGCCGAAGAGACCGGATTGATCGTTTCCCTTGGCGACTGGGTTCTCCGCGAAGCCTGCCGGCAGAATAAGGCCTGGCAGGATATGGGGCTGCCGCCCGTATCAGTCAGCGTGAACGTCTCAGCCCGCCAATTCCGCGACAAGACCTACGTGAGCCGCGTCAGCGATGCCTTGAGCGAGAGCGGCATGGCGGGCAAATTCCTCGAACTCGAAATCACCGAGAGCCTGATCATGAATGACGTCGAGGAGGCGGTCGCAAAGATGCAGAGCCTCCAGGAACTCGGCGTCAGGCTCGCCATCGACGACTTTGGCATGGGCTACTCCAGCCTCAACGCCCTGAAGACCTTCCCGGTTGCCAGGCTGAAAATTGACCGCGCCTTCATCCAGAATCTCACGAAGGACAAGAACGACCGGGCCGTGGTGGGGGCTGTCATTTCATTGGGGCAGAAGCTCAACCTCCGGGTGATTGCGGAAGGGGTCGAGACGGCGGAGCAGGTGCTCTACCTGCGCAAGAACAAGTGCCACGAGATCCAGGGCTACTACTTCAGCAAGCCTGTAGCCCCCGAAGCCATCACAAGTTTGATCACCTCGCAAAAGGTCAACGCCGCCTAACCCTCCGGCTCAGGCCGCTCATCAGACCGCGCTGGGGATGGCCAGAAACGCACATTGACATTCAATTTTTGTAGCTATATTTAATTGCCATGAGGCTTACCTGGGACGAGGCAAAGCGGCGTGTTACACTGGCCGAACGTGGCCTCGATTTTGCCTCTGCCAAAGATCTGTTTGCTGGGCTGCATGTGACCGCGGAAGATGAGCGCAAGGAATACGGCGAGAGGCGTTACATTTCGGTAGGGAATATTTCCGGCAGATTATGTGTTGCCGTGTGGACACCACGCCGGGCCACACGGCATATTATTTCGATGAGGAAAGCAAATGACCGCGAACAAAAACGTTTCGAAGTCTCGTTTGAACAAGGCTGACGATGCGCCGGAACTGACTGCGGCCTGGTTCGCCAAGGCCGACGTGTACCAGGGCGGCAAGCTGGTGCGGCGCGGCAGGCCAGCGGGCAGCGGCACGAAGGAGCTGATCTCCTTGCGTCTTGACAAGAAGGCTCTGGCGGCCTTTCGCGCCACCGGCAAAGGCTGGCAAGTGCGCATCAATGAGACCGTAGTTCGCAGCGCCAGGCGCTTGGGTGCGAAGCACCCTGGGTAGTTCGATTACCACATCAAAGATTCATGATGTTGGAACTGCGGCGACACTTGCGTTAATTCCATTTGCGCTTCCGCCGATCTAGGCTGCGGCAATACGGCGACAGTGGTCACCGAAGATCTGTGGGCCGAGGCAAGAAATAAACTGATGCCCATTGAAAAAATCACTTGCCCCAGCAGGGCGTTTGCGGTGTTGCGTCTGGCTGAAGACGAGAGACTTCCGGCGAGGTGACGGTCGAACGGACTCGATTCTTGGGCAAAAACAAGTGCCACGAGATCCAGGGCCACTACTTCAGGAAGCCTGTAGCCCCCGAAGCCATAGCCAGCTTGGTCACCTCGCAACAGATCAACGCCGCCTAAGGCTGTCCAGTGGTCACCAACATCCCGCCGCCGTTAGCAGCACGAACAAGACGCACGCCCATTGACTGACCTCTCACGATGACGTCGTGGCGCCGATTAACACCTTGCAGAGGGCCCGCCCTGTGCCAGATTTGCAACACATCCAAGATATCCGTTTTCCCAAAAAACCTTTTAAAAACTGTCATTTGACTCTAATTCGACTCAATGGCTATATCCGTCTCAGAGGCGGGCGTAAGGCGCGGTAAAAATGTTCCCGGAAGGGGGCAGCCGGCAAACAGACGGGTGGGATGGACTATGGCTCCGAATAAGGTGTCGCGACGAGTTGCGGCCGCTTTGGCTGGTCTTCTTCTTATGGCGCTGGCGGTCGACGCGCGTGCCGCCACGGTAACTTACGATTTTACAGGCAGCACGACTGCCTACTCTCTCTTCAAGACTTTTAACTCCAGCCCCCCGGGCGGACCACTTCTTACGGTGACGGCCAACACCGTCAGTGACGACGGCACGGTTGTGACGCCCGTTACGGGATCTGGCAACGGCGTCGGCCAATGGGCGGGCCTGGGTCTGGGACTCAAGAATGGTTCCAATGACAACAGCCACACGGTAGACGGCTACGGCCTCAATGACCTGCTCGTGCTCTCATTCGCCAGCAGCGTCAAAATCCTCTCGGCCACCTTCTCCTACGTCGCCCAGGTGACAAATGGCACCGATAACTTTGCCTTCTTCGCCGACCCCAACAATGACGGCAGCGTCGCCGGAAACATGGTCTTCTCCAGTGAAGACATTGTAAATGGACCCGGCTACACCGGTTCCTACAATTTTGCCACGGACGGCTTTGTCGACATCTTGAGCAAGACTTTTGGGATTGGTGCGATCTGGGACGCCGTCTACCAAAATTGCGTCACGAGATATGGCCACCTCAGCTGCACCAGCTACACCCTGTTTGACAGCTTCAAATTGGCATCCATTACCGTAAGCACTGGCCCCTTCGAAATCCCCAATGAAGTGCCCCTTCCCGCCGGCTTGGTCATGTTCTTGAGCGGTCTGGCGGGACTGGGATGGCTGGGACGCAAGGCGCGGTTTCGCAGGGTAGCCGGATAGCGAATAAATAGCCGGAGCTAGCACTTTGCCAGTTACGGGGTGTTTTGGATCGCACTTCACCCCGTGCGCCAAAAGTCGCTTTTTCCTACGGTTTCAGGGGACAACTCGCGAACCAGTCCCTGGCTTTCGGGCGGGACCTTAGGCCACCAATGCAAAAAAATAAGTCACATATGTGTATCTTCTACCACTTGACGTAATCCTAACACTTCGCCAACACTTGGGGCGAGCGGGCGAATTAAAGGCTTCAGGACCATTAAAAGGTTCAAGCCTTCAGACAGGGACGGCATTTCATGGAATTCTCGAAGTCGACGCCTCTTAAGGCTGCAGCTGCAGGACTTATGTTGGCGGGCCTAACTGGTCAAGCTCACGCCGTGACTATTCTTGACACCTATATCGGCGGCAACAATCCCGCTAGCTTCGTGGGCGCCGACGTCGTCGCCGGCGCGGGCGACACCCGCTTCAACATCACCAGCATGGACGTGACGCGGCTTGGAAACAGCCTCAACATCGTCATCAACACCAACTACAGTGGAGAAAATGTTGGCGCCGGCGGCACGACGCTGGGCGATCTGTTTCTGGGCCAAATCGGAAATCTGAGCTCGACCGCCTTCAGCAATACCAATGACACCTATGTCGCCGACAAGGATCGCTTCAGCCACGTCTTCGATTTTAACGAGGCGCCAAATACCGGGCCCAGCAACGCGTTCTACACCAATGATGCGCCGGCAAACCAGGGCGGCAACGCCACACTTTACACGCTTCTCAGTGGCGCAAGCCTCGGCACTGACGTCCTCCTCACGCAGGACCTTGTGTCAGGAGGTATCCGGCGCGACCAGGCGGTCGACATCAAGGAAACGGCAAAGACTGCGGCCACAAAACCGGCGACGGGCACCTGGTCAACGACTGCCGGCAGCGTCACCTTCAACATCGCCGATTTTTTCCTCGCAAGCACCTTAGGTGCGGTTGGCGGCATGTATAATACCGGCTTGATCATTGGTTGGGGCATGACTTGCGCCAATGACTATATCCTGGCTGAAGTGGTATTCCGCCGCGACAACATTCCCACCGACGTGCCGCTGCCAGCTGGCTTGCTGCTATTCGTGAGTGCACTAGCAGGCATCGGCGTCGCAGGCCGCTTCAGAAAACCGGCTGCAGGGGCTTAAACACCAAATCGCCCCGAAGTTTGTCGGCCAAGGCGTGAGAAAACTGCCGACCGGTTTCGCCCAACACCAGAAGGCCTTGCAGATGTAGCGGCGCCTTAAATCCATGCAGGTGACTGGGCTGGCGA
>JBBSBQ010000069.1:0-9479 GCA_038251095.1 Hyphomicrobiales bacterium
AGATGGGCGTCGAAGGCGGCGCGGTCATCATAGATTTCATAGAGGAACACCCGGTCGCCGGGCCCGGTCGGCACCAGCACGTCAAAGCGCCGGCAGCCCGGCTCGTCGGCGCAGGAATCCTGGGCGTTCCTGTCGATGAGTTTGCGGAAGGCCGCCGTGGCGCCCGGCTTCAAAGTGAAATCAACGGTGATGACAAAACCGCTCATCGCGTGGCCTCGCGCACTTTCCAGTAGAGATCCGAAACCTGTTCAAGGTGTTCGCGCATTTCTTTTGCCGCCGCATCCGGGTCGCGGTCGGCAATCGCGTCATAGATCGCCGAATGGGCCTTGTAGGCCAGCTTCTTCTGGCCGGGATAGCTCAGCGTTACATGGCGCTGGTCAACCAGCCATTCGACGATGGCCGAATGCAGCGTGGTGTAGATCGGATTTTTCGGCACCGTGGCGATGGCGAAATGGAAAGCCACATCCGACTGCTCGAAGCGCCGGATATCACCTATGGACTCGCGGTTGTCATCAAGTGCGGCCTTCACCCGGGCAATATCGGCATCGCTGGCCATCTGCGCCGCATCGCGGACCAGGCCGGTTTCAAACAGGATGCGCGCGTCCTGGAAATGCCGGATGCCATCCGAAGCCGAGAGCAGATAGCGCGCACTGCCCGCCACCGAGTGTATCACCGCCTGGACCGAGGGAACGGCCACTTGCGCCCGCGCGCCCGGACGCATTTCCAACAGGCCCATTCTTTGCAGATGGAACAGGGCTTCGCGCACCGCCGGGCGCCCTACCCCGAATTCCTTCATCAGGTCACGCTCGGATGGCAATTCCGCCCCGGCCGGAAGGTCGTGATCGCGGATGCGGCGCTCCAGCACTTCGGCAACCTGCTCGAAAAGCTTGGCCCGCTTGAGCGCAATCATAGTGGTATACCTGTCATACCAGCATGTTGGAGAAAAAGATTTCCGGAGTCAACAGCGCATAGCGATGGGTTGTGGAGCGCGAAGTCCACACGCACAAATTCCTCCGTCTACGGATAATTTATTTTAGGACGTGTCCGGCTTCATCGCTTCCCAAGCGAGGCCGTCGCATTCGATGAGAACTTTATCAACCTCGAGAATGGGTTTTCTGCGGTAACCCGGTGGATGGCCGGGTCGGAGCGGTGAGGTGGACTTGAAACCCGGCGATGCCTTTCGCCTCTGCTGCCAGCGCGCGAGTCGCCTCGCTTGGCGGGGCAAAACATCGAGCGCGAGTTCGAGGGCCTGGAGCCTCTGGTGGATGCGTGTTGCATTGACCCGGCCATCGGGCGGCGGGGGTTCAACCACAGGCCGGGGTGTTGGAAACAGTGCTGAATTCGGGGGTCATGCGGGAAGAAATGGATGCGTGGGGCAAGCCTGGTGAATTTCAAGGCCCGCACGGGCTTGAAACGTTTCCGCGGATCAAAGATCTGGAAGGCGGGAGGCCTGCTGCCGGCACCCTTAACAATCTTATGTCCCTCGGCCACGGGTCGCGAGGGAGCCAGCCTCACCACAACATTACGTGCCGCGATGACAATGAGGCGCCTGATAGCGGACTCTGCGGGTCGGAGCACTCTCAGCACGGCGCTGTGCAGTGAACGGGGAATCCGTGAATCCGCGTCCGTGCCATCAAGCCCCAGCAGGGCGAACAGGACATCAATGATACCTTTCAGCGCCGAGCAGTTACGCTTGATGGCCAAGTTCCAGTCCATGGTGCTTTCTTATCCAGCATTAAATTGGTTAAGGAATAAAACTTACATAATAGGAATATTATGTCAAGAGGTATTTATTCATATTTTAAGTTAGTCACCCCTCACCCTCCCCCTACTCTCGATGGTCGGGCTTGATCCGACCATGGAGAGAGAAAGAGTAACGCGTCAGGAGTTCTTTTTTTCCGGCAGATGCACCGCGACATTGTTCTGCGCAAGCGCCTTGGCCAGCTTGGCGGGAGGGGCCGCGTCGGTCACCAGGTGGTTGAGCTTGTCCAGCGGGCAGATATGCTCGAAGGCCTTCTGCTCGAACTTGCTGCTGTCCAGCACGAGGATTGAATTCGCCGCCTGCTTGAACATGGTGCGCTTGATCCACACCGAGGTGGAATTGAAATCGCTCGGGCCTTCGGCGTCGAGACGGCTGGCGCCGATGATGGCGTGGCTGACGTTGAAGCGTTCGAGATAGCTGATCGTATCGGGGCCTCGCACCCCGCCTTCGCCCGGATCATATTCGCCGGGGCACATGCGGACCCTTATGCTGGGGTTGGTGGCCAGCGCCGAGGCCACGCCAAAGCCCGTAGTGATGATCGTGAGGTCATTCAACTCAGCGGCAAGGCGTTTGGCGACAAACACCGTGGTGCTGCCCGCATCGATCATCAGCGTGTCACCAGACTTGATGAGCGGCACGGCGGCCCTGGCCAATTCCATGCGCTGCGGCGTGTTGGCCCGGTACCTGTCGTCATAGAGCGGTTCGGCCGCGGCGGGAGCTCCGGTTGCGCCGCCATAGGTGCGGTTGATGAGACCCGCGGCACTCAGCTCGTCAAGGTCCCGGCGAATCGTTTCGGTCGACACATCATGCTCAAGCGCCAGCTCGACAATGCGGATGGCGGGCGAGGCGCGGAGCTCCGCGATGATCGCACCCTGCCGCTTCTGCTTGCTACGCTCCTTGACAGCCCTCACCGTTTCCATCCCAGCTCTTGAAGAGTCACAACCTCGGTCCCCGTAATAGCCTTATCTCAAACCAGATACCGCTGCAATTTTTGTGATGTCATCATGGCCTCTGGAACAATCCGCCCTGACCCACATGCATGTTCGTCATCAGACGCTCCGCATTGACCAGGCGCCACGACAGCATTTTCCGCGTGTATTCCAGCAGCAGGCCGACCATTTCCGGCTTTTCCGCGAGATTGTGCATTTCGTCGGGGTCGTTCTGGAGATCAAAAAACAGCGGCGGAAGGGCCGCAAAATGCACATATTTGTAACGGTTGTCGCGGATCACCGCATAGCAGGCTTCGTCCGAACTGATGCCAAGGGCCGCTTCAACTTTCTGGCTGCGCACCTCGCGGAAATCATGCTCGAAGAAAACTTCCTTGCGCCAGTGGGCCGGGGTTTTCCCGTGCAGGAACGGCACAAGCGACGCGCCATCGCAGGTGCGCGGGATTTCAAGACCAATGCACTCAAGGATGGTCGGCATCACATCCACCGCCTCGCTCATGGCATCAATCATGTTGCCCCGGCTGCCCTTGGCCTGAGGCCTGGGATCGCGGATCACCAGAGGCAGGTGGAACGACTTGTCGAAATAGATTTCCTTGCCCCAGACATAGTGCTCGCCGAGCATTTCGGCGTGGTCGCTGGTGACAATGATCAGTGTACGGTCATATTGCCCCGTGTCCTTGAGATAGGCGATGATCCGCCCGAGGTGATAATCGACTTCATTGACCAGACCATAATAAGTGGCGCGCATCTGCCTGATGTCGAGATCGCTTGAGGCCGTGAGATCATTGGGGTTGTGCTCGTCATAAGTTCCGGGCCTTCTGAGCTTTTCAATTCCATAGGCGAGCAAGGGATGCTGCTGTCCTTCCTTTTCAGGCGTTGCGGCGCGGACCGGAAATTTTACGTCCTTGGGATGAACCGCGGAATTGTATGGCTCCGGCGCAATGAGCGGCGGATGCGGCCGGAAAAACACGAAATGGGCAAACCACGGCTTGGTTTCGCGCACCAGAAGCCATTTCAGGAATTCATCGGTGAGAAAGGCCGTTTCGCTTTCCGCCGCCGGATATTCCGTGGGGATAAAGCGGAAGCCGCGATCCGCCGGCTTGGCGAAGCCTTTCTTGGGACGGAACACATCATCGCGCCCCTCGGGCAGCTTGTAGCCCTTGGCAATGAGATCCGAAACCCAGAAGCCCATGTCTTCCGGCAAATGCAGGGGCACCGAAAATCCGGGCAGCACCCCTTCATCATAGGCGGTTAGGGCAGGATCATTGGGATGCTTGCCGGTTGGATCAGGAGTCGTGTCCGTGTAGCCGAACAGCGCCGGCTCATATCCCGCCTTGCGCGCTTCCAGCGCAATGTTGGTGTGGCGGCTGTCAAGCGGCGTGCCATTGCGTCCCGAGCGGTGATTCATTAAGTAGAGCCCGGTCAACAGGCTGGTGCGCGACGGGCCACACGGGGTGCATTGGCCGAAATGATTGCGAAACAACATGCCGTCCTTGACAAGCGCATCAAGATTGGGCGTTTTGACATTCGGGTGGCCCAGCGCCGAAATGCAATCGGCCCGCCACTGGTCGGCACAAATGAACAATACATTCAACTTGTCCGTCATCGCTTTTCGAATCTCCGCGGGGAAAGCAATTCTTCTAAAACTTGGTGTTTACAATATGTAATGTTGTAAGTACAACATATTTTGATTTAATCGCGACTTTCCTTGAAAGTTTTTTGAATGAACACGCACGCCGGCTCCACTGCCGTATTCCAACCGATTGCGCAATTCCCCGGCGCCGAACGCAGGCGCATTCGCGCCGTGCTGACCGACATCGACGATACCCTGACCCATGGCGGCCGCCTTCCGGCAATCGCCTATGCGGCGCTGGAGCGCCTGAAGGCGGCCGGCCTGATTGTCATTCCGGTGACTGGCCGGCCCGCCGGATGGTGCGACCTGGTGGCGAGGCAATGGCCGGTCGATGGCGTCGTGGGCGAGAACGGCGCGTTTTATTTTCGTTATGATGACGGGACAAACCGCATGACGCGCTGCTATGCAAAAACCGCTGCCGAGCGCAGCACCGATCGCATCAGGCTCAACCTTATAATGACAGAGGTTCTCAGCGAAATACCGGGTACCGCGTTGGCCAGCGACCAGGCCTACCGCGAGGCAGACCTCGCCATTGATTTTGCCGAGGACGTGAAGCCACTAGCGCCCGCCGCGGTGAATGACATCGTCAAGATTTTCGAGCGTCACGGAGCGACTGCGAAAATATCCTCGATCCACGTGAACGGCTGGTTCGGCAGCTATGACAAGCTCACCACCAGTAAAAAAATCCTGGCCGATGAATTCGGCCTCGATGCCGAGCGCGAGCGCGACACCATAGTCTTCGTCGGCGACAGTCCCAACGACGCGCCGATGTTTGGTTATTTTCCAAACTCGGTGGGCGTTGCCAACGTCACCAAATTTGCCGGTAGCCTGCCCGCCTCGCCCCATTGGGTTACAACAGCGAGCAGCGGCCGCGGCTTTGCCGAGCTAACCGATCACCTCCTCGCGCATGGCTGAGGCTCGTTTAAAAATGTTGTATATGCAACATATTATGTGGTAACCACAAATAAATCATTGTTATCAGCGGATAAAAGGAATGCCCCATGCAACATGAAGCCCTTCGACTGGCCATGATCGCCACTTGCAATTTCATGATTGACCGCGGCATCAACCAGGGCACCGCCGGCAACATCAGTGTGCGGGTGGACAATGGCTTTCTCATCACCCCCTCCGGCGTCGCCTATGACGAAATGGTGCCGGAGGACATCGTGCTGATGCAACTCGACGCATCCCATGACGGCGTACGCAAACCCTCAACCGAGTGGCGCTTTCACCGCGACATCATGGCGAAGAAACCGGAAGTCGGCGCGGTCATCCATCTCCATTCACGCTTCTGCACCTCGCTTTCCATGCTGCGCAAGGAAATTCCCGCCGTCCACTACATGATTGCGGCGGCCGGCGGCCCGACGATTCCCTGCGTTTCCTACGTGACCTGGGGCACCCAGGAACTGGCCGATTATATTCTGGCGGCGCTCAGCAACCGGCTGGCCTGCCTCTTGGCAAATCACGGCATGGTCTGCATCGGGCCGGACCTCAAGAAGGCGGCCTGGCTTGCGGTTGAGGTCGAAGCCCTTGCCGCCCAGTACTGGCAGGCGTTGCAGATTGGCGAGCCCCATATTCTGCCCGACGATGAAATTGCCCGGGTGATCGCAAAGTTCAAGGATTATGGCCAAGGCGGCGACACGCGGAAGATGCCGAGCTGCTGCTGAGATTCAACTGATAGAAACGACGAGGCGGAGTGAATGGGAAGACCAGACAAGATCGGGCAATTGCTCGCCGGCAGTTACATCGATCCGGACAGCAAGAAGCCGGTCAGGGTGGAAACGAAATCGCTGATCATTTTGCCGACGCTGAAGGGCGCTGAATACCAGGCCGTGAAGGATCTTGGCTTTGGCCGCCGCCTGGCCGTGGTGAGCGATGTGACCACCCATGCGGTTCTGGGCCAGCGCGTGGAAGGCTCCCTTGCGCCCCTCTACGATGTGACCAGCGTTGTCTTGCCGAAAAACCCTTATCCCGATGGCGAGACCGTGGAAAAAATCCGCCTGGCCACCGCCAAATGCGACGCGGTGATTGCCGTTGGCTCCGGCACCATCAATGATGTTTGCAAATATGGAAGCGCGCAGGACAAGAAACCCTACGCCGTATTTGCCACGGCTCCGTCGATGAATGGCTACACCTCGGTGAATGCCGCGATAACCGTCCACGGCCATAAAATGTCACTGGCCGCCCAGGCTCCCGTGGGCGCGTTCTTCGACCTCGGCGTTTTGGCGGCGGCTCCGGCCCGCATGATCCGCTCCGGCCTTGGCGACAGCCTGTGCCGCACCACGGCCCAGGCCGACTGGCTGCTCTCGCATCTTTTGTTCGGCCACGCCTACCGGCAACTGCCCTATGAATTGCTGGCCGATGATGAAGGCCCGCTCTTTGCCCAGGCCACCGACCTCATGAAGGGCGACCTGAAAACCATGGAGCTTCTGGTGCGCACCCTCGTTCTCTCCGGTTTCGGCACGGCCATCATCGGCACCAGCCAGCCCGCCAGCCAGGGCGAACACCTGATCAGTCACTACATCGATATGTTCTGCGACAAGAAACGGCCCAAGGTTTTCCACGGCGAACAGGTGGGCGTGACGACACTTTCCATGGCACGCCTGCAGCACGCGGTGTTGGGCTCCACCCCCGTCATCACGCCTGACACCGCCACCGAAACGGATTTCAAGACGCGCTATGGCGAAGAGCTCGGTGCTTCCTGTTGGGCGGAATTCAAGGCCAAGTTCATCAGCAAGGACAAGGCAGCACAACTCAATGATGTTCTGAAAAAGCAGTGGGACGCCATCCGCGAAAAAATATCAAAGATTCTCCTGCCCGCCGCCCACCTCGCCGATGTTTTGACGGCCTCGGGCACTGCTCTCACACCGGAACAAATAGCCTTGCCTCGTTCGTTTTATGAATCGGCACTGCTGAATTGCCGCGACATTCGCGGCCGTTACACCTTCCTTGATCTGGCAGCGAGCAGCGGCCAGCTCAGGGCCTTGACCAAAACAATTTAGGCTTCAGGAGCAGGCTATGGATTTCATCTTCATGCTGACGCGAAACGACCGGACGGTTGTGGATTGCCTGGAAGTCCTGGAGTCAGTCTCTTCGCTGGGGCTCAAGCACATCGGCTTCAAGGATGTGGGCGTTCCGACCAAAACCTTGAAGGCGCTAACCACCGCCATCAAGGACTTGGGTGCTACCTCCTACCTTGAGGTCGTTTCGGAAACGCCCGAGGCCTGCCTGAACTCCGCCAGGGTAGGAGGCGAACTCGGCATTGATTGCCTGCTGGGCGGCACCGCGGCGGTTGATATTTTGAACATTTTGAAAGGCACCCGGACACTCTACTATCCGTTCCCGGGCAAACCCACGGGCCATCCCACCAAGCTTGGCGGCACGACAAAGAACATTGAAACCGACTGCCGCAAATTCCTTGACGCGGGCTGTGCCGGCGTCGATCTTCTGGCCTACCGGGCAACCGACGCCGACCCTCTTGAACTGGTCAAGGCGGCGCGCCGGGGATTGGGGACAAACCGCTTAATCGTTGCAGGATCTATCGCCTCGCGAAGCCGCATCCGCGACATTGCCGAAGCAGGCGCTGACGCCTTTACCATCGGCTCAGCGGTGCTCGACGGCTCCTACAACAATATCAAGGGCCTGTTGCAGTCGCAAATTTCCAACGTCCTTGCGGACAGCAATTTCACCTGATGCTGATCGGCGTCGATATCGGCACCCAGAGCCTCAAGGTTGTGGTAACCGATGAAGCGCTGCAAGTCCGCGGTGAAGCAAGCATCCACTACGCGCCCTCCTATCCCCAGTCCGGCTGGGCCGAGCAGGATACAGACCTGTGGCTGAACGCCTTGAAGCCTGCAATTGCCTCAGCGCTCGGCGCGGCCAAATGCAAACCGGGCGACATTTCCGGCTTGGCCATCTGCGGCCAGCTTGACGGCTGCATCGGCGTAGACCGATTGGGCAACGCGATCGGCCCCGCCATCATCTGGATGGACAAGCGCGCCGCAAATTCCTTGGCAGGAATCGACACGAAAATCATCGGAGAGCGCGCCGGCATTGTCCTCGACGCCTCGCACATGGCCGCCAAAATAAAATGGTGCCGGGAAAATCTGGCTGATGCAGCAGGTTGCGCCGCCTGGCACCAGCCCACCTCGTTCATGGTGGAAAAGCTCACCGGCAAGCGCGTCATTGACCCATGCCTTGCGTCCACCAGCATGGTCTACGGCCTTCATTCGCAAACCTGGGATGCGGATTTGCTGCGCCTCTTCGGGATGGACGAAAACACCCTCCCCCCAATCGCTCCGACAACTTCCGTAGCAGGCCACCTGTCCGGCGTCGGTGCTGCCCTCAGCGGCTTGCCCATAGGCTTGCCCATCGCTGTAGGCACCGGCGATGATTTTTCAACACTCCTCGGCTGTGGCATTTCCCAGCCCGGAGCCGTGTGCATCAACATTGGCACGGGAGAAATCATCGGCGCGCTGGCAGACAAGCTGGTGATTGATGAGGGTCAACTGGTAGAAACCCATATATTTTCAACCGGCCATTATCATCTCGGCAATCCGGGCTGGCTGTCAGGCGGCGCCATCCGCTGGTTCCTCAATACTTTCTCGGTGCATGATGATGAAGAATTTTCAGCCCTCGCAGCACAGGCCCCGCCCGGCTGCGACGGATTGCTGTTCATTCCGGCCCTGACCGGCGCCACCGCGCCGCAATGGCTGGACAAGGCCCGCGGCACTTTTCACGGCTTGACGACTGCCCACACAAAATCCCATTTCGCCCGGGCCATCCTCGAAGGCACCGCCTTCGCCATGCGCGATGTCATTGACCGGCTGGCGGCGCTGGGCGTGCCCACGGAAAAAATACGGATCATGGGCGGCGGTTCGAAGAGCCAGGTGTGGATGAAAATCCGCGCCGATCTCATGCGCCGGAAAATAGAAGTGCTTGATCACGGCGACGCGTCAGCCCTGGGGGCCGCAGCAATTGCCGCTGTCGCTGTCGCAACCTATCCGGATTTGCAACGCGCCGTTGCGGCGTTGAAGATACCTGTCACGGTTGTTGAGCCGGACACGGCAAACCAGGGCATCTACGAAGAGGCCTACAGCAACTATCAAAAACTGTTCGCGGCACTTCTGCCTTTGCA
>JBBSBQ010000070.1:0-9465 GCA_038251095.1 Hyphomicrobiales bacterium
CATCTGGTCGACTCATAAGTCCGGACGGATGAATTGGTTCCATTCCGGCGGCCCCGCGCAAAAATATTTTTGCAGACGCTTTTCGACTGATCCCGGAAATACTATGGCCCCAGAACATCTGGGGAGATGTAATCTCTTAGGCCATAGTTTAGGCATGCTGCCACGTTGTGCTGGCAACCCGCACGCCCAACGCGGTGGCAGGGGGATGGTTCCTTACGCCGGCTTCGATTGTTTGGGTTGCGCGCCCGGAGGCCATACCTCGGTATCATGATCGGGATGCTGCAGGCTTTTGAGCCGGACCATGTCCTCGGGCGTGCGGTAATCCGTGGTCTTCTGCGAAGGCACGTTGTCCAGATTGCTGCACCACGGAATGCGGCTTTCCACACCCGACTGATGATCGAAGGGTCCGAGTTCTTCAACCCGGTCGAAGGTGCCCATGGTCACCTCGATAACCGGCTCTCCATCTTCAAACAGAGTCATGGGCGTTCCGCAGTCCCTGCAAAAGCCGCGCGCGACGATTTCCGATGAGCGGAATTCCGACGGCGCGCCTCTCGTCCACCTGAAATTCTGAACCGGCACGGCAACGAAAGGCGCGGCAAAACTTCCAAACGCCTTCTGGCACATGCGGCAATGGCAAATGCTGGGCTTCGGCAGGTCTCCAGTAACTTCATACCGCAGTGCACCGCACTGGCAACCGCCCTGGGATTTTTTCGGCATGATGACCTCTTGTTTTATATCGGTGCCCGCCGTGGGACTTGAACACTCATAACTTTCGTCAACAGAGCATAATCTGTGGCGCCTGCCTATTCCGCTATTCGCATCGCCGCTTGCTGCTCTATATCCTATTCCTCGCGTGGCGTCCCGCAGTGCCGACTACCCGACAGAAGCGGCAGTTGCGCTGCCAGAGACTGCGGCGCAAATATTAGCGATGTGCAATCTCGGAGTATATGATGACCGCTTACTTAATTGCTGATTTGAATATTGCCGATGCTGATGCTTTTGAAGAATATCGGCGCGACGTGCCCGCCTCAGAGAAACCGTTCGGTGGTCGCTATTTGGCGCGTGGTGGGGTGACTGAGGTACTTGAAGGCGATTGGGACCCTCACAGGTTGGTCATTGTGGAGTTTCCCGATATGGCATCGCTCAGGGCTTGGTACACGTCCCCGGAATATCAGCGTCTCAAAGCTATTCGTGAAAAATGTGCAACGTCCCGGCTGATAGCTTTGGCCGGGATTGCCTAGGGCATTATGTGCAATCTCTATGGCCATGTATCCAAACAAGCGTCGGTGAGGGCACTTGCTAAGACTATACGGGATATCACAGGCAACATGCCGCCATTGCCGGGCATCTTTCCGGACTTTCTGGCTCCTATTGCACGCAACAACCAGGGCGTTCGTGAACTGGCTATGGCGAGATGGGGCATACCTAGCCCCGTTTTTGCGCTCAACGGTCGCAATTTAGATCCCGGCATCACAAATGTCGGTAATGTGAAATCGCCTCATTGGAGGCGCTGGCTCGGCGTCGAAAGCCGTTACTTAGTCCCGTTCACAAGCTTTTCTGAAAACGAAGTTCTGCCAAATGGCTCACGCCCGCCCGTTTGGTTTGCACTCAGTGACGAGCGCCCATTGGCCTTCTTCGCAGGGATATGGGCACCACAATGGAAATCGGTGCGCAAGGTAAAGGAAGGCGAAACCACAAACGACCTGTTTACATTCCTTACGACCGAACCCAACAAGGAAGTGGGAGAGATCCACCCAAAGGCCATGCCGGTCATCCTCACGACGCCAAAAGAAGTTGAAACTTGGATGACGGCCCGACCGATGAGGCGTGGAAGTTGCAAAGGCCGTTGCCGAACGGCAGTCTCAAGATCGTGGCGCGTGGTGAGAAGAAGGATGGCTGATTGAGCGCGTGGAAAGGCATCGCACCAAAACCTGCGGTTATAGTGGGTGTGCGACGGGAGGACCGCATTATTCATACTAACATGTTAGTATGAGCAGTTGCGCGCCCAACTCGTGGCTTGCACGCCAATTTAGCGGGCCGCAATGTCGTGCAAAGTCTCCGTTTTTGCATGCTAAAGTACCACATTTTGTGCGCTTTTGGTCTCGCACGGAGACAGCTAAATCCCCTAAAACACCGCCATTTCCTAGTCTAGGAATTGTTTCTCGTGAAACATGTTTTTCGAAATTTCCGGGGCAAAAAATTCCAGAAAATCCGCTCCGCACCTCCACATTTTTTCTTCTCTGGCATCCCCCAAACCCCTCTGCTATAGACCGCCCGGATTAGGAAGCGCAGCGCGCGGACGTGGTGAAATTGGCAGACACGCAGGATTTAGGTTCCTGTGGGGAAACCCGTGGGGGTTCAAGTCCCTCCGCCCGCACCAATGCGCCGAAGCGGCAAGATTTTAGGTCAGATCGGAAAGACAAAAGACAATGCAGGTTACAGAAACACTGAGCTCCGGGCTCAAGCGTGAATTCAAGGTTGTGGTGGGCGCCGCCGAGCTCAGCAAGGAGCTGGATTCGAAGCTCCACGAGATGGCCGGACGCGCCAATATCAAGGGCTTCCGCCCCGGCAAGGTGCCCGTGCCCCATCTGAAGCGCATGTATGGCAAGGCCCTCATGGCCGAAGTGGTGCAGAAAACCATTGATGACCAGTCCAAGCAGGTGCTCGCCGAGCGCAATCTGAAGCCTGCCTACCAGCCGGAAGTGAAGCTGCCCGAAGAAGAGAAGGAAGTGAACGCCATCATGGCCGGCGAAAGCGATTTTGCCTTCTCCCTGGCCTTTGAAATCATTCCGACATTTGAATTGAAAGACGTCTCCGGTGTCGAGCTCACCCGCCATGTGGTGCAGATCGCCGATGCCCAGGTCGATGAAGCGCTTGGCCGTTTGACCGCCCAGTACAAGGCCTGGGAGCTCAAGGATGGCAAGGCCGCCAAGGGCGACAAGGTCACTATCGGTTTTGTGGGCCAGGTTGATGGCAAGGTCTTTGACGGCGGCACCGCCGAGGATGTGCCCCTCGAACTCGGCTCCGGCCAGTTCATTCCGGGCTTTGAGGATCAGTTGATCGGTGCCAAGGCTGGCGACGAATTGACCGTGAAAGTGACCTTTCCAGCCACCTACGGCGTCAAGGAACTGGCGGGAAAGCCTGCCGAATTCGCCGTGAAGGTGGCCGGCGTCGAGGGCCCCAAGGAAGGCACCGTTGACGACGAATTTGCCAAGAAGATGGGCTTTGAGGACCTTTCAAAGCTGAAGGACATGATCCACGCCCGCCTCTCTGATGAATATGCCTCCATGACCAGTATGAAGCTGAAGCGCGACGTTCTCGATGCCCTCGACAAGCTCTACAGCTTCGAATTGCCCCAGCGCCTGGTTGACGCCGAATTTGGTGGCATCTGGAATGCCCTGGTTGAGGAAATGCAGAAGGCCGGCAAGAGCTTTGCCGACGAAGGCACCACCGAAGACGCCGCCAAGACCGAATACCGCGCCATTGCCGAACGCCGCGTGCGCCTCGGCCTGGTTCTCGGCACCCTGGGTGAAAAAGAAGGCATCCAGGTGAACGAGCAGGAGCTGCAGCAGTCGCTGATGGCGCGCGCCCGCCAGTTCCCCGGCCAGGAAAAGCAGGTATTTGACCACTACCGCAAGAACCCCAATGCCCTCATCGAATTGCGCGGCCCCATTTTCGAGCAGAAGGTCGTGGATTTTCTCGTGTCCAAGGCCAAAGTTACTGAAAAGACCGTGAGCCGCGAGGAATTGCAGGCCATGGTCCAGGATGACGACGAAGATCATTCCGGCCACGATCACGCGCATGGCGATCACGACCATGATCACGCCCACGATCATGATCACGCCGAAGCCAAGCCGAAGAAGAAACCGGCTGCCAAAAAGGTCAAAAAGAAGGAAGACTGAGTCCTTCGGCAAGCTGAGATTTCAAAGGGGTGGTTAATTTCCACCCCTTTTTCCGTTGAAAATAAAGGGCTTCCCGAAGCGCTATGTGTCACCTATCTATAGGGAACCAAATTCATCTGATTCACCCAAACCGAGGACTAGTATGCGCGATCCCGTCGATTATCTGACCCAGGCTTCCTTCTGGCCGTCGGTCATCCAGCAGGAGGCCCGCGGCGAGCGCGTGTATGACTTGCCATCGCGCCTGCTGCGCGAGCGCATCATTTTCATCACCGGCCCGATCGACGACAATGTTGCGGCGTCCATCTGCATGCAGCTCCTCTTCCTCGAAGCCGACAATCCCAAGAAAGAGATTTCCATGTACATCAATTCGCCTGGCGGCGTGGTGTCATCGGGACTTTCGATTTACGACACCATGCAGTTCATCCGCCCCAAGGTTTCAACAACCGTCATGGGGCAGGCGGCCTCCATGGGCTCGCTTCTGCTGGCGGCAGGCGAGAAAGACATGCGCTTTGCCCTGCCGAACGCCCGTATCATGGTACACCAGCCATCCGGCGGCTTTCAGGGCCAGGTGACCGACATTCTGATTCACGCCAAGGAGGTCGAGAGCCTTAAAAAGCGCCTCAATGAGATCTACGTGAAGCACACCGGGCGTGACTACAAAGCGGTTGAGGAAGCCCTTGAGCGTGATAATTTCATGACGGCGGAAACGGCCAGGGAATTCGGGCTTATTGATAAAGTTTTGGAAAAGAGGGCGGAACCAAGCGATTCCAAGTAGTTAACGTGATTTTTTAGGGTAAATACGGTTCCAGTGAGTGGCGTAACAGGCGGGCTATCAATTTTTGATTAACTCTCGCGGCGCATGCTGGATTGAGTCGCGTTAATTGAGCTAAGTTCGCCTTGTTTGTGACAGTTGAGTGATATCTCATTAAAGGCCTGGCATGTATATTGCTAATGTACTGCCAGCCGGAATGTTCAAGGAGAAAGCATGAGTAAGGCAAGCGCGGGCGACAACAAGAACACGCTGTATTGCTCTTTCTGCGGAAAGAGCCAGCATGAAGTCCGCAAGCTGATTGCCGGACCGACCGTATTCATCTGCGATGAATGTGTTGAACTCTGCATGGATATCATCCGGGAAGAGAACAAGTCATCGCTAGTCAAGTCCAAGGACGGCGTGCCTTCGCCCCAGGAAATCCGCAAGGTTCTTGACGATTACGTCATCGACCAGGTTTACGCCAAGAAGGTCTTGGCCGTTGCCGTTCACAATCACTACAAGCGCCTGAACCACGCCGCCAAGAACAACGACGTGGAACTGGCAAAGTCCAACATCCTGCTCGTGGGCCCGACCGGCTCCGGTAAAACCCTGCTGGCCCAGACGCTGGCCCGCATTCTCGACGTGCCCTTCACCATGGCTGACGCCACGACGCTCACCGAAGCGGGCTACGTCGGCGAAGATGTGGAAAACATCATCCTGAAATTGCTCCAGTCCGCCGACTACAATGTCGAGCGGGCCCAGCGCGGGATTGTCTACATCGACGAAGTGGACAAGATTTCGCGCAAGTCCGACAACCCGTCGATCACCCGTGACGTATCGGGTGAAGGCGTGCAGCAGGCCCTTTTGAAAATCATGGAAGGCACCGTTGCCTCGGTGCCCCCGCAGGGCGGCCGCAAGCATCCCCAGCAGGAATTCCTGCAGGTCGATACCACCAACATCCTGTTCATCTGTGGCGGCGCCTTTGCCGGCCTGGAACGCATCATCAACCAGCGCGGCAAGGGGTCTGGCATTGGCTTCGGCGCCGAAGTGAAATCCGTGGACGACCGCCGCACCGGTGCCATGCTGCGCGATCTGGAGCCCGAGGATCTGTTGCGCTTCGGCCTCATCCCTGAGTTTGTCGGTCGCTTGCCGGTCATCGCAACCCTTGAAGATCTGGACGAGGCAGCCCTTATCCAGATCCTGACCGCGCCGAAGAACGCCCTGATCAAGCAGTACCAGCGCCTGTTCGAGATGGAAGGCGTCAAGCTCACTTTCCCGGAGGAGGCGCTCCGCTCCATTGCCCGCCGCGCCATTGAGCGTAAGACCGGGGCCCGAGGCCTGCGCTCCATCATGGAGCTGATCCTGCTGGAAACCATGTTTGATCTTCCCACCATGAACGGCGTGGAAGAGGTGGTAATTTCCAAGGAAGTGGTCGATGGCGATGCCAAGCCCTTGCTGATCTATGCCGACCGCGAAAAGCAGGGCAACGCGAAGCTGGCGCCCGCTTCTGCCTGATAAGGACCGAAAAATGGCCAATTCTGGCCATTGAAAAGTTAATGCCGGACCTCCATTTCTAGCCTACTGGTTCGGGTTGTTGCGTGTGTAACGCGAGTTGATGCGTGGTGGCCCGAAGGCGCAAGTAGACCGTAGCCCGACTCTTGGGGACGGTCGAAACAAGCGGCCAAACCCGCGAAAGGAATGAAAATGACGAATAAAGTTTCAAAGGCCCCGGCAATCCCTGGCAGCGCGGAAACCCTTCCCGTTCTGCCGCTGCGCGACATCGTGGTTTTCCCCCACATGATCGTGCCGCTTTTTGTGGGCCGTGAAAAATCCATCAAGGCGCTTGAGGAAGTGATGCGCGAGGATAAGCGCATTCTGCTCGTCGCCCAGAAAAATCCTGCAGATGATGATCCATCAATTGATGCCATCTACGAAGTGGGCACCCTTGCCCAGGTCCTGCAGCTGTTGAAATTGCCCGATGGCACCGTGAAGGTGCTGGTCGAAGGCACTGAGCGCGCCAAGGTTGAGCGCTTCACCAGCCATGCCGACTATTTCGAAGCCGAAGTGAAGCTGTTGCCAAACATCATCGCCAACGAGCAGGAAACCGAGGCGCTTGCCCGCACCGCCATTTCCCAGTTCGAAAGCTATGTGAAGCTGAACAAGAAGGTGCCGCAGGAAATCCTCGCCACCCTTGGCCAGATCACCGATCTCGGCAAGCTGTCCGATACCATTGCTGCCCACCTCGCCATCAAGATCACCGAGAAGCAGGAAATCCTCGAAATGCAGTCCGTCCAGGACCGGCTTGAGAAAGCCTTTGCCGTGATGGAAGGCGAGATTTCCGTGCTGCAGGTTGAAAAGCGCATCCGCAGCCGCGTCAAGCGCCAGATGGAGAAAACCCAGCGCGAATACTATTTGAATGAGCAGATGAAGGCCATTCAGAAGGAATTGGGCGACGGCGAAGAGCGCGACGAAGTAGGCGAGCTCGAGCAGAAGGTGAAGAACACCAAGTTCTCCAAGGAAGCCCGCGACCGCGCCGAAGCCGAAATCAAGAAGCTTCGGCAGATGAGCCCGATGTCGGCGGAAGCCACCGTCGTGCGCAACTATCTCGATTGGCTGCTGAGCCTGCCATGGGGCGTCAAGAGCAAGGTCAAGCGCGATCTGTCCTTCGCGCAGAGCGTTCTCGATACCGATCACTTCGGCCTCGACAAGGTGAAGGAACGGATTGTCGAATATCTTGCCGTGCAAAGCCGCACCAACAAGATGAAAGGCCCTATTCTCTGCCTCGTTGGGCCTCCCGGCGTCGGCAAAACCTCGCTCGGCAAATCCATTGCCAAGGCGACCGGCCGTGAATTCATTCGCATGTCGCTCGGCGGCGTGCGCGATGAAGCCGAAATCCGTGGCCACCGCCGCACCTACATCGGATCGATGCCCGGCAAGATCATCCAGTCGATGAAGAAGGCCAAGAAGTCCAATCCGCTTTTCCTGCTCGATGAAATCGACAAGATGGGCATGGATTTCCGCGGCGATCCGTCATCGGCCTTGCTTGAGGTCCTGGATCCCGAACAGAACTCGACCTTCATGGACCACTATCTCGAAGTGGAATATGACCTGTCGAACGTGATGTTCGTCACCACCTCAAACACGCTGAACATTCCACCAGCCCTTCTCGACCGAATGGAGATCATCAGGATCGCCGGCTATACCGAGGAAGAGAAGATGGAAATCGGCAAGCGCCATCTTGTTCCGAAAGTGATGGAAAATCACGCCTTGGACAAGAAGGAGTTCGAAATCACCGACGACGCGATTTACGAGACCATTCGCCGTTACACGCGCGAAGCCGGCGTTCGTAACCTTGAGCGTGAGATCAACACCATTGCCCGAAAGGCCGTGAAGGATCTCATGATGTCCAAGAAAAAGAAGATCAAGGTCACCCCGGACGTGGTGAACCAGTATCTTGGCGTGCAGAAATTCAAGCACGGCGAAGCCGAGCGTGAAGATCAGGTCGGCGTCGTAACCGGCCTTGCCTGGACGGAAGTGGGCGGCGAACTGCTCACCATCGAAGCCCTCATGATGCCCGGCAAAGGCAAGATGACGGTGACAGGCAACCTGAAGGACGTGATGAAGGAGTCTATTTCGGCTGCTTCCTCCTATGTCCGCTCGCGGGCCCCTTCGATAGGCGTCAAGCCGCCGATCTTCGACAAGAAGGACATCCACGTGCATGTTCCGGAAGGGGCAACCCCCAAGGACGGCCCATCGGCAGGTATCGCCATGGTAACCGCTATCGTGTCCGTGATGACCGGAATCCCGGTGCGCAAGGACGTTGCCATGACGGGCGAGATCACGCTCCGTGGCCGTGTATTGCCCATTGGCGGCCTGAAGGAAAAGCTCCTTGCTGCCCTTCGCGGCGGGATCAAGAAAGTGATGATTCCGGAGGAAAACGCCAAGGACCTGGCGGACATTCCGGACTCGGTGAAAAACGGCATGGAAATCATCCCGGTGGCCATGATGGACGATGTCCTGAAGCAGGCGCTGGTTCGCATGCCTGAGCCCATCGAGTGGGACGAGGTGGCCGAAGAGGCCGCCGCGGCTGCCAGGGCCCTGGCCGAAAGATCGGGCGAGGGCGCCCGGGCGCACTAGGCCTTTCGAATCACTTTTTTCAAATAATCCGCAGGCGGAGCATCCTTGTTCCGCCTGCTTTTATTTGGGCCTGCCATAACCCGTTGATCTGACTCCCGAATAAATTTTTCTCACCGGGACTCTTGCGAATCTCCGCCGTTTTGTCGTTTCCTGTGCCTACGGCATTTGGTGTGCAGGCTTTCTTCCCCCTATGGTCCCCGGGAGCGCGAAGACATGAACAAGAACGAGTTGATAGCCAAGGTCGCCAAGGATACGCGGCTTACGCGGGGCGAGGCTGGCGAGGCCATAGAGGCCACAATCGAGAACATCATGAGGGCACTGCGCCAGGGAGACGACGTCCGCCTCATTGGCTTCGGCACCTTCACCGTGACCCGCCGCAAGGCGGGCGAGGCGCGCAACCCGCAGACCGGCAAAGCCATCCGGCTTCCCGCCTCAAAACGGGCGAAATTCAAAGCAGGGAAACTACTTAAGGAGGCAGTTAACGGCTAACATCTGACGGCGTTTTCAAAGCTATCAGCCCCGTGCGCCCTCAGAATCGCGCGGGGTTTCTTAATGCCCTTGCAAAGCCCAAATCATCTGGCTATTAAGCGCCCACCGGGAGATTAGCTCAGTTGGTAGAGCGCTTCGTTTACACCGAAGATGTCGGGAGTTCGAGTCTCTCATCTCCCACCATCC
>JBBSBQ010000071.1:0-8702 GCA_038251095.1 Hyphomicrobiales bacterium
AGATTTGGCGCTGCACCTACAGGCCCCGGCGGCCGTAGTCTACCCTTCACCAAGGCGGTGAGGGCGGGTGATTTCATCTTTATCTCAGGGCAAGTGCCGATGGGGCCGGACGGCGAGATCGTTGACGGCAACATCACAACTCAAACCCGGCAGACCATCGAGAACGTCAAGGCTATCCTGCAAACGCTGGGCCTCGGCCTCGAACATGTGGTCAAAGCCACCGTCTGGCTCGCGGACACCCGCGACTTCTGGCCCTTCAATAAAGTTTACTTCGAATATTTCGGCACAGCTCTTCCGGCGCGGTCCTGCGTGCGGGCCGACATGATGGTGGACTGCAAGGTAGAGATCGAAGTGGTGGCTTACGACCGCAAGTGAGTATCGCATAGAGTATTCAAGGCGCAGACAGGAACAAGTTCGAGATTTAGTATAGCTTGCGATCACCTGGGATACCTAATTGTGATCCAAAGAGGACTCACCCAAGTCCTCGCTCACCAGTGGGCATCCCTCTCGTCATCTGGGCGATCTTCCAGGACTTCGCTTGCCCTCCTACACATTACACCGATCCCAAGGAGTGCAGCCAAGTCCTGGGAACTCTGATGAAAATCAAGTTGTGATTGAGATCCCTGGTATTAACTTGGTGAGTCCGTCAGGTCGGTCTGACCCTAGTCGCGGGTGACACGCATGTGCCAATCAGATTGGCGCAGCGCTGTCCATTTTGTAAACACGACTTGCATTACCGTGCAGCATCGCAAGTTGTTCCTTTGGCTGAAAGTGCAAAACCGCACTGCGATGGGCAGTGGCTAGGTCAGCATAATTCGTCCAGAGCTTTTCGATAGGAAAATTGGATCCGAACAGGCAGCGGTCTGCTCCGAATATGGCGACGGTTTCCTGAATGACATCGGCGACATGCGAGGGATCATTGCGTTGAATGAAGGTCCCAAGCCCCGAAAGCTTGCTGACGATGTTTGGCTGATCGGCCAATCGCTTCATACCATCCTGCCACGATGCCCTGCCATCCTTGGATTTGTCTTCCAGCATTCCGGCGTGCTGCAAAACAAATGTCACGCTGGGAAATGCTGCAGCGAGATTTGCGGCATCCTTCATCTGGCTGGAGAAGACTTGCAGATCAAAGCTGAGATTGTTCCCGGCAACATGGGAAAAGTTCTTTCGGAACAAAGTTCCGTTCATCACGTCCGGCGCCACTGCAAACCTATAGAGCGGATTTTCATGCCAGTGGAGCTGCATGCGAATGCCGCGAACCCGCGGGATTTTTGCGAGCGCCTTCAGGGTTTGCGGGGCGTTGTCATCAAGAAGGTCCGCATAGCCCACAATGGCATGGGGCCAGCCTTCCGCGTCTGCCACCGATTGCACCCACGCTGCTTCCTCAAGCGCCTTGTCCTTCGCCCAATTGGTTTGCACATAGACCGAGCCCACGACATTGGAAGACTTAATGTCGGCCAGATACTCGGCAATGGGATAGTCGCGCCGGATCGGCTCATAAGGGCCGAAGATGCGCGCCACCATCGGGCCTTGCAGCCATGGCAGATCGGCCTGGCGCCAGATATGGTGATGGGCGTCAATGATTGGGATCATGCGGGAACCTTTTGCTGATGGAAAATGCGCGCGGCAGTGCCACGTGGTTTCAATTCGAGTTCACGGATTTTGGAAAGTGACGATGCGAGTGTGGCAAGGCTTCCCGCATTGCCGAAATAATCCAGAAAGGGAAGGCAGGCCGCAAGGGCGCGCGTGGCCGGGATAAATTTCGGGTCATGGGCAAGCGGCGTGAGCCAGATGAGGCGATGGCTTAACCGGCTCAGCCTCTCGACGGATTTGACCATGGGCTTGAAATCGCCGCGCTCGAGCCCATCCGAAATCACAATGACGATAGCACCGCGAACCAATGCGGCGTAGTTGGCGACGAAAAGAAATTCCGCAAGGCCGATGCCCAGCCGCGTTCCGCCGTCAAAGTCAAATACCCGCTGGCCCAGAGAATTCAAAGCGACCTCAGGATCGCGGCGGCACAGGTTCTCTGTCACACGGGTAAGCCTTGTGCCGATGCAAAAGGTTTCAACTCCGGTGCGCGCCTGACTGATGGCAAGCGCCGCACGAAGGCAATACTGGGAATGGGCCTGCATCGAGCCGGAGATATCAATGAGGATGAGAATTCTCCGGGCCTTCAGCGGGCGCGCCATCCATGACAGGCGCAGCGTCTCGCCAAGCGTGTGCCGCGCCTGGGCGCAGGTTTCCGCTAGGTCTATGCGCGGGCCATGCGAGGCGGCCTTCCATTTGCGGCTGCGGCGCGTGGGAAAATGAACGGCATCCCGGCGAATGCGCTCCAAAACAGCAGAGTCCGCAGCATTTGCCACAATAAAGCTTTTGGTGCCGATAGCCTCGTCAGATGAGGCGACCTTGCCGCTTGTGTCACCGGGCAGAATCTCAAAAGCCTGCCCTTCGCGTGATTTTGGCTTTTCACGGACTGATTCACCTTCCCCTTCGGGATCGGCCACAAAACCTCCCTCACCGGCAAACCAGGACTTGAAGATCCGGTCATAGAGGGGAAACTCATCGCGCGAACCGGTAAGCGTGATGCGCCCAAGGCGGGACAGCACTGATAAGGACTGAATCGGCATTGCCTTGCAGGCCCTGAGAAAACTTGTGGTCCGCGCCGGATCAATCGCGAGGCCCGCATCACGCAGCGCCCGCGGGAAGCCCAAAAGAAGCTTTTCCGCATGAATTTTACTGCGGGTCATTCAAACCACACCGGCAGCCTGAACCGCAGCCATGTCTTCCGGATCCTTGATGATCAGCCCTATGGATCGCTTCAGGGCATCTGGCCAATCATTGCCCTGCCGGGTAAGCGCCATTGCGGCCTGGGCCCAGTCAATGCTTTCGGCCGTGCTGGGTTTCTTGAGAAGCGGCAGGCGGCGCATGCCGGCGATGGCGGCCACAAGCCTTTCGGCAGCTTCCGAGGTGATGCCCGGCGCGTGGCGCTCCACAATGGCGCGTTCCCGCGACTGGTCGGGATAATCTATCCAGTGGTAGAGGCAGCGCCGGCGCAAGGCATCATGCAGTTCGCGGGTCCGGTTCGAAGTGAGTATCGTGATGACCGGCTTTGCCGCCGTAATGGTTCCAAGCTCGGGAATTGAAATTTGGTAATCCGACAGGAACTCCAGTAGCAGGGCCTCGAAGGCATCATCGGCCCGGTCTATTTCGTCGATCAGCAGCACTGTTGTTTCAGGATGCTTGAGAGCCTTCATGAGCGGCATCTCGATCATGAACTCGGGCGCGAAGAGGTCCTTCGTTTCGATAGGGCCGCCCCGCTCCGTCACCCGAACATGCAGGAGCTGCCGCGCATGGTCCCAATCGTAAAGCGCCTTCGAAGCGTCTATGCCTTCATAGCATTGCAGACGGATACACTCGCGCCCCAGAACCTTGGCAAGCGATTTTGCAACCTGGGTTTTGCCGACACCGGGAGCACCCTCCAGCATCAGCGGCTTGCCCAGTTCCAGCGCCAGGTAAAGCGCCGTCAGCAGAGTTTCATCGGCAAAGTAGCCCTCGCGGGCAAGTTCGCTTGCAAGGCGATCATAGGGTAGTGGCGAGGTCATTTCACCATTGCACGTGTTCGTTCATCACCAGGCGCACGCGGTTTGAGCAATGAGCCGCCGCATCGCCGCCGGCAGCCTTGCCGCCATCCGTGCCGAAGCTTTCGGCAATGGCTGCTTCGTTGTCGAACCACATTTCGCTCACGCCATCGAAGGGCAATTCATCATTGGCTTTTGCCAGAATGTTTACCGTGTATTTGCGCATGCCGGGAATGTTCTTGGCAAGCTTTGGATGATCCTTTTCCAGCCATGAGCGGAAGTCCTCAAAGCTCATCCCGTCCTTGCGTTTCATCAGCGACATTACTTTAATCATTTTCGTATCCTTGTTGGGTTGGAGTTAAATTGGTTTTCCCGCGTGCATGGCGTCGAGGCCGCGGAGCACTTTTTCCGGGGTGATCGGCAAGGACGTGACACGCACTCCGCAGGCATCGAAAATCGCATTGGCAATTGCCGGAATTGGTGAATTTGCCGTCATTTCGCCAATACCCTTAGCGCCGTAAGGGCCATTTGACGCCGGCCGTTCGATGATGACGCTTTCCATTTCAGCGAGATCGGCGGGGCCTGGCATAAGATATTCGGAAAAATCCAGGGGGCCATGGGAACGGTCGGGATAATAGGGTTCCGTCGTTTCATACAACGCGTGGCTGATGCCCATCCAGGCGCCACCTACGATTTGCTGGTGTGCAAGGGCGGGGTTCATAGCGCGGCCAACCTCATAGGCATTGGTGAGCTTGAGAACGCGCACCACGCCCGTTTCATCATCGACCTCAACCTCTGCTATGGTGCAGGCATGGGCCTGGCAGGAGTCCGGGTCCATTTCGCCGGTCTCTGGCACCGGCGTGCTTTTAGGTTTCAGGAATATGCCCCGCCCGGAGATCGTGTTGCCATGCTTGAAATGGGCCGCCAGCGCCACATCCAGAACGCCAATGCCCTTGTCGGGCGCTCCATTTACATGAATGCGGCCTTTGCCGTCGGTCACCAGGTCACCGGCATCAACTTCAAGTTCAGTCGCCGCCACATTCAGCATCACCTCGCGGGCTTCGCGTGCCGCCATGATCACCGCATTGCCAATGCGGTGGGTGCCGCGGCTGGCGAAGGTTCCCATGCAATGGGGGCCCGTATCCGTATCGGCGGTGTCGATCATCACGCTGTCATAAGGAATGCCCAGGGTTTCGGCGGCGATTTGCGCAATGACGGTTTTCAGGCCTTGCCCAAGATCGACGCTGGACAACGTGACCACAAAGCTTCCCGTTGTCGTGGCATGGATCAAGGCCTGCGATGGATCGCCCCCAAGGTTCATGCCGGTGGGATAGTTGACTGCAGCAACTCCCCTGCCCTTAAGCTTTGCCATTGGCACTTCCCCATCCATATGACGACATCGCCAGAAATTCTGCGTCGAGCTTCTGCCCGCTCTGCTTGGCCGCCGCCTGAAGCACTTCAACGAGTGCCGCACCCTCAACTTCCTTGCGATGGGCTTTCATGTCGCCGTCGCGGTAGGCATTTTTCAGGCGGAACTCGATAGGATCCATCTTCAAAAGGCGGGCAATCTGATCCATCTGCGATTCAAGGGCGAAGTCGCCGATGGTAACGCCGAAGCCGCGCATGGCCGATGAGGGCGTGCGGTTGGTGTAGACGCAATAGGCATCCACATGGACATTGGGAATTGTATAGGGTCCTGGCATGTGGGCGGCCGCTTTCGTGGTGCCATAGGTCGAGTGCCGGCAATAGGCGCCCGCATCCACGTAAAGCGTTATCTTGCGCGCCAGAATGCGGCCATCTCGCATTATGCCGTCCTTAATATAAAAGCGCTCAGCAGCGCGCGGCGACGACACCTGCATTTCCTCGGCGCGTGAATAGGCATATTTCACCGGGCGGTTGGTCAACATGGCGCCGAGCGTTGCGATGGGCTCGACGATCACATCAACCTTGCCGCCAAAGCCGCCGCCCACCGTGCCACCGATCATGCGCAGCTTGTTGAACTGCACGCCGAGGATAAGGGCGGTGTTATCCAGCGTGAAATAGAGCGCCTGGGTGTTCGAATACATTGTGTAGCGGCCGTTGCCTTCCGGCTTCACAACGCAGCCCGTTGTTTCCGTTGGCGCATGTTCAATGGGAGCGGAGTTGTAGCGGCACTCCAGAATATGATCCGCCTGCTTGAAGGCCGCTTCCACATCGCCAAAGCGAATGCGCCGGCAGTTGTGACCCTCATAGACATAGTAATTCGTGCCATGGTTGGTGAAGGGCTTCGAGGTCATTGCCTCTTCAACATCGAATACGGCGGGTAATTCCCCGTAGACGACCTTCACGCGTTTTGCGCCTTCGGCTGCGGCTTGCGGTGTTTCGGCCAGCACGGCGCAGATTTGCTCGCCCATGAAGCGCACCCGGTCCTCTGCCAGCACCGGTTCATCATCCGGACCCACACCGATGAGCTTCAGGATCGTATACCAATTGTTGGGAACATCCTTCCACGTCAACACGCGGACAACGCCGGGAACTTTCATGGCCGGAGCCACATCGAGCTTCTTGATCAACGCATGATGTTTGGTGGAGCGCACCATCTTGAGATGCAGCGTGTTGGGAAAGCTCACATCCTCATAGAATTGCGTGCGGCCGGTCACATGGCCGCGGGCATCGGCCCTCTCCGTGCTGGTTCCGACCGTGTTGAAACTCCCGGCCCGCTCGTCGGTGAAGAAACTCGTATCAATGGTTTCCATGATGCTTTTCCTCACGCCGATTTCTTAATTGGCCTGCCCATGCGCGCTGCCGCGGCCAGAATGGCGTCGATAATTGATTCATAACCCGTGCAGCGGCACACATTGCCCGAAATGGCCTGGATGACCTGGGCGCGTGACGGTTTTGGATTGACCGACAGGAGGCCCTTTGCGGCCATGATCATGCCGGAGGTGCAAAAGCCGCACTGCGTAGCAAAGCCTTCAACAAAGGCTTGCTGCAAGGGGTGGAGATCATTGTTCACCGCCAGGTTTTCAACGGTTTCAACGCGCGATCCGTCGATGGTTTCGACTGGAATTAAACAAGCAAGCTTGGCTTTGCCATCTACCAAAACGGTGCAACTGCCGCAGGTTCCCTGATCGCAGCCGCGGCGCGTTCCGGTAAGGCTTTGATGCTCGCGCAGAAGATTCAGAAGCGTTGTGCCGGGAGCCACAAGGGTTTCCCGCTCCACGCCGTTCAACGTGATTGAAACAACTGAACCTTTCATTGCCATCCCCTCAAGCCTTCCCCGCCGCATCGCGCAACAGTGCGCGGCAAATGTGAACAGGTGCAACCCGTTCGCGATACCAGGCGCTGGCATAGGCATCGGTGAAGGGCTCGATGTCCTTTGCTGCGGCAGCGGCTGCTGCCGTTACAATTTTGCCATTGAACGGTTTGCCGTTGAGTAGTTTTTCAACCGACTTGGCACGAATCGGCTTTGCCGCAACACCGCCGAGGGCGATGCGGCAATCCGCAACCAAGCCTTTGGCCAACGGAATGACAGCGGCCACAGTGACGATAGAGGCGGAATTGAGCACCCGCCGAGAGGCCTTGGCATATTTGAAGGTGCCAGCTTTGGGAATGGTGAAGGAAACCAGGGTGACAATCTCGCCCGCCTTCAGGCCTTTTTTGACGACCTCTTCCACCGGGGCGCTGCGCTTGCTCTTGGCGTTGACAATTGTCACCGTCGCATCAAGTGCCACCAGACACACGGCAAGGTCACCATAGGGCTGTTCCGCAAACAGATTGCCACCCACCGTCGCCATGTTGCGGAGCGTAGGTGAAGCAATTGACTCGATGGCCACTGAGAGAAATTTCAATTCGGAATGCCGGGCCAGTTCCGCAATGGGGGCAACGGCGCCAATAGTGGCCACACCCTTCTTGAACGATATGCTGTCGAGACCAAGCTTGCTCAGACTTACCAAGGTGCTGACGCCGTGTGCGCCTTCATTGATCATGGGCATCACCAAGGTCCCGCCCGCCATAAACGTGGCTGTCGGTGCTTGCTTCAGCGCTTTTCGCAGATCGCCCAACGATGTCGGTGTGACCACCGTTTGAAGCATTGTGTCCTCCCATGGACGATTTTTTGCTTTTATTTTTTATCAATTATCGATAAACGATATCGCAATGTCAAGCGACTTCGCGCGATGGAACTGGCCTGATGACCGAAGATATGAGTGAGCTGAGAAGTGAACGGGCTGCTGAAGCGATTGATTTCAGCACGGGCAGCGATACCGATTTTGTCAACTCGCCGTTGCGCCAGCGCTTGAAGGACGTTCTTCTGCGCCGCATCCTCGGCGGGGCTTATAAGTCGGGCGAGCGTCTCATTGAACTGCGGATTGCGGAGGAATTCGGCACCAGCCAGGCGCCGGTGCGCGAAGCCCTACGCGATCTCGAAGCAACAGGGCTGGTGATCAGCAAGCCGCGCCGCGGCACCTACGTGGCAAAGGTTTTGAGCGAGGGCTTGCGGGAGATTTACGCGGTGCGCGGCGCCCTTGAGGAGCAAGCCACCCGCCTGGCCACCGTCAAGCAAAGCTGCGATCTGGCGACGCTGGAACTGGAATTGCAGGGCATGCGCGTTGCCGCCGCCGCCGATGACCACGCCAGCCTGGCGGAGCATAGCGTCAAGTTCCATCGCATCATTGTTGAAGCCGCTGGCAACCGTTTGCTTACCAACCTGTGGCTTTCACTCAACATCGAAACCCGCACCACAATCACCTTACTGGTAGACGGCATAGACCTCATGGAAGTGGCCGACAGCCACCGCCAAATCATTGATGCAATTGCATCCGGGGATTCTGAACGCGCTTCTCGGGTCGCCCGCGAGCACCAGGAAAATTTTGAGAGCCTGCCAACCCCCAATTCGAACCTGCGCGAATGATCTGATTCGAAAAGTTGTTGTTTGGCTCTTACCCCCGCTCCACGCACCCTTGGCACAGTGAGTGACACCAATCAATTATGACCTGACCGGCTTTTTCTGAACCAGACGATATGAGAGTATTGAACTGGAAAGGAGAAAGAAGATGGGAAGGAAGAGACTTGCGGCGGAGCAGATTGTGACGAAGCTGCGCCAGATTGAGGTGCTGCAGGGACAGGGCAAGACGATTGCCG
>JBBSBQ010000072.1:0-8151 GCA_038251095.1 Hyphomicrobiales bacterium
AGGGCCATGTGTGGACGGCTCCGGGTTGTCAAGGAGCTTTCTTACGATGCAGTGCTGGTCGTAGCAGCCATGTGTTCGGCCTTTGCGTGCGACTCACTTGGCCGCTGGCCATAATGCCTTCCGCGGATCAGGTCCCGGTCAAAAGCTCGCATTCGAGTATGCTCTGGCCCTAGTGGGTTGTCCTGATCACCGGATCGACCGGTTCTGCATTACGTGCTGTCAGCCCTTTCCAACCTTTACATCACGCCGTTGCCGGCGCGATCTCGTCTAAAGTCGCCGCGCCCTATCGCGCCAATGCGACGGGTTCCCTGTAACTCTCGCCTTTGGCCATCATCGCCCAGGCCATGCGGGCAATCTTGTTGGCAAGTGCAATCGCCGCCACCTTCGTCGGTCGCCGCTCGAGCAGTTTGGCAAGCCAAGGCCGATATTTGCTGCCGTGGATTTTTGCATATCGGATTACGGCCAGGGCACCGGCACAGAACAGCGAGCGCAGGTATCGATCTCCCTGCTTGGTGATATTGCCGAGCCTCTCTTTGCCTCCGCTTGAGTTCTGTTTCGGCACAAGCCCGATCCAGGCTGAGAAGTCGCGTCCTGATCGAAACGCCTTCGGATCGGGGACGCTGGCGACCAGCGCGGTTGCCAGTGCCGGGCCGACCCCAGGGAGATCATCCAGCCGCCGGCTCGTCTCGTTTGAGCGATGCCAGGCGTTGATGCACTGGTCGAACGTCAGGATCTGCGCCTTCAGGCTTTGCAGCTGATCACCGAGTGCTTTCAGGCATTGGCGTGCAATCATCGGCAGACGCCCATCGTCAGGCCCGGCGACCACGTCAAGCAGCTCTTTGATGCCATTGCGGCCTACTGCCGCGACGATGCCAAACTCGGCAAAGTGGGCGCGAATGGCGTTGATCAGCGCAGTCTGCTGCCTGATGAAGAGATGCCGTGTCCGGTGCAGCATCAGGCAGGCCTGCTGGTCCGGTGTTTTGGTCGGCACGAACCGCATGCTTGGCCGCTGAACTGCCTCACAAATCGCCTCGGCATCGGCAGCATCGTTCTTCTGGCGCTTCAGGTAGGGCTTCACATAGGCTGGCGGCATAAGTCGAACAGTGTGACCGAGAGCCTGCAATTCGCGCGACCAATGATGCGATGAGGCGCACGCCTCGATACCAACCAAGCAAGGCGAAAGCTTCCTGAAGAAGCCGAGAACCCGTGAACGCCTCAATTGCTGGCGAATAACCACCTGGCCCTCCGCATCAATGCCGTGAACCTGGAAAATCGACTTCGCAATATCGAGACCTATCGTTGTAATTGCTTGCATGTCTAGCTCCTCCGAATCATGGTCACCTCATCGGCAACCGACCCCAAGATGTTTGCACGCCATGGGGAGGAGCCGTCCACAGCATCAAAAGCGGAACTTGTTGTGGCGCGACCGTTCCCTAGGCCCAGCAGCTGCAGGTCTCCATTCCTGAGCACAGCAAAAAGGGCGCTTGATCGAAATGCACGGCAGCCGGTTCTCAGGGACCGCCGAACCGGTAGCTGATACCTGCGGTCACGCTATCGAGAGCAGTGTCGACCTTCTGCGATCCGGTGTACACGGCACAGAGTGCCACATCCGGCGGCGGACAGACACCGGCACTGCCGCCGCTTTCGGAACCGAAATCGACATGCAGGTACTGCAGTCGGAATGACCATTTGTCATCAAGGGCGTGTTCGAGCCCGGCGCCGAGCACCCAGCCTGCTTGAGTGGAACTCGATGCACCTGTCTGAACGTATGGAAAATTGAGTTGCACGATCGACTGATTGAACTCGCGCTCGCCGAATGCTAAACCGCCGGTGACATAGACGAGGCCGCGATCAAAGGCGACCCCCGTCCGTCCACGCAACGTAGCAACCCAATTAACGTCGGTGAAGGTCTCGACTCGGTAGGGACTGATGGCCGTGACGGTGGTCGTTGTGCCGTTGTTGCCGTCGAGGACGCTGTAATCCGCTTCGACGCCGAGCAGCAAGCGATCCATTTGCCAGTTATAGCCCGCGGCCACGCTGCCGATTGCGCCCGTGTTGGTTTTCCCGCCGTTCAGAAGCGGCAGGAGTGCGTCCCGGTCCGCTTGGTTGAGGGGACCGTTGCCCCATTCACCGGAAAGTTCCGTTCCAAATGCGTGGTCCATCTGGGCCGCGCCAACGAACCCGCCGATGTAAACACCACGCCAATCGACGCCCTGCGCAGCGGCGGGAAAGCACCACGTCAATAATCCCAGGAGAATGGCTGCCCGCCGCACCGGATATCCCAATTTAGCGAATCGATAATGCAAAAGTAACAGTTTCGGCCACCTGGAGCAAATTTTTCGAGACAAAGCGCTCGTGCGGGCGGGCAGCTAAGCTACGTCTCGGCGGCAGCGACAGTATTGTCTCCGCGGATCACATCGTAGCAGGAAGTGTTGGCCGGCGCCGGCTCTTTCGGGAGGCTGCGGCCCGCGCGCGCGATCGATACGATCCCAGACTGTGCAGAGCGACGAGGGTTACTCAGGGCGAGGTTCGCGTCAGAAGAGCAATCGCAACACCCCTCACTGAGTGCTGCAAATAATTATTTACATAATAAATTTGCAGCGCAGATCAGCTTAGATTTTGATGCAAGTTATCTCACTAGCAACCCACAGCAGTCTTGTAACACAGTTCAAATTCCAAAATTTGTTGAAGAAAACGGTTTTTTGCCGATTGGACTGTGCATATTCATTCCAGCTTTCAATGACAAAGTTATCATTTAGGCAACTTGGATTTTTCACATTTCTGTCTCCACAGAAGCCCAAGTGCATCGTTTGCCCATTGACAATTTTTATCTCTGGTGTTTCCTGTGGATAAACAATTTTGCCCCGTAGGGAATGAGTCTAACAAGGGGCGGTGGCGCTAGGTGCGGGGAAATAAGCGCTACACGCTGGAGGGAACATCAATGTCTGACCTTAATCGGCGCATTGAGGTGATGTACCAAGGCGACAAGCGCGGTGCATTGCTTCTGGTTGCACTTCTATGGATTGCGATACTCTTTGTCCTATTCATGAGTTGGCCTTACATCCCGGATGCCGGGGTGAAAGTTGTGGTGCTAGTGGCGGCTTTAGCCGTGCTGGTTTTCAATACGGCATCTATCGGAGCCATGCTGAAGCACTACAAGGAGGACAAGCACTTCATTTATGGCATCGATATCAAACATCTTGATGAAGCCAAGAAACACAAGGGATAGGGGCATAAAAATGGCTAAATACATACCTCCCGAACAACCGAAAGTCATGCAAGTCGTCGATATTATCTTTCTTGTTGTCGCGATTTTTGTCGCCCTCTGGCTGCCCCTCAAAGCTGGATGGGCCGGGGCAGCCAAATCGATTGACGTAGTTGCAGACCCGACCTGGGAATCATTGGGGCAAACCCCTGTTCAGGCAGAACAATGGGTCAAGCTCGGTTATGCCGATGCAGCGGCGGCCCATGACGTGATCCAGAACGTTTTTCATTATTCCGTTGACTGGTTAGAACTTGTCCTCATGGCAGCTGTGGTCATTGGCTACTTCATCTTTCTCTTCAGGGCTTCCGAAGTGGAATACCGTGAAGTGATCGACGAAAAATTCAACGGTAAGTGAGAGGCGCACAACATGTGGTTTACAATTTCATACATATGCTGGGCCATCTCAGCCGTCCTTGCAGCCTGGATGTTGTTCGACTGGTTCAAGACTGACACAACTTATTCGGAAGAAGTGCTTACATCTTCGCGTGAAGGCGAAATTGAAGCCGAATCCGAAAAGCATAAGCTCTAAGGGGAGATTGAAATGGCAAAAGCCGCAACTGCTGGTTCAGCACCAGTTCAAAAAATATCACTCCTCAGGGTTTTGGGCCCGGCCCATATCTGGGCCCTGGGCGTCGGCATTGTTCTTGTCGGTGAATATACCGGTTGGAATTTCTCGGCTGACAAGGGTGGCGCTCTTGCGGCCCTTATTGTTTGCTGGGTAGTAGGGCTACTTTACACATCGGTAGCCATGATCGACTCTGAAGTCACTTCCACGGTAGCCGCAGCTGGCGGCCAGTACGCGCAAGCCAAGCATATCGTCGGACCGCTGATGGCCTTCAACGTGGCACTTTACCTGGTGTTTGCATATACTATGCTTGAGGTATCAGACTCGATTCTCGCCGGTGATCTGATTGTCACTGTAGCGGCGACAGATGGACTTACCCACAATGCATTCATAGCTGTTACTATCGTTGTCCTCGCCTGGCTAAATTACCGCGGCGTGCTGATGACCCTGAATGTCAACTTCATCATCACGGCATTGGCATACGCTGCCATCGTTATCCTATTCTTCTCCGTGCAACCATGGAGCCAAGGCGCGGTGTTAAAGCTCGGTGAAATGGTCACGCCACAAAATGCCCTTCCCTATGGTTGGATCGGCGTCATTGCCGCATTCCAGTTTGGAATCTGGTATTATCTTGGCATTGAAGGCACCACACAGGCAGCGGAAGAAGTGCGGTCACCGTCTCGTGCCCTGCCTTACGGAACAATGTCCGGCATGATCACCCTTCTGATCGCTGCGGCGCTGACATGGTATGTCTGCGCTTCGCTGCTGCCATGGGAATATCTAGGCTTTACCTTCTTCCCGCTTTATGACGCTGCGCGGATGACGGGCTCCAGCACACTGGAATTTCTGCTGTTCTGGGGCACGGTACTTTCGGCGGTGGCTTCGGCAAACGGCTGCATCAATGATGCGGCACGGGCTTGGTTCTCGCTGGGCCGCGATCGTTACCTGCCAACATGGTTCTCGGCCGTGCATCCGAAGTACCGCACGCCCTATCGGTCAATTATTTTCCTGCTGCCGATAGCCCTAGCGTTTGCCTTCATTGCCGACTTGAACCAGGCGATCACCTTCTCGATCCTCTCGGGCGTACTGCAATACACCTTCATGAGCATTAATATCATGATGTTTCGGAACAAGTGGCCATTGGGCTCGATCCGGCGCGGGTATACTCATCCGTTCCACCCGATCCCTGCAATCGTGCTTCTGGTTCTCTGTATTGTCACCTATTTCGCCATTTTCCTGGGGTTCGGTTCCCAATTGACTGCGATGGTGGTGTTCTATGTGGTGGTTTCGCTCTGGTTCCACTTCTATCGCTACCAATATGTGCGGCGTGGCGATCAGTTCACCATGCCGTGGCCGAAGCCACGGGGATACTGAGACTATTATTCTTAAGATGGCCCGCTCGGTTTGGCGGGCCATTTTTATTGAGAGGCGTTGAATGTGGGCTACCATGTTAGGATTAGTTGGGCTGGTGGCAATTTTCTGGCGGCTGATCTTTGTCTATCGGCGTAGTCAGGATCTCAAGAAGTCAAATACTGATGCCCTGTTCGCGGATGCCCTCAAGATTGTTGAGTATCCTGTTTTTGATACGCGGGGCGTCCATGGCTTTCCAAGGCTCACTGGGCGGTATCAAGGATTTCCCATACAAATCCACCCCGTAATCGATACCCTGGCAACACGCCGGCTGCCCGCCCTTTGGTTACTGGTGACGTTGCAGGAAACGCTGCCAGTGGCTGGTCGCTTTGATATGATGATGCGCCCTGCCGGGCCTACCACATTCTCCAATTTCGATCATTTGCCACACACTTTGCAGCACCCCAAAGGCTTTCCAGAACATGCAGTAGTACGCTCGAATGAAGCTGGTGAGATATTACCTTCATCTCTCATAGAGCCACATCTTGGTCTCTTCTTTGGACCAAAGGCGAAGGAACTCTTAATTACAAAAAATGGCATTCGGATTGTGTGGCTGCTGGCGGAGGCAGAGCGGGCACGCTATGGTGTTTTTCGTCAAGCTGAATTTGGGAATCCTCAGATCGAGGGGACTGTTTTGAAAGACCTTTTGGAAAGATTGATTGCCATTCGCAATGATATTTTGACTTGGAGAAAAAACTCTTCATGAATCATGCCCCTCGTAGTCCCTATCAAATTCTACTTGCTGCTATAATTCTGCCCGGTACAGGTCACGTAATACAGGGTCGGGCGCCAAGGGGCCTGATGTTCCTATTTTTCATTCTAATACTGGGCTGGGCCAGTATGCGACTTATGCCCGAAACTTCCAGTTTTTGGGGGCGCCATATCGGCGGCATATTTGTGTACGGTATTTCAGTTTTGGATGCTTACAAATGGTCTCGTGTGAAATGGGAAGTGTGGAAGCATAATAGATCTTCCACTTTTAAAGTTTCGGAATGAACCAAAGGAATTCGAAGCGGTTTTTGAGAAACATAGGTTTTATCATATGAGTTTTGGAGAAGTTATTAGATCGGCGCGTAGGCGTCAGAACTTAACACAAAGTGAACTTGCAGCAAAACTGAAATGCACAAAAACGGCGGTTTGCAAGTGGGAGGCTAACAAAACTCTACCGCCACTTTCTAGATTCAAAAACTTAGCTGAAGCACTTGAAATTTCGCCAGACATCTTGTTTGACTCATTAGGGCGAGTTTCCAAGCCAACGACTGCAAAAGCCGCGCAGATTGAACCGTTATTTTTAGACGTTTGGCATTTACTTACAACAGACCAGCGCGCAAAGCTGCTTCAGATCGCACTTATTCTAGTTCAAAATTAAAAGTTAAGCTGGACGAATGTCCATGTGGTACGGGCAAGGCGTTGGACTAGTCCAGAAGCTTCAGCCTGCCGCAGAAATCTTACATGAAATTCACGACCAGGGATCGTCAATCTTAAAGCAGTTGAGTAAGATGTCTGTTTAGCGTCATTAGTGTCGGTCTGTCATTGCCCACGCAATGTCGGCTTACCCCACACAAGCGGTCATCTCGGAAGTACACTATCAAACCTTCAGTTGATCCAGATCAAGCTGACAACCGCTGTTCGCCATATATACCCCGTACTGATTGTTTCCCTGGGATAAAACCAGGAGATTTTGTCGCACTTAGACAGCCAGCTTTCTGTTTGCTTGGCTTCTCCACGGAAATCCGCTCCCTAATAAGCGGTCAGTTTCACACTAGTTATGAGCTGATAGACGACTCTTGGAACAGGATTTGAGCCGCAGACCAGCGAAGCAAGCCCGACCGGCTATGCTACCGTCGAACGCTTGAAACTGCTGGAGGCGGTTGTCGACAATTTCCCCGGAGGAATCATCCTCACAGACCGCAACCTTAATGTGGTTGTCTGCAATCGGCAGCAGCGTGATTTGCTTGAGTATCCGACTACTCTGTTCAAAGACGGCAACCCCACATTGCGGGAGCTCTTTCATTTCAACGCGGCGCGCGGGGAATATGGACCGGGTGATGCGGAGGACCTGGTCGCCCAGAAAATGGAATTGGTGCGAATGCGTGTCGCTCACACATTCGAGCGGGTCAGGCCAAATGGGCAGGTCATTGAAATTCGAGGCGTGCCGCTGGCTGAGGGGGGCTTTGTCACCTCATACGTGGATGTCACCGAGCACCGGAGAAACCTTGAAACCATCGCGCAGCTTGCACACCATGACGCGCTCACGGGCTTGGCCAATCGGACGCTGTTCAAGGACCGCATGGGGCAGGCCTTGTCGCGCATGCGCCGGGGCACGGGCTTTGCCGTACATTATCTTGACCTCGACCGGTTCAAACCCATCAATGACCAATTTGGCCACGAAGTCGGCGACAGAATTCTGGTGGAAGTTGCCAGGCGGCTCAAACTGGCTGTCCGTGAAACCGACACGGTTTCCCGCTTTGGCCGCGATGAATTTGTCATTATTCAGGATAAGGTCGAGAATGTTCCGGAGGCGATGCAACTGGCAAAGCGCATCCTTCATCTGATGTCCGAGCCGTTCCACATAGGGGGAACGGATCACAGCCTCGGCCTGAGTATAGGTTTGGCGCTTGCGCCTAAATCAGCCAATGACATGGATGGAATTCTCAGATGCGCCGATGCAGCGCTCTATGAATGCAAAAGGAGTGGTGGTGGCGGCGTACGTTCAGCCGGAGAGTGATAGCAGGCACTTTTTTGAACGAACGTGTGCTGTATTCGAAAACTAGGGTCCGGACCCATAAATTTGGTATGCAAATCAGCTGATGTCTGATTCAAGGGCCTCCAGCGAGGAGGCTTGATGATGAGCGAGATATTCTGGCTGAGCGACGAGCAGTTCTCCCAGTTGAAGCCACTGCTTCCAACA
>JBBSBQ010000073.1:0-7758 GCA_038251095.1 Hyphomicrobiales bacterium
ACGTACCAAACGCCGATCCTCGCCCCATGCGGGCACCGGTGAACTTGCTTCGTGACGTTCCATTGACGTGGCCAGCCGCGTGGGCTGCATGCATGACCCGATTGATGTAGCGGTCGAGACGTGTTCCAGTTTTCCAGCCGATGCGACCAAGTTTGGGAGTGAAGTCGTTTACCATGGGGCCTCGCAAAGAAAGTGTGGATTTGTGTGCACATTGTTCTTCGCGTTCCGAATTCAAGATGGTGTCATAAACATGTGGCGATTTCAGGGAGATGGCGCCACCCTAACGTCATGAGCATCAGTGTAGGCGTTAAGGGCCTCGTTCAATATCAATTGCTTCTCTTCACACCATCACCACTGCTTTTATCTTGCCCTCCCCCAACTCTTCCGATCCGCACCACATTGAATGCACGGAAGCACGGAAGTTCACTTGCCCAGAATGATGAGGGGTTCTGCCATTCCAATGACGCGGTCGATGCTCACCGGTCCAAAGTAGCTACTATCAAATGAATCGCGATGCTTCGACAACACAAATATCTCAGTCACACACAGTCGTTTGCAGCCCTTCCACACAGGCATATCACGTTCTAATTTGTCCTGTTTCAAGGCGGTGGCGATGAGCTTTCCATTGACGAACACATGCAATCCGAACCTGCAAACAATGTCTCCACCCGAAGCTGCGACAGGTTTCAACAACCTTGCGTTTAGGGGTAAATAGTTGCGTTGATCGGCCAGGATCGCCGCCCAATCTGGCAGCTTCAGGACAGCGATTTCTCCAATTCTTGGGGCATGATTTACAACAAAATAGAGGCCCTTGGGGACACTGTTTGACGCATTCCAGATCAGCCAAGGAAGCGGGTCGACGTGTGGCTTGAAGGCCAGGGCGACAATTGCCAAGAGGCCCATTCCCAGCATGTTCACGTTACTTTTTCTCGATAGAACCTGTGCCATCTCAATACTCGGACGTCGAGCGACGACGGCTATTGAGGGACCATTCTTTCAGGTCGCCCATGTCATAAAAGATGCGTCCACCATGCTTGCGGAACTTGGGTCCCGTCCCCATCCAACGCATGTTGTCGAGGGTACGTTTCTTGAGGCGGAGATAGGTTGCCGCTTCCTGGACCGTGAGAAATGGCGTTTCGGAATCTTCAGTCATCGTGGCACTCCTGCAACTGCATTGCGATGCCTGGAGTGTCACCGGGATGATGTAGTTGCGGGAGTGTCGAATGCAGGTTCAGGCTAATTCGACACCCTCAAGTGAGGAGTTTCCGGTAGTCGCCACTCGTCAATTCAAGGCCGCGTTCAACGTGACGTCAGGCTCTATCCTTCAAGTAACGTGTATCATTCGACTATGTTTTCTATTCCATGATCTGACACATGGAGAATCTCTGCTGCGTCGCCGGAGCTTTCGGTTGGCTCAATGTATGAAATACTGGAAACGAATTGCCCCGCGCAGACATCTGCGCGGGGGCTACTTTTCTTAGTCCACGGGGTTCCAGATGAGGGCGTAGAGGTCTTCATCTTCTGAACCTGCCGCCCTGCCGAGATTGGCGTAGAGTTTCTTCGGTCCGAACTCAGGAGCCGAGATTGACAGGCTCACATAGTCCTTGCCGGAGGTCTCACCTTTGCGGGTCCAGCCTGCCCCAATCTCGATGCCTTGGGTCATTAGCCGGAAGTCAGGCTGGGCATCGGCGTTCTTCTGGACGTTGGGCAAGATGTCGATCTCGGCTTTGATGCTGAGTGTACGAATGTGGCCCGTATAACGTCCGTCGGCTTGCTTTGTGACATATCCAATTGCAGTCATGATATTCTCCTTTGGGTTTCGCGCAGGGACTGTTCCTCTGGCGATGCCGCACCGCGCATCTGCCGAAACGGACCTGAACCTAAAAGGCCGCAACGTTAGTGGAGGACCTGAGAGACAGGCTTTTTTGAAGCGCCGGCGTCCGCGAGGAGCTGCGTAGCAGCGGGGAAAAAAGCCTGGCACGAGGGTTTCGGGGGTGGCTTCGGACAGATGTAGGTCTTTGAGGCAGCCGGAGAAACAGGGCTTTAAGCGAACCGAATGAAGGAGAATATCATGACTGCAATTGGATATGCCACAAGATGATGCAGGTCACTGCAAGGGCAAAGCGACACTGACGACAACGCGACAATCTCCGCGCCAAACACTTATAAATTGCCCACGCCCGACCTGACTTACGTCTGATGACGCAAGGGATCGAGATTGGGGCGGCTGAACCAGCTGGGGTGAGACCCCGGCAAGGACTATGTGATCTCATCAATCTCGGCTCCGGAGTTCGGCACAAAGAAGGTTTCCTCCAATCCCGGCAAGGCGGCGGGGTCTGAAAATGAGGCGCTTTACACCTTGATCTGAAATGCTGCGGACTAAAACAAGAAGCCCCCACGCAGATGTCTGCGCGGGGACAATCTAGATCGCCTATTGGTTAAGCGTTGACGTTTTCGAACAATGCCGCAACCTGTTTCCAGCTCTCGCTGCTTCCGGTGCCGCCGCGTTCTGTATAGGCAGCAGCAGGGAAACGGGCATAAGGCGGAAGCCAGTTCTGTACCTGGGGCCTGCTGCCATTCGAACCCGTGAGACAGTCATGGATGATGCCTTTCTGAACCCGCATGGTTTCGCCTTTGTTGCCATCGGCAACAGCTGGCCCACCAACCTCGGACAGAATGGCATGGATGACATCCTTGCCAGCCAGCAATGCGAAGAAAGTCTCATCAGGTTGCCACGTGCCGGACATGTCGGCGGCTGTTCTGACGCCCACAGCCTCAACAAGGGCAGTACCGGCCTCCAACGTCTCCGCCATGGCAAAGGTCAAGACGTGTAATACCTCGTCGTCAGCCAATTTGAGCAACTGGGAGAGAATGACAACAGCCTGATAGTCGCCACCGTTGGGCCGCACCAACTCACCCCGATCTGTGTCCAGCCCCAAAAGATAGAGGATAGGTTTCCGCTTCTCCTCGAAGTCCCTCTGGGCTTTCGACTGCATAACCGAGGCTTTGATTTCGGGCTTGTCAGCCCGCTGTGGGTCAGGCCTGACCTGCCAGAGACTAGACCCCGCAATCATGTGGGCAACGGCAAGCCGGAGCGCTAATTGCGGATGGTTTAGTAGCTCAAGCCGCACGGCGGCATGGCGGTGCAGACCGAAATAATTCTGCATCGGTTTGGTCAGTTCCGGCTTGTCGGGCTTGGTTTCCGTATCCGGCGTTCCCTTGTTCTTGGCCTCCTGCTTGCGCAGTTCCGCTTGTGAGAGATAGCCCTCATGAGTTTCCACCTCACCCCGTTCCGAGACTGAGATAAAGACCGCTCCACCCTTCTTCTTGGGTGTCTTTTGATACTCCCACTCGTGAAATCGGCAGTTATCCACGACGATCTCGACACGGGCCCAGCCATTGGCCTCATAATTGGCCTTGAGCTTGGCAATGGCTTCGTTCTGCAGGGTCCAGAAGGTATCAGGATTGGCGAAGTAACTCTCCTCGCCAAACAGGTCGGATATGATCTCACCTTTGTAGCTGGTAAGGTCAAAGATGGCATTGGTGGTGGGGATTTGCGTTCCTCCGAGAAGCCAGCGCTTGAGGTTGGAACCTCGTGGCGCTTGTTGCTCCGGGTCTTCAAACAGGGTCAGCCAGTCCTTCTGCTGCTGTTTGGAGGCAAGGGTCAAGGCTCTGAGGGTGTCGCCGTCGATCTCCTCGGCACGGTAGGCCTGCCTGATCTTGGGCAACAGATTGGCAATGGCCAAGCGTCGCTTCACCATGATCTCGCTGACGCCGAAAGTATTGGCAATTGCCTCAATCGTGCGGCCTCCCTTCAACAGGCGCTGGAAGGCCTCAAACTGGTCCATGTCGTCCATGGGAAGACGGTCAACATTCTCAATGAGGGAAGCCTCGACAGCTGCCGCATCGTCCACCTTTGTCATGACGGCGCAGGGAATGGCTTCTATCTCAAGGCCTTCTTTCTCCAATGATTGAATAGCCAGGAAGCGCCGCCTTCCGGCTATGATCTCGTAACCCTTGCCATTCTTGCGAACCAACAGGGGTTGCAGGATGCCGCGCGCCCTGATGCTTGGGATCAGATCGGCATAGTCGGCCTTCTTCACGCCATGCCTAACATTGGTCTTGGCGATTGAAAGTTCACAGAGGGGGATATGCATGAGGTCCATGATAGATCGTCCTTTCAGGTCTGGGATTTGGGGCTGAACAGGTCCAGTTGATCGCGGGCCACTTCGTCGAAGAGGCCGAGATCGCAGGACCGCTGCGGCTTTTTGGGAAGCAGCGGCTGAGCGGCCAGCACCATAAGCCGCTCGTAAATCGAGACGCGCCACACTCCCGGAATGAGCGTCTGCTCACCGATGGGTGTCGGTTCCGTCTCGAATGGAATGGGAAGCTCGCCCGTCATGCGGCGGCCTCCGCTTCAATAGTCTTTTGCTCAAAGGCGAGGATATAATCACAAGCCTTTGACGCCATGCTGGCAGCCTTGAAGATGGCGCGGGCGTCTTCTTTCAGGACTTGCAGCCAGTTGCCGAGATAGTCGGCATGCCTGACGGTGGGAACAATGCCGAGGCTGGCGCAGACAAAGGCGGCCGCCAGTTCGGCAACCAGTTCTTCCCGGGCATAGCCATCCGACGCGAATTTCGTCGAAAGATCGCGGGCAAGCCGTGAGGCATGGCCCGTCCAGTGGCCAAGCTCATGGAAGACTGTGCGGTAATAATTGATCTGGTCGGTGAATGCCGTTTGCGGGGGCACACGGATGGCATCAAGGCGGGGGATATAACAGGCAATCTCGCCACCAATCTCAAAACTGGCCCCCGTAGCTGATATCAGGGCCTCGGCGCGGGGGATGATCTCGCGCTCTGCTGTAGGGGGTGCCGATTGATAAAGGTCTTCCGGCAGTCCGTCACACTGTGAGATATTGAACACGGTATACCGCTTGAGAAATGGAACAGACTGCGGGTCAGTATTCTCTTGTCGTGCCCGCTTCTTCTCGTCCTTCGGGATAAAGCTGTCGGCAAAACAGACTGTCCAACCCTTCTCGCCCTTACGGACACAGCCGCCAAGTTCAAGTGCTTGTTTGAAGGTCAACCACGCATGCGAGCCATAGCCGCCCTTGATGACGGCATCCCACAGGATAAGGATATTGATGCCCGAATAGATTTTGCTTGTCCGTGCGTTTCTCGGCATCGCCAACGGCGTATCAATGCCGCCACTACTCCAAGGTTGCACCCAAGGAACTATTCCGTCGTCAAGATCGCTGATGATCCTGCTTGTGACATCTTCATACAAGCTGCCACGATTGCCGGATTGGCTCCCATCTTTCTGCAACGCATCTTCCTCCTTCGCATCCGTTCCCCGGAGAGTGGGGTGGGCGGCGAAAGGCGACCGGCAGGCTGCAATTGGCGGGTTGCATCCGAAGGACCGGAACGCAGTGGAGGACCGCGCGAAAGCATGAGATCAAAGAGCGCTTAGACGGACCATGAGTTCTAAGCGGGCGCGGTTGCAAGCGGACAATTGCGGCCTAAAAGGGAGCGCCGCCCACCCCGACGAGCCCGAGAACGGCCAAACAAAGTCGCCGCCTCCGTGGCGGCGTCCCCATGCAGGCCAAAGGCCTGCCAAGCGCGAGGGATGAAAGCCCGCAGGGCCAAGACCATCGAACTCGGAGATAATTAAGGTGTCTAGAGATGGGCTTGGTTCACGACAGCCCGGTCCGCAAAAGCGGACGCACAGCATCTACCGACATTCTAGGTTATCTCTTTACCCGACCTGTCTTAGAGAGGCGTTGAAGCAATTCAACAGGTTCGACTCCTAACACCGTTGCAAGCTTTTCAACCATTGTGATTGTTGCGCTGTAGGTGCAGCGCTCAAGCGCACTGACATAAGTTCGATCGATCCCCGCTTCGTGCGCCAACACCTCTTGAGACATGCCGTTTTGGCGGCGAAGCCTACGTAGATTTCGGGCAAAATCCTCTCGAATGTCCATTCACGAGAGATCACCCACTGAGAGAGATCACCCACTTGATGTGCATTTCACCACGGAGTATACTCAACATTCTGGTGTTACGTTTCGACGGACATTGGCACTACCAACTATGGTCAGCTGTCTTTAGAGCGAATGTTGATATGGTTCTGTCTTCCAATAAATTCAAACTCGCCGAAGAGCCCCCGACGGCAGAAAATATCACAGCCTATGACTGGGCGCATTTCGCAACCTATCTCTCGCTCTTGTATTCCGATGGAGAAGGCCACAGCGAGGAAAAGATCGCTTGCGATATCCTCGGGATTGACCCGATAGCCGAGCCGGACCGTGTCCAGCGGGTCATTAATAGCCATCTCAGACGGGCGCGTTGGCTGGCGGAGAGTGGGCACCTGACTTAGCTGCAAAGCTGATGGGTCATGGCTGTCCACGCACCAAATTAACCCTTAGAAATTACAAAAATCAGGAAACTGGTTCTCAAGTCAGGAAGGTTCGATAGCCACCCTCCATGAGAAGCTTTCCTCGCTGAGCGGCCCGGCGAACACGATTCTTGAGGTGATTATCTGGCACATCCCAATCCCTTTCGACCCGATCGCGGCCAAATACGACGATTGCTATTTCCCGATAGGACGCGCCAGCGAGCCTTCCATCCAGGACCCGCAAAACCAGGCCCAATCGTTGCGACTTGGAAATCTGCACGAGTGAACTCGGTGATGTGCTCGTGCTAGTGTGTCGCAAGCCTTTTGCAGGAAAGCCTGTCAGTCGCGGTGAGGACCGGGGCAATGGCACCGCAGGATACCAGGCGGGTGATCGTCGATACGACCGTGCAGCCGAAGAACGTGATGTTCCCCACCGACGCCAAGCTGCTTAACCGGGCCCGCGAGAAGTTGGTGGCCCTGGCCAAGAAAGTGGGCCTCGATCTGCGCCAGTCCTACAGGCGGGTCGGCAAGTTCGCCCTGATCAAACATCAGAGATACGCCCATGCCAAACAGTTCAAGCGCGCCAACAGGGCGCTTCGTACGCTTCGGACTTATCTTGGCCGGACCATCCGCGATATCGGACGGCAGATCGTGGGGGATAACCAGCTTCAGGACATCTTCCGGCTGCCCTTGCATTTGGCCGGGCGGGTACACGGCCAACGCCAAAACCAAAGAGCCAAGAAGGGCCAGCGTTCAACCGGGGCAAGGGTCTACAGCCTGCATGCCCCGGAAGTGGAATGCATCGGCAAGGGTAAGGCGCATTGCCCTTACGAGTTCGGCGTCAAAGTCTCGATCGCCACCACGCTGCATCGTTCAAGAGGCGGCCAGTTCGCGCTGCATGCCAAGGCGCTGCCCGGTAATCCTGTAGCCTGCCCTCGGGCTTGACCCGAGGGATGGGCACACCTTGGCCGAGATCATTCCGGACATGGAGAAAACCATCGGCGCGGGGCTCGACCGCATTCTCGCTGATGCCGGATACCGTGGCCACAACGCGCCGTTCAGCCACAAGTTTAAAGTCTACACCTCGGGCCAGAAACGGCGCATGACCCCGGCCATCAAGCGCGAGATGCGAAGGCGCGCCGCCGTCGAGCCGGTGATCGGCCACATCAAGAACGAACACCGCATGAGCCGCAACTATCTCGCCGGAACCCAAGGCGATGCCATCAACGCTATCCTCGCCGCCGCCGGCTACAACTTCAGCCTTCTCCTCACCTGGCTGAGGCTTCTTTTGCGTCTGTTCCTGGCAAGGCTCTTCGGCGGGTTCAAACAGCACTATGCGTGAAAATTGGATTGTTCACAGGCGAC
>JBBSBQ010000074.1:0-7749 GCA_038251095.1 Hyphomicrobiales bacterium
CCATGCCGCCCATGATTTGAACTATGTGGCGCTTCGCTATTTCAATGTCGCGGGTGCCGATCCCAAGGGCCGGTCCGGCCAGTCGACGCCGCGCGCCACGCACCTGATCAAGGTGGCCTGCCAGACGGCGCTTGGCCAGCGTCCCTCCATGGATGTTTTTGGCACCGATTATGACACCCCCGATGGCACCTGCCTGCGCGATTATATTCATGTGAGCGACCTGATCGCCGCCCACATGGACGCGCTCTCCCATTTGCGCCGCGGTGGTGAAAGCGGCGTGTTCAACTGTGGCTATGGCACGGGCTATTCAGTTCTTGAAGTGATCCGCGCCGTTGAGAAGGCCCATGGCGGGTCCATCAAGGCCAACCGGGTGGCCCGGCGCGCCGGCGACCCCGTTGCCATCATTGCAGGCGCCGACCGGGTGAAGACCATTTTAGGGTGGAAGCCCAAATACAATGACCTGGATGCCATTGTCGCTTCGGCGCTGGCCTGGGAAAATCATCTTTTGCGGCGCAACGCAGCCTGAATCACGCCGCATTTGGCAGCTTTTCTCCTGCCCTGCTAAAGACGGGGCCTGGCGGCGAATCGCCAGGTTGGATCAGGGACGGTTCACATGCTGAAGAGACTTATCGCAACGCTGCTCATTACCACGCCATTGTTCACTACAATGGCTCTGGCTGATGCAAAATTTGAAAGCTTCATCCAGACGCTGTGGCCGAAGGTGAAGGCGGCCGGTATTTCCCGCCCCCTTTTTGACGCGGCCTTTGCCGGCGTGACCGAGCCGGATCCCGCCGTGCTGAAGCTGGCATCAACCCAGCCGGAATTTACCTCGACGACCTCCGCCTATCTTGCCAAGGCCGTCACCCCCATCCGCATCGACACGGGCCAGCAGATGAAGGGCAGCGAGAATGCGCTCCTGGCGGCCATTGAAAAGAAATACGGCGTCGACCGCCATATCCTCTTAGGGATTTGGGGCATGGAGTCGAACTTTGGCAAGGACAAGGGCTCCATGGGCGTCATGCGCTCCCTGGCCACACTCATCTACGCGGGGCGGAAAAAACAATACGCCCGCGAACAGCTCATCGCCGCCTTCAAGATACTGAAGAGTGGCAACCGGCGGCCCACGGATTTCACCGGCTCCTGGGCCGCAGCCATGGGCCATACGCAATTCATTCCCACCTCCTATCTGGCCTATGCGGTGGATTGGACCGGCGATGGCAAGCGCGATATCTGGGGCTCCAAAGAAGACGCCCTTGCCTCAACCGCAAATTACCTCGCCAAGGCAGGCTGGAAATCCGACAGACCCTGGGGTTGGGAAGTTTCCCTGCCGCCTAAATTCAACAAGGCCCTTATTGGCCGCAGCAAGTGGCGCCCGGTTTCCGAATGGGTGAAGCTCGGCGTGACGCCGGCAAGCGGCGGCAAGTTCAGCGCACCGCAGGCCGATGCCTTCGTGATGATTCCGCAGGGCATTGATGGTCCGGCGTTTTTGGTGACGCGGAATTTCCTCTCCATCATGGATTATAATTTTTCCCACTCCTATGCGCTGGCCGTGGGTCACTTGGCTGACCGCATTCGCGGTGGTGGCCCTATAGTCGGCACCTGGCCCGATGTCAGTTTTGATTTGAGCTTTGCCCAGCGCGTGGACCTGCAGAAACGCCTGTCTCGCCTGGGTTTTGAAACCGGCGGCGCCGACGGCCGCTTCGGCGCCAGAACCTATGAGGCCATCATTGCCTACCAGAAAAGCGTGGGCCTGCCGCTCGACGGCAAGCCCAGCGCCAAGCTGCTTGAGCGCCTGCAAAACGCGGGCTAGGATGGCCCCCATGTTGTTACGCCTCGCCATCGCTTCATTGGGCTTGTGCCTTGCCAGCACTTTGCTGCAGGCCCAGGCCGTTGAAAATGCCCCCATCATGGGCTCGCAATCCGTCGATGAGATGGTAGCCCAGCTTGTTGATGACACCTACCGCATCTTGGTCATCGGCGATGCGCTGGGAGGCGGCCTCGGCGCCGGCCTCAGCCGCATGGCCGAGCCCGAGCCGCGATTTGAAATCGTCAACCGTTTTCAGGAAACCTCAGGTATCGCCCGTCCGGAAGTCTATGACTGGGCGGCCAGCCTTCCCAAGATCATGGAAGGCAAGGAGTTCAATGCCGTGGTGGTTCTGCTCGGGGCAAACGATCGCCAGGCCATCCGTGAAGGCGATTTCAGGCTGCTGTTCAATACATCGGAATGGAAAGCAGCCTATGAGGCCCGGATCGATGAGCTCCTCGATGTTCTCAAATCCGCCGGGGTGAAAGTCTTTTGGGTCGCCATTCCGCCCATGGGCGATGCAAAATATGAAGCCGACATGAAGATCGTGGCCGCCCTGCAAAAAGAGGAAGTGCTGGGCAAGGGCCAGGTATATGTGGATTTGCGCCAGGCTTTCTTGACGCCGGACGGAGAATACACCGACAAGGGCCCCGACGACACGGGCGAAGTCCGCAAGCTGCGCTCGCGCGATGGCGTAGCTTTTTTCAAGCAGGGCAACAACCGCTTCGGCCAGCTATTGCTGGCAGAAATCAAGCGGCTTATCGGCACCGGCAATATTGAAACCGAGCCGACGGTTGCTCCAAAAGTTGACCTGCCATCGCCGGAAATTGCCGTCGTTCCCCTGTTCGGCCAGGACAATGGCGACGGAACCTTCGTGGCTTTCCAGCCCGATGAGAAACTCATCGCCGAATTGGCGAGGGTTGTTGCCGGAGACATCATCGTCAAGGCAATCTCACGCTCCGATATCGTGCCCGGCAGCGAAGCGGAAAAACTTTTCATCTTGGGCCAGGCCCAGCCGGCGCCCGCCGGCCGCTTTGATGATTTCAGCTACGTCAAGCCAGCGCCGAACTAGCGCGGAAGCGTAGTTTCACCCATGAGGAATTCATCCACGGCGCGCGCCGCCTGGCGCCCCTCCCGGATGGCCCACACGACAAGTGATTGCCCGCGCCGCATGTCGCCAGCGGAAAAAACCTTGGGCAAGCTCGACTTGTAGTTCACCACATTGGCTTCCACATTGCCGCGCCCGTCCAGCTTGACGCCGAGCGAGGCCAGCATGCCCTCTTGCACCGTGCCGAGAAAGCCCATGGCGAGCAGCACGAGGTCAGCCTTGAGTTCGAACTCGGTGCCGGCAATGGGCTGCATCTTGCCATCAACTTTCACGCAATGCAGCTTCTTCACCTCACCGTTTTCACCCGTGAAGGATTTGGTAACGACCGAAAAGTCGCGTTCTGCCCCTTCCTGCTGGCTCGAAGAGGTGCGGAACTTCAAAGGCCAATCCGGCCAGACCAGCGGCTTGTTTTCCTTGTCAGGCGGCCGCGGCATGATTTCGAGCTGGGTCACCGACAGGGCCCCCTGACGCAGCGAAGTGCCGATGCAATCGGACCCCGTATCGCCGCCGCCGATGACGATCACATGCTTGCCGCCCGCAAGGATGGGTTTGTTATCAAGTGGCGATTCCTTTGAGACGCGGCGGTTCTGCTGCGGCAGGAAGTCCATTGCGGGGTGAATGCCGGCAAGCTCGCGGCCCGGGATCGGCAGGTCGCGGGGCTTTTCGGCACCACCCGTCATCAACACCGCGTCAAAACTGTCCACCAGTTGCTGGGCGTCCTGAGTGACGCCGATATGCGCGCCATAATGGAAGGTGACCCCCTCCGCTTCCATCTGCGCCACGCGGCGGTCGATATGGTGCTTTTCCATTTTGAAATCAGGAATGCCGTAGCGCATGAGGCCGCCAGCCTTGCGGTTTTTTTCGAAGAGATGGACGTTATGCCCGGCCCGCGCCAGTTGCTGCGCCGCTGCCAATCCCGATGGACCGCCGCCAACAACAGCAACTTTCTTTCCCGATTTTTCCGCCGCGATTTCGGGCTTGAGCCAACCCTCGGACCACGCACGATCAACGATGGCGCATTCAATGGACTTGATGGTGACCGGATTGTCGTCAATGTTCAGCGTGCACGATGCCTCACAGGGAGCCGGGCAAATGCGGCCAGTGAACTCCGGAAAGTTATTCGTGGAATGCAGGTTGCGCGAAGCCTCTTCCCACCGGTTGTTGTAGACGAGGTCATTCCAGTCCGGGATCTGGTTGTTCACCGGGCACCCATTGTGGCAGTAGGGAATGCCACAATCCATGCAGCGCGCCGCCTGGTTGCGCGTGCCTTCTTCGGACAGCGGAATGATGAATTCATTGTAGTGACGCACCCGGTCGGCGGCGGGCGCGTATTTCCGTTCCTGCCGGTCGATTTCCAGAAAGCCGGTGACCTTTCCCATTATGCGCTCCTCTTCACGCCGATGGTCATGCCATTGCTTGTTTCCTGGGCCTTTTCCAGTTCCGAAAGGGCGCGGGCATATTCAACCGGCATGATCTTCACGAACTTCGGCAGGTACTGCGCCCAGTTGTCGATGATGGCCCTGGCCCTTGACGACTGTGTGTACTTGTAGTGGCGCGACAGAAGTTCCCAGATGCGTTCGCCGTCGTGGCGGTCCATGGCAGCCGTCACATCAACCAGCCCGTGATGCTCGAGATCGCCGCCATGATGATGCAGGCGTTCAATCGTGGCATCCTCGGAAGGAATGGGAGCGAGATCAACCATCGCAAGATTGCAGCGTTGGGAAAAATCCCCCGCCTCATCGAGGACGTAAGCTACGCCGCCCGACATGCCGGCGGCAAAATTCCGCCCCGTGTCGCCGATGACCAGCACGCAGCCGCCCGTCATGTACTCGCAGCCGTGGTCGCCAACCCCTTCGACGACTGCCACAGCGCCGGAATTGCGGACCGCAAAGCGCTCGCCCGCCACGCCGCGGAAATAGCATTCCCCGGTGATGGCGCCGTAAAGAACCGTATTGCCGACAATGATGGATTTTTCCGGAACGAAGCCGATCTTCTCCTGCGGCTTTACTATGAGCTTGCCGCCGGACAAGCCCTTGCCGACATAGTCATTGGCCTCGCCCGTAAGTTCGAGGGTGACGCCATGCGCCGCCCAGGCCCCAAAGCTTTGGCCTGCCACGCCATTAAGCTTCACCGTGATCGTGTCTTCCGGCAACCCCATGTGGCCATAGCGCTTGGCCACTTCGCCCGAGAGCATGGCGCCCGCCGTACGGTCGGCGTTTCGGATCTTCGAGATGATTTCAACCTGCGCTCTCTTTTCCAGGGCGGGCATCGCCTGCTCAATGAGCTTGCGGTCCAGAATATGTTCGATGCCGTGGTTCTGTGCCGAGACCTTCTTCGTCGCCACCGGCCCTTGCACATCGGCCTTGGCAAAGACCTTCGAGAAATCGAGGCCCTTGGCTTTCCAGTGGCTGATCGCCTCTTGCTGGTCCAGCCATTCCGTAGCGCCAATCAGTTCGTTGTACGTATTGATGCCCATGGAAGCCATGAGCTCGCGCAGCTCTTCGGCAACAAAGAAGAAATAGTTGATGACGTGTTCCGGCTGGCCCTTGAAGCGCTTGCGCAATTCCGGATCCTGCGTCGCAACGCCCACCGGACAGGTGTTGAGATGGCACTTGCGCATCATGATGCAGCCCGCGGCGATCAATGGTGCTGTGGCAAAGCCGATTTCATCGGCGCCGAGCAAGGCTGCAATCAGAACGTCACGCCCGGTGCGGATGCCGCCATCGGCCTGCACCGCGATGCGGCCTCGCAGATCATTGGCCACAAGCGTCTGCTGCGTTTCAGCCAAACCGATTTCCCACGGCGAACCCGCATGCTTGATTGAAGTCAACGGCGAAGCGCCTGTCCCGCCCTCATAGCCGGAGATTGTCACGTGGTCCGCATGGGCCTTTGACACACCAGCGGCAACCGTTCCCACGCCTACTTCGGAAACCAGCTTCACCGAAACAAGTCCCGTCGGATTCACATTCTTTAAATCGAAAATGAGCTGGGCCAGATCCTCGATGGAATAAATATCATGGTGCGGCGGCGGCGAGATAAGCCCCACGCCGGGTGTTGAATGGCGCACCCGGGCAATGACGCTGTCCACCTTGTGGCCGGGCAATTGCCCGCCTTCGCCCGGCTTGGCGCCTTGCGCCATCTTGATCTGCATCATGTCGGAGTTGACCAGGTATTCCGCCGTGACGCCGAAACGCCCCGATGCCACCTGCTTGATGGCCGAGCGCATGGAATCGCCATTGGGCAGCGGCACAAAACGGTCCGCCTCTTCGCCGCCTTCACCCGTGTTGGACTTGCCGCCTATGCGGTTCATGGCGATGGCGAGCGTAGTATGCGCCTCGCGGCTGATCGAGCCGAAGGACATGGCCCCCGTCGAGAAGCGCTTGACGATTGTCTTCGCCGGTTCCACCGCGTCGATATCGATGGGCTTGCGGCCCCTGTCTTCCGCCGTCTTGATCTTGAACAGGCCCCGCATGGTCTTGAGCCGCTCCGACTGCTGGTTGATATGCTTGGCGAAGGCCCGGAACTTCTCGACCGAATTTCCGCGCACCGCATGCTGCAGGTTCGAAACCGTGTCCGCCGTCCACACATGGGCCTCGCCCCTGATGCGCATGGCGTAGTCGCCGCCCACATCAAGCGAGGTCTTCAAAACCGGATTGGTGCCGAAGGCATCCTCATGCCGGCGGAAGGCCTCCTCGGCGATTTCCGCCAGCCCAACACCTTCAATCTGCGTGGCCGTGCCGGTGAAATACTTGTCCACGAATTCCGTCGAAAGGCCGATGGCGTCAAAAATCTGCGCCCCGCAATAGGACTGATAGGTCGAGATGCCCATCTTGGACATGACTTTCATGATGCCCTTGTCCACTGCCTTGATATAACGCTTTACCGCCTCGTAAGGGGTGACTTCTTCTTCGAGTTCGGAAACCATGCCTTCCAGCGTTTCAAATGCCAGATAGGGGTTGATCGCTTCCGCCCCGTAGCCCGCCAGCGTGCAGAACTGGTGCACTTCGCGGGGCTCGCCCGATTCAACCACCAGGCCCACCGAGGTGCGAAGCCCCCGGCGGATGAGATAGTGATGCGTAGCCGAGGTAGCGAGAAGGGCGGGCAACGGCACGCGTTCGCCCGACACGGCGCGGTCCGACAGGATGATAATGTTGTAGCCATCCTTGACGGCGCGTTCGGCAAGCCTGCACACGCTGTCGAGTGCTGCTTCCATGTATTCCGGTCCGTTGGCCACATCATAGGTGATGTCGATGGTGGCCGTGCGGAAGGGATTTTCGCTGATCTTGCCGATGGTGCGAATGCGCTCAAGGTCTTCATTGGTGAGAATGGGCTGCGAGACTTCCAGGCGCATATGCGTGGACGTGCCTGCGAGGTCCAGAAGATTTGGCCGCGGGCCGATGAAGGATACGAGCGACATCACCAGCTCTTCGCGGATGGGATCGATCGGCGGGTTGGTGACTTGCGCGAAGTTCTGCTTGAAATAGGTATCAAGCATCTTGGCCCGGTCCGAGAGAACCGAGATAGGCGCGTCGTTGCCCATGGATCCCACCGCCTCCTGGCCTGTCTGCGCCATGGGCGCCATCAGGATTTTCAGGTCTTCCTGCGAATAACCAAAGGCCTGTTGCCTATCGAGCAGCGGCACCATGATTTTCGGCCGCTTGGTCTTGGCCTTGGGCAAGTCACGCAACACAACCTGGGTGCGCTTCAGCCATTCCTTGTAAGGATGTGCCGTGGACAGCGTCTTCTTCAATTCCTCATCGGAAATAATGCGCTTCTGCTCAAGGTCGATGAGCAGCATCTTGCCGGGCTGCAGCCGCCACTTGTGGGTGACATGCTC
>JBBSBQ010000075.1:0-7214 GCA_038251095.1 Hyphomicrobiales bacterium
CGGCAAGGCCAACAAGGCGATTGAAGCCCTGGCGCGCCATGTCACGGAAAGCCTTTCGACCCTGCAAGGCCAATTGATTGCGGCTGAATAAGACGATGGCCACTTCGCTCATCCCGCCCATCGGCTTTGGCACATGGCCGCTCAAGACTGAGGTGGCGCGCGACAGTGTGGCCATGGCATTGGACTGTGGCTTCCGCCACATCGATACGGCGCAGTATTACGACAATGAAAAGGCTGTGGGTGAAGGGATGCGCGCCTCGGGTGTTGCGCGCGAAGAAATTTTTCTCGTCACCAAAGTGCAATTCGACAATCTGGCGAAAGCAAAATTCCTGCCGTCGGTGCGCGCCAGCCTTGAACAGCTCAAGCTTGACCGGGTTAACCTGCTGCTCATTCACTGGCCGCCGCGCGATGACGCGCTGTTCGATCCGGCCATCGATGCCTTGTGCGAGGCGCAAAGCCTTGGTCTTGCTAAGCACATAGGTGTTAGCAATTTCACGCCGAAACTTTTACGCCACGCCGTCAAGCGCGCGAAGGTTCCGCTGATCGCCAACCAGGTTGAATTCCACCCGCTCATTGACCAGACGAAACTTCTGGCAGCGGCCAAGGAGCTATCCCTCACACTGGAAGCCTATTGCGTGCTGGGCCGCGGCAAGGTTCTGGGCCAGCCCGCCATTCAGCAGATTGCCGCGCGGCGGGGCCTGAGCGAAGCCGCCGTCATCCTGCGCTGGGTGATGCAGAAAGGCTTTATCCCGCTGGTGCAAACCACCAAGCAAAAAAACGCCGAAGGCAATCTCACGGCCCTTGATTTCAGCCTTAACGAAGCAGAGATGGATGCCATTTCATCGCTTAACAAGACCAACCAACGCTTTATCGGCGGCGGCTCCAGGGCGCCGGATTGGACTGACGGCGCGTAGTGCGGCGTTGCCCATAGGGCAGCACTGTGGCAAATTCCGCTTTCACATCGCCTTGGCAAACATAAAAGAAATCCATTCATGGCCAATTATTTTGAGCAAGTCCTTCTTAACGCCAAGAAGCAGGGCAAGGTAAAATCAGCCACGGCTTCGCCCGCCTCACTGCACGGAGAGCCATTGAAAGCCCAAGTCGACGGCCTTATCGCCCTGTTGAATCAGCGGCGGCTGAAGGAGGTTGTCCAGCAGGCAACCGCAATGGCCACGGAATTTCCAAACGCCGCCGTTCTCTTCAATATCCTTGGCGCCGCCTACATGGGGTTGCGCAACCTGGATGGGGCCATTGCAAGCTTCAGCAGAGCGGTGCAGCTCAAGCCCGGCTTTGCGCCGGCACATAATAATCTTGGCGTTGCGCTGAAGGATAAGGGCCGCCTGGCGGAGGCCGTTGCAAGCTTCAGCAAGACGGTGCAGCTCAAGCCCGACTTTGCCGAAGCCTATAATAATCTTGGCATTGCGTTGAAGAACGATGGCCGTCTCAAGGAGGCCATTGCGAGCTTTGGGAAAGCCCTGCAGCTCAAGCCAGGCTATGCCGAGGCGCACAGCAGCCTTGGCACCGCCTTGCAGGCCCATGGCCGCCTGGACGACGCCATCGCAAGTTATGACAAAGCCCTACAGATCAAACCTGACATTGCCGAGGCCCATAATAACCGTGGCGTGGCATTGAACTATCTAGGCCGCTTTGACGACGCCATCGCAAGCTTCGGCAACGCCCTGCGGGTCAAGGCTGATTATTTTGATGCGCACAATAATATGGGCCTTGCCATACAGGGCCAGGGGCGCATGCAGGAGGCCATCGGAAGCTTCAGCAAGGCCTTGCAGATCAAGCCCGACTATGCCGAGGCACATAATAATCTTGGCGTCTCGCTGCACAGCTTGGGTCTCCTGGATGAGGCCATTGCAAGCTTTGGCAAAGCCCTCGCGATCAGGCCAAATTATCCGGAGGCGCACAGCAATCTTTGCGGGTTGTATGAAAAGCAGAACAGCCTTGAAGAACTTGAAGGGACCCTGGAAGAAGCAACCCGCCTTTGCGGCGAAGACCATCTGGAAATTCTCTTCCGCCTCGCCCAGCTTGCAAGCCGCAAAAACCAGCAAGAAGCCGCGGCCGGCTATCTCAATCGAATCCAGGTTGAGAAGATCCAGCCATCCCTAAAAGCCTCTTACTTCAGCCTGCTTGGCAAATCCTATGACAAGCTTGGCCGGTCCGACGAAGCTTTTACCGCTTTTGTAAACCAGAACGATCTGACCCTGGCTTCAGCAGAAGCCAAAAAATTCAGCTGTGATGGCTATCTGACTTCGATTCAAATGCGGAAAGATGATTGGGCGACGGATGTTAGGCCCAAATGGGTCCGGTCGGTGGCCGCCGCGGGCCAAATCTCCCCCACCTTTATGGTCGGATTTCCCCGTTCAGGAACGACGCTGCTGGATACTATTCTGCGAAGCCATCCGGGGATCAGCGTGGTTGAAGAAAAGCCCATGGCAGGAGCGATGAGCAAGGCTTTCGACCAGGGTCATACGATCGAAAATTTCAACGGACTTTCAGAGGCAGGTGCTCTTGACCTGCGTGCTGTCTATTTCAACGAACTGAAGAAGCATCTTGACGGGGATGGCGGCGGCAAGCTTGTGGTGGATAAATATCCCCTGAACATCGTCCATGTCGGCCTCATTCACCGGGTCTTTCCGGATGCGAAATTCATTCTTGCCCTGCGCCACCCCTGCGATTGCGTGCTGAGCTGTTTCATGCAGACCTTCAAGCTCAATGAGGCAATGATAAATTTTCTGAGCCTTGAGCAGTCAGCCGAGCTCTATGCCGCAGTCATGGAGCTCTGGTTCGCCTACCGGCAGAAGCTCAACCTGGACTTCCATGTCCTGAAATATGAGGATTTGGTTCAGGACCTTGAGGGCACGTGCAAGCCGTTGATCAGGTTTTTGGGATTGGAGTGGGATGACAACCTGCACAATTACCAAAAAACTGCCTCGGAGAGGGGTAGCATAAACACGCCCAGCTACAGCCAGATCGTTCAACCCCTGTATAAGCAGGCCAGTGGAAGGTGGATCAATTACCGCAAGCAGATGGAGCCCGTGAAGCCCGTGCTGCAGCCCTGGATCGAGGCCTTTGGCTATTGATTAATGCGGGTTTCAGGCTTATTTTGCGTTTAGATCATCGCTTCAATTGGCTCCGCAAGCTTGGCGTTTGAGCGCGCGGCAATCAAGCAACCGGCGATGATCAGCACTGCGCCAATCAGGGTGGTCCACACGACGCCTTCATCAAAGAAGACCCAGCCTAACAGAATTGCCCAGACGAATGCAGAATACTCCGTGGGGATCAGATACTGTGCCTCGGCGCGGGCATAAGACCAGCTCATGAGGAACTGGCCGCCCAGCGACAGGGCGGTCACGCCCACGAGCGCAAGCCAGTGCTCTTTCGCCAGACCAACCGCCAGCCACGGCGCGGGCAGAAGGAAAAATATGGTCAGCAACAGGCTTTGAAAGAACATGATTTCAGTGGGCTTTGCCAGCTGCGCCTGCTTTCGGGCCAGGATCAAATTGAAGGCATAGAACAAGGTGGAGAGTAGGACTGCTATCGTGCCATGCATGACCGCCTGGGAATACTCCACAAGCTCAAACTGACCGCCCATGATGAGTGCAACGCCCACCATGCCTGCCAGAGAGGCCCAGATGGCCGGGCGGCCTATGCGCTCGCCCAGCAAAACAGCGGCAAGAAAAAGCGCGAGTAGGGGTGCTATAAAACTCAGGCCGATCGCATCGGCGAGCGGCAGCCTCGCAAGCCCCCAGAAGAAGGTCAGCAATACAACAGAGATTAGGGCGGACCGCAGAACGTGGAGCCTGAGCACGGAACTTTGTGGCCAGGCCCGAGGCCCCGATAGCCAAACGGAACCTGAGACGATTGTGGCCAGCATGCTTCGCCAAAGCACGACATTGTAAACGCCTACAGCAATGACCAGTGTCTTCATTGCCGCATCCATCCCTGAGAGGATGAATATTGCGAATGAGCATACAATAACAGGTGCTGCCGGGCTGCGGGCATTCATCAGGCGGGAAACTTTCGTTTACATCATTTAGATCTAAGATCCCCACCAGAAGCGGTATGTTCATGGAACTGCCGGAATTGATGGTGGAGCGAAGGGGGATCGAACCCCTGACCTCGGCATTGCGAACGCCGCGCTCTCCCAACTGAGCTACCGCCCCGGCCGGGTGTTGTTCTAGAGACAGGCCCCAATCCCGTCAAGGCAACAGCTTGCACTTGGGGCCCTTCCGCCTTACATCTGGCGCGGGTCTCAAACAAAACCGCAGGCATCATGGTAAATCCTTTCCTCTGGCTTATTCTCAATATCCTCGACCTCTATTTCTACGTGATCCTGGCGATGGTGATCATGAGCTGGCTCATCGGCTTCAATGTCATCAATGGCTCCAACCCTTACGTGCGGCAGATCAGCTATGCCCTGCACCGGCTGACGGAGCCATTTCTGGGGCCAATCCGGCGCGTGCTGCCCGATCTCGGGGGGATTGATATTTCGCCCATCGTGCTGCTGCTTGCCCTGCAATTCCTGCGCTATCTCATCGTTTATTATGCCGCGCCCCTTCTGCTGTGAGCGGGCCGCTGACGCGGAACCTGCTCGCCGTCCGGGTCACGCCCAAGGCCTCGCGTAACGAAATCACCGGACTTTACCGGGCGGCCGACGGGGACGTGTCGCTCAGCGTCAAAGTAACGGCGGCACCCGACAAGGGCCAGGCAAATGCCGCGGTTATCAAGGCGCTGGCCAAGGCCATGATGGTGTCCAAATCCACCTTCCATCTTGTCAAAGGCCAGACCGACCGCAATAAGACGTTTGAAATCACCGGACCCATCCAGCCAGTCGAGGCCTTCATTGCCTCGCTCATAGAAACAGGACAATCAGATGGCAAAGATCATTGACGGCAAGGCCTATGCGGAAGGGTTGCGCGGGCGCATGGCGAACACCGTGGCCAAGCTCAAGGCAAAGCACGGCCTGACGCCGGGGCTGGCGGTGGTGCTGGTGGGCGAGGATCCGGCCAGCAAGGTCTATGTGGCCAACAAGGCCAAGCAGACTGTCGAGGTGGGGATGAACAGCTGGGAGCACAGGCTTGATGCGGTAACGCCCGAGGCCACGCTGCTAGCGCTGGTTGAAAAGCTGAACACGGATCCGGACTGCCACGGCATTCTGGTGCAGCTGCCGCTGCCCAAGCATATCGATTCCGACAAGGTTCTGGGCGCCATCAATCCGGACAAGGATGTGGATGGCTTTCACGTGGTGAATGTGGGCCGGCTTTCGACGGGGCAGAACTCGCTGGTGCCCTGCACGCCGGTGGGCTCGGTGATGCTGGCCAAGGAAGCGCTGGGCTCGCTGGCGGGGCTTGAGGCCGTGGTCATCGGGCGCTCCAACATCGTGGGAAAGCCCGTGGCGCAATTGCTGCTGGCTGAAAACTGCACGGTCACCATTGCGCATTCCAAAACGAGAGACTTGCCCTCGGTGGTGCGCCGTGCCGATCTGGTTATCGCCGCGGTGGGCCGGGCCGAAATGGTGAAGAGCGACTGGCTGAAGCCCGGCGCCTGCGTCATTGACGTGGGCATCAACCGCATCGAGCGCGACGGCAAGGGGAAGCTGGTTGGCGATTGCGATTTCGCGAGCTGCGAAAAAGTGGCGGGCTCGATCACCCCAGTTCCCGGCGGCGTTGGCCCAATGACCATCGCCTGCCTCCTACGCAACACAGTGCGCGCCGCCTGCGCACAAAAGGGCATCGCCATTCCGGAGATGTAACGGCTGCTATTTTGCGATAATCGCGCGCAGCATCCAGACCGCTTTCTCGTGGAACTTCATGCAATCCACAAGCATGTCGGTGGTTACGATGTCTTCGGCCTTTTCGCTTTCGCCGGCCACTTCGCGGGCATGGGCGGAGGCTTTCTCATTCAGCTTTGCAAGCTGTTCCACCATGTGGGGAATATCACCGCCGGTTACCTGGGCATGCACGGAAAATTCCTTGTTGACGCCATCAACCGGCACTTCCGAGCCAAGGGCCCGCATCCGTTCGGCAATGATGTCGAGACTCTTGAACAACTCACTATAATGTTCATCCGTGAGCTTATGAACGGAAAAGAAGGTTTCTCCCTTCACGTTCCAATGCACAAGCTGGGTGGTGAGCAGGAGTTCGTAGGTTGACGTCAGCACGCCGCCGAGCAGGCCTGCGATCTTGCGGCGGTCCTTGGCGTCGATATCCGTGTTGCGGGTTTCAAGAATTTTGGAAACTGTCATGACGAACTCCCTTGAGGATATTGAATAGGATAACCGTGGCACACAGTTTGATATCGGTATAAACGCTCCAGGCCGGCAAAAGTTCCCTGCTCCTGAGGAATTCTACGCGGTCAGCGGAATGACTTGCCAAAAGCAGGAGCTTGCGCAAGACTTGCATTTGGTGTCGCCGGCGGGGAGTTCACGCATGACCATTCGTGCGCTGTTTCCAATTGTTTTGATGGCTTCCGGCATTTTCACGATGCCCGCTTTCGCCGGGGAGACGCGCGAGGCGCTTTATCAGGCTACACTCGATATCGACAGGGACGGCAAGATGGACCGCGCGGTGCTCGTGGTGGTGGGCGGCTCCGGGGGGCGTACGGATTTTGGCCCGATGAGCGGAGATCGCTACGGGCTTGAAGCCGGAGAGAGTGTGGACCTCTATATTTATTTGGCCGCCGGAAATGAAAAGCTTGATCTTTCGCACCAGCCCACGTTGCTCAAGAAAGCAATTGTCGACAGGGAACAAACCAACTGTGTTCAGCCGCTCGAAACCACGGATAGGGGATCACTTGTTGTCACCGCCGTTTATGGTTGGGGTGCGCGTCAAACCTGGGGCGAAAGTCTGACCATCGTCCATCGCCGAGGTGAATTCCTGGTGGCGGGATACACAAGGGACTGGGAGTGGGGAAATGAAGTTCACAAGGCTGATGGGTCATGGGACGTGGAGACACTCATCGGCGGGTGCGATATCAACTATCTCATGGGAAAGGGCGTGGCGTATCATGTCCTGGATCAGTACCAGCCGATGAAGGGGTCATTCAAGCTGGTAAAACTGGCAGACTGGGCGGTGGGGAAACGCACCAAGGCCTGTGATTTTTAGGGCGCGGCGCTGCCTTGCCCTATTCGATGCGGGCGAAGCTGTTGCTCTTGCACAGGATGCCGATCACGCAACCCTTGACCTTCAGCGTGTCGCCGTCGA
>JBBSBQ010000076.1:0-7206 GCA_038251095.1 Hyphomicrobiales bacterium
CAACGCTATCCTCGCCGCCGCCGGCTACAACTTCAGCCTTCTCCTCACCTGGCTGAGGCTTCTTTTGCGTCTGTTCCTGGCAAGGCTCTTCGGCGGGTTCAAACAGCACTATGCGTGAAAATTGGATTGTTCACAGGCGACTAGAGGTATTACCTTGCCACCGGCTAGAGGTAGACCACTCCTGATCCTCATCTGTTAGTAGCCGAACTAACAAACAGTTGGTGCGGGCGGAGGGACTCGAACCTTCACGGAATATATTCCCACGGAATTTAAGCCGTTGCGTTTCATATTAACTAATTGATTTAATTATGTTATTTATAAACAAATGTGAAAATGTGTAAGTTTATGTGTAAGTTTTTTGGCCTCATTTCCGGTTGTTCTAACAAAGCGGAAGTGGCCCGCGTTTGCGATTCTTCTCAGTTTGACCCGAAGCAGACCTCATTGTCCTGGCAAATCACCATTTTTGTCGCCAGACCCAGTGTTGACGAAAGTTCAATTTAGCACTACCCCAACTGTTGGGGTCAGGCTGTCGGCAGGTGCCAGCCACGAATGGATGGCACAGCTCTTGGACTGAAGTCACCCTCTTTGGACCAGCAAACATGCCGTCCTAGGGCAAGTCAGCGCCATTGCAAGGCTGCCGGCACGTCGTGGTAACTCATTTGCTCCTTTTCATTTATCATATGCTCCTTTCATTTATCATACGAATGGTGGCCTGAGTCCTTGTGGTAATTCACTTAATATGCAAGCATATGTTCGCGGGCCTCGACCAAGAAGGCCCTAAAAGCCATGGGAGAGTTACATGTTCAAGAAAGCATTGATTTGTTCTGTCGCGCTAGCGGCGGCGTTGGCGGCTGGTTCCGCGTTTGCCGATACCAAAGACAAAAAGATCGCCCTGTCAAACAACTACGCCGGAAATTCTTGGCGCCAAGCCATGCTTAAGAGCTGGGATAAGGTGACAAAACAAGCTGTTGCTGATGGCATTGTTGCGGCAGCAGATCCTTTCACAACCTCAGAAAACCAAGTTACGGAACAGGCTGCACAAATCCAAAACCTGATTCTGCAAGGCTACAGCGCCATTGTCCTCAATGCGGCGTCGCCGGACGCCTTGAATGGCGTAGTTAAGCAGGCCTGTGACGCCGGTATCATTGTAGTATCATTCGATGGCGTCGTGACCGAACCTTGCGCTTGGCGCATCGCAGTGGACTTTAAGGCCATGGGTGCGACTGAAGTTGAATATCTCGCCAAGAAAATGCCGGAAGGCGGCAATCTCCTCGAAATTCGCGGCCTTGCCGGCGTGTTTGTCGATGACGAGATTTCCAAGGGCATCAACGAAACCGTGGCTAAGAACAGCCAGTTCAAGATCGTAGGATCGGTGCATGGCGACTGGGCCCAGGAAGTGGCACAGAAGGCCGTTGCCGGCATCCTGCCATCCCTGCCTGAAGTGAAGGCTGTGGTCACGCAGGGCGGCGACGGCTATGGCGCGGCCCAGGCATTCAAGGCTGCAGGCCGTCCGACTCCGCTGATCATCATGGGCAACCGCCAGGATGAGTTGCAATGGTGGAAGGAACAGAAGGACGCAAACGGCTATGAAACCATGTCGGTCTCCATTGCCCCCGGCGTTTCTACCCTGGCCTTCTGGGTCGCTCAAATGATCCTCGACGGCAAAGAGGTTCCCAAGGACATAACCGTGCCATTCCTGCGCATTGACCAGGACAATCTCGAGGCAAATCTTGCGACAACTGAAAAGGGCGGCGTCGCCAATGTCGAATACTCGGCAGAGGATGCCGCCAAGGTTGTTGGTGGCAACTAAGCCTTGAACCAAACGGCGATAAAGCTGGACGGCGTTGAAAGAAATTTCGGCGCCGTCCGCGCACTTGCTGGCGTGAGCCTGGAAGTGGGCAGCGGCGAATGCCTCGGGCTGGTAGGCCACAACGGCGCCGGCAAATCCACGCTCATGCATATCCTCGCCGGGACTCTTTCACCTGACAAAGGTGAGATCAGCGTCGGTGGCGCCAGGCATGAGGGCCAATGGTCGGTCAATGTTGCCCGCACCAACGGCATCCGCTGCGTATTCCAGGAGCTTTCTCTCTGCCCAAATCTGACGGTTGCCGAAAATGTCCGGGTCGTCCATGGCAGTCTGAAGGGCTTCGGTTGGAAGAAACGCAGTCGGGACCTTGCCCTGGCAAAGCTTGACGAGATTTTCCCGGGCCATGGCATCGGCCCCACTGACGCCATTTCCGATTTGCCCATCGGCAAGCGCCAGATGGCGGAGATTGCCCGCGCCTTCACCTTGACCGACATTCCGCTGCGACTTGTCATTCTCGATGAGCCGACCTCTTCGCTTGATGCGGTTACAGCCCAACAGCTCCTCACTTTTATCAGAAGCCAGGTGGCCAAGGGCACCAGCGTAATTTTGATTTCGCATTTGCTTGGCGACATTCTGGGCACCTGTGACCGCATTGTAGTCATGAAGGACGGCAAAGCGGTTGCCGAACGGCCTGCGAAAAAGTTCGACCGGCATTCGCTCGTAGCCGCCATGGGCACCGTAGTTAGCCGGCATAAGTCCACCGACACGAAACTCGAACAAGCCAAATCTCAGGCACCGGTCGCCATTCGAGCCCGGCCAAAAACCGCATCCGACACGGACGAACTCATTGCCCACAAGGGGGAAATCATCGGGCTTGCCGGCCTCTCCGGCCATGGCCAGACGCGCATGCTGCTGCAGGTTTTTTCACGCAGCGACGCCGAGATCACCGAACCGCTCGCCTTTATTGCCGGCGACCGTCAGTCCGATGGCATCTTCAACCTCTGGTCCATTGCCTCCAATGTGACCATCCGGTCCCTGCGCTCCCTCTTGAAGCGCGGGCTGATCGTCGGCGATGCCGAGAGCGGGCTTGCCGCCGAATGGAAGGACCGCATGGGCATCCGCACTCCGGACATGAACAACAATATCCTCACGCTGTCCGGCGGCAACCAGCAGAAAACCCTCTTTGCCCGCGCCCTCGCTTCCGAAGCCGGGATAATCCTGATGGATGATCCCATGCGCGGCGTGGATATCGGCACCAAGCTAGAAGTCTATGAAATGATTGCTCGGGAGGCCAGAAACGGGCGCACATTCATCTGGTACACAACCGAAATGGAAGAACTGCAGTATTGCGACCGGGCCTATGTGTTCCGCAACGGCGCCATCTCGGCAAGCCTGGATCACGACGATCTGACCGAAGAGAAAATCCTGCAGGCCTCGTTTGCCGAAAGCTCCGCCGCATGAACCGGAGCCTGCTGCGCTCACTGCTGCCCATCATCTCCCTCGCGGTGGTGCTCGGCGCGACATTCTATGTTCAACCCCGCACCATGAGCTACTTTGGCCTTAACCTGATGCTGCAATATGCCGTGCCCATTGCCCTTGCCACGATCGCCCAAATGTTCATCATCACGGTCAATGACCTCGACCTCTCGATTGGGCCCTTTGTCGGACTGGTCGGCTGCATTTCAGCAACTCTGCTTTACAGCAATCCGCTGCTTGGCACCCTTGCGCTGCTGCTTTGCATTGCGGCCTATGCTGCGGTTGGCGCGCTCATTCACAGCCGCAACCTTCCTTCTATTGTGGTAACCCTTGGCCTTTCATTTGTCTGGCTCGGCATTGCCGTGCTCATTCTTCCCTCCCCCGGAGGCAAGGCGCCGGAATGGCTTAAATCCATCATGGCGCTGCAGACGCCATTCATTCCATTTCCCATCATCGCCGCCGTAGTGATAGGCCTCGTCGTGCAACTGGCTCTCATGCATTCTTCCTTCGGCGTTATCGCCCGGGGCGCTGGCGGCAATCCCAGGGCCATGGCGCGGGCGGGCTGGTCCATGCTCAAGACCAAAGCGGCCATGTATGCCCTTGCAGGGTTCTTCGGCGTGTTGTCCGGCCTTTCGCTTCTTGGCCTTACCACATCGGCCGATGCGCATGTGGCCGACCGCTACACGCTCTATTCTATTGCCGGCGTCATCCTTGGCGGCGGCGAATTCATTGGTGGACGGGTTTCACCGATGGGTGCGGTCATCGGAGCCCTGACGCTGGCGCTGGCCGGCTCCTTCCTGATCTTCCTGAGAATTTCGCCCGACTGGCAGATTGGCGCGCAAGGTGCCATTCTCATCCTTGTTCTGGCTCTCAAGGCCCCCCTGACCACACGGGATGCAAGCAAATGATCAACATCTGGAACAGGTTGCGACATGAACCCTGGATATGGTCGTTTCTTGCGGCCATTGGCGTCTGGCTTGCAACGATTACCTATACCGGCGGCCAGGGGGCGGGCGAGATACTGACCGCGGCGCTCTCCTTTGCCACCTTCAGCATTATCGTTGGCCTCGGCCAGATGATGGTGATCACAACTGGTCCAGGCAATGTTGACCTGTCGATTCCGGCGACCATTACGCTGGCGGGCGTCGTCGCCATGAAAGTGATGGATACGGATTCGGCACGGCTGCTGTTGGGCATAGGCGCGGCACTCGGCGTGAGCTTTCTCGTTGGGGCTTTTAACTATGGCCTGATCCGCCTGCTGCGCATTCCACCCATCATCGCCACCCTGTCATCAAGCTTCCTTGTGCTTTCAACTGCGATTTCATATGGCCGAGGCATTCGCATCAAGCCGCCGCTGCCGCTCGACAGCTTCGCCACAGCGCGTTTTCTTGGAATTCCGCTGGCTGCTGTATTTGTTGTGGTGCTTAGCATAGTTCTTGCCATCGTGATCAAGCGCACACTCTACGGACGGGCCGTGGTTGCCATCGGTCAGAACCCGCGCGCCGCCTGGCTTGCAGGCATCAATGTCAACCAGACGCGGTTCATGACCTATGTGCTCAGCGCCCTGCTTGCCGGAGTCTGCGGCATATTGTTGTCAGGATTTTCTGGCGGAGCAGCCCTCAACATGGGCGAGGAATTCCTGCTCGCCTCCATCGCCGTGGTAGTAATTGGCGGCACCTCCGTTGCAGGCGGCAGGGCCAGCGTTCCCGGCATTTGGGGGGCAGCGCTTTTCATGTATCTGCTGGTCACCATGCTCAACACCTTTGGCGCAAGCGCCGGCGTGCGATTGATCATGACTGGCGTCATCATCATCACTGTCATTGTGATTGCAGGTGGCGAAAGGGAACAACGCTGATGCGTGTCAGGGAGACAGCACCTGAATCCCTAGTTCACTTGCAAAGACTGATTTTTTTTGCGAGCAGAATCGGCGAACGTCGCTTCGACATAAACCGATGCTTTCTCCATACCTCCAATACAGCGGAGCGTTGAATGGAACGTCGAATTTGGATTCTCGTACTTGCAGCTCTAGCGTCGGTCTTATTCGGGACTGCGGCCCGCGCCAATGATTATAGCGCCTGTGCCGGCGCAAATCCCGACGTGGCTATCTCCAGCTGCACGACCATTATTGATGCGGGAACGGGTTCGATAAAAAACCTTGCAACTGCATACTACAATCGTGGGAATGCGTACAGAAAGAAGGGCGACTACGGTCCTGCCATTGCAGACTATAACAAAGCCATCGGCCTCAATCCAGCGCATATGGATGCTCTCAGCAATCGTGGCACTTTACTCGCAGACAAGGGTGACTACGATCGCGCCATCGCCGACTATGGAAAGGCCATTAACCTCGATCCTGAATATGAAATTGGCTATTTCAATCGCGGCAGAGCTTACTACTACAGGGGCGACTACGGCGCTGCCATCGCAGACTATGATAGGGCCATCATCCTAAATCCCGACCATGCTGATGCTTACTTCAGTCGCGGAAGTGCTTACTACTATACGGGAGAATACAGCGCTGCAGTCGCAGACTATGATAGGGCCATCAACCTCAATCCCAAGCATGCTAATGCCTATTTTTATCGCGGTACTGTGCTTGCAGACATTGGCGAATATGACCCTGCTGTCGCTGACTATGACAAGGCCATCAGCCTCAATCCCAAGCATGCGGAAGCATACTTCAATCGCGGAAATGTTCACGAAAAAAGGGGTGACTACGAGCTTGCCATTTCAGATTATGGCAAAACCATCCACCTCAATCCTGAGCGTGCAAATGCATACTTCAATAGAGGCCTTGCTTACTACGAAAAGGACGATTTCGACCGAGCCATTTCAGACTTTGACAAAGTCATCGCCATCAATCCAGATCATGCAGTTGCTTACGCCAATCGCGGCATTGTGCACAGCCACAAAGGCAATTACGACTTTGCGATCGCAGACTATGACAAGGCTATAGCCCTCGAACCCAAGTATACGGATGCCTATTACAATCGCGGCAATGCGTTCAGAGGTAAGGGCGACTACGACAGCGCCATTACAGACTATGGCAAAGCTATTGCCATCAATCCAAAGAAGGCATCTGCCTTCGCGGGACGCTGTTGGGTCCGCGCCTTGACTGGAACAAAACTTGATGAAGCTCGACGTGACTGTGACGCGGCGCTTGCTCTGTCGGGTAATGACCCTACCATCTTGGACAGTCGTGGTCTGGTGGGTATCAAGCAGAATCGATTTGAAAATGCGTGGGCCGATTATGATGCCGCAGCTCGGACGGAACTCGGCAATGCGTCGTATCTTTATGGGCGGGGCATTGCGGCAATCAGACTAGGCCGCGCTACTGAAGGCGCTGCCGATTTGGCAAATGCAATAAGACTGGATGTAAACATTGCAAAGTCTTACGCGGAGCGGGGCATATTACCGTAGAAGATGTTCGCGGTTGTCAGGCCGTAACACGCGCCAAACCCTGACTCCACCACTCGTATCGCGTTATAATTGTTTGGCAATAGCTGTTTGAGGAGGGGTCTCGCTTCGTCCTTCGTCAGATAAATAGTCGCCCGTGAATTATTTCCAAGCCATTGATCGGATTGGTTGACGGCGACGTTTGAAGTTTTGGATTTTGCAAGAAAGCGACATGTTGGGGCCGGTTTTCTTGCAAAATGGTTTTACGATTGAACGAACCCGCTGACGCGGGAGTTGGTCTCGTGTTGTCGGATATGGCCTCCTGATGGGAAGGTTAGGGTGTTGAAGTCCAACCCTTGATCAGGAGACCATCCATGACTGACACTTTGAGAGCGGTAAGCCCGCTGCGCCGCCGGATGATTGACGACATGAGCCTTCGCAACCTGTCACCAGCCACCCAACGATCTTATCTCCATGCGGTGACGAAGTTTAGTCGTTATTTTGGCCGGTCGCCGGATCGGCTGGGG
>JBBSBQ010000077.1:0-6688 GCA_038251095.1 Hyphomicrobiales bacterium
CCGTAGATAATCGGAAAATCGAGCTGCTCTTCACTGGCCTCGAGAGCCGCGAAGAGGTCAAAGACCTCGTTCACCACTTCATTGTGGCGTTCGTCCGGGCGGTCGATCTTGTTGATGCAGACGATGGGCTTGAGGCCGATCTTCAAGGCTTTCTGCAGCACGAATTTGGTTTGCGGCATAGGGCCTTCGGCAGCGTCAACCAGCAGCACCGCGCCATCCACCATGTTCAGAATACGTTCGACCTCGCCGCCGAAATCGGCATGGCCCGGGGTGTCCACGATATTGATGCGGGTGTCCTTCCAGACCAGTGACGTGACCTTGGCCAGAATGGTAATACCGCGCTCGCGCTCCAGGTCGTTGGAATCCATGGCGCGTTCGGCAACCTTCTGATTGTCGCGGAAGGATCCGGACTGGGACAGGAGGCGGTCGATCATGGTGGTCTTGCCATGGTCGACGTGGGCAATAATCGCAATGTTGCGCAAATTCATGGGGCGCTTGAACTTTCTCTATTTGTCAGGAGTTGGGCGGCCAATAGCATGGCTCAATGACAAACGCAATTCACGGATATGCCTGAAAAATGGGCGCGTTAAGGGCTTTGTGCCTCTTCGGCCACAAACACGTCAAAGGCCGCCAGAAACTGCTGGCGGACCTCGTCCTTTTCCAGGAGAATTTCGTGCATGGCCTCACGGATTGTGATGAGCGAGACACCCGCCACGCGTTCGGAAAACCGGCGTATGGCGTCGTTGTCAACCACACTGTCGAGCCCTGCGGCCACGATCAGGACCGGGCATTTCAAGCCCTTGGCGCTCTTCATGGCGCGCACGGCGGCAATGGACTTCAGCGCGGCTGACAGCCAGCCGTAAGTTGGCCCGCCTGAGCCAAGCTGCGGAGCTTTTTCAAGCACCCCGCTATCGCGGTTCCAGCGCCTCTGATCCTGCGTCAAAGGGTTGCCCACGAAGTCCTTGCGCCCGAGTGGCGCTTGCCGTTTGCCCGGCAAAAAAACCCAGCCCAATCGCAGGGTCATTGCAATGCCGGTCAGCAGGCGCACTACCGGGACTGGCCAGGCCCCGTAATTCAGGTCAATGAGCGGGGCAATGAGTACGCATTTCTTGAACCAGTTGCGCGTGCGGATGAGGCGCAGAATAATATTGCCGCCGGTTGAATGGGCAAGCGCATAATAGGGCGGCGGGCAATCCGGCAGGACCACCTGGGTCATGAAGGCCCGGATGTCCTCGTCATATTCCTCGAAGCTGCTGACATGGCCCCGCAAGCGCTTTTCGGTGAGACGCTGGGAACCGCCTTGCCCGCGCAAATCTACCGAGGCCACGCAGTAGCCCTTTGCCATGATATCGCGTGCGGTTTCGAAATAGCGCTCCATGAAATCAGCGCGGCCGCCCAAAATGACCACGGTTCCCTTGGCGTTGCTGACGCGCACCGACATGGCGCGCAGGTGATAGCCATCGTTTGTCACCACACGGGTGCAATCGGCGCCGCGCGGCACCGGATTCTCAGGCGTTGAAATCAGTTCCATAAACCTCTGCTCTAAAGCAGAGGTTCATTCTCGGCAAGAACAAGACTTACTGAACCTTCTTGACCTCAGTCAGTTCGCCGCTGGCGGAACTGAGCTTGATCACATAGGCCTTGCCGCTGCGCGTGGCATTGAAGGCGAAGACCTCGCCGGCGCAAGTCGTGGGCTTCACGCTGGTAAAGCCATAGCCCGAGACAATCTGTCCAGCCTTGTCGCAGGACATGCCCGGCCCTGCGCTGGCGGATTTCTTTTCAGCCGATGTCTCGGCCTTCTTTTCGACCGAAGCCACTGATGATGTCGCCGGTTTCTTTTTCGTGGAAGCCACGGGTTTCTTTTCTACCGGTTGGGCCGACTTGGCGGCCTTTTTCTTCTTCGGCGCTATGTAGACGGGCTCTTCCCCCTCATACCGGGGATCGTAATAATCATCGTCCGGGTCATAATAGGCAAGCGGCCGTTCATCCTCATAGTAATCCTGGTCGCCAAAATCTTCCGAATAAAAATCACGGGGCGGCGGGTTGTAAAAATAATAACCGGGATGCAAAAACCGCCAGCGGGAACCCGCTTCGGCAGCCGTTGGCAAAGCCAACGTGCTGGCTACCAAGGCGAAGGCCGCGGCACTGATGATACGGGACAACATGGGACTCTCCCTCTTTAATTCTCGCGTCAAAGAGACCGTATGGAATGAATCCGGCCATTTCTTGAGTAAACCTTAATCCGGAAAACGCCACCCTTTTTCCTGGCAATAAAGGAATGGAGCTTGCCGCCACAATCGGTGGTCCGAACATCGCGAAATCCGTGTTCCCGGACAATCATGCGGGCTTCATTGCAGGGCACGCGGTCCCTGAAACCCGAACCTGGATGGGGGACAAAATATCCCGGGCGCGGATAATAGCCATAACCGCCGCAGCGGAAAGGATCATAGTTATAGTAGCAATATCCGCCGGGTTCGCCGATGCCGATCGTGACTTTCACCTTGGCTTCCGCGACCTGTGCAGAAACTGAAAAGGCCGCCGCAAGGCCAGCCGCCAGCAAAAATTTCTTGAACATTGTTCCGCCCTCCAAATCGCAAGCTCCCCAGCTTATCGAATGGGATCATGGCAGAATCTTGCTGAACAAATACCGATAGCCCCGTTCATCTGCCGTTCAACTTCGTGGCAGAAACAAGGCAAAGACCGGAACGCCTTTCGGCGTTCCGGGAGTGATGTTGGATTAGAATACTTTCTTCACGCCGATGATATTGCCGTCCATGCTGACCTTAACCTTGAACTTGTGGCCGTTTTTCCAGGCGATGTACTGGTAAACCGGGGCGCTGCAATCGAAGGCGTTCGCATTGTGAAATCCGGACCAGTTTACGATCTTGCGGCCCTTGTTGCAGCTGATGCCGCTGTAATAGGGCTCGTATACGGGATAGTAGCCACCACCGTAGCCGTAGCCAGGATAATAACCGCCGCCGAGGCCGAGGTTGATGTCCACGTGAACTTTCGCCTGAGCCTGCTGAACAGGAGCAAGCGCAGTGAGGGAAACAGCAATCGCGGCTGCGGCAATGAGGGACTTGGTAATCATTTTGGTTCTCCAGGGTTTAAGTTTCGTTTTCTTCTGACGACCACCTTGGCCATCCATGACACCGAAACTAGCCCCCTGAACTTGAACGGGATCAGAACCCCGCATTCATTTTCAGTTCATTTTTTAGGCCCGCCCCCCTTGTAATCGGGGAAACCAAAATTACCTTTCTTATGGCGGATGCCAATTGTGGGTCCGCGCTAAATGCATTGCTTTAGGAGAATGTAAATGTTTGATTTTACACCGCTTTATCGTTCCAGCGTCGGTTTTGACCATCTTGCCCGCATGCTTGATGATGCCGCGAGTTTCGAGGCTCCAGCCTATCCGCCCTATAATATTGAGCGCGTCGGCGAAGACGAATACTGCATCACCATTGCCATTGCCGGCTTTGGCGCCTCCGACATTAACCTCGAAGTGAAGGGCAACGCCCTCACGGTGACCGGCAAAAAGGCTGAAAAACCTGCGGAAAAGACCGAATACCTGCACCAGGGCATTGCGGCCCGCAATTTTGAACGCCGCTTCCAGCTTGCCGATCACGTTGAAGTGACGGGCGCTGATTTGAATCATGGCCTGCTGCATATTTCGCTGAAGCGCGAAATTCCGGAAGCCTTGAAGCCACGCACGATTACCATTCGCTCCGCGAATGAGCAGAAAGTGCTCGAGGCTAAAAAGGCCGCCTAATACAAAATGGGGGCGCTCCTTGCGGGCGCCCCTTTTTTATTTACGCCATCAGGCGTGCAGTTCCTTGACGAGGCCCAGGAATTTCCGGACATCGGCTTCAGGCGTGGCGTAGGACAGGACGAAGCGGACAAAGATCTCGTCGTCGGCAATGGCCTTGCCAAGGCTGTCAGGCATCCAGTCATAGAATTTCGCACCGGACGCGAGGAGCTTGTCGTTCAAGGACCGCGGCATGACGGCAAACACTTCATTGGCCTGCACCGGATTGGGAATGCGGATTTTCTTGAATTTGCCGAGCCCCTCGGCAAGCTGGGCGGCAAGGCCATTGGCCAGCTTGGCGTTTTCCAGCCACAGGCCACCCTTGAGATAAGCCAGCATTTGCGCGCCCAAATAGCGGCCCTTCGATACGAGCTGGCCACCCCGCATGCGGCGATAGATGAAATCATTGGCCAATTTCGTATCGAAGAAAACCACCGCTTCCAACATCATGGCGCCGTTCTTGGTGGCGCCAAAGGACAAGGCATCGACACCGGATTTCCAGGTGAGTTCCGCCGGGCTGACGCCCAAGCCCGTCACGGCATTGGCAAAGCGCGCGCCATCCATATGCAGTTTCATACCGCGCGGCTTGATCAGGCCTGAGATCGCCTTCACATCATCCGGAGAATAGGTAGTGCCCAGTTCGGTGGAATTGGTCAGCGAAACGGCAGCCGGTTTCGGGTCATGCTCGCCGCGAATGAAACTCTTGAGGGTTTTTCCAATCATGTCCGGGGTGATTTTTCCCACCGGCCCATGGAGGCCCAGTATTTTTGCTCCGCCGGTAAACATTTCCGGGGAATTGCATTCGTCCACGCTGATGTGGGCCTCGCCATGGCAGATCACCGCGCCATAGGGCGGCGTGAGGGCTGAAAGGGCCAAGCCATTTGCCGCCGTTCCAGTTGTCACAAGGAAAGACCGCACTTCTTTTTCAAAGATTTTGGAGAGCTGCTCTTCGGCTTTTTTCATCCAGTCATCGCCGCCATAGGCCGGAGCCGAGCCGGCATTCGCCTCCACAATGGCTTCCATAATGCGGGGATGAACGCCATAGTGATTATCAGATGCAAAATTCATGTGATAGCTCCAAAGGGGAGTTCTTCCCTACCGTTTCAAAACAGGATGGTCGAGAGCCTTAAAATTCTTTGCGTAATTTTATTGCATATTTTTTCTCCAAACGATTCCTTCCTTGCGCAACGCTTCAGATCGTGTATTTTGAAGAAAGGACAGTATGGCTGTCCTTTATAAATGGCAATTTTGGACTTGTGAGCCCGGATGAACCGGAATACGACCACAACACATCTGAAAGCGACGGAAAAATCAGCCGCCGATGCCGTTTGCATGGCCCGCGCCCAGACCAATAAACGCACTTAAGGGTCGGCTCGGGCGGAAAGACGCTCTGAGAGTTTGATCCTTTACGCGAGGCTCCGGTGGCTCCAAAGAGCTCCCCTCAAGAGATCAAACCCAAAGGCAAGGAATGAATAACGGTCCCTCGGGACTGAATGGGAATGTTGGAAGAGGACGATAGCCATGAGCCAGTCACTTCATATGCTGCCGGAGGGGATGCGGGAACCGCATGGGCTCTACCATCCCCGCAACGAGCATGATGCCTGCGGCATTGGTCTCATTGCCAACATCAACAACATCAAGAGCCACCGCACGGTTGATGACGGCCTGCGCATTCTGAAGAACCTTGAACACCGGGGCGCGGTGGGCGCTGACCCCAAGGCAGGCGACGGGGCCGGCATCATGATACAAATCCCGCACGGATTTTTTTCCGAGGAAGCCAGGCGCCTGGGCTTTGAGCTGCCGGCACCGCACACCTATGGTGTGGCCTATCTTTTCATGCCGCGCGAAACGGTTTACCGCCAGGATATCGAGCGCATCTGGTGGGAAACGTCGCGCGAAGAAGGCCTGAAGGTTCTGGGCTGGCGCGATGTGCCGGTTGATTCCTCGGTGCTTGGCTATTCGGTGAAGGGAACGGAGCCTTTCCACCGGCAGGTGTTCATCGGGCGCGGGCCCACCATCCGCGACGAAGCGCATTTTGAGCGCAAGCTTTTTGTCTGCCGCAAGGTTGTGTCCAACCGCGTACTGGAAGTGCTGGGGGCCAAGGCCCGGACCTATTATCCGGTTTCGGTTTCCAGCCGCACCATTGTTTACAAGGGCCTCGTGCTCGGCAAGGACCTTGGCGCCTATTACAAGGACCTGACGGATCCGCGCATTGAATCGGCGTTGGCGCTCGTGCATCAGCGCTTTTCCACTAACACATTTCCAAGCTGGCCACTGTCGCATCCCTACCGCTTTGTCTGCCACAATGGCGAGATCAACACAGTGCGCGGCAACTACAACTGGATGGCGGCGCGCCAGGCCAACATGAAGTCCACGGTGCTGGGTGAAGACCTGTCGAAGCTCTGGCCCATTTCCTATGAAGGGCAATCGGACACGGCCTGCTTTGACAATGCGCTCGAATTTCTCACCATGGGCGGCTATTCGCTGCCGCACGCCATGATGATGCTGATCCCCGAAGCCTGGGCCGGCAATCCCTTGATGGATGAGGACCGCCGGGCTTTCTATGAACACCACGCGGCTTTGATGGAACCATGGGATGGCCCCGCCGCAATGACCTTCACCGATGGCCGGCTGATCGGCGCGACGCTTGACCGCAATGGCTTGCGCCCTGCCCGCTATCTCACTACCGATGACGGCTTTGTACTGCTTGCGTCCGAAATGGGCTGCCTGCAATTCGCCGAGGAGCATGTCACCCACAAGTGGCGGCTGCAGCCCGGCAAGATGCTGCTCATCGACCTTGAGCAGAAGCGCATTATTTCCGATGAGGAATTGAAGAAGACGCTGTCCACGGCACATCCTTACAAGGAATGGCTGAAGCGCACC
>JBBSBQ010000078.1:0-6652 GCA_038251095.1 Hyphomicrobiales bacterium
GAATTTGCCACGCCGGGCATCGGCCACATCATGAAGGCGGCGGGCTGCGAGTTTGTGCTTTTCGACCTTGAGCATTCCGGCTTCGGTTTCGAAACGGTGAAAAGCGCCATCCGCTATTTCGAGGCGGCAGACGTGGCGCCCATCGTGCGGGTGCCATCCAAGGAATACCACCACATCGCGCGCGCCTGCGACATGGGGGCGGAGGGAATCATGATCCCCATGGTGGGCAATGCCAAGGAAGCCAAGGCGGTTGTTGACTGCATGAAGTATTATCCCATGGGCAAGCGCGGCGTGGCGCTGGGCGTGGCGCATGACAATTACAGCGGCGGTTCCGTGCCGGAAAAGCTGGCGGCAGCCAACGAGCGCACCACACTGTTCTGCCAGATCGAAACGGAGGAAGGGGCCGAGAACGCCGATGCCATCGCAGCCGTTGATGGCGTCGATGTGCTCTGGGTCGGTCATTACGATCTTTCGGTGTCGCTCGGCATTCCCGGCGAATTCGACCATCCCAAATTCCTCAAGGCGATTGACCAAACCATTGCCGCCACAAAGAAGCACAAAAAGTCGCTTGGCCGGCTGGTACCGACAACTGATCTTGGCATTGCGCTTTACAAGCAGGGTTTTGATTTCTGCTGCTATTCCGGCGATGTCTGGGTGCTGCGCGATGCGTTGACCCAGGCGATGAACACGCTTCGCGAAGGCTGCAAGCCATGACAGGCCCGTTCCGCGTCGCACTGTCAGGTGATTTCAAGAAGGCCGATGGCACGCCAACCTATCCGGACTTCGACCTTGCGCCGCTTAAGTCTGCATCAGGCGTCGAGATGAAGTTCCTCGATGTCGCCAACCCCTTGCGCGGCGACCAGCTTGAAGATTTCGATGCCCTCATTCTGCTGACCCATCGCTTCGCTCCGGAGAGCGTTCCAAAAAGCGGGCGGCTCAGCGTCGTTGCGCGCTTTGGCGTGGGCTATGATACGGTTGACGTGGCCTCCTGCACCAGAGGCAACATCGCCCTTTGCATCACGCCGGACGGGGTGCGGCGCCCGGTTGCGGTTTCCATCATCACCTTCATTTTGGCGCTGACCGGAAAACTGATGGTGAAAGACAAGCTGGCGCGCCAGGCTGCAGCCGGATTTGCGGCGCGCGGCGACCATATGGGCGTGGGCCTTGTGGGTAAAACACTGGGCTCGCTGGGTGTCGGCAATATCGGGGCGGAAATGTTCCGCATGGCCAGGCCCTTCGACATGAAGTTCATCGCCCACGATCCCTTTGCCGATACGAAAGTTGCAGCAGAACTCGGCATCGAACTTGTGGGCATGGATGACCTGTTTGCCCGCGCCGATATCTTGACGGTGAATTGCCCGCTCACGGAAGACACCCGCCATGTGGTCAACGCCAAGCGCCTGGGCCAGATGAAGAAGACCGCCTATCTCATCAATACCGCCCGCGGGCCCATTGTTGACCAGAAGGCGCTGACTGAAGTCCTGAGCAACCGCCGGATTGCCGGAGCGGGACTCGACGTCTTCGAGACGGAACCGCCTGACGCGAATGATCCGATTCTCAAACTGGACAATGTCATTCTGGCGCCGCACGCGCTGTGCTGGACCGACCAGTGCTTTGCTGGAAATGGCGCTGCCGATGTGCGCGCCGTGCTCGATGTGCAGCAGGGCCGGATTCCGCGCGGCGTGGTCAATCGTGACGTGCTCGAAAGGACCGGCTTCAAAGCGAAACTGGAGAGCTACGGCAAGCAGTTCAAGTAACAGAAATTCCCCGCAACAAAGCGGGGATACGGGAATGGAAGCCGAAGGCTGACATTCATAACTGGGAGGAAGACATGGTAACAAGACGCGACCTCGGCAAGATCGGCCTAGCGGCCGGGTTTGCCGGAACATTCACGCGGCCGGCCTGGGCCGAATCCGCCGCAGACATCGCCGTCAAAGCGGCGCAGCAATACAGGGGCCAGACAATCACCATCGTCTGGGAAGCAGGCCTGCAATCGCTTGACCCGCTCAACTTCTCTGGCCCCAAGTGGAAGGAACTCACCGGCATCGACGTAAAGGTGGTCGAGGTTCCGGTGGCCGAGATGTTCACCAAGATCATGCAGGACTTCAGGTCAGGTGCGGGCGCCTATGACGCACTGAACGTGATCCCGGCCTGGATGCCTGACCTGGTGAATGCAGGGGCTCTCGAACAGCTCGATGCCATGGTCGACAAATTTACTTATCGTGATGAGTTGCAGAAGATCGCCGCCACCTACCGCGACAACCAGATGATGGTGAATGGCAAGATCTACGGCTTCCCCGATGATGGCGACGTGTTCGTCATGTATTACCGCACCGACGTGCTGGGCGATCCGGCACTGCAGGCGGCCTACAAGGCGAAGTTCGGAACCGACCTGCCGGTGCCGCCCACGACATGGAAGGACTTCGACCAGGTTGGCCAATTCATCACAGAGTTCACCAACGGCAAGACCTTCGGCGCCGCGTTCTTCCGCGAGTCAGGCTACGGCAACTTCATGTTCCAGGAGCGCTTCCGCAATGAGGGCGGCAAGTTCTTCGACGGTGAAACCATGAAAGCCACCATCAACAGCGATGCGGGCGTCAAGGTCCTCACCGACTGGCTGGCGGAAAACAAGTGGGCTCCGCCGGGCGTGGAGCAATGGGGCTTCGTTGAAAACCTCGCGGCCTTCCTGCAGGGCCAGACGGCCATGACCGTGTCCTGGCCACCCTATGGCCGCTGGGCCGCAAGTTATGGCACAGACCAGGAAGTGATGAGCTGGGTGCCTAAATCAACAATCGCCGGCAAGGTTGGCTATGCCATGCCGCCGGGCGGGCATCCGGAACTCGCAGCAGGCTTCTGCCTCGGCGTTTCATCGGCGTCCAAGAATAAGGAAGCCGCCTATCTGTTCATCCAGTGGCTGAACAGCGAAGCGATCAGCCTTGAGCGGGTGAAACTGCCCTACGCGCTGCGCGATCCGTTCCGTGACTCGCACTTCACCGATCCGGGCTATGCGGCCCTTTGGCCGGAAGCCAAGGACTATCTCGCCGCATTGCAGGCGGGCGCCAACAACGGCCTGCTCGACCTGTCGCTCCTGCAGACTGACAAGTACGAAGAAGTGCTGCGCCAGTCGGTGTCCAAGCTGTGGGCGGGCGAGGATCCGAAAGCGATCCTCGACGCGGCCGCCGGCGAATGGGATGCCATTACGGAGAAGATCGGCGTCGACAAGCAGAAGGCGGTCTATGCCGACTGGGCGTCGAAGTCGGGTGCCTATCCAAAAATGTAGTTTCGGCTATCATCATCGTCCTGCCCGGCAACCCGGGCAGGACTTCGCTTCTTACTCCAGTGGATTAATTACCGTGGCCGCCGCTACCGCCCTTCGCGCCAATCCTGACCGGAATTTCAGATACTGGCTGCTGACGCCGGCCATCTTCCTGTTGCTGCTGGTGGGCCTGTTTCCGCTGTTCTATTCGCTGATCGTGAGCTTCATGCGCATCGACATGATGGACACGGACACCTCGTTTGCCGGGCTTTACAATTACGCCCACCTGTTCTCGGACAAGCGCCTGTGGGCGGCCCTCGGTCACACGTTGCTGATCACCGTTATCGCGCTGCCCATTGAACTCATACTTGGCCTTGCCATGGCCTATCTGTTCCTTGAGAAAATGCCGGGCCGCCAGATTTTCATATCCTTGCTGATTTTACCCACCATCATTTCGCCCATCGTGGCGGGGGCCACCTGGCGGCTGCTGTTTGACAATCGCTATGGGCCCATCAACCAGATGCTGGGATGGTTTGCCGGCCATCCGGTGACGGCACTTTGGACGCTCAATCCGCAGCTCGTCTACCCGGCAATCATTTTCTGCGAGATCTGGCAGTGGACGCCCTTCATGTTCCTAATCCTGCTGGCGGCTCTTTCCAATGTGGACAAGTCGCAGGCGGAAGCCGCCGCCATTGACGGGGCCGGATTCCTCCGCACCTTCCGGCGCATCGTTCTGCCCGCCATCTGGCCGGTGATGGCCATTGCCATCCTGATCCGTGGCCTCGACTTGGCGCGCATCTTTGACATCATCTGGGCGCTGACGGCGGGAGGGCCGGGAACCATGACGGAAACCATTTCGGTCTATACCTATTCGCAAGGCTTCAAGCAGTTCGAGACGAGCTACACGGCAGCCATTGCCTTTCTAGTCATTGTCATCCTGACCGTGGTGGTGGTCTGGGCCATAAGGCGGATGGGGCTGGCAAAATGAGCGCATTGCCGTTTCACCGCCGCAAAGATGTCCGCCTTGCGTTACGCTATGTGGTGGCGTGCCTGCTGGTCGTCATCTTCGTCTTCCCGGTCTATTGGCTGTTCATCATTTCCTTCAAGACGCCGGACGAGATTTTTGCCTTCCCGCCGGTCTGGTATCCCAAGAGCATCCAGTTCTCCAACTACTTCGTGCTGTTCAAGGACGGCGATGCCAAGACCGTTCTCAACAGCCTGATCCTGGCAAGTGTCTCGACGTTTTTCGCCATGATCCTTGGCACGATGGCGGCCTACAGCCTGGTGCGCTTCAAGACGGGCGGTGAAAACCTGGCCGTGTGGATCATCTCGCAGCGCATGATGCCGCCGGTGGCCATCGTGTTTCCGGTCTTTCTGCTCTATGTATTTTTTGGCTGGGTCGATACTTTCTTCGGCCTCATACTGCTCTACACCGCATTCAATCTGCCCTATGTCATCTGGATGATGCGCGGCTACATCGAGGACATTCCGCTTGAACTTGAGGAGAGCGCCTTGGTTGACGGATGTTCGCGCTGGAAGGTGCTTTGGAAGGTCGTGATGCCGATGGCACGCTCCGGGCTGTTTGCCACCGCGGTGTTCACTTTCGTTTTCGCCTGGAACGAGTTCCTCTTTGCCCTGGTACTGACGCGCACGGAGGTTGCCACTTATACGGTGCAGGTCACCCACTACTTCGGCGGGCAATCCAATTTCTGGGCCAAGATCGCCGCCATGTCGGTGCTCGGCACCATTCCCGTTTTCATCGCCGTCGCCACGATGCAGCGCTATCTCGTGCGCGGCATTTCGATGGGGGCAGTCAAGGGCTAGATCATGTCAGATTTGAAAATCACTGGGCTTCACAAATATTACGGCAGCTTTCATGCGGTGAAGGGCATCGACCTTGAAGTGCCTTCGGGAGAATTCACTGTGCTTGTTGGGCCGTCGGGCTGCGGCAAGTCCACCTTGCTGCGCACCATTGCGGGCCTTGAAGAGGCGAGCGAAGGAACGGTTGAAATCGGCAACAAGGATGTGACCTGGGCAAGGCCTGGCGACCGCGACATTGCCATGGTTTTCCAGAACTACGCGCTCTACCCCTACATGAACGTGTTTGAGAACATCGCCTTCGGCCTGCGGGCACGGAAATTTCCCAGCGCCGAAATCGACAAGCGTGTGGCCAATGCGGCCCAGATGCTCGGCATCGGGCCTTTGCTGAAGCGCCTGCCACGCGAGTTGTCCGGCGGCCAGCGCCAGCGGGTAGCCATCGGGCGGGCCATTGTGCGTGACGCGCGGCTGTTCCTGTTCGACGAACCCTTGAGCAATCTCGATGCGCAGCTCCGAGACGACATGCGGGTTGAAATCAAGCGCCTGCACCAGGAACTTGGGCGCACCATGATCTATGTGACGCACGACCAGATCGAGGCCATGACACTGGCGGACCGCATCGTGCTGCTGCGCGATGGCCGGATTGAGCAATTGGGTTCGCCGCTCGACCTTTTCGAGCGCCCCGCCAATCTTTTCGTCGCGAGCTTCCTGGGAAGCCCCAAGATGAATTTCATTCCGGCGGCGCTCACCGGGAATACTGCGACACTTTCCGACGGCACAAAGCTGACACTTGTCGGCAAGCGTGAGGGAAAAGCCAAGCAAGCCGTCATTCTTGGCATCAGGCCGCAGCATATTGCCCTTTCTGGCAAGCGCGTTGCCATGGGCCATGCGCAGGTCAAGGTGACGGTCGAACTGGTGCAACCCACGGGCTCGCGGGTTCAGGTCGCGTTTCCATTGGGTGGAAAAAGCACTGTTGCCGAGCTTGAGTCGCGTGAGGTGAGCAGGCCCGGCGAGAAAATCAGCATTGATATTGATATGGCCCGCACCATCGTCATTGATCCGCAAACCGAAAAAGTCATTTGAATCGGAGTAAAGCCATGGCCGCGAAGAAGCCAAGCCGCGCAATCAAGCTTTTTGGCACGGAAGCCTCGGACGGCAAGCGCCGAGAACTGGCTGCCGGGCCCATCACCGCGATGTTCGACAGTGGCGCGTTACGCTACATCCGCTATCGCGGCGTGGAGGTCTTGCGTGGCATCGCCTATCTACTGCGCGACAAGAACTGGGGCACCTATGCGCCAGCCATTGAAAACCTGAAAGTCAAACAGGGCGTGACCGGCTTTTCCATCAGCTATGACGCCACCTCCAGCGATGCGGAACAGTCCCTCAGATATCAGGCGAAGATCGAAGCCAAGATGGATGGCACGCTGACGTTTTCTGCGGTGGGGACGCCGCTCAGTGATTTTCTCACCAACCGTTCGGGTTTCGTGATCCTGCATCCGCTTGAAGGGGTGGTCGGAAAGCCGGTCGAGGTGGTGCATGTGAATGGAAAGCGCGAAAAGCGGAATTTCCCGAAAATCA
>JBBSBQ010000079.1:0-6406 GCA_038251095.1 Hyphomicrobiales bacterium
TCCTCCCGCCAATCGGTCAGTCTCAGCTGGAGTGGGCCTATCCCGACGTCAACTGCCAGGAGAGGCACAACCCCCAGCAGAACTCGGCACGCCAATGCGCCGTCAAAAAACGCCCAAGTCTGATCGGAACGCAGGGATATTTGTGAAAACGCGTCCAACATTGACCCCACCCCAAAGTCCCACCAACTCATTGATTTCGTTTGGAAAGCTTAGATTTTGTGGAGTTGCGTTTCGCGTCCAATGGTAACCCCTAAGAAAAGGCTGATACCCTAGTATTATCAATGCAATGCCTTCAGTCTCCGGTGGGGTCAATGTTGGACGCGTTTTTACAATCAAGGCGAAAAATCCCGTGATCGGCCGCTTTACCTCGTTACCGTACCTTTGTTGTATTCCCTCCGACTTCGACTTACAGCTTTCCCTACGACCCCACCGACATTTGTGGATCCGCAAGAGGGTGTCTCTGCGAAGAAAAAATATTCGCCGGTGAATATCTGAACAGCAAACGTGTCTCGAAATGGTCCACACTATGAGGAAGCGGTGATCGCCGGATAACAACTACTTTGGACGCGCCTCATGTAAGTTGGCATCGGGAGGAACCAATTTCCCAGCACGGAGCATTTTTACGGCGTTTACCAGCGCGTGAGTCGCGATTTTCACGTCCTGCTGAACGTCCTTATCTTTATCGAGATCTGCATGACTTTCGGCATAGGTTCCGAGGTAGCCAATGTAAGCGCCGATATGGGATTTGTGGCCCGATGCGATCATGCCAATGTCTTCTAGCCAATCCGTGAGGATGCGGCGCAAGGTTTCCACACCTGCCGAGTCACCATGCACAACGACGGAGAAGGCCCTGCCCGCGAGATGGCGCGGATAGTCCCAGCCTTTCAACTCAATCGCCTTCGCTTTGGCCGGATCTTTTCCACCTGTGGTAGTGGGGTCGGGATTGCCGCCATCAGCGCAGACAAGGCGATCTATCATGGCCTTTAAGCCTGCCGGTGCCTGATACCAATTCACTGGTGTCACAATCATCACGCCATGCGCAGCAGCCCACATCGGATATATTTCAGCCATCCAGTCACTCGTCTGTCCCATGGCAAAATTAGGGTAGCAGGAACAGGGCCAGTGGCACAGGGGCATCGCTGTGGAAACGCAGGCCTTACAGGGATGAATTACCCGGCCATATTGTGAGGTGAGCAGAGAAAGATCGAGTATTTCGGTTTCGAACCCAGTTGTGGATTTAACGACTTCTTCCGCTAACTTCAACAATCGCCAGGTCTTGGACATCTCGCCAGGGCAGCTTTGGTCAGATCTCATTGAGCCGTTGATTAGGAGGATACGGCTCGGCGATTTCTTGTTTCTTTGACGCCTTTCTGCAGCATTTATTGCCGCCTTAGTTGCCAGCCATTCCACTGGGAGTTCTGCCGTGGGCTTCGCATACCCTTTTCCCGCCGGTAGCTTGACCGGGTTCTTGCGGTAAACAACATAGCCATCCCACGCTGTATTTATTATTGCTTCGATTGCAGACTCGTTTTTGGCAAACGCAGGATCGAAGAAGCGGTCCCTAAAACGACGCTCAAACTCCGCGCGGTTTAACTGAACATCTGGCATACCTTTGCGGATTTTGGTCTGGCTCATGGCTAACCTCCCTGCTGAAACAATTAAGCTTGCAATCAACTATGGAACGATTGCAAATCACGAGGCTACACGAGGCGGTGAAGCTCCTCGAAATACTTTTACTGACCCCATCCGGAGGACTCGCATTGGCCGAAGTTCTGCTGTTCCACCACGCACAGGGGCTGACCCGCGGCGTGCGAAAGTTTGCCAAAGACTTGCAGGCCGCCGGGCACATCGTTGTTCAAATCTTGTCACGAATTTGGTTCAGCGTATCTTTCTGGAGGAGGCCTCCATGTCCATAAATCCTAATAAGCAAGTCTGGCAGTTCCCTGTTCAAAATAACCGCAGTCGCTTCGCTGACGAGGGGATCACCTATTTTAAGGCTCGATCAACAGAAAAAGCCATCATGCTCGGTTGTTGTCTTATGACGACCCAGGATGTGAAGCTGGAGCGCACGCATACCAACGCATGGAAGGTCACCGGAACAGTACTGCTTCAAAGCCCTATTACCGACATTACCCTCACCCATCCTTCTTCGAATCTCGCGCCGCGATTCGGTACGGCGTGACGCTCCCAGAAACGCCAACCCCCAACGCTTTCCAAACTCCAAAAACAAAACCGATTCTTTTCTGCGTCGTGAAGAATCGTGTCCGTCTATGACATCTAATCATCCGCATATGGATCATATCAGGTCGGTGAATAGATCAGGTTAGCAAGGCTTTCCGATATTTTGTCCGCCACAGCGAGAGCAGGATCGGCGGCGAGATGAGCGTAGCGATCTGTGGTTTGGGTGTTGGAGTGATCAAGGAGCTTGCCGATGATTGGAAGCCCCTGCCCCATAGCGACACCATGGGAGGCGTAGGTGTGGCGGAGATCATGGATGCGCACGTCATCAAGACCTGCGGCCTTCCGGATGCGCCGCCAGGGCTTCTGGATATCCATCAAGTATTGCTCGTCGATGTAACCTGTGATGACGAACGGATTGTCATTGATCTTGGGTGTTCGTTCGAGTTCTTGGATTGCGGCTTGACCAAGGTAGATCGTCTTCTTGCCGGTCTTGGAGTCAGGCAAATGGACCAGCTTCGTCTTGACATCGAGAGATCAGCCGGGATTTGCATGTGTCACGCAACACGGTGCGCAAGATTCTACGCAGCGGAGCGACAGAGTTCCAATACGAACGCGAGGTCCAGCCCCTGCCGATGATTGGCCCCTGGCGGGAGGAGCTGGATCGTCTTTTGATGGCGAACGAGGGTAAGGCCAGCCGGGAGCGTCTGACCCTGATCCGGCTCTTTGAGGAACTCCGCGATGCGGGCTTCAGGGGTAGCTACGACGCAGTCCGGCGCTATGCGAAGGCCGGGGCAAAAGAGCGCGGCGCAGTAACGGCGGATGCCTATGTGCCTTTGTCCTTTGCACCCGGCGAGGCCTACCAGTTTGACTGGAGCCATGAGACGGTTCGCATCAACAACACGACGGTAGTCTTGAAGGTGGCACATGTCCGCCTCTGCCACAGCCGAATGTTTTTTGTGCGCGCCTACCCACGCGAGACCCAGGAGATGGTGTTCGATGCCCATGACCGAGCCTTCGGCTTCTTCAAGGGCACCTGCACGCGCGGCATCTATGACAACATGAAGACGGCAGTGGATGCAATCTTCGTGGGCAAAGACCGGCTGTACAATCGCCGCTTCCTGCAGATGTGCAGCCACTACCTGATCGAGCCCACAGCCTGCACGCCAGCATCTGGTTGGGAGGTCCCGGGCCGCCTGGGCGAATGAAACACCCCGTTTCTTGACCAGGTTTACCGCCTCAAGCTTGAACTCGCGGCTGAACTTCTTTCTTTCCATTTGAAACTTCCAGTTCCATCAAAACACCTTAACTTAGTGTCCGTGAAACCGGCAGCAGGCCAGTTCGATCAGCAGCGGGATGGACTCCGAACCCAAATGAGGGTCTTATGCCGCAACGGTCATCAAATTTCTGTCGAATAAAGGGAGCGAGTTATGGCTAAAAAAGCAAAGAAAGCCGCCAAAAAACCTGGCGCAAAAAAGTCAGCTAAAAAGGCGACTAAGAGTAAGGGCAACGTTAAAAAAGCTGCGAAGAAGAAGAGCTCTAAGCTCGGCTCAGCGAAGAAAGCGACGCGCGCATTGGTCAAAGGTTCAAAACGAAAAGCGCCTGCCAGCAAAGCGAATAAAGGTTTTGTAAGTCGTGCGGTTGAAGCAATCAAGGCGGTCACTGCACCACTCATGCCAAACAGGGAACCTGACAAGCCTACTGAACCATAAGTTTAGTTTTTTGAATGCGTGATCGAAGTGGATTGACATGATCAGGCGTCTTTGAGTGCAATTCAACCCGTAGTCGGGTGCTTACTGAATTCGCTAAAACCTTTGGTACTAATGCGTTACATTAAGACGGAACAGTACCGCTCTCCCGTAGCCGCCTTCCCCGCCGTTCAATTAGGTGGACAGTCAAAAGCAGCAAAGCTGACAAAATTATAAGCAGTGTCGCGACAGCGGCAATGCCTGGGCTTACGTATTCCCGTACACCGCTGAATATTTGCCGAGGCAAGGTGCGTTGCGTCGGCGCGGCCAGAAACAAGGTCACTACAATTTCGTCGAAAGATGTGACGAAAGCAAACAGACCTCCCGAGGCAATGCCTGGAAGGATTATTGGCAGTGTCACACGTCGAAAAGCCTTTAGGGGCGGTGCGCCCAGGGTAGCTGCGGCCCGTAGCAAATTGTAATCAAATCCCTCAAGCGATGCCAGCACTGTAATGACGACGAACGGCACGGCGAGTACCGTGTGAGCCAAAATGAGCCCCAGATAAGTGCCGCTTAGACCAATATCAGCGAAGTGGAAATACATTGCAACAGCCGTGATCACTATGGGGATTAGCAACGGCGAAAGTATAAAGCCGATAACGACAGGCTTTAGCGCAAAGCTCATACGTGACAGCCCGCTTGCTGCAAGGGTTCCGAGAACCATGGAGAGTGCTGTTGATGCAAGTCCTATAAAAAGACTATTTTTCGCAGCGTCGAGCCACGCGTCACCGTGAAGAATACTTTGATACCATCGCAACGACAGTCCAGGCAATGGAAAGACCAGAAGATTGCCAGCTGTAAACGACATTGGAATGATGATGAAGATTGGCAAGACGAGAAAACCCAGCACAGCAAAGCAAATGACGCGAGACGAATAATACCAGAAGCGGTCTTCGGAAGTCGCGTGATGAGGCAAAGGCATGGATTTACCGCATGAAATGTTTGAGTTTAACTAGCCTGCTGAAGATGACGAGCAGGATGATAGTCGTAATAGCGCAGCCATTACCTCACCCTGGTCCAACGGCCAGACCGAAGGTCAGATTACAAGACTCAAGCTCATCAAGAGGCAGATGTATGGCCGCGCAAAGCTCGATCTGCTTCAAGCCAGAATGATCGGCTCGGCATGAACCGAACATCAGCAAATCTGCGTCAGAGCCAATTTTAGACGCGTTTTTACAGTCGAGAGATCATCTGGGGAACCAATTCTCGACCTGAGGCGTTGAGATCTATGCAGGGACCGTGATTCAACTGGAGGAAATGAAAATGTCAGCAGGACAACGAAGCGGCAACGGCGCGATGGACGAATTTGACGATGAGAAAGTCAGGAAGAACGATATTCTCAATAATCGTGATAAGGCACAGCGTCAGCTTGAGCAAAGCATGGATGGCACGGGCCTTCGGGTTGATGAATATAAGGACATTCCAACCAATAGGCGCCCAAAGAGCGAAGAAATTTCTTTGAAAGACGAAGAAGCAGGGTTCACAATTGCGAGTGGTAAGCCGGCCAATAAGGCTGATGAACCGAAACCGACCGATGCATCACAGCAGGTAGACCGCGGTGGTTTTGATCTGGGAGGGTCAACCGGAAAGACGCATGCGGGGCGGGGATTGGGGTTGGGAACTAACGCAAAAGAGGATCGTAAAGGGCAACGTTTGCCGAGGTAGCGCACTCCGACGAGCTTACCCTGCATTTCGGCAAGCAGCTAGAGAAAACATCAGTCCGAAGCACCCGACCGTGTGGTTACCATGCTCCAAAAGGAGAGACCAGAATGAGTTATGCCCGCTTCGGAACCATGATTCTGACATCCACCATCGTCATGTTCGGGCTCATGTATCTTAATACTTATGCGTTCGACCACGTCTTGTTCAGTCAAACGCGCGCATGGATGGCCCTACTGATGGGCGCGACCATGTCGGCCATCATGCTCGCATTCATGCTGAAGATGTATTCGAATAGAGGCATCAACGTCGCCATCTTCGTCGGAAGCGTGGCGGTTTTTGCTGTTTCGCTTTGGCTCGTCCGAAGCCAGGAGACTGTTTCTGATGTCTCGTACATGAAAGCCATGATTCCGCATCATTCGATCGCGATCATGACAAGCGAAAGGGCACATATTCGAGATCAGCGCGTCAGAAAACTCGCCGATGGAATCATCGCGGCGCAGGTCAGAGAGATTGCAGAAATGAAGCAAATCATTGCCGACCTCGAGCGCAATCCACCGGCGCCAGGCACTCCAGATTTGGCGCCAAAGTAAACTGATCCCGTGCCCCGCTCATATTTGAACTCTGTCTCCTGACCGCGGACGACCTTGCGCACCGTCGTGCGCGATACCGAAAGGAGCCGAACGATCTCCTTGATCGGGCGGTGTTGCTCAAAATAGGCACGTCGTATCTGGCCAATCAAATCCACGCCAATCATCCCCTGGTGCCTTTCCCGGCCACCAAAGGCCAAAAGAAAAGGACACTGCCACACGATCAATAAA
>JBBSBQ010000080.1:0-6357 GCA_038251095.1 Hyphomicrobiales bacterium
AATGTCTCCTTCTTTGGGGCTCTAGACGAAACCAATGCCGTGCCATCCTCGTCGCCCGACGACGTATCGCTGGCCTTGGGATGGTCGGTGTTGGCTTTAGCTCCTGGAGAAACCGCGATCATCACGATCCAACACCAGAGTGCCGCCACGCAAGGGATCGCGCATTTCGACCCCGATTCGATGGCTGCCGTGTATGTCAATGGTTGGCTTGTGATCCAGCCTGCGTCGGGAGGGCCCGAAATTCCAGAGCCCACCACAAGCGCCTTGTGTGGCCTCGGAATGGTAGCTATCGCCTATTCAACCTGGAAGCGGAATCAAAGGAACTAGTAATGAAAATCAACAAATGGATCGTGTTGCCAGTCGCCTTTTTAGGCGTCATTACGTTGTTTGAAGGACAGGCCAACCCCGACCTGACAGTGGAGGCTATTTCCACCACTGGTTTGAATACGGATACGCAAACGCTCCAGATCAGCGGGAGCTTGCAACCCACCATCCGCAATCTGGGCGCGGCTACAACGGTGCCCTTCACCGTCCAGGTCTTTGAAGATCGTAATAACAACCGTGCTTTTGATGCCGGTACAGACTTGCAACTTGGCTCTGCGGTGGTGAACTCGCTTGGGGCGGGTGCCACGGTCAGCCCGGTGATTCCAGTGAGTGGCACAATCTTGTTTGCCGGTAATATTCTTTACGTTCGTGCCGATTCCGGCAACGCCATTATCGAGCCTAATGAGGCCAATAATATTCGCTTTACCGGCCAAAATTTTACGTTTCAACCAGCCGCCGGGGGGTTGAATCCGACAGTATTTTGGGAGCGTAAAACCTTTACGCTTGCTCCCTCAAAAGGACGTTCCTTTGGCCCGATGGCTGTTGGTGATTTAGATGGGGATGGCTTTCCAGAATTGGTTTTCGTAGGCGGTGGGGTCACACAATTTGTTGATGGGGTATTGCGTGTGCTGGACGGGCGAGATGGCAGCGAAAAACTAACAGTGGTGGACCCTACGCTGGAACTGGCACCGTCGGCAGGCATCACTTTGGGTGATATCGACGGCGACAACCTGGGCGAAATCATTACCCTGGACGAGGAATGCCGGCTGATTGTATTTGAGAATAGCGGCGCTTTGAAGTGGCGTAGCACTGAAATCCACAAAGATGGGGTCTCATGCTGGGGCGGTGCGTCGCTAGCTGATTTGAACAAGGACGGTTCGCCTGAGATTATCGTCGGGCGAAGCGTATATTCTGCAACGGGCACGCTGTTGTGGAGAGGCACTGGCCGGAATGGTGGCTCCGGGGGCCCAATGTCGTTCGCCGCAGATTTGGATGGTGATGGCAACCTGGAAGTGGTTGCCGGGCCCACCGTTTATAACGCTAGCGGCGGCATTGTCTTTAACCGCACTGAGTATGCAGAAGCCTACTCGGCGGTAGGCAATCTGGACGCAGACCCGCAGGGAGAAATCGTTTTCAAGCCTCGGACAGGCAACAAACTAGTGGCCCTTGAACACGATGGCACGGTCAAGTGGGAGGCATCCTGGCCAAGTCCTGGGGGTGGGCAGCCCACGGTTGGGAATTTTGATAGTGATGCCGCTGCAGAAATTGGCATTGCGGGGACCCAGGAGTATCGCGTCTACGAAGCGGACGGAACGCTGAAATGGGCCAATCCGATTTTTGAATTAAGCTCTGGCGTGACCTCTGCAACGCTCTTTGATTTCGATGGCGATGGCGAAGTGGAAGTAGTCTATGGCGACGAACAGTTTTTGTACATCTGGCGCGGCCGGGATGGTTTTGAGCTATTCAAGACTCCCCGGCCACATGGAACTCTCATAGAAATGCCCATCGTTGTCGACCTAAACAGCGACGGCCAAGCAGAGATCGTAGTTCCTGTCTCCGGCAATCTTCCGGGACAGCAGGGCATTGTTGTGTATCGCGCGGCCAATGGAAACTGGGCGCACACGCGCCGAATCTGGAATCAGCCCGCTTATTCGATTGTTCACATTCTCGATAACCTAAAAGTGCCTACCAGCTTTACTTCCAACTGGTTGGTGCCAGGATTAAACAATTTCGGGCTAAATACTTTTTTGCCAGGACAAGGTCAGGCACCTAATTCAATCGGTGACTTTACGATATCTTTTCTTCGTCGTGATGACCGGGACTTTCCTGCCAAGACTACGCTGATCGCGCGGGTAGGTAATGGCGGCTCTTCGCTGCTGCCGTTGGCTGCCTTCCGCTTTACTGCCGGGCTGGGCGGAGCTACTATTTGTTCCGGCAATACTACGCGGCTGCTTAGTCCTGGCGAGTATGAAGATCTCTCTTGCGAGTATTTGAATCCAACACCCGGCGCGCAAAACATCGTCGCCCAAGTGGATTTTGCGGGGCTAGTGGCAGAAGGCGACGAGAACAATAACAGCTCTGGGACAAATCTGGTGATTGGCCAAGGGCCCGCCGTATCGGTAAATGACCTGACCGTCCGTGCACGCGACCGGGCGATGGACGTAAAATGGAGCCCGATTCCTGGTGCCGTGAGCTACAACGTCTATCGCCGGGCTGGGGCAGAAAGCTATGTTTTGCATCGTGCTGCGTATACGAATGCGCTAGGTGCGTTTGCGGATACAGAACTGACCAATAACACGGTGTACTGGTATCACGTGCGCTGGCTGAATTCCTCTGGGGTAGAAGCTCCCCTGGGAACAGAAGCAAGCGCCATGCCGATTCCTCGCACTCAGCGTGGGGATACCGCGCCAACGATCACCAGCAGTCCGGTTACCCAAAGTCGCACTGGGCTGGAGTATCGATATCAGATGGTGGCTGCTGATCCTGATCTGGGTGAAGTGCTGACCTATGAGCTGTTGACCCCGCCAACGGGCATGACGATTGGGGCCAATACAGGCCTGATTTCATGGCTAGCGCAGGCCAATCAAACGGGCCTATTCAGAATCCAGGCGGCAGTGCGAGATTCCAAGAACCGGGTTACCAGTCAGTACTTTGGTCTCTTTGTTGAGACACAGATTACTAACAATCCACCTCGTATCACGAGTGTGCCTGTTTCGACGGGAATTGTTGGCCGAAACTACGGTTATACAGCGCGCGCAAGCGACCCCGACGCAGGAGATCTGTTGAGTTTCAGTCGGGTTTCAGGGCCTTCTGGGCTGACAATCCATCCGACGACCGGGCTGGTTTCCTGGTTGCCAACGCTTGCCCAAATTGGCCTCCACGCTGTCAGTCTTCGCGTGGCTGACTTGTCTGGATTTGCCGTGACGCAAAACTTCCAAATACAGGTGGCTAACCCAAATCAGCAGCCCACTATTTCAAGCACTGCTCCGACAAGCGTGCTGATTGGGAATAGCTATGGATATATGCCAATGGCTAATGACCCTGATGCTGGCGATGTCCTGAGCTGGTCGCTTCCGGTTGCTCCCTCGGGTACCTCGATCAATAGCAATACCGGGGCAATCTTGTTCACTCCGGCTGTTGTAGGTGCTTACGCTTTCACTCTCGAAGTGGCGGATGCTCTGGGGGCTTTCAATCGGCAATCGTTTGTGGTGAACGCCAGTGCGGCGCTGAATCAGCCTCCTGTATTTACCTCTACGCCTCTCACTTCAACCGAGCCAGGCGTTGGTTATCTCTATCAGGCAACCGGCGTTGACCCCGATAATGAAGGAGTAATCTTTAGCCTTGTCAGCGGCCCTGCGGGTATGACGGTATCCAGTACTGGAGTTGTGTCGTGGGCCGTTCCCAGCAATGCTACGAACTCAGTTGCCGTAACGCTGCGAATCGGAGATTCGCGTGGCGCGAATTCGCTGCAAAGTTTCGTGATTACCATCGCTGCGATCGACAACACGCCGCCTACTGTGAGTATCACGAGCCCTGTTCCCAATGCGCTGATATCGGGTCAAGTGGTGATCACAGGCACGGTAGAGGACCCGAACTTGGTGAGCTGGCGTCTTGAGTATCAGATCTCTGGCGGCACCCAATGGGTTGCCTTGAATCAAGGCACAACCAATGTAGTGAACGGAACTCTAGGTGTGATGACGCCCACGCTGCTGGCGAACAACCCTTATGCGATTCGGTTAACCGCGTTTGATCGCCGTCAGGGTACGTTTGCGCAGAATATTGTTCGTGTGGGCGGTGACGCTGAAAAATTGGGTTCCTTCACGCTGAGCTATACCGATTTGCGTGTCCCGGCGTTGGTGATGCCAATTGAGATCCGGCGCCTCTATGATTCGCGCAAGCCATACTGGAATGACTTTGGCTCGGGTTGGGCACTGGGCTTCTCTGAGTCTGACCTACGGGTTGATGCCACTTACAATGCTTACGTAACGCTTCCGAATGGCAGGCAGGCGATCTTTGCCTTCGCGCCCACTCAGCCCTCGCCTCTTTTTCCAACCTTGGAAAACCGCTATCTAGCTCCTGCTGGAATCGGTGACAAACTGGAAAATCTCGATTGTCCAGCCTTTCTGGGGGCAGCGCAAAACCTGATTTGCCTGGGCGGAGCTACGCCCTTTCAGGCTTACAATCCGAGGCGTTGGCGTCTGACCACCAAAGAAGGCACGCAATTCATCATCGAAGACTCGGCCATCAAGCGCATTGAAGATCGTAATGGCAACTGGGTGCAGATTGCTGCTACAGGGATCAGCTCTTCAGGTGGGCAGAATGTCACATTCAATCGCGATTCCGCAGGCAGGATCACTCAGATTTCTGACGCGCGGGGCTTGCGGCAAACTTACAACTACGACGCAGCAGGGCGGCTGACTCAACATACAGATCCCAAGAATCAGGTGACTACTTTTGAATACCAGCCCACCACGCATCTGATCACCCGGATTCTACAGGCGGGAGGATGCCAGGCGGTGCGCCAGGAATTTGATTTGAGTGGACGCCTCTCGGCCCGTATCGACAGCGAAGGCCGTCGCACGGAATACAGCTACGATCTTGCGGCGCGCCGAGTGACAAAAACCTTTCCGGGGGGCATTAGTACCTCTGAAACTTATAACGAAGCGGGCGAAGTATTGTCGTTTATTGACGGTGAGGGGCAGACGAGGAGTTTTGCCTATGACCCCAGTGGGCGGCGCATTCTGACGAGTCTTCCGGGTGGCCGCCGCGTTGCCCGAAGCTACGATGCCAATGGGAACGTTACTTCAGAGGAGGATGGCCCGAATGGCGGACCTTTTCTGTTGACCACTTATCAGTGGACACCAGAGAATTTACTTTCTCGCATCAATCGTCCCAATGGCGATTATCAGACTTTTGCCTATAACGCTCTTGGCAATTTACTGGCTACACAAATCTTCAATGCCGGTGGATCGCTTGCTGAAGAATATACTTACACTTATGACCCAATTGGGCGTTTACTGTCAGAAAACAGTGATTCAGGTGTCCTTAATTACTCTTACGATTCCTCGGGAAAGCTCACTCGTATTACTGACGGTGCTTTGAGAACCCAGAATTTTGTTTATGACGCGAATGGAAATATCGTGACTTCCTACAATGGCGTGGGTCAGCGATTTGAACAATCTTGGGATGAGCTCGGATTGCCAGGAAATGCAAGTGCCAGCGGTCTTCCGACTCGAACACTAACTTGGAATAGCTTTGGTTTGCCCGCTACGTTAGGAAACGCACTCGGCCAACAATATAACTTCACTTATTCTTGTTCTGGTTCGTTAACAGAGGTGCGTGACCCCTTAAATAGCCAAACTCGATATGAGCGGAATGGACTGGGCCGGATCTTGTCTCGCCGGGACGCCCTGAACCAAATTACGACTGATACTTATGACCGCAACGGATTACCACTTATCCGCACAAGCCCTGCGGGCGATACAATGACGAATAGCTACACACAAGATGGACTCATTGCAGGGGGCAATCGAGGGCTCGGAAATATTGCTACCACATATGATGCATATGGCCGGAATGTAACAGAGACGTCGCCTACTCGATCTGAATCTTATTCTTACGATTCGCTTGGCCGGATAGCCTCGATTGTCTCCGCTGGTAATGCGGCGGGCACCATGACTTTTGCCAGGGATGCGGCGGACCATCTGCTTTCGGCAACCGACCGATTTGGTCATACGGTCACGTACACTCACGATTCCAAGGGCCGCAGAGCTTCAATGACGGCACCAGATGCCTCTGTGACAGAGTATATCTATGACGCCGGGGGCAAAATTAGCCGCATCACTACAGCGGCCAGATGGGCAGAGTATAGCTATGATTCCAGTGGTCGCCGATCTGGCCTGCTTTATAGCAATGGCGTACGCGCAGCTTATACTTGGAACCCGCGCAACCAACTGGCGAGTTTGACCTGGTATTCGCCAACAAGCGCAGTGATTCGGTCGTGGAATTACACCTACGACGCTGCGGGTCGCC
>JBBSBQ010000081.1:0-6256 GCA_038251095.1 Hyphomicrobiales bacterium
CGGCGCAATCCATCCGAAGGCCATGCCTGTCATTCTCACGACGCCCGAGGAAATCGAAACCTGGATGACGGCCCCGACAGAGGAGGCTTTGACATTGCAGCGGCCTTTGCCGGATGGCAGTCTCAAGATCGTGGCGCGTGGCGAGAAGAAGGATCCATGAGTGGACGCGGAATCGACTTCCTTGAAAATTGGGTGAACAAGAACGTGACAGCTGCCGACCGTAAAGGAAGCCATGACCGCGCTATAGAGCTTGCTGCGCAATGTTAAGCGGACGCCGCGGCTTTGGGCATCACTATCGAAGACATGGAGCCTGAATGGGGAAGGTTCGAAGAAATCATTTGCGATGCGATGCAGGACGTGTTGGGCGAGGAGTTAGAGCATTGGAAAATCTTTGCCGCCTTCCGCGAACGACGCGAAGGGAAGAAAACTCTTCACTGAAAGAATACCCTTCAACGCGATAGCCTCGACAGGACTGGAACAAATGGGCTCTATGCGAGCTGTCTGTCCGTGAAATTGAGAAAGACAGCTCTGGAACGCGCTTTTGAACTGGCCAATGCTACAATGTTGCCGAAATTATCAAGCGGCTTAAAACTGAAAAATTTGACCCAGCTTATATCGAGGGACGTATATTGAAAAAGCAGCTCGCCCAATTGATCGAGGATGCTAAGCGCTAGCGCCGCAAATGCCCAATGGCTTTCTTCATGAATTCGATGAGCTTGTCTTCATCTTCGAAGGTCTTGCCCGCGAAGAGCAGCTTATGAGCCAAATCGTCCTCTTCGAAACGAAAAATCCCGCGCTCGAGAGGAGCAAGAGCGCGGGAATTCCAAAGGATAGTAGAAAACGTCCTCCCGCAAGGGCTGACAAGTTCACGCTGCTACTTCTAATTGCCGCGCGCAAGGCCCACTGCCGGGCGTACAAGCGGTTTTTCCAGTGGTGTGGTAATCAAACCACTAGCTAGCCGCGCGCTTCCTACGCCAGCCCAGGCTGTGATTTTTGGCAGAGCTGCCATATGCGCGATGAAGGGATGGGTCAAAAAGAGGGTAATTGCTGTCGCCAGCCAAATCCCTGCACCTAATACTGCCAACCAGGGCGACAGGTGCCGGATACTCTCCTGTGGTGTCGGTTTCCAGGTGAGGCTGAATACAACCAAGACTGTCGCCACCCAGGCAGGCCCCAGGGCAAAGCTCGCGATGACATCGGAGGGCCAATGGACCCCGAGATAAATGCGGGAGAAGCCAATCCCCAGAATTAATGGAATGAAGACGGTGAAAATGAGGGTCTTTACCCGCCAGCTTCTCGTTTTGCCTACGGCGTAGCAGGCAATGAAGCCATAGAAGGCAAAGGCTACAAGGGCGTGGCCGCTTGGAAAGCTGGAGCCTACCGCAGGAAGCAGCGCACTATCCAAATTGGGCCTCTCCCGATGAAATGCGAACTTGGTTGCTTGGGAAAGCAGCTGATCGCCGAGGATCGAGGTGGCGAAGGCACCAAGCCACCACCACTGCCGAGACAAATATAGCAAGATCGCGAAGACGGCCGACCCTACCGTAATCACCTGCCAGTTCCCCAGGTACGTAAGAAACAGCATCACCTGATTGAGAGCGGGCTCCCTGAGGGTCTGTATCAAGGTGATTAGCCGAAGGTCCGCCTGGACGAGTGGTTCGCCTGTAACGTAGTCTTCGACGACGCCAAAGAAGGCGAACCAACACACGGCTGCGATGAGGAGCCCCAAGGCCAAGGGAAGACCTCCCGGGCGCATGAGGGTCAAGAGCAGGTCGAATAGCCTCGGGTAAGCCGGCCGCCACCGTTGAAACAGTCTTGAATTCTCCAGGCGTACTCTTGCATCATCTAGGATTTTCATCGGCTGCGTGGATCTGCTTCTTATCTAATTGCGATCAGCTACATTTTGATCTCGGGGAAAAGCGTCGAGGGGGCAATTTACTTTTTTGTAATATCACATTCCAATCGATGAGTGTATTCAGCGTCTGGCTATCCCTAGTACGCGAACTTGCAAACCCCATAGTTTCATGCACGGCCTATGCGATGGTGGGCGCACGAAGACCGGCAACACACCCGTCACTTCCTGCCAGCCGCCGGATTTCCAATTGCGCGCCGCTTTGTGCACAACTAGTTCTCATCCAGACTTACTGTCGGTGGCTTTTGTTGCGGGCACGATAACCTGCAACGATTTGGGCCTGATCCGATAATTCAGCGGCGGCTTAAGCTGCAGCACTTCTCCATCGACGGCGACTTTGAGGACGCGTCGTCTGCTGGCAACGGTGAGGTGATCTCCATGTATCGTGTATAAGTCCCCCGTCTTTCTGCTCCCCGAAAGGATCGCCCACAAACTTCTTATTAAGGCCCAGCGAGAAGTCACCATGGGCATCACCACCCAAAGTAACCCCAGATCAAGTGAGGACCGCGCTCCGATCGTGGTCAAACTTGTATCGTAAGGATTGTTGCCGACAAATAGCATCGGGGTGTCGCGTTTCACCACCGCCCCGCCTGGCGGATGAAGTTCAAGGCCCAGAAGGCGAAAACGGGCAAAGATCCTCAAGGATGCCCATATAGCAGCCAAAAACTTTCTATGTCCTGACTTTTGAAGGCCTTCCCGGATCCGGACCATCCCCGGGTAGAGACCCAAGCCCGAGTTGTTAATAAAAATCCTGCCATTGACCTCGCCAACATCAACGGATTTGACGTAACTCTTAACTATCGTTTCCACGGCCCCTTCCAAATCAAGGGGTATTCCCAAGTCGCGGGCAAAATGATTGAGGGTTCCCATCGGGAGTATACCCAACTTAATTGCGCTGTTTCCAATTATCTCTGACACCACAGAATTGACCGTACCATCTCCGCCACCCGCAACAATCACGTCGTAGTTCTTTTGAATTGCATCCTTTACCAACTCGGAAATAGAATTCGCATCTGACGGTTCAGCGATATCAATTTTAACACCGTTTTCGAGGAACCGTTCCTCAATTGCAACTTTCGAGAAGGTCTCTGCAGTTCCAGCGCGATCGTTAATGATACAAAAAATTCGCAAGCTTGCCAGCCTTCCAAAAACCTACGCGGGTTTTAACAATCAACCGTGAAATGCTTACTTAGTACATACCTACATCGGCCAATCGATCAAGGTCCGGCGTGTACGCCAGAATGGAATGGAGAAGGAAGCCGGTCAAGCGCCTGGACTGTCGGCATTGAATTGGTTGTCGCCGTCGATTTCCGGCGTATGAACGACTACGCGATCGGCTTTGGCCGAGACTAAAAGAGACTGGACGCGACATGAAAGTTGGGTCATGCAACTGTCATGGTAAGTAGCAATTGCTACAGAAACTATTCTACTTTCGGCTGGGTCGCGACCCTCGTAGGCTGCACCCTCTGGAGCTACGGCTATTTTATGGGTGGCTCGCCCCCACTCCTGGATTGGCCCGCCTTCTCACCTCACTGGATATCTGACTACCTGCCAAATTGGCAGGCCGAGGCGGGAATGCTGCTCTGCCTCGTGGCTTCAATTCCGATCTACTACGCGCAACTCAAATCCGGCCGGCAGGAGAATTAGGTCCACTGACTTAGAAAAAGTCGGAGGCCGCTAAAACGCTGGCTATCCCAAAGACCCCTAGCACACTCGCGGTCTTATGATGTGCATGCCCTGAAAGCCTTTGATACAAAACCGTTTGCCAGACCAGTCATCGGGCACTGAGCTGTCTTATATCGCTGCAAAACCAAAAAAAACGGCGACCCAAGGGCCGCCGTATTATCATTCCAAAGATAATTCTATTGCTGTATCAGGCAGCAACCTTACGCCGCCTCATTCTTTCGATCAGGCCCAAGCCACCGAGGCCGGCAGCCAGGAGCGGCAACGCAGCTGGAAGCGGCACATCCCCATCGAGCCTCTAGCGCGCGCTCTCATATTGAAAACTAAGAACTTCTGGCAAGTCGTTTGCAGCAACATAAATCATCGTCCAGGCGCCACCGTAGCTAAAGAAACCGGAAGTGGTGGGTGATACAGGAAGAGGCGCCAAAAGAATGCTAGCAAGCGTACTGTCGTAAATGCTGACGCCATCATCATGTGTAATCGACGAACCCAAATATTCAAAGGCATCGCCAGCGAATGTCCACTTGATGACTGTCGTCAAATCGAAGTTAGCTGAACTCAATGCTGCAGCGCTCCCATCCAGCACATAATTTACTATACCACCATTGGTTGCGCCACCAAAAGCATGAGTCAGGAAATAACCGATATTATTGTTAACTGCGGCTCCTGCCGCGTAAAGATCGAAGTCGCCCTGATAAGTGCTAGTTGCGATAAGATTCCCCACATTAATAAGAGGATTTCCCAATTCGGCCTGTTGCGAAGCCGCATTTATATTGCCCGAATTGATGTCGGCTTGATAAATTTCAAAGTTGAACAGTCCATTCAGAAGCGAGGCATTTGCAGTAGATGACGCTGCCGTCAAGGCCAAGGATGCAAATCCCGCCATCAATAGACTTTTATAGCTGATTTTCATGACCGTTAATCCCTGTTGAAAAACTTACCCATTTGCCGGTTTTTTTATTGGCAATCCCAAACTATGACAGCAAGTTAGCTAGGCTCAGGACCTATTAAATCGGTTGCGGATCAGCTTGTATTTTGATCCATTTGCGGCACATGGAGGTGCTGCGATGAGTGATTTATTTTTGTTGTCAGAGGCGCAGATGCGCCGGATTACAGCGTTCTTTCCTCTTTCTCACGGTGTTGCGCGGGTTGATGACCGGCGGGTGATCAGCGGGATTGTCTTTGTCATCAGAAATGGGTTGCGTTGGCGTGAAGCACCACAGGGTTACGGCCCGCACAAGACGATCTATAACCGGTTTGTCCGGTGGAGCCGCCTTGGCGTGTTCAATCAGATATTTGCCGAGTTGGCGCGCAAGGCTGGAAAGCCTGACCGGCTGATGATTGATGCCACCCACCTGAAGGCCCACCGCACTGCTGCCAGCCTTCTCAAAAAAGGGTCTCAGGCATAGCCTTCGATCCCAGACGTATCGGGCGCACCAAGGGTGGCCTGAACTCAAAACTCCATGCGGTGTGCGATGGCATCGGGCGTCCCCTGATCATGTTACTCAGCGAAGGCCAAATGAGTGATTACAAGGGTGCGGCCTTGATGCTCGATGTTTTGCCAAAAGCCAAAGAGCTTCTCGGGAACGGGGATATGACGCCGATTGGTTCCGCCAAGCTCTCAATGAACGCGGTATCACGGCTTGCATCCCGTCAAAGTCCAATCGCAAGAAAGCAATCGAACATGACCGCATCCTTTACCGCCAGCGCCACAAAATCGAGAATATGTTCGGCAGGCTTACAGACTGGCGGCGTATTCACACCCGCTATGACCGATGTGCCCACACATTCATGTCAACCATCTGCATCGCCGCTACCGTCATCTTCTGGTTATAATCAATGAGTCCTGAGCCTAGTGATCTTCCGCGCCTGCCCCTGCAGGCTAACCCCACCACTGCAATTAATCCGCGCCAGCTGTTCAGTAACGACGGTAGTAGCATTCGCGACTAAAAATCAACCAGAAGTTGGTATGACACAGCAAAGATTAGCTTTGAATCAATTTGACTCAAATAGCTGAAAACACTAGCTTAATACACAGATGGGGTAAGTTTCGACGACTACGGCGACGGGGATATCATGAAGAATTTAAGAGTAAGCAATTTGAATCAGATGACCACTGGGAAGTTGGTCGCCATGAGTTTTGGCATGTGTCTTCTAGCGGGCACTGCGGAAGCTTCAACTGTGACCTTCGATTTCACTACGCCGCAGGCTGACGCAGCATCTTACACTTACAATGCCGCCGGCGGACTGCAGCTCATCGTTACGCCGGGCCTCTTCACTCTCGGTCCGGTGGCCATTACTCCGGGATATCAGGTGACGCAGGTAGGCGACGGCTTGGGTGTCGAGGGCACGTCGACCGATGCCGAGCCCAAGATTGACGCCAAGCAAGATGCAAATGGAAATCCGTTGAACGAGCTCGCGATTTTCAGTTTCAATCGAGAAGTACAATTAACATCTATGTCCTTCGGGGCCGTAGATACCACAGATACGATGCGTTTCTTTTTTGACAAGATCGTGAATGACAACATCTTGGATGAAAACGGCACCAACCAAAGCATAAAAAATCCTCCAAACAACGTGCTCAACCTGCTTGCGACTTACGGCCTCGCAAAAGTTACGGGAGATCTGTTTGGCTTCGGGGCACTATGTACTCTCGTTCCA
>JBBSBQ010000082.1:0-6116 GCA_038251095.1 Hyphomicrobiales bacterium
AAGGCAGCGCATGCCACAACAGAGCGCTAAGCAATACGGCGAACATAACCAGTGGAAAATAAAGATAGGTTTCGGAAGGGTGTGGAGCAAATACGAGAAATGGCAATAAGGTAGCTACGCAGCAAACAGCGAGAACCAATACTAACAACCAATCGATGTTTCTCAGCCGCTGCCGAACGGCCGGCCGCAGCAGCGGGGCGGCGGCGGCCGCCAGAATAAGAATCAATACGCCGGCTGCTATTGCAAATATTTCCGTTGTAAACACCCACTCGGAAGGCAGCGGCGTCCCAAACAAAGTATTGGCAAGTACCGCATCCACAGGCATCAGCATTGCACCTACATACATCGCCACGTTGCGCGCCAAAACCGGAATCGTGGCTATTGGCATTGCGTTTGAAACAAAGATGTGACGCAACACGGCCTGCAATAGCGCGATCGACCCGGCTATGCCGCCCAACATCGCCAGATAGTACCGCGGCAAGCCGCGGCCTCTATACCAGTGGAGGAGAAGATAGCAAAACAGAACCCCAAAAATTGCAATGCTCGCTTCATAAAGCAATACTGCCGTCAACACAAGGACAAACACGCCTGTAAGGTTGAGTTTCCAGCGTGCTCCGGCTTCGAGGGAGAGCAGAAACAGGAAAAAGGTCAGGGCCAGTAATCCGTAGGTAATCGTACTGGGCCAGGAAGCTACCACTACTGTCTGGTTGGCCAGCGGATGGATGCCAAACAGCAGCGCTGCGCCGATTGCCAGTTGGCGTTGGCGGTACAGCAGCCACGCGATTCCGTAAACGGACGCCATGCACAGAACATGAAACAGGAGATTCCGGATTCGAAAGGCCAACGGGCCGTGCCCTAAATGCCAGGTGACATAGGTTGCTAAGCGGTTAAGCGGCCGGTATTTGGGCGATCCGAAGTGCGTCGTAGTCAACATCTTCACCGGTTCTTTGGAATCGGCGAAGGCGGCTCGGTGTACCTCTAAAAAATCGTCATACCCACAAAAATAAGCACCTGAAACCGAACTATACAGGAGACAGACGAATGTGCCAATCCACATGATCGGAACCAGATGTTTGACCATTAAGGATCTATTATACTTGAGTTCAGAGAGAGGGCCGTTGCTCGTACATTTAATGCGCCGTATTCTCGTTCCGGCCGCCACGGCAGCCGGTGTACTGCTGTTTGCGGTCACGTTTCTGCCCATTCTTCAGCCCTGGGTGCTCGCTCTAAGCGCGCCGTGGGCCGAAGGCGGCGGCGGCACCCTCATTGTGCTCGGCGGGGATGTAATCGCCACAGGCATTATCGGAATCAATTCTTACTGGCGCTTGGTCTACGCCTTATTTGAGTGGCGCAGCGGCCATTACACGGAGATTATCGTAAGCGGCGGCGGCGGACTGGCCGAGGCGATGCGCGACTTTTTAGTTGGCGAGGGAGTCCCATCCACGGCTATCCGACTGGAGAACATGTCGGCGGATACTCATGAAAATGCGCTCTTTGTCACTCGCATGCTGAAAGGATCGCAGGGTCGCAAGGTGCTTCTTACCAGCGATTATCATTCGCTGCGCGCCTGGCGCGCCTTCCGCAAATGCGGGCTCGATGTCATACCGCGCGGCATCCCCGATGCGGGCAAGCGAATCAACAGCTTTGCGTTGCGCTGGCCGGTATTCCTGGAGTTGGTGCATGAAACGGTCAAACTAGCCGGCTACCGCTTTCGCGGTTGGATATGAAAACGCCTCTATTTTCTGGGCTACATAAGCAATATCGCCGGAATCGAGCTCACTAAAGATGGGCAGCGCCAGCGAGGTTTCCGCCAGCCGTTCACTCACCGGAAAATCGCCGGCTTTGTAGCCTAATGAGGCAAAACACTTTTGCAGATGCAGGGGCAGCGGATAATAAATCTCCGTGCCGATGCCGGCCTCTCGCAAGTGGACTCGTAGCGCGTCGCGCTGTTGCGACCGGACGACAAACTGGTTGTAGATGTGCCGCGTTTGATAGGACTGCTCCTCGGGTAGAATGACACCTTCCTGTCCGGCTGATAAAGCGACGCGGTACAACGCGGCGTTTCGTTGACGCCCGGCGGTCCATTCATCCAGGTAGCGCAGCTTCACCCTCAATACGGCCGCTTGCAGCGCATCCAATCGCGAGTTATAACCGACCCAATCATGGTAGTACTTGACGCGCGAGCCATGCATGCGTAGCGCGCGAAGTTTGTCCGCCAGGGCAGGGTCGTTGGTGGTCATCATGCCGCCGTCCCCGTAAGCGCCCAGGTTCTTGCTCGGGAAAAAGCTAAAGCAACCGATGGCGCCCATGCTGCCTGCTGCCCGCCCCTTGTATCCGGAACCGATCGACTGAGCCGCATCTTCAATAATCGGGATTCCGCCGGCGGCGGCAAACAACTCGTCCATATCGGCGCAGCCGCCGAACAAATGAACCGGTAGGATGGCTTTGATGTTTTTGCAGCGGCTCAACGCGTCCGCTACTTGGTTCATGTCCATGTTGAAGGTATGCTCTTCCGCATCGACGAACACCGGCGTTGCCCCGGTTTGCCATATAGCGCCGGCTGTGGCGAAGAAGGTGTAGGGCGTAGTCAGCACTTGATCGCCCGGCCCGATGTCAAAGGCCCGTAGCGCAAGCAGCAGCGCATCCGAACCCGATGCGCAGCCGACTGCATAGCGAGTGCCGCAGTAGGCTGCGATCTCTTCTTCCAGGCTGTCCACTTCCAGGCCCAAAATGAAGTGTTGAGAGTCGATTACGCGCGTTACCGTCTCAAGCACTTCCTCGCGGATCCGCGCATGCTGCGCCTTCAAATCCAGCAGCGGAACCATTCTTTTCGCATTCATTGTTTTTGTCTACCCATGCCCAGCCCGGCTAAATCCAATTTTACCGCTGGCACGGCGCCAATCGCTCAACTCAAACCACGCTTCCCGCCCGATCGGCTATAATTTGGGAACGAGGCGACTTGAGTTCTATTCCTTCGATCCGCATCCTTGCCATCATAGAAGCGACTTCGGTTACCGGTCCCGCGAAAAACCTCCTGAACTTCTGCCAGTGGACGCGCTCGCCGGAAGGCGCGGAGGGCATCGCAATCTCAGTGGAATTGGCCACCTACTGCCGCCAGCCGGATGACGGCAGCGCCAATCTCTTCATCCAGGCCGCGCGGATGGCCGGGATTCCGTTACATATCATCCACGAACGGAGCCGCTTTGACCGCGGCGTACTGCCGCAACTGGCCGCGCTGATTCAAAAGATCAAGCCCGATATAATTCAGACCCACAACGTTAAATCTCATTTTCTGGTGGCGACTTCCAGAGCCCTGCGCGCGCAGAAGTGGATCGCATTTCAACACGGCTATACAGCGGTCGATTTTAAAATGGCTCTCTATAATCAGCTCGACAGGTGGTCGTTACGTCGTGCCGATCGCGTAGTCACCGTATGCAATGCCTTTGCTCCCCGGTTGCTTGGTTATGGAGTAGCTCCGGACTGCCTGCGTGTGTTGCACAATTCGGTGCTGTCAATGCCCATCGGCGATGGGAGCGCCACCGCCGAATTGCGGAAGCAGTTGGGTTTGGTTGAAGAGGATCGGGTGATTGTCACCATCGGCCGGTTTTCGCGGGAAAAAGGCCACGCCGATTTGCTCGACGCCCTAGCCAAGTTACAGCGGTTGTATCCGCACTTACGGTGGAAAGCGGTCTTTGTGGGCAACGGACCGGAGCAGCCGGCGCTGGAAAAAAAGACGGCTGAGCTCAATCTTACCGAGTCAGTGATTTTTGCCGGCTATCGCAAAAATGTGGAGCCGTTCTATGGGCTGGCGTCGGTTTTTGCATTACCCTCCCATAGCGAAGGCTCACCAAACGTAATTTTGGAGGCGATGGCGGCGCGCGTACCCATCGCCGCCACACGCGCAGGCGGCACACCAGAGGTCGTTGCCGACAACGAAACCGCTTTGCTGGTCCCTGTACGCGATGCCGAGGCGATGGCCAGAGCGCTAGGCCGCCTGCTTACCGAAGAAGGATTGGGAGCGCGGTTAGCCGCCGCGGCATTGGAACGCGTCCGCACGGAATTCTCTCCGGCGCGCTACAGGCAATCGCTCACGGCGATTTACTGCGACGTGTTGGGACTGGCATCGGCTAACGCCAACGCCCGTTCCTTTTTGCGATAGAACAAATAGTAAAGCAACGTGCCGGTTGCCTCCGAAAGCAGCGCCGTGACGGCCAACGCCTCCGAGCCGCGCAGCACAAAGAGCGCGGGCAGAAGGATTACGAAGTTTGCCGCCACCGTGGTCAGGATGATGCGCATCCATTGTTTGTCATAGCCACAGGCCAGCATGTAGTAAGTGGAGTAAACCTGGGTCGCCGCGAACAGGGCCGGCGTAAAGCCCATGATCTGCAGCACCAGTATCGAGGGCACATACCGCGGTCCAAGGACTATCTTCACAAGCAGCGGAGAACCAAAAACCAGTACCACGCCAATCAATAGAAACGGCCCGATGAACATCGGCGCATACTTGCGTACAAATTCGATCACGCCGCGTTCGGAGCCGGCCGCTTTTTGGCTGGTGTGCGGATAGATAGCGGAAGATAACGGGATCACCATCGAACGGAGCGCGGCGATGATGCGCTGTCCGCCGCTGTAGTAAGCGACTTCGCTTGGCGGACGAATCAGGCCCACCAGGAACGTGTTGGTTACAATTGCATAGGCTGAGACCGCCAGGGAGATGAAGGCCGGCCATCCCTCCTTCAACTGAGCCCACACCGCGGCCTGTTCCGGCCAGCGGAAGCGCACCCCCAGATTGCGGCGCACGGAGATCAGCCCCACAATGCCCGCCAGCAGCAGTCCGGCCGATTGCGAAGCGGCTGCCAAAAGATAGTCGGAGTCGTTGTGGACGAACACGAATAGCGACAGGAGCGACAGCAGCTTGGCGGCAAAATCGCGGGCCGCTATGGTGCCCATTCTCTGCATCCCCTGAAAGAGCCAACCAGGGAAAAGCATGTATCCGATCACAGTCAAAAAAGAGATCAGAAACAGGTTCAGGTTTGGGCGAAGGGCGGGAACCGCGAGCACCGCTACAACCAGGATGAACAAACCGATCAACGTGAGAGCCGACTTGGCCACCATCACCGCGCTGAAGATTTTAGAGACCTCTTCCGGCCGTTCGCTGTTGACGGCAATGGAGCGCGTGGCCGTCAGGTTGAATCCGTAGTCGGTGAGAATGACAAAATACCAGACGAAGATCTGGGAGTAGGCGACCAGGCCAAATTTTTCCGTGCTCAGTACGCGCGTGAGGTATGGCAGCGCCAACAGCGGCATGATGTAGCCGCTGAACTGAACGATGTACATGAACCCGACATTGCGCACCACGGCATGCTTCAGTAGTCGCTGTATCAGCTTCATAAAAGGAAGCTACCTGTTATCGGGCGGCAGAGGTGAACCGCGTGCCCGTAAAGCGCAGATCCTCCGGATGCACCGGCCGCACATGGGGGCCGATGGCGCGGCGGAAAAACTCCTCGCGATCCGAGCAGGGCTTCCATCCTAAAAGTCGCTTCGCCAGCGAGCAATCGAGATCGGTGGCCATCGAAAGCGATACTAAATCGCGATAGGCTGGAGGCGCATTGCCAGGTTTCTTTGTGATCGTCTTCAACACCCAGCGGCTCCATTCGGCGAGCCGCGCCATGGTGAGGCTGCGTGGATAAAAAGTGATGTTTCGCTTAGTGCGTTTGCGCAACTCCTCCACATATTCAATCGCCGAAGGACGTACATCGCCGGCAAGATTGAAGCTCAGACCATCAATTCCAGGCGCATCTTTGGCCGCGACCATGGCCGCGGCGACATCTTCAACCAGAACACAGGGCAGGGGATAGATGCCAGGACCAAAACCAACCACACAGTTGGAGGTGGGCGTGGGGGGTTCGCCAAACGCGCCATGCACCAAAGCCCCGCCCGGCCCTAATACGACACCAGGGCGTATGATGACAACCGGCAGCTTATCGGTGGCGTGCATCTGCAAGAGAGCCTTTTCGGCATAGATCTTGGAACGCCCATAGAAGCCCCGCTTCTCGGGTTCGGGATCGGAGCCTACGGAGTCGTCCATGATCATTTTTTCGCCCATGTAAAGGGCT
>JBBSBQ010000083.1:0-5967 GCA_038251095.1 Hyphomicrobiales bacterium
CTAGCGACAAAATACTCCTCATCAAGTTGGTATTCAGAATTGCACTGCTCATGAACTCTCAAGGTTTTCAGAGCTGGGCTGTGAACTTTTCTAATTTCTGGTGTCCAAAGCTGCTTCATTGGGACATGGTCAGCATTTGTCGGCGACTTTAGTGGTTCACCGCATAAGTAGCAGATTTTTGATTTAAATTGGCATGCTTTGGCCACAATTAGGAAATTTTCCTCGCTGCTAAGAACTAGCTGGGTAGGCTCGATCAACTGTCGTTTTACAATGCTTCGAACCGATCGTCCAACTAAGCATCGGCGGAAACTTTTTGAGTATCTGCAGCGTTTGCGACTCTTGAGCCATAGTGGTGAAAGGAGTCCCCAATGAACGCGCCATTCACATTGGATGACCTGGCCAGCCGCAACATGAACCCCGACAAGCTGGAGACCCTGCGCCGTGTCTTTGATGCGGTGTGCGAGGAGGCGGCAATTCCGGAAAGTGCCAAGAGCGAGCGCAATGCGCTGGCCGATAAAATTCTTACCGCCGGAGTGTCCGTCGGTGAAACGCCGCAATATGAGACCCTGTTGATGGCCTACGCCCGCCGCGTGGTGGCGCACTACCGAAACTGACGTGGGCGATCATCCGCAGGAACTGTTTTCCGCCGAAACTATTTTATAAAACGCACGGCAGGTCGTCGTGTGGTTGTTGGTCTTGAGACCCCTCGGCCAGCAATTGGAAGCCCCGCCGCTCGCACGCGCGGGGCTTCCCGATTTTTCCCTGAACATGCGGCCAAAAAAAATAACATCCCGCCCTCGCCGCAGGGAACCTAACCCCGCATCATTTGTTGTAACGCTGAGTCTGCAGCAGCCGCTGGCAGGCAAAGCATTGAACAAACGGAGTAAATCATGACGAAATCCCCCCGCATGGTGGCTATTGCCGCCACCCTGTTGCTGTCCACGGCGGCCTTTGCCGCAACCGGCGACTTCAGCAAGATCGACGCCAATGCCGATGGAAAAATCACCCTCGAAGAAGGCATGAAGTTGCATCCCGACTGGACCGAGTCAGCCTTCAAGGCGCTTGATACCAATGCCGATGGTTCGCTGAACGAGCTGGAATATGAAACTGCCGCATCCTCGGCACCTGCTGTCAGTGATCCCGCTGCCACGGCCCCTGCCGCTGACCCGGCAGCCACAACCACGCAGCCAGCGACGACTGCGCCCACCACCACTGCAATGCTGAAGACCGGCCCTGCGAGCTATCTGGGTGCCGCCGGCCCGAACGATATTCTGGCCTCGAGCCTCATCGGCATGCGTGTTTATGCGGTGAAAACCGACATTGACGCCACCCAAGCCTATCCCGCCGATGCCCGCAAGGATTGGGCTGATGTGGGTGAAGTCAACGACGTCGTTCTCGATTGGGACGGCAGCGTGAAGGCGGTTGTGCTCGGTGTGGGCGGCTTCCTGGGGATTGGCGAAAAGGACGTGGCAATTGAAATGTCCTCGCTTCGCAAGGCCCGCGAGAGCAATGATGCCAAGGACTGGTTCCTTGTGGTGAACTCGTCTAAGGACATGCTCACCAACGCACCGGCCTACGTGCGCAATCAAAAGTCATAAGTGAGAAAAATGGCAGGGGCTTTGCGGCCCCTGCCATGCTTTCACATCCGCGGCGATAAAGCGGTCAGACCTTCAGGCTGGTTCCCGTCCGTGGCAGCCAGCGCAACTCGTCAACTTCCACCACGGTTTTCCCGATGGGAAACAGCGAGGCGATTGCCAGCTTCACATGCGCCCAGGCAAAGGGAATGCCGATGATGGTGACGGCAAGCGCCACCGCCGCCGTGATGTGCATGATGGCCAGCCACCAGCCCGCTAGCACAAACCAGATGACGTTGCCGATGGTGCCCAACACGCCGGTGCCAATGTCTTTCTCGCCGTAAAGCTGCTCGCGCGAGACAATGTCATAGCCGAAGGGCCAGAAGGTGTAGCGCGCCAGCAAGAAGCAGGACCGCGCCCACGGAATGCCGATGATGGTGATCGCCATGATCACCCCGGCCAGGATCCAGCCGAGGCCAGCAAAAAATCCGCCGAACACAAACCATAGAATATTGAGGATGAATATCAGCATGTCAGTTGCCCTCCTGAGCGGAACTGCAGATGGGAAGTTGCTGCCCCGATTTCAAGACGAAGCAAAGGCCTTCACGCCTAGTCCCGCAAGGCGGGAGCGGACATCAGGAACTCACCCCGCCAGAAAGGCCCCGACTTCTTCCTTGAAGCGGCCCCAGCCCGGATCGCTTTCAAGGATCAGGCGATTCTGCCCCTCCGGCGCCACAAAACGCGCCCCGGGAATGCCTGCCGCCAGTAGGCGCCTTTCTTCAAAGGGCTGCACCGCATCGTCGCTGCAATGCAGAACCAGCGTCGGCACGGTGACCTGCGGCAGAAGCTTTTGCACGTCCAAGTAGTCCGACACCAGCCTAATGCGCACCGCGTTTTCCGGCGAGGTGGTGTTGCGCTGCAGGTCATTGAACCAGGCCATCTGCTCCGGCGTGCCGCCGGGGACGAAGAGCGAGGTGAAGACCTGGCGGAAGGCCGGATTCTCCTGGCCCCAGCCGGTGCGCATGAGGGTGATCATGGCGTCCGCCTGCTCAACGGCCGCGGCATCGCCGCGCAAGCGCCGCCCGCGGGCAAAACCGCCATAGAGCACCAGCTTGCTCACCCGCTCCGGATGCTTCACTGCATAAGCAATGCTCACCGCGCAGCCCTGCGAGGCGCCGAACAGCGCAAAGCTCTTGAGCCCCGCTGCCTCGACCACCGCTTCAAGGTCGCGCACGAAAGCATCGAAGGATATGTCCTGCACGTCCCAGTCCGAAAGGCCATTGCCGCGCGCGTCATAGCGGATGAACTGCCGCCCGCTCGCCATCCATTTCAGCATGTGGCTCCACACCGGGCTTTCCCAGTCATATTCCAGATGGTTCAGCCAGTTGCCGGCCTTCACCAGCGGCGGCCCGCTGCCCACCTTGGCATGGGCGATGCGCACCCCGTTGCCCGAGATGCAGAAACTAATTACCTGGCGCAGCGCTGGTTCAGGCTCCGCAGCCGCTTTCGCTTCGTCTGAAGCTGTCACCACCTCCGCCGTAAAACGGTAGCCGCGGCGCGGGACGGTCTTGATCAGCTTCTGCTTTGCGCCGCTGTCGCCGATCGCCTTGCGCGCCGCATTGATCCGGCTGGTGAGCGTCGAGAGCGAGACAATGCGGCCCGCCCATACGGCGTCAAACAGTTCCTCGATGCTGACCACCCTGTCCTGGTTTTTGATGAGATGGACCAGGAGATCGAACACCTGCGGCTCGATATCGACAAGCTTGGACCCGCGGCACAGTTCAACCCGCCCCGTATCCAGCACAAAACCATCGAATTCATACCGCAACCGGGCCTCCTCAGCCGTCAGGGGCGCCTTCTACCGCGTTAATCAAGGGCTTCTCAAGGGAAAATCAAGCGGCTCTCAAAGTCTTGATCCAGTGCGGGGACTACACACCGCGCCATGAACCGGGCCGGTACGCCTTAAGAAAAATAACGGCGGCTCTCAGCCAGAAGGTTCACTTTAAACTTAACTTTAAACATCAAGGACAGACCAAAAATGAAGACCCTTTTCGTTTCTCTCGCAGCTCTCGCAGCCGTTTCGGGCACAGCCCTCGCCGCAGGCGGTGACGATCTGCGCAGCTCCGACACCTACTTCGGCAAGTATTCTTCCCAGAACAAGGCGGCGAACTATGCCACGGACAGCAATGCCCTTGGCATCGTCAAGAGCGGCAAGAAGAAGACTGCCTTTGAGCGCATGAACGAAATCTCTGAAGAAGGCAGCAAGGGCAACGGACGCGATCACGATCCCCAAGCCTAAGCCCCAGGTTTCTTCGAGATGCGGCCGGGCATGACCCTCGCCCGGCCGCAGATTTTTTTACTCTTCCTCTATAAGGACCGACCATGTTTTACGATACCTCAAGCACCGCCGGCCACCGCCCACGGCGCACAAGCTTTATGACCAGCGCCGCCCAGCCTTGGCAAATGCTTGCCAACCTGATGCTGCAGCGCCAAACGCGCACCGCTCTTTCGAGCCTCAATAACCACCTGCTCAAGGACATTGGCGTTTCACGCGGCGAAATCGAGCGGATTTCCCGCACCGCCGTTCCCGTGCGCTTCACACGGTTCGGCAGATAATGCGCCTGCCGCAATTCTGCTTTCTTCTGGCCAGCGTCACCGCGCTGGTTGGCATGAGCCTCGGGATTTACATGGGGATAGCCCATGATCACAGCCTGATGCCGGTCCATGCCCATCTCAACCTCATCGGCTGGGTGACGATGTTCCTCATGGGCCTGTATTACGTGACCCATGAGCATACCCTTGGCCGCCTCGCGGCTCAGCAGGTTGGCGCCAGTGTTGCGGGCTATGTCTCCATGATGATCGGGCTCGCCATCCTGCTGAGCACCGGGCGCGAAAGCGTCATGCCGCTGGTCGTCGCCGGCTCCCTGCTCGTCTGGCTCGGCATGCTGATGTTCATCGTCATCATCTGGCGGACCGGCCGCCGAAAATAACTAAACCGTATTTTTCTTGGCGAAATATCCCCAGACGAAGAGGACGATGACGGCGCCGACAATGGCGCCGATGAAGCCAGCCCCCTCACCGGGCCGGTAGAAGCCGAAAAACTGGCCCAGGAACGTTGCAACAAAGGCGCCAACGATGCCGAGGATTGTGGTCAGGATGAAACCCGAGGGCTCATTCTTGCCAGGCGTCAAAAATTTGGCGATGACGCCGGCGATAAACCCGATGATGATGGTCCAGAGAATGCTCATTGTTAACTCGCTCCGCTTTGCCTCAGGGTCTTATCCTACCATTGCATATGGCGATTTATCAATGATAGAGTCTTGCAAATGTCGCATTCATTCCCAATTATCGGGTTCTGGTTTTAAAAGAGGAGATTGATATGGCTAGAGGCATGCCTTCACTTGCGGCACTACTGGGACTTGTTGCCGTGGCCGGCTACCAGAACCGCGACAAGATCAGCGAATTCGTAAAGGGCCTCGCCAACGATCCCAACAGTGCCGCTGGCGGCATCATTGACAGCGTCAGGAAAGGCGGGCTCGGCGAACTCGTCGATCACTTCACCAAGAACGGCGCAGGCAAGACCGCCGAGTCCTGGGTGGGCACCGGCCCCAATGCGCAAATTTCCGATTCGCAAATGGAAAAGACCCTCGGCTCCGACCTCATCGACAGCCTCGTGAAGCAGACCGGCCTCAGCCGCGAAGAGCTTCTCTCGCGCCTGGCAAAAACCCTGCCGGAAGCGGTCGACAAACTGACTCCGGACGGCCGCTTGCCGGCGTAGGCCTTGTAAGCCACAGGCTAGTCATCCAGAACTGCGGTTCCTGTCACCATCACGACAGTGTCGTTCCAAGGCTCCAGCTTTACACTGTTGGCTGAAACCAGCTGACAGCCGCGCATAGCTGCGGTGGCAGATGCCTGTGATTCAAAATAGCCCACGCCGCCATCGGCCAAATGCGGCTCGCCATCAGCTATATGAAATTGCCAAACATATTCGGCCATAACTGGCAGTCTATAACGCAAGGTGTGTTCAAAGTTTTATTCCGCCCCAGGCGCGGAGGTTCACAGCACTTCATCTGCGGTTAACCCTGAATGGCACCAACAGGAACCATCACCGCTGCGAAAGGTTGTGTTGGCAGAACCCTAAGAGGTAACCCCATGAAATTTGAAGAAACACGCGCTTACCGCGAACACGCTGCGCATTGCAAAAGTCAGTGCAATTTGACTCAAGATGAGCGCCTCAAAAAATTTTGGAGCGACCTAGCCGATGATTGGGTTGTATTGGCCAACGTTATGACTGGCGTAGCTTCCGGCGTTGAGGCCTTGCCCGACCGCCGGGTGTTTGGCGGCAACCCTATATTGCCTTGATCTTAAGTCCGGGAGGTAGCCCCATGCTCTC
>JBBSBQ010000084.1:0-5560 GCA_038251095.1 Hyphomicrobiales bacterium
CGTTTGGAAGTATATCGCGAGGCAACCTATGAGGAGCAATACGATGCTCAGCAGCGGGCCTATTGGCGCGCCGTCATGGAGCGCGACCAGTATCTGTTGCAGCAGCGTTTGTTGTACGAACGTCAGCAGCGCCAGGCCGAGCTCGATCAACAATATCAAGATAATCAGGATGGCATTGAGCTTGATGATTCCAACTATGGGTCAGATCGGGGCCAAGACGATGTTTATGCGGCCGAAGTTGATGACGCCGAGTTGCGGGACGTTTTGACAGCACCGCCGCGCAAGAAGATCAGCCGCCGTTATACGGTTCAGGAAGTAGAAGCTTCGCCAACGTTGCGGGAAGCCCTGCCACGTGTGGAAATTGATACTGTGCATTTTGGTTTCAACCAGGCCTTTGTGCGTGCCGAGGAAGTATCCAATTTGGATCGTTTAGGCGATATCATGGAGCGTATATTGAAGGCTCATCCGCGCGAGGTTTTCTTGATTGAAGGACACACCGACGCAATTGGTTCCGACGCCTCTAATTTGGCCCTTTCACGCCAACGAGCGGAAGCAATCAAGAAGGCTTTGACGACCTATTACGTCATTCCGGCCCGGAACCTGCGAACCGTCGGCTATGGCGAACGCTACTTGAAAATTCCAACCGCTGAGGCCGAGCAGGAAAATCGCCGAGTTTCCGTAAGCCGTGCCACAGCCCTGATTGGTGAACTGGACCAATAACGCTTAAATTCTTGCAACTCTTATGGGTCGCCCTTGAAAGGCGGCCCAATTCATTTTAAGCCAAGACGCCAGGCCAAAAATAGGGTTCATGAGCAATCAGGGAATGAAGTTTTCTTCCGGTTTGGGACAATCTCGTCGGTTTTGCCAATTCCGCTCGCGGTCCGCTTATCCTTCGTGAGCCGACGTAACACCACACCAGTCAAATCGTCGCGATAGGCCAAAATCGCACATTCTTAGCTTTGCGGTTGCTTTTTCTCGCTGATAGGCGAAGATTTGCCTTGGCTGTGAGCACTGGCATCAGCGTACAGCTTAGGCCAAACACATGGGACTTAGATCGTGTCAAATAAGGCTACTGACTATGATCTACTGATCGTCGGTGGCGGATTGGCAGGGTCAGCGTTGGCGAGGTCAATGGCCTTGGCAGGCTTCCGCGTGCTCATCATCGAAAAGGAAAAGAAATTCCGTGATCGCGTGAGAGGGGAAGTACTACTCCCTTGGGGTAGCGTTGAAGCCCTGGAACTTGGAATATACGATACCCTGCTAAAATCTTGTGCAAGTGAAGCGGCACGAGAGCATTTCTACTATTCTGGCAAGCCATCAGAACCTCGAGACTATCGGACATCCACACCAAAAGGAACTTGTGCCATTTCTTTCTCCCATCCGGAGATGCAAGAGGTGCTTTTGGATCAGGCCATACAAAGCGGAGCTGAGGCATGGCGCGGCGCAGCATGTGTGGAACTTAGACCGGGAGCCACTCCTGAAGCCGACATTGAGTTCGAAGGCGAGATCAAGCACGTCAGGGCGCGCCTTGTTGTCGGTGCCGATGGACGGGAATCACAAATTGCGGCACTCCTTGGATTTGAACGAATCAAGGACGAGCCCGAACTTTTCACCGGAGGTTTGCAACTCACCGGCGATTTGGAAATAGAGCACGCACTTTATTTCTTTCTGCATGCGATCACTGGACGGGGCAGCATTCTAGTTAAGAATGGCGAAAAAAACTTCCGGGTTTACCTCTTGCATCACAAGGATGCCCTGCCAAGGCGGTTGTCAGGTGAACGTGATTTCCCAGCGGTAATGGACCACTTTCACCAGATCGGTATTCCCGCCCATTGGCTGGCTAAACTGACCCCACACGGCATTTTTGCAACATTTGATGGGGCTCACCGGTGGATTCCACATCCAACGCGAGGCAATTGCGTACTGATTGGAGATGCAGCGGCTGCGAGCGACCCAGTTTGGGGGAACGGACTTTCCCGGACCCTCAGAGACGTAAGGCTCCTGCGAGACCGGCTTCTAGAGAACAAAGACTGGTCTAAGGCAGTGGAAGCCTACGCCGCCGAACACGATAGTTTCTTTCAACGTCTACGTCGTGCCGAACGCCTTAATGCTGCGCTGAATTTTAGTATGGGTTATGAAGCTGAATCTCGACGTCAGCGGGCCTATTCGCTTATGGGTCAACAGCCAGAACTAAACCCCGACGTTACAGGCCTCGGTCCTGAAGCCCGTTGCAATGACCATGTAATCAATACTCTGCTTGGCAAAGAATTTGTCGCCAATATTTGAAGCAGTTTTAAACGATACCCGCATCAGCCTGTGTTGTCGGCTCAAGTATGGATAAGCGATGGATTTGGCTCGAGCTGGCAAATTTAATGATTTTGATCGCCGAATCTCGAAGTGCCCGCTCTGGGCCAATTGTGTTGCAAAAGTCCCAAACTGCCGAACGACAAATTTCCCGACAAAGGGTAGAACAAGTAGTAGTCGCTGGCCGATGCACCCTCAGGCGCGTTACCGACGTCGCCTGCGAATTCCGCTCACAATGATGTAGTCCCCCACATAATTTTTCGAGTGCCGTGCCAGCGGTCCAGAAAATTTATGCTCAGTGAAGCAAAAAGACTTTTGCAACAGTATCGGCCAACCACCGACATTCGAACGACCTCATCCTGATCAGATTCAACTCGCTCCCAAATTCCTGCTTGCCCAAAGCATGCCTGCATGGCAGTCATGAGCGTGGTCGTTGCGGGTCGTGGCGATGAATTGACAGGGGAAATCGCCATGAAGCTCGATCGACTCTCCATTCTAACCGGCTTCGCATGGGTTCCCTTGCAGTATTTTGAGCCAGTTGATGGAAAATGAGATAAACAGGGTAGGTTTTGAGAGAGGTGCCTTGAAACATGATGGCTGAATATCAGAACCTGATTGGCACAATTGTGACGCTAACTGCGGCCTTCATCGGCTTTGCCGGTGTTATCTATTCTCAGAGGGCGATTGTCCGAAACTCCCGACTTCAGGCCGAAGCCCAAGCCGCCAAAGCACTACGCTCTTTTCAGAACGCAATCGTTGGCGAGCTTTCGGCACTTAAACTTAGCATAGATGATTCACTCAAGCTGCTCGACTCTCAGATTGGTATGGCAGAAGAAATGGTGAAAATGGGTGGAAGCAAGAAGACTCAGCCGCGTGTAACGTTCTTGTTCGCCACCCCTGTGTTTGACAACCTCGTATCTCATGTGGGCCTTCTGACTCCGGACCTGTCCTTCAAGATTTCAAGTCTTTACGGCCGGCTGAAATCATTATCCTTGAAGCTGCAAAGCGACGTTCCTGAAATGGAAGCGAGCATAGCAGCGCGAGTGATGAACTCAGTTAGCGCAGGGTTAACCGAACTTCAGCGTGAGATAGAGGACTTGAAACTAGCCTTGGGAGCAAATGTTCAGGGTTCCCCGAAGGAAAAGAAATGAGGTGGGAAGCAGTCATTCTGGCAGTCCCGCCAAGCGTAGATTGACGGACATGTGTTCACGACTTTTAACTTCACGGTAGAGTGACAGATTCGTCCAATAAGAGACGGTCGACTTGGGTTCAATTACCTGCAGCTCTGCGGCAACAGCACGCGCAGATTCCATGTGGCCGAGCGCGGCGTGGCTGGCCGCGAGGTAAACAAATATCGAGGGTGTTTTGATTGTTCTAATCCCCTCAAGTGTGCGGATCGCATTCTCATACTGTTGGGCAGCAAAATAGATTTGTCCTAGTTGATCAGCATAATATTCTGGGTAGTGTGGATTGATTTTGAAAGCCTTTAGTGCGTAGACCAACCCCTCCTCTGGTCTTCCCGCGTAGGCACAAAAGATGCCCATGTCTGTGAGAACATCTGCGTCGTTTGGGTTCAATTCGAGGGCTTTATTCATACTTTGTAGCGAACGATCATGCTGACATTCGCATATGGCGCATCCTGCCACTGCCCAGTGTGCCCAGGCTTCCTCATCATCGGCCCTAACGGCAGCATCCGCGAATTTCCACGCCAACTTCAAAGTGGCGACTTGATCATCGCTCCAGCCGTAAAAAAGATTCATTAGGTGCGCCCAAGCAGCTTTTGCATGGGCCTTGGCGTAGTGGGGATTGATAGCAATTGCCTGTTCAAAGTGCGTGATTGATAACGCAATAGATTGTTTAGTGAACTTGTCGAACTCCTGCACGCCCTTAACAAAGTGGTCAAAAGCTCGGAAGCTCGTCGGACCAACTCCTGTCGCCACTGCAGTCGCAGCTTTTCGCAGTCGACCTCCCTTCGTGGTTCCTAGCGTTCCTACGATGAATTCAGTAATTTCATCCATTACGGCAAAAAGATCGTCGCTACCGCGATCATAGCGCTCGGTCCAAAGGTGCTTGCCGGATTCTCCTTCAATCAGCTGAGCAGTCACTCTGATACGTTCACCAGTGCGCTGAATGCTGCCCTCAATAATGTAATTGACGCCAAGATCTCTGCGGATGTCTTGTACACGAGTCGACTTACCCTTGTAGGCAAAGCTTGAGTTTCGAGCAATGACGGTTAGATCGCGGAATCGAGAAAGTTGAGTCATAATGTTTTCTGCGATTCCATCGCCGATAAAATCTTGTTCCGGGACACCGCTCATGTTGTCGAAGGGCAGGACGGCAACCGACAAAGAAGTCAATTGAGGATCTGCGCCGGCGGAACCCGCCTGGTTGACGGATGCGTTGACCATGTCGCTATAAGATCTCAGCAACATGGGATCTATTCCAACACTCGGTAATTCCGGCTTAGGCTTTTGGTCAGGCACAGGCACTCACCTCTTCCAGATTGTAGCAACACTATAGCAGGTTACAGCTACGTCAAGTTTGTCCCGGTTTCTGGCCTGAGCCTCGCTGACCGATCTCACAAAAGCGGACTTCGAGCGAGACTTTCGTTTGAATGCTCTAGGGGCCGCGCTGGCATTACAGGCGGCGCTGCCTGCCCGCCTACAGCCCCGATCTCAATCCCATCGAGCAGGCATTCGCCAAGTTCAAGGCGCTTCTGCGCAAAGCCGCCGCCCGCACCATCAAGCGCCTCTGGCGCGAAATCGCCAAGGCCATCAAGTCATTTCAACCCAAGGAATGCGCCGCCTTTTTCAACGAATTTGGCTATGCAAACTAAACGGAAACCGCTCTAAGGTGCAGATGTTTTGGTCAAAAATGATTTTTAATTGTTCCTGAGAAACATAATATTTCATATAGTGGACACTGCCGACATCAGCGCCCGCACAAAACTATGGTTTTAATGGTTGAAACCGAAGAATGAATTAGAATGGTCATTATAATTCATTTGACCATTGTTGATACTTTCGAGATGTTACCAACCTTGAATCGGAAGCTTCAATAGACTTTCGTTTTGATCCGCGAGAACTAGGATATTTTCTTCAATTCCGACTGTCCCTACTCCTTCTCGAGAAAGAAAGTATTCGACACCCATTGCCATGTTTTCTTCAATATAGGCGTCGACGTCGAGCGAACTATGATTTATTGAAGGTGCCTCCCAATGAAGCCCTATGCCGTGCGCATAGGTTGCCTTGGGAAC
>JBBSBQ010000085.1:0-5062 GCA_038251095.1 Hyphomicrobiales bacterium
AAGAAGTGGCGGCAGGGCGGTTCCGCGAAGATCTCTACTATCGCGTGAATGTGCTCAGCATGAAGCTACCACCGCTGCGCGAACGCCAAGGTGATATTCCTATTCTTTGTAATCACTTTTTGGGTACGAAGTGGAGGCTGGCTGACGGCGTGCTAAACATTTTTGAAGAGTACGATTGGCCCGGGAATGTGCGGCAATTGTTGAATGCGTTGGAACGCGCGAAGGTGTTGTCGGGAGAATCTGGGCTGATTACGGCCGAAGACCTACCGCCGGAATTGGCCGCGGATTCCTGTTGTATGACACCTGTTGTGGGTGGGAATGTGGACTTGAATGCACTGAATCGCGCTCATGTGTTAGCTATCTTAAAGCAGTACCACGGCAACAAGGCTCAAGCGGCACGCGCGCTCGGGATCAACCGCCGCTCGCTCTATCGCTTGCTCGATAAGTATGGTTCAGTCGCCAAGCAGGGGTCTGTCTTGTAACACACGGTCTCAATCCGCGTATTTGGGGCAGCCGCTCGGGCATCGAAGATGCAGCCGTGGTTGCAAAGTTGCGATGGAATGTCAAACTAGGCTCACCTTGGTGTAAAGGGCTCAAGAGTCAATTGCCGCAACGGCACGGGGTTAAGAAATTTACGAGTCCCCCCTCCCTTGTACTCAGGGGAGAGGGTTAGGGCTTAGGTTTACCCACATTTCTATTGCTAGCGCAGCTAAAGTGTCGGGCTTCGCGACTGTGAAACATTTTTTAATTTTTGTGAATCTAGGAAAGGAATCGCGACTATTTGGATAAGTTAGCGATGACTAGGTAGCTAGTTGGAGTTGAACGTGTCGCTGTGAAACGAGCGGTGAATTTGCTTGCGTCGTGCATGGCTGTATCGATAGTACTGCGTTTACATGGACACCAGCACACGATACACGGACGGCCCCTGCATGAATTCCCCTGGCAAAACTTTTGGTGAATTGAACTTTGCACACGCCCAGTTGGGCGATAAACGTAGAACTAAGAAACTGGTGGCGATTGCTGACTTGATGGCACGTCGCCCTGGAGGAGCCTTGCCTCAGAAACTGAACAATCCGAAAGACCTCAAAGCCTTCTATCGGCTGATGAATTGTGAAGATGTCACGCACGAAGCCATCATGAACGCACATCGTGTGGCCACATTTGCTCAGATCGAGGCGTGTGGTGGGCCGGTATTGATTCTGCACGATGCCACGGAGTTGGATTTCACCAAACACTTGTGTGTTGCTGAGACGATGGGGCAGATTGGAAATGGCAACCATCGCGGCTATATCACGCAAAATTCTTTGGCAGTGGACGCGACAACGGGTCGAGTACTGGGACTGACTGAACAAGTGTTGCACCATCGCGCTGACGTACCCGCGGGAGAGGCGCTTGCGCAAAAGCGGATTCGTGAATCGCGAGAAAGTTTGCTCTGGCTCAAGGGCACTGAGCGGCTGCCGAGTGATCGAAAGCTCGTTGATGTCTGCGACCAAGGGGCTGATACGTTTGAGTTCTTCGAACGTGAGGTCAATAGCGGGCGGCGTTTTGTGATTCGCTGCGCGTACGATCGAGGCATTTTCATTGGTCACGATGCCCCAGCCAAAAGCGGCTCGTCGCACTTGCGGACATATGCGCGCGAGCTGCCCATCGCCGGTACGTGGACGTTGGAAGTCACTAGTAGCGCGCCGGACAAAGCACCAACGAAGAAGAAAGGCAAGAAGAGAAAAGGTAAAAAGCCAGCGACTGAAAAGGCGGGACGTATTGCTCGCAGAGCGAATATGGCGGTTTCCTTTGCACCGGTCCAAATCAAACCACCAGGCAAGAAGCATGGTGTCTATGCCGACGCGCCGCTGAAAGTTTGGGTGGTTCGCGTTTGGGAAATTGATCCACCCGAGGGCCAAGAGCGGTTGGAATGGTTTTTGATTACCAACGAGGTCGTCGAAACATTCGCAGCAGCCTATCGCGTTGTCGGCTGGTACGAAAAACGTTGGATAATCGAAGAATACCACAAAGGGAAAAAAACTGGCTGTCAGATCGAGAGCCCCCAGTTCATGACTGAAGAAAGATTGCAGCCTGCTATCGCGTTGATCTCGATCGTAACGCTGACTCTGCTGGAGATGCGCGACGCCAGTCGACGCGCTGATGCTCAAACTCGACTTGCGCGAGAAATCATCAGCGAGGGCTATGTTGAGGTACTGAGTGCTTGGCGTCATGGGAAAATTCATAAGGACTGGACAATTCATGATTTCTACTATGCAATGGCTCGCCTTGGCGGACATCAGAACCGCAAAGGCGACCATCCACCGGGGTGGCAAACAATCTGGCGAGGCTGGAACGATCTGCAAGCAATGGTTACTGGAGTCGAAGCCATGAAAAAATTGAAGAAATGTGGGTAAACCTAAGCCCCCAACCCCTCTCCCCCGAGTACGTGGGCGAGGGGAGTGACTTTCCCGGGTGATCTGCTTTGCGGATCAATCACATTTTCGTTAGGGCAGTCTTAAACTTGGCACTCACTTTGTTTCTGTGTAAATGCCATTGGCAGCCACACCGCGTTGGACAAACCATTGCAACCGGCATCTTTGACAACCGCGGCTTGACCGCGCTGAGCCTGACTATCGCAACTGCGATTTTTCGATGCCGCCAGAGCGAATGCGCACTAGGTTTCAGATGCGGCCGATATTGCGGGCAGCGCGCCGCACCCAGCCATCTTGTTATTCAGCGTGCAAACTTATGTCTAATCGAGATCGTCGAAACTCGGTCAAATCAGCCGCTCGCGCAACGCGGCCTATCCAATTAGAACAGCTCGAAGCGCGGATGATGTGCACCATCAACGACCTTCAGCATGGACTTAATCTGCTGGCGTGCCCCGTGATGGCACCCCAAGTGGCCGCCATCACCAACTCACCTCCCATTGTGGCTAAACCAGTCAATGCAACTGGGATGTCAAACGGTGTCGTGACAGGGAAAACGGTGAACCTCTCTGCCTTGGGCGCTGATGACAGGAGCGAATCGCAGTTGACTTACAGTTGGTCGGTTGCGGAAGCACCCACTGGCGCGCAGGTTACATTTTCAGCCAACGGCACCAATGCAGCGAAACGCAGCACGCTGACCTTTAACAGGGCGGGCGAATACAGCATCCAACTGAAAATCACGGATCGAGATGGCGGCGCGGTCACCAGTCTGCAGAAAATCACCGTCGTCCAAACCGTCACCAGACTCTTAGTGAAACAGGGAGAAACAAGCCTCAAGTCGGGCGCCTTCTTGGTTGTCACCGGTACCGAAAATATTCTGTCGGCGCAGGCCTTCGATCAATTCAACGCGGCCATGAACACACCGTCGAGCATTTCGTGGAAGTCAACAGCTGTCAGCAATGTTGGCAGAGTGACAGTGTCCAGCTCCAGCGATTCGGTTGGCAGCACTGCCACGCTGCGCTTCGAGAGAGCCGCCAACTACACGATTGAAGTCGCTGCCGGAAATTTGAAATCACGCATCACATTGAAAGTCTCGCAACAACTTTCGAGTATCCAACTATCACCCGGAACCTCCGAGCTGAAAGTGGGCACCAAGCAACAGTTCACGGCTCAGGCCTTGGATCAATTTGGCCTGCCGATGCTGAAACGTCCCACCCTGAATTGGTCGGCCAGCGGTGGCACGGTCAATTCGACCGGACTGTTTACGGCTCCACAAACCGCTGGCGACATGACCGTTACTGTGCGCTCCGGCAGCCTGAGCGCGAGCGCCAGCATCAAAGTGATTGCCAACGCCCCAGCGCTCGCCACTGGGACGGTCAGTGAGATCAAAAATGTCGCGCTCAGGAATCTTACGCAAACGTACTTCGCTGATGGTTCGATCACGCGGCCTGAAATGATCCAGCTCTTGCGAGCTGCCGGACTCGACGGCTCGGTCGACAGCACCGAACTGGCCGACTTACGTTACATCGTTGCCAATGCAGCCAAATTCAACATGCCCGAGTATGTGCAGGATTTGGCCAGCGATGTGGTGAATAGCAATCCCGCCAATAACCTGTATCAAGGGACCACACTCGGTAACCTGACCGCGGGCAGTTCGGCAGCGCAGTTGAACAAGCTGGTCGACAAATGGTTCCTCGGAACGGACCGCCCCACTCTTACCAACGCTTCGTTGAGTTACAAAGCGGCCTCCGGACCCCTCTTTGTTGGCCTACCCAGTTCCACGGACCAACGGCAAGGGATGTTGGGAGATTGCTACTTTATCGCCGCACTCGGGTCACTGGCAGCCAGCAGTTCGGCGGCCATCCAGAACATGTTTATCGACAATGGTGATGGCACGTTCACAGTCCGCTTTTATGGTGGATCTTACGGGGCATTCTACAACGCTGACGGTACCATTTCCGAAGGCTTTGCCAACGGCGCGGGTATCGCCGACTACATTACCGTCGATCGCTTGCTACCAGCCTCTTCCAGCAACACCTTTGCTTATTCCAACTATGGAATCAGTCTCTCGAGCCCCACCAATCCACTGTGGATCGCCTTGGCCGAGAAGGCCTACGCGCAGTGGAATGCCACGGGCAAATCGGGCCGCAGTGGCGTGAACACGTACGCTTCGATTGAAGGTGGCTGGATGTCGTACGTGGATGCGCAAGTACTTGGCTACAACGCGACTCGGTACGCCCTAACGGCCGCCTCGAGTCAGTCAGCCTTGATCGCGGCGATTAACGCCAAGTTGGCGGTGACCACTGGCACACGTGGTAGTGGACTGACCAACGGTTTGGTTGGCTCGCACGCGTATTCGATCACTGGTTACGACTCCGCCAGTTCGACTTTCACGCTTTACAATCCTTGGGGCAGTTCCCAGCCTACTCCGCTGACCTGGGCTCAGATGCAGGCCAACCTGACTCAATTTGTGGTCGCCAACGCAGCGCGAACCACCTCCATGCTAATGACCGCCGTGGCCACCACCCTCGTAAGAAGTGAGCTGGCGGCGGCCGCCCCGTCGGCTCCGCCCATCAGTCTCGTTTGTAGCGACGCCGAATCCGAAGAAACTCTAGAGGAAACTGAAATGCTCAGGCTGGAACAATACGATA
>JBBSBQ010000086.1:0-5028 GCA_038251095.1 Hyphomicrobiales bacterium
AGAAGAATTTTCGCGTGTTCAGCCCCGACGAAACGACCTCGAATCGCTGGGGTGCCGTGTTCGAGGTGACAAATCGTTGCTCGACTGCGGAAATTATTCCCCTCGATGACCACATCGCACCCGATGGCCGGGTGATAGAGATGCTGAGCGAGCACCAGTGCGAGGGATGGCTGGAAGGTTATCTGCTCACCGGCCGCCATGGTTTCTTTCCCTGTTACGAGGCGTTCATTCACATCATCGATTCGATGTTCAACCAGCACGCCAAATGGCTGAAGGTGACGCGGGGCATTCCGTGGCGCCGACCAATCGCCTCGCTAAACTACCTGCTCACGTCGCATGTCTGGCGGCAGGATCACAACGGCTTCACCCATCAAGACCCGGGCTTCATCGACCACGTCATAAACAAGAAAGCCGAAGTCATCCGGGTCTATTTACCTCCTGATGCCAACACCCTTCTCTCGATCACAGACCATTGCTTGCGGAGTCGCAATTACGTGAACGTCGTAATTGCGGGCAAACAGCCGTCTCCTCAGTGGCTTAACATGGAGGCCGCCATTCAACACTGTTCAGCTGGAATAGGGATTTGGAGTTGGGCGAGCAACGACCAAGGCAGCGAACCCGACGTTGTCATGGCTAGCTGCGGCGATGTGCCAACGCTTGAATCCTTGGCAGCCGTCGAATTGCTGCGGAAGGATTTCCCGAAATTGAAGGTCCGCGTCGTCAACATCGTTGATTTGATGAAGCTCCAGTCACAGAACGAACACCCGCACGGATTGAGCGATACGGAGTTTGATCAGCTCTTCACCACAGATAAGCCGGTCATTTTCGCCTACCATGGCTATCCCACATTGATTCACCGGCTCACCTACCGCCGCACCAATCATCGCAACTTTCATGTGCATGGCTATAAGGAAGAAGGCACGACGAGTACGCCATTCGATCAGGTGGTGATGAACGACCTCGACCGCTTTCACCTCGTAGCCGCCGTTATTGACCGCGTTCCGCAACTTGGCTCGAGTGCTGCCCATGTGAAGCAGGCCATCCGCGATAAGCTCAATGAACACAAACGCTACATTGCGGAGCACGGCGAGGACATGCCGGAAATCCGAAACTGGCAGTGGGGAGCAAACACGTAGTCCCATGCCGATGCTCCAGCGCTTATATCTGGTTCGACACGGGGAAACAGCCTGGTCGCTCTCCGGGCAGCATACGGGTCAAACCGACATTCCGTTGACAGAACAAGGCGAACGGGATGCCCGCGAATTGGCAGAACGGCTCCGTGGCATGAGCTTCAGCCGCGTGTTCACCAGTCCACTCAAACGCGCAAGGCGAACATCTGAGTTGGCCGCATTGAATAGGGTTGTGGAAATCGAACCCGATCTGGCAGAGTGGGACTACGGCGATTACGAAGGACAACGCCCAGCAGAAATTCGTAAAGGACGGCCAGACTGGAATGTCTTTCGAGATGGTTGCCCGAATGGTGAATCGCCCGCCCAGGTTTCCAACCGCGCCGATCGGCTGATTGCCAGGCTCCGGACGCTAGAAGGTGATCTTGCCATCTTCTCCCACGGCCACTTCGGGCGCGTCCTGGCCGCACGCTGGATCGGATTAGGGATAGAGCAAGCGCAACACTTTCTACTTAGCACAGCCTCACTCAGCATTCTGGGTTACGGGCATAACCTCGCAGACGAGCCGGCCATCATCTTGTGGAATGCTGTGTCTGACAGAAAATCTCAGGCGATATCATGAGCATCAGAGGGCCGATTGGGGAAGCTGATCTGGAGACTTTGCAACGGGAGACCTTTGACTACTTCATACACGAGGCCAACCCTGCCAATGGGTTGATCATCGACAAAACCGAAGCGGGCTGGCCCGCCAGCATCGCCGCCACCGGATTGGCGCTCGCCGCGTATCCGGTGGGTGTCGAGCGCGGGTTTTGGGCGCGGAGCGTCGCGGTGGAGCGAACTCTGGCCACCCTCCGCTTCTTCTGGAACAGCCCGCAGGGACCAGAGCCGGACGCCACCGGCCATAAAGGATTCTACTATCACTTTCTCGACATGCAGAGCGGCCGCCGCGCCTGGGACTGCGAATTATCGACCATCGATAGTGCCTTCCTGCTGGCCGGTGCCCTGACGGCTGGCGCCTATTTTGACGCCGAGGCCGCTGACGAGCAAGAAATTCGCGATCTCGCCGATGCGCTCTTTTGTCGGGCCGATTGGGCCTGGGCGCAAAATGGCGAAGCCACGGTGACGCACGGCTGGCGGCCGGAAAGTGGGTTCATCGAGTATCGGTGGCAGGGCTATGACGAAGCCCTATTGCTCTATGTTCTAGGGCTGGCCTCCCCCACCCATCCCTTGCCGAAAGACAGCTATGACGCGTGGTTGTCCTCCTATCGATGGGAGCAATGCTACGGTTATGACTACCTCTATGGAGGGCCGCTTTTCACGCACCAGCTGTCTCACGTCTGGATCGATTTTCGCGAAATCCAGGACGCGTTCATGCGGGACAAGGGCATCGACTACTTCGAGAACAGCCGGCGCGCCACCTACGTACAGCAGCGCTACGCCATCGAGAATCCGCGCAAGTTCGCGGGCTATGGCGAGCATTGCTGGGGGATCACGGCCAGCGAGGGCCCCGGGCCTGAAACGCGAAAACTGCAAGGCGTCGAACGCACCTTTTTCGATTACGTCGGGCGCGGCGTCCCCTATGGGCCCGACGATGGTACGCTGGCGCCATGGGCCGTGGTCGCCTCCCTGCCGTTTGCGCCTGAAATTGTTTTGCCCGCGATCAACTACTGCATTCACCAGGCCAAGCTGAAAGAGTCCAACTCCTATGGCTTCAAGGCCTCTTTCAATCCCACACATCCGGGCGAACCCGGCAATCCTTTCGGCTGGTGGGTTTCGCCATGGCACTTCGGGCTCAACGAGGGTCCGATCGTGTTGATGATCGAGAACTACCGCAGCGAACTGTTATGGCGCTTGATGCGCAAATGTTCCTATATTGAAGTGGGGCTGCGGCAAGCTGGCTTCACCGGAGGATGGTTGGCCGATGACCGCAAGAGCTCTCGGGGTGAGCCGCCATGTGACCCGTAACCAGCGCGAACCCATTACGTCGGCCAGCCATGAGCCTTAAGCCGGAGCGTACAAGTGCGCAGAACTGATGAAGCTCTCGTGCATCTCGTCCAGGCGGCCGTGAAAGTGCCTTTTATTTACCATTGCCGCACTCGTCATTTTACTCGGCTCGTTGAACCAGGCTCTCAGGAAGTATTGTGGGTGCCGGTGGCGATCAAAATGCGCCAGAGCCTCTATGTATTCAGGCTGCCAAGAGTCCATATTTATGACGACGAACAATCAACATGGCACTTTTTCTGCTCCGGGTCCCCGACATACCAAAAGCAAATGAGGCAGATTTCCCCGCCTCATTCTAATCTGTAAGGTTCACACAACTACTACATTTTCTTATTTATGGCGTCCATCGCTTCGCCCATATGCTTCATACATTCATCGGGCTTGCTGTCCTTCATGGAAACTTTTGCCAAATCCATGTGTTTCATTGCCATGTCCTTGTTTGCCTTCATGGTTGGGTCGGCCATGGCATCCATTTCAGTCTGCACCTTCATCATTGATGCATCGTCGCACTTCATCGTCATGCTCATACTGGCCATGCCCATATGCATGGAGCAATCATCCATTTTATTGTCTTTCATGGCGGTCTTGGCCATACCCATTTGTTTCATGGCCATGTCCTTGTTCGCCTTCATAGCCGGATCGTTCATTGCATCCATGTCGGTTTGCATCTTCATCATGGAAGTGTCGTCACATTTCATTGCTTCCATGGCATTGGCTGGAGCAGCCAGAAAAAGTCCAAAGACCGCGCCGCTGAGTAGTAATTTTGTCATGGTGGTATCCTCAAAGGAGGGACAAAATCATCCCTAATTACAAAACAAGCTCGCCGCCTTTTGGTTCCAAAAAAAGATGGTCAAACCGCGAATATTGAAAACACACTGGGAACCAAAGTGGGACTTTTGAGTTAATCGATCAGCCCCCGGTGTTCGGGTTGCTCGGCAAGGATTTGCAACATGACAAAGCAGAACCACATTTCCCGCGCTTGGGATATTATCGAGAAGGCGCGCATCGGCATGCTGACAACGCAATTTGCCGGCGGCCTGCGTGCCCGGCCGCTGGAGGCGCGGGCCGACCGCGACGCCGGCCTCATCTGGTTCGTGACCGATGTACGCGGTGCCAAGGACGACGAGATCAACGCGGAACAGGAAATCGGGCTCGTTTTCATCGATGAGGACAGCCGCGCCTATCTTTCCATCACCGGCCGCGCTTCCGTGATCCGCGATACCGCTAAGGCGAAAGAAATCTGGAAAAAGACTGACGACATCTGGCTGCAGGGCGGGCCGGACGATCCCAATGTACGCGTGCTTCGCGTAGAGCCGATTACCGCCGAATTATGGGACGGTCCATCGAGCGCAGCAGGTGCCGCATTCGAATTCGCCAAGGCGCGATTGACCGGTGAGAAACTCACTTTTGGCGAGAATCGCAAAGTCACCGTGCCGATGCATTGATCTGGTTCTGGTCGTCATTTTCCGAGGAAATGTGCGGTTCAGGTGTCCTTACCACAAACATACGAAATCTTTTTTTGAAGGAGAACTACGATGATGGGTGACGGATGGGGAATGGGTTGGGGAATGGGCGGGTACGGAGGGATCGGCGGTCTTTTGGCCGTTCTGGTTGTCATCGGTATCGCTATCCTCGTGTTCCGGGGCCGAAACGCATGACCTGCAAGCCCATGACCGAAGGCCCAAGCACCGTGGCTGCCTGAATTTCCAATCCAAGCCACAATCCCAACTCTGCTGAGGTGTTCAGATGCAATACTATATCGCTAAGTGTCCGACTCAAAATGAATCCCTTTGATCTCATGCTCTTGCGAGCCGCCGCGTGAGGGTGCGAATGTGAGCGACGAGCGCCCAAGCAACGGCGCTGGCGATGGTCGCTTCGAAATCCTTCGCCAGTCTACGAC
>JBBSBQ010000087.1:0-4910 GCA_038251095.1 Hyphomicrobiales bacterium
CCCTGACCCTGCAACACCTCAACCTGCCGAAGCTTCGAGACAATATCTTCAGGCTTTTCTCGCTTTCCTGCCATTCTCCAGTCCTCCTAAAATGGGACAATCCTATCCCAGTTGGTGGACCACTTCACGGGGGGCACTCCACCTTTGCCGGCCATTCATATTCAACTCCACAATTATCACTCCACCTCGATAATCCTGTCGGAGTCGAGAATGGACCGGATGAAGTCCGGGACCCCAAGACCGGCCTTGACCTTGGCCTCGAGTGACGCTTCCGCAGTGCGGATACCCGGCAATAGTTTGATGACGTCGGCTGCCTCGCTTCGGGGGATGACGACGACACCGTCGTTATCGCCGAGCAGAATATCGCCGGATTCGATCTTCACTCCAGCTACGACCACGGGAAGGCCAACAGTGCCTGGGCCGTTGCGGACCGGCGAGTTGGGCGTAAGGCCGGCGCAGAAAACCGGCAGGCCGACCCCGAGAATACCGGCCAGGTCACGGGCCATGCCATCGGTGACGAGCCCCAGAATGCCAAGGTTGCGGGCCATGCCCATCAGAAGATCGCCCGTCACCGACGTGGCGGTAAAGCCGTCAGTGGCGGCCACCAGAATGTCGCCGGGTTTTGCCGAATCAAGTGCTGCAAACAGGGCCAGATTGTCAGCAGGCCCGCAATGGCAGGTGATCGCCACGCCAACCATGGAAGTGGTCAATGGCGCCAGCGGTTTGATCCGGTAGTCAAGGGCTCCCCGGCCGCTCATGGCATCCACCGCATAACCAGTCTGCAGGTTGGCGAATGCCGCCAGTTCCGCTGAGGAGGGGCGTGCGAAATCCGTCCTGATCTTCAGCAGCTGTGGATCTTTTATCATGCGGATTTTCCTTTTTCATCGTGATGAAACAGCAGGTCACCTGCAATCTCCTCGACGCGCGAGACGCCGCAAAGGCCCATGACCCTGTCGATCTCGCTCCGGAAGATATCAAGAACGTGGGCTACGCCTGCTTCACCTCCTACGGCCAGGCCCCAAAGCTGGGGGCGGCCGATCAGGCAGGCATTAGCCCCCAATGCCAAGGCCTTGACCACATCGACACCACGCCGGACACCGCCATCAAGGAGAATAGGAATACGGTTCGCCACCGCCTCGGCCACCGGGGGCAGAGCATCAAGGGAAGCGGGACTGCCATCCAGTTGGCGGCCGCCATGATTTGAAACGACAATGCCGTCCACGCCGCGTTCAATTGCAATTCTTGCGTCTTCCGGGCTGAGAATGCCCTTGAGGATAAGCGGCCCCGCCCAGATCTTGCGCACAGTGTCCACGTCCTCCCATGACATGGAAGGGTCGAGCAGAGATGCCATGCGGCCCGCCAGCTTTTTTATATCAGCAGATTCACCGGGCCTCACATAATTGCCGAAAGTGATGCGCTTGAGCTCCTTTCGCATGCGCCACAGCCATCCGCCGCTTAACGCCATGCCGGCAAGGGTCCGCAGGCTGAAGCGTGGGGGAATGCTGAATCCGTTGCGGATGTCGCGTTCGCGATTGCCCAGGAGCTGGTTGTCGACGGTAAGAACGATGGCATCGTATCCCGCCGCCGCCGAGCGCTCGACCAGTTCGCGGGTGAAGCCTCTATCCCTGAAAACGAAGACCTGCATCCAGCGGGGCGCTGCTCCGGTGCCGGCCAGATCTTCGAGCGTGCAGACGGAGCCATGGCTGAGGCAAAACGCCGTGCCGGCAGCCTGCGCCGCTCGTGCCGTGCAGCGCTCACCATCAGGCCAATACAGCCCCGAAAGACCTGTAGGGCCGATGATCACCGGCATGCTCAATGTCTTGCCAAAGAGCGTGATCGAAAGATCTCGCTTGGCGGCGCCACGCAACGGCCGGGGCACAAGCTCCACTTCATCGAAAGCCATTTCGTTCCGCCGCAGTGTGTGCTCATCTTCTGCCGCTCCGTCGGCAAAGTCGAAAATGGGCCGGGGCAAGGCGGCGCGCGCCAAATCCCGCATGGCGTCGATGCTATAACCTTGCCGCCGCCAGGTCGGCACCGATCTACTCATCGGGGGCTATCCAGGCGATAGAATTTGATGGCGTTGTCGTGGAAAAGTTTGCGTTTTTCTTCCAGACTTGCGCCTTCGGTAACCCAATCGACAATGTCCACCCACTGGGGATAAGTACCGGCAAGCTCCGAGACGTGCCAGTCGCCGCCGTACATGCACCGGTCGATGCCAAATGTTTCAAGGGTGTGAAGGATGTAGGGTTTGAGCTGTTCGCGTGTCCAGTTCTTGTGATCAGCCTCGGTCGTGACGCCCGAAATCTTGCAGTGGACATTGGGCATCGCGGCCAACTCTTTCAAGTGCTGCCGCCACGGGTCGAAAATGCCGGCTTTAATGCCTGGCTTGCCGATATGGTCAAGCACGAAGCGCACCTCCGGGCATTGCCGGACCATCTTGATCGCATTGGGCATCTGATGATGAAAGATGCAGATGTCGAAGGCGATATCATGGGGCGCCAGCAGTTTCAGACCTTCGATAAATTCCGGACGGATGCAAAAATCCGGATCGGGTTGGGTCTGGATCAGGCGCCGCACGGCGCGCAGCAGCTTGTGCTTGCGCAGTTCTTCCAGCTCAGGCTCGATGGAGCGGCCCTTTTCCAGGGGCAATGCTGCGACCATGCCAGTGAGGCGCGGCTCAGACTTGGCAAGCTTTGCAACCCAAGCCGCTTCTTTCAAATGCTGGGGAAAGTCCACATCGACTTCAACGAACACAAACTGTTCGATTTTGACGGGTTCTGCGGCATTGGTGAGGTGGCCCGGCAATACTTCCCGCGCCAGGGAAGGCGCATTCTTGGTCCACCCATATCCAAACTGCTTCGGGTCACACAGGTGAACGTGGCTGTCAACGATGGCAAACTTAGGCATTCCAATCTCTCCTCACGGTATATATGCGCCCGGTGATTTGGCCCATTGTCCTTCTTGGCTACTCAGTTTGCAACGTCAGTTGCCTTTTCGAGTTTATGCCAGTCAAATACAACGCCAGTGCCCGGCACGTCAGGTGCCAGTACCATATGGTCCTGAACCATCAGCGGCCGCGTTGTGTATTGGTCAATCGGGAATGAATGAACTTCGAGCCAGCCGGCATTGGATTGGCCGGACAGCAGGCTGACGTGGAGTTCCTGCATGCCGTGGCTGCACACCGGTATGCCATGGCGGCGCGATAGCTCGGCCACTTGCAGAAACCCAGTAATCCCAACGCAATTGGACGAGTCCGGCTGGATAAAGGACAGCTTTGACTTCTCGAACGCCAGCTCGAATTCATGGATCGTGTGCAGATTCTCGCCCATGGCCAGCGGCATTCCCGTCGCATCGGCGATGCGGCCATATCCGGCATAGTCATCGGGGATGGTGGGCTCTTCGAACCAGAGCAAGTCAAATGGCTTGAAGGCCCGGGCTGCTTCAATTGCCTGATCGACACTCATGGAATAATTGGCATCGACCATAAAGGCGGTATCGGGCCCGATCAAATTTCTAACGGCCTTGATGCGGGCCACATCCTCGGCCAGCTCCGGTTGGCCGATCTTGATCTTCACGCCATTGAAGCCGCGCGCCAAATATCCCCAGACGCTGTCAAGAAGTTTGGGAAGCGGAAAGCCGAGATCGATTCCGCCACAATAGGCCCGGCAGCGGGTGCCGGAACCGCCCGCCATTTTCCACAGCGGTTCTCTGCGATTTTTGCCTCGAAGATCCCACAGGGCAATGTCGATGGCAGATATGGCAAAGGACGCCATGCCGCCCCTTCCGACATAGTGCACATGCCACTGCATTCCATCGTAAAGCGCCTCGACATCATCTGCATCCCTGCCGATCAGGAATGGAGCCAGATCATGCGCGATCATCGCCTCTATCGCGTGCCCGCCTTTTCCGCCCGTATAAGAATAGCCAGTGCCTTCGGATCCATCGACGAGCTTGACCGTGGCGGTGACCAATTCAAAATGCGTATGATTGCCGTGCTTGGCGTCAACCAGCATTTCGGCCAGCGGAACATTAAACAGCCTGACGTCGACAGAACGAATGTGGGTCATGGGATCCTGGGCTGGCACCAGTAGAATTCTAACGTGCGATGTCGAGTTCTAGTTAACTCTGCCCGGGAAATCCATGGGAAATATTGAGTTAGGCGGCATTCGGATTGCTGTATAAGTTGCAAACTCCTACCAAGCGAAAATTAAAGCGATGCAGTTGCGAGACCAGCCATGACAGAGACCTTCGATCACATCGTCGTGGGTGGTGGATCGTCCGGTTGCGTGGCAGCCGCCCGTCTCGCAAGCGAGGGCGGCGCAAAGGTCTTGCTGCTTGAAGCCGGATATTCGAACCGCCACCCATTGCTGGACATGCCGCCTGGCATTTTCAAGATGATCAACGGATCGAAATTCATACGTTATCACCACACCACCCCCCAGGCGCATCTGGATGGGCGCGTGCACGACATCCCGCAGGGCAATGTCTTGGGTGGTGGATCATCGGTAAACGCGCAAGTTTATATACGTGGGCGGCCATCGGATTACGACGAATGGAACGATGTGCTGCGTGGCAACAACGACCGCATAGGCTGCGGTTGGGACGACGTGCTGCCGCATTCCACCCGGATGGAAGGCAACAACCGCTTGATGAATGACCGGCACGGAACCGATGGCCCGCTGCAAGTTTCAGACCCCGGCCATATCAACGAGTTTTCGCGCTGGTTCGTTCAGGCCGTGCAGGGGCTGGGAGAGCCCTTCAATACTGATTTTGGAGTGCCCCCCGTGAAGTGGTCCACCAACTGGGATAGGATTGTCCCATTTTAGGAGGACTGGAGAATGGCAGGAAAGCGAGAAAAGCCTGAAGATATTGTCTCGAAGCTTCGGCAGGTTGAGGTGTTGCAGGGTCAG
>JBBSBQ010000088.1:0-4860 GCA_038251095.1 Hyphomicrobiales bacterium
CGAGTACTGAGTGTGGACGCTTCGTGTTGTAGTGGATGCGCCATTGCTCGATGACGACCTGTGCTTCTCTAAGACTATAGAAGATCTCGCCATTGAGGCATTCATCCCTGAGCTTGTTCCGTCGTTCCGGCTTCCTTGCAGACCACGGCAATCGTCTTGCCCTCTCCTTGCAGCACCTCGATCTGGCGCAGCTTCGTCAAAATCTGCTCCACCGCAAGTCTCTTCCTTCCCATCTTCTTTCTCCTTTCCAGTTCAATACTCTCATATCGTCTGGTTCAGAAAAAGCAGGTCAGGTCAGAGTTGGGCACTCGATTCAGCGAATACTCCACCGCCTCGATTTAAAAACTCCAGAGAAAGCTCACGGTCCGATTGATGATCTCTAGAAATCATTTTCCAAAACCGGACTCCCTCGTCGACATCAGCAATTGCGCCATCGATCATCGTGGCCACAAGTGGGTGCTCTCCGTTATACCAATACCTCTCGTGGTGCGCACCGATTGCTGCCATCTTCTTCCTATGAGGTCTTGAGCCTTTTGGGTCAGTCATAACTCTTGCCCTTCACCTTTGCTTCGAAAATTTCTGCCTGTTAGCAGGCCAAGTAATTCCGAAGATTCTGGTTCGCAATCTTAACAATTTGGCAGGGAGTTAGTTCCGTTCATTCGAGGAAAAACCCAATTCGATGAAGTTAGAAACGGTTGGAGGGGATAAGGTGATGAAGAAACCCAAGTTAGTTTTATGTCGCGCCTGGTTGAGTTAGGCTGAATCGGAACGGTGATAGTTGCAATACTGGCAATGGAACCTCTTGAGTTCCTCGGCGTTGCGTAATGACTGGCAGCTTGGAACCCCGCAAATCCTGCAGTCCCCCAAGCTGGATCAGGTCTTGCCCCGGCACTCGCCCCCTGAGTGTTGGGGCTTTTTCACGCTCGGCCGCCACAGAATTCAACAGCCGCCCAGCGAAGCGGTTTGACACGACCGGCTTTTCTGAACCAGACGAGATGAGAGTTTTGCAGTGGAAATGTGAAAAAAATAGCAAGGAAGAGATTGGGGACGGAGCAGTCCGTCGCTAAAATCGATGTATCTAGATATTCTCTCGTGGCCCTTATGCGACATGGCGCCGGACGATTACGATGTCTGCATCCAATCCAGAAGCGGACGCCAGTGCGCTCGCACGAGGTGCCCTTTATCCTGGAAAACGGGCAGATCATTGGGCGACTGGTCTATGAACCGCTGACCGAAGTGCCGTCACAGGTTTATGGGCAAGGCATTGGCTCAAACTATCAGCGCTAGGGACTGAAACTTTCCAAGCATTTCAGACCATACGATCAGGCGAAGCGGTGGGCGGAAATTCTTGTTTCTTGATTGCATTTGGCAGGGGGGCAGGATTGGCGTAGGCTGACGGTCTCAACAGGTTCATTTTGCAACGTTGCGCGGGTCACCTTCAGGTTGATGATACAAAGATCGAAACGGCCCCATAAAATGGATTTGAGCAAGATCGGCCTCAAATCCATGAAGCGTTGCATCGCTGTTGCCAGGGCGTCGGGAAGGGGAATCCTGGCTTCACAAATGCCAGCAGCGGTGTTTTTCCTGGATTTTGTGGTCTATCCGCTTCTCATCCTCGGCTGCCTGACAATCGCCTTCGACGGCAGCACACCTCGCCAAGCGATGATAAACGCGGCTTTGGTCATTTCCGGCTATTTGGCCTGGGGACTTGTCGAGTATGCCGTTCACCGTTTTGTGCTGCATCACGTCCCGTTTTTTTCCGCAGTACACAGGGCCCACCACAATGCATCCGATGAGTTGATCGGAACACCGACCATCCTTTCCGTGATGATTTTCTACTGCCTCGTCTATTGGCCTGGCATGGAGCTTTTGGGGCACCGCCCGGCAGCGGCTTTCTCCGCTGGATTGCTGGCGGGCTACCTGTTCTATGCCGGAGTTCACTACGCTGTGCATCACCTCGGCAGCGGCGGTTTTGCTTTCCTGCAGGTGCTCAAGCGGCAGCACGCCATGCATCATCACGGCGCGAGCGAGAAAAATTTTGGAGTGACCACGGTTTTTTGGGACCGCCTGTTTGGAACCCTGGCCGCAAGGCCTCATCATGCCCGCTCACCTGAATGAGCCGGGCGGGAAGCACGCTGGCGAAATCCGCCCTAGACGCGCGCCAAGCCTACCGCTAGCATTAGGCTCACGCGGGCGTAGTTCAGTGGCAGAACGGTAGCTTCCCAAGGGCTGAGGCATGTGGAAATTGTCCCTTGCAAGCTCAGACACTCTAATGCATCCGCAAAAGTATCATTCCTTCAGCCACGATGTTTCACAAACCCTCCATTGCAGTTTATTGAGCCAGTTTGGAGCTCTAATGCTCAAAGATTACCTCACCAAAGACATGATGTGAATTTTTGCTGTGTGTGCAACGAGATTGAATGAAACGCTGTGCCCAGTCTTCTGCCCAGCATGAAAAAACACAGTTTGAATTCCATTTCGTGAGACTAATTAATTCAACATGATTTTCATGCCAGCCACCTCATCCGGAAAATCACCTCTAGAGCATATAAATGTCAGCTTTTCCACGATAAGCGGACAAGGTGTAGTTTTGCCCCGAGGTCTCAGTTGGGCCAAAAGCAGACGTCAGACATTCCCTGCAAAATGTCCTTTGTTCGCTGACAGCGGATATTTTTCCGTTTTATGAAATAGATGAATTATTCACCGGGGAATAAGTGTTGGGAATAGTCCACAACATGAGGAATAGGTGAACGCCGGATAGTCAGTTTCTCCGTGTCCGTTCCTGGGGTGATAGCGACTACCGATGTCGGAAGGCGATATTTTCGCTAAGGGCCAATTCTAGAAGCGAAGCCATATATGGCTTGGAGGTCTGTAAGGCACAGTGTCACCATGGCGGCCTGATTTGACGTTAGGCAGGGTCCGCTAGCCTCCAACTGTAATGTGGCGCTCGCTCACCTCGCAGGAAGCGAATGGCATCGATCGTGTCTACTACCATTGAGACCAAATTAGTGATCAACGAAATAAGCAGCCAGTTAGCTAAGTCCGGCTGGGCTGTGATATTGTCAAGACGGGTGCTCATCCACCCGAACATCGGAACCCACATAATATGAGCCGTGCCCAGGATACGGGTAAAGCCGATGCGCTGATAGATAAGCGTCTGGACTGCGACGGCGATTACAGTTACCGCAAGGACGGCCTGTGCCTCGATATGAGTAATGAAGAGCAGGCAGCCAGCGTTAACTGCCACCAGCCATACGCACCACAAGCGCGGAACCAGGCGGAACCGTAGATAGACCACTCCGAAGAGTTCAAGCATGTGCACTAGAAAACGCGTCATTCCCAACTCCATTCGTTATTGACCAATGCGGCCACTGATTGGACTACGGTAGGAGGGCCCGGGCAGATACTCCGCAATCTGCTCCAGTTAACTACGCTTTGCGTAGTTGCTCGCTTCCGGGGGCGGTGTACAAAGGAAAAGATGTACGAGTGTGCCAGATGAAAAAATACGGCCAGTTTTGTCCTATCGCAAAGTCAGCCGAGATCATCGGCGATCCCTGGTCGATCCTGATCGTGCGGGAACTGCTTCTAGGAAGCAGCCGGTTCAACGTTCTGCGAAAGGGGCTTCCTCGTATCTCGCCTACCGTCCTCAATACACGCCTGAAGGAGCTTGAGGAGCGGGGCGTCATCATCAAGCGCCGTATGAACGGTCAGCGCGGCCACAATTATCGTTTGACGCCGGCGGGACGCGAACTCTCTGCCGTGATAGATGCGCTCGCAGTTTGGGGCATGCGTTGGGCGCGCGACGAAATGGGAGCGGACGACCTAGACGTCTCGTTCCTCATGTTCGACATCCAACGTCGCATCGATACGACAGGCCTCCCTGACGGCGATGTCGTGTTGTGCTTCAATTTTACGGATCTCGACCGCTTTGGGCGTTGGTGGCTCGTGTGCGAAGGCAGCGAGGTTGACTTGTGCTACGACGATCCCGGCAAAGATGTTGACTGCTATATTACTGCGTCGTCACGAGATCTAATAGGTGTTTGGATGGGAGATTTGCCGCTGCCGAAGGCTTTGAAATCAGAAACCATTCAACTCATCGGGGACCGCCAGTTGTGCCGGACATTTCCCAAGTGGTTTATACTCTCCGCGGTCGCGAAGACACCAAGACCGACAAAAAATGTTGAAAGCAAACAGGGCGCCACCACAAGAATATCTACCATCGAAAAAATGGATCGGCGACTGATACGCTCCTAGATTTGCAGCAGTTGTCAAAAATTCATTTAGCCGGATCGGATAAAAAAATGGTCATGACTAACAGCAGCAGTCGAAGCCGAATATGGGCCAGGAGCTGTCAATCCTAGCACGTAAATGATAAGTTCGCGCAATGATGAAACGTGTTTCCATTCGACTGGCGGTCGCTAACGAGCGAGAAGAACTTGAAGCCTTGCAGTTTCGATCCTCGTTAGAAAATTCTGGTGATCGGGACGCCTTGCTCGCGAACCCGGATGCTATCGTATTGCCAGAAGAACAAATTGTTGCAGGGCAGGTCTTCGTCGCCGAGACAGAGGATGGGATGGTTGGCTTCGCCGTAGTTCTGCCAAGAGCAGATGGCGAGACAGAACTTGACGGACTGTTTACGGAACCAGGTTGTTGGCGACGTGGCGTTGGACGCGCTTTGGTTGATCGCTGTGCAGCATATGCAATTACAAATGGTTCTCATGCTCTGCACGTGGTTGGCAACCCGCATGCAATAGGATTCTACGAGGCTTGCGGTTTCAAGGCATTAGGTGAAAGTAGCACACGCTTTGGGGTGGGCCTGCTTATGCGAAAGACGCTTTTAACGATGTATGTTTAGGGCCA
>JBBSBQ010000089.1:0-4767 GCA_038251095.1 Hyphomicrobiales bacterium
ATGCGCGGGCACTATTGTCGAACTCGTACCACTGATCAAATGCTAGAGGAGATCAAATCAATATCTTGAAATACTCGCATATACGAGCGCGATGTGTCGTTTCTTTGGTGATGATCAACATACTGCTCTGGAAGGTGACTAACTAGGATTTAAACTAGGACGGCCGCAGTTGCTTTGTCACATTATGCAATTTAATCAAAAATATTGCGGACGATTATGGCGGAGATTGTATCCGCCACGATGTTTTCTTTAGTGGGAACTTTGGTCTGATTGTAGTGGTCTTGTGTCAAGGGGCCCTGGCGGTTTGCAAGGGACGTCTAAGCAAATCGCGTAAACAATGGTCTAAAATTCGCCTCCTGCTCCAATGGGGCGGGGAGAAATGCTGGGGGCCTTGGTTAAACTGCGCCCCACCCTTGTCGATGGGGACTGAACTTTTGTGGCAAATAGCCGGGCTGGTTTACTTCAGCGGCCAGGCCTTCAGAGCGTACTCAGCGAGTTTCTTCTGACATTTCTCAAGGTTCTGGGGTGACCAATCGTTGAATGTGCCGACCATCTTAGTCGTGACGTACTGGGCGCCAGTCAAGATAGGCTTCTTCTTCGTGAAGTTACCATTCCCCAACTTTTTATTGTCGGTCTTTTTTATGAGAACCATATTGCCTAGCCGCTTGGCGAGAGCCTCCACTTGGTCCCGGGGAAAAGTTTGGCCAGTTTGCTCCTGGATTGAGTGGAAGAATATGTTCCAGATTGATAGCGGCGGGGTCTTCGTTGGGAAGGCGCGGATAGTGGGCCGGTCAGCGATTTTCGGTTTCATGTAATTACAAGTGCCCGCAATGGTCGCTAGAGGAGTATGCGGAGCGCCGGCTTACCATTGCCGCGTTCTAGGCACGCCCTTGATCTGTCCGTACAGATTGGGCGTTGTCCATCCGCCGTAAAAATCGCCTCACAGCGACATCGTCGGCTCAGACATCCGCTTTGCCATTAGGACGGACAGTCTGGAGCCTCTGCGCTGGATGAAACGCTCCAGCAGTTCAGGGTAATCAGTCGAGACCGCAGAGGCGATAGAAGCCCTTCGGGCAAGTGCGCCGCGCCACGCCTGAACGTGCGATAGGCCAGAGAAGATGCCGAAATCGGCGATGCGGTCGAAGGTGTCGAAGTAGCGGAACACCGGGCCGAAGACGACGTCGACCAAGGTCAACCGCTCTCCCGCGAAATAGGGACCATCGCCCAGTTCGCCATTCAGTCGGGTGAATTTCTCGCGCAATGCGGCGGCCTTGGCATCCAATGCCTGGTCGTCCGCAACGGAATAAAGACCGGCAATGTCATTGAGGATGGCTGAGCCAAACTCGATCCAGGCCCGGTGGCGGGCGCGTTCTAGCGGGTCTTGCGGATGCAGCGGAAGCGGTTGGGTATCTTCAAGATATTCCAGGATCACGGCGGATTCGAAGATCGGAACATCATCAACCAGAAGGACCGGGGTTTTGCCAAGGGGGGATAGAGCCAGGAACCAGTCGGGCTTTTTGGCGAGGTCAATGTTGGTCCGCTCGAATACCACGCCCTTTTCAGTCAGCGAGATAGCGGCCCGTTGAACATAGGGGCAGAGCAGGTGACTGATCAGATGCAGGCTCATGACGGCTCTCCCCAAACATAAACGAGCGTGCCGTTTTCAACCTTGGTGGGCAGGATCATAAGGCGTGCATTTGCCGCTACCGGGCCATCAATCCGACGCCCATCAGCCATATCAAACCGGGCGCCATGCCACGGGCAGACAAAGGCGCCATCCTTGCATTTCAAGGGCCCGCCCAAGTGCAGACATACGTTGGCTGCCGCGCGGACATGGTCTCCACTGCGCCAGACTTGGATTTCACGGCCGAAGAAGGGAATGACCCGAGCCTCGCCTTCTGGCGGTACATCGGCAACTTCGCAGATCATGTGTTTCATGGTTGTTCGATCTGCTGGTTTCGTCAGAATACCTATTTTATCCTGCCGTTGTGAAGTGGCAGATTGGAGGTATCGTCGGAATTGAATTTGCGGGTGAGCCATACCGAATGCGAACGGTAATCGACAACCCTTCGCCAATGAGAAACGGAGTGAGAAGCTAGCGGACAAAGTGCGGGCAAACAGAAGGGCCTCGCAGAGATGCCGGTTTTTTTGTAATCACCGAAGAATTCAAGCTGCCAAGAATGGTTTCAAAAGCTGTTTCCTGCGTGAATAGATCTGTTGATCTGATTGAGGGCGCAAATCGTCTGACAACGCGATCCAGTCTTGCGCCAGTTGTATCCACAAATGTTTGATCGTGGTGTTTTTGGTTGCTTCGGCTCTAAAATAACAAAACTGCGCTTGTGCCCAGTGTTCCGAGAATTTGCTCTTATCCATAACGCGCCTCACCGTCTTGCCCCATGGAGGGACTTTGCGAAATCACGCTATTGAAGCATTAAGGCGAAATATGGCCAGACGACCGCACACGAGACCGACGCTTGTTAGGTTGTGGGTAAGATTGTGGGTAGCATTGGCTATTTTATAATTTATTTAATGAAATCAAAGGTGATTGGCGGAGACGTAGGCCTTAGAATTTTCCAATCATCTATATGATATTACTTCTTTTTTGCGACGCGAGTTGAGGTTCATCCTAGCATTCATCCTAGTTTCGGCGCTGACACGCATGAGGCGAGCCTCGGGGAGGGACGAGAAGACCGTCTCGTTTAAAAACTCATCGCGCAGCTGGCACTGCTGATCCCGCATCTGCGGCAGACCTCAGCGGTCGATACCCACGCGGCGGCCATATCGGTGGCGACGCTTGTGGCGTCGGGAAAAGTCTCGCCGCAGGATGCCGTCATTCCGATTCTTGCGGGCCTGACCTCGAACACGCTGACAAAGATCATCATGGCCGCGACAAGTGGCGGATGGGCAGTCGCCCTTCGGGTTGTGCCCGGTCTGGTCCTTGTTGCTCTGGCGACTTGGGTCGGCACGTCTTCAACCCTGTTCTGGAACTGCCCTGAGAGGCAGCAAGGGGAGCGTAACCCTAACCGCCACTGACAATCCATACCGGTAGCAATTTTAGCAACTCACGTGGGAACCCTTTCATGTTCCCCGCGTTGTAGAACGTTACACCTAGGAGAGACTACCATTCCGCCGCAATAGCCTCGCCCCCAAAGCTACGCTGTCAGCGCGCTCAAAGTGCGAATCATCCCGCGTTGATCAACATGGAGACAAAATGAAGATAAATGATATTGGCCCAAAGCCGCAATCTTTCAACATCGAAAGCGCGACAAAAGAAAACACAGATTATCGTTCCGTTGCCTGGAGCGGACGCTATCTGCAAGTGACGCTGATGTCGATCCCCGTAGGCAAGAGCATTGGCCTAGAATCACATCCAGAGACAGATCAGTTCCTGCGTCTCGACGCTGGCCATGGTCGGGTTCAGATGGGAGCAGCGAAAGACAAACTGACATTCGACAAGGAAGTTTCGCAAGGCTGGTGTGTGCTCGTTCCGGCGGGAACTTGGCATAATATTACCAATATCGGCGCGACTCTGATGCAAGTCTACGTGATCTATGCGCCCGCCCACCACAAGCCCGGCAACATACAGGCGACGGCGGCTGTGGCCAAAGCAGACAAAGACGACGAGCCAGCGGCCTGGTCAGTACAGCCAAAAAGTGGGCCAGATAAACACGGGTGACGGCGGAAAGATATGATGCATATTTCTTCGTTTCGCGTACGTGGCGCCGTCTTTTCTTTTCTATTCAGCGACACGGCAACTCTATAGCCGATACTGGCCGCTTTCCGCGGGTTTATTACGCTGAAACGGGCATCAATTTCTCAAAGGGAGAACGGTGGTGTTGTTCCTTGAGCGAAGCCCGGCAGGTGGGCGGGAGAAGACCGAAGGTGTAATTGGGCATGACTGTGCGCGGCGTTGAATTTCTGAATGTTTGGGTTGCCGAAAACGTACCGCCATTGCAGGTCACAGGTGACGTTTTAATTCGGGCGTTGGCACAAAAGCTGAAAGATGACGCCAACGTGGCGGGGTTTGCAATTTCGGACTTGGAAATAGTGGGCCCACAGGTCGAACCATTTATACGGGAAACTCTAACTCATGTCTCGGGGCCCGGCACATCAGGGGATTGAGGGTGCGAGTTGTCCTAGACACCGTCATTTACAATCGCGCCGTTGAATATCCGGAGTTTGGAAAAAATCTCTGGGAGGCATGTCAGCTTGGCTACCTCAGGTTAGTTTCCACACACGTTCAGCGCGATCAGCTTGCTGCCACCCCAGATGTTGCCGCACATCCTTGGGGAGTTCATCATTGGCCCGCCAGACATGGCGCAGGATCGTGCGGTATTCTGGCATGGTGAGGAGGTAGAGTTGCGTCAGGCGCTCGAAGACATCGCCCTTGAGCTTTGTGCCAGCCGCGTCCTCACCCGCCCCGGATGTCAGCCGCTTCCACAGGTCGTCCCACGAGCTACTGGCAGCGATTAGTCGGTCGGCTTGGATGACACCCATGGCTCACGTTGCAGCAGGCTGTGCCAACAGACATACGGCAAGCCCAGACGCTGCTACCCACGTCTTGATCTTCATGCAGCCACCATAGCTGTGATGCTCATGGTGTCAAAGATGGGCCAAGTGGCAACCGGAACGCTATGAAGGATGGGAATTGCCCTGTGCAGGCCACGGAGCACACCGAAGTATGGGCAAATGTATGGGCAAAAAAGTAAATGTCATAAATTGTTTATATATTTCAATATTTTAAATCGCTAATTGGCGGAGGGGGAG
>JBBSBQ010000090.1:0-4739 GCA_038251095.1 Hyphomicrobiales bacterium
CACCACCAAGGAATAATGAATGAATAGCAGACGTCATCTATTTACCTCCGAATCCGTTTCCGAAGGCCATCCCGACAAAATCGCCGATCAGATTTCCGACGCCATTCTGGATGCTTTTCTGGCCGAAGAACCCGAAGCCAAAGTAGCTTGCGAAACCTTCGTGGCCGACAACCTGGTGGTGATTGCGGGCGAGTTCAAGACGGTTCGCAAAGAGCTGTTTAAAGAGATCGAGAGCCGCGCCGAACAGATTGCCCGTCAGGTGTTGCGCGAGATCGGCTATCGGGATGCAGAAACCGGCATTGATCCCAATAACTGTGAAGTGCAGGTGCGTTTCAATCACCAGTCGATCCAGATTAACAAAGGCATCACCCTGGCAGGCGGCGACATCGGCGCAGGCGATCAGGGCTTGATGTTCGGCTATGCCTGCGACGAAACCCCTGACCTGATGCCCTACCCCATCTGGCTCGCGCATCGTCTGGTGAAACAGCAGGCCGTGCTGCGCAAATCCGGCACCCTGGCCTGGTTGCGCCCCGATGCCAAAAGCCAGGTCACAGTCGCCTACGAAGGCCAACGCGTCGTCGGCATCGAGAACGTGGTCATTTCCACCCAGATCGAACGCGATCTCGACCCCGCCTGGGTCACCAGCGAAATCACCCGTGAAATCATCGACCAGCTGGTGCCCATGGAACTGCGCTCGCCCAATTTCAAATTGTGGGTCAATCCCGCCGGCCCGTTCGAGATTGGCGGCCCCAATGGCGACACCGGCCTCACCGGCCGTAAAATCATCGTCGATACCTATGGCGGTTCATGCCCACACGGCGGCGGCGCATTTTCCGGCAAAGACCCCACCAAAGTGGATCGCTCAGCAGCTTACATGGCCCGCTACATTGCCAAAAATATCGTCGCTGCGGGCTATGCCAAACGCTGCTTGGTGCAACTGGCGTATGCCATCGGCGTAGCCGAACCCGTCTCCCTGCTGATCGAAACCTACGGCACCGGCACCGTGCCCGATGAAAAGCTCGAAAGCATGGTGCGCAGCACCTTTAAGCTGACCCCGCGCGGCATCATCGACAGCCTCGAATTGCGCCGACCCATCTACCGGCAAACCGCCGCTTATGGGCATTTTGGCCGGGCAGAGCCGGAGTTCACCTGGGAGCGTGTTGATCAGGCGGAGAAATTGGCGTTGTTTGCTGGTTAAGCTTGCATTGACGATAATTGGCGCATCTGTTCCCATTACGAAGTTGGCAGTGCATTTGAGGTCGAAATTGTCGATTATCATTGAACGGAGACCAATATGACTGTGAGCAATGGAATGCGCCCAATTCACCCCGGTGAAATCCTGCGCGAGGAATTCATGAACCCGCTGGGCATGTCTGCCAACGCGCTCGCCATGGCCTTGCGTGTACCTGCCCCACGCATCAACGCTATCGCACGCGGGCGCCGCACCGTCACCGCCGACACCGCCCTTCGCCTGGCGCGCTATTTCGGCACCAGCGCAGAATTCTGGCTGGGTTTGCAATCGGACTACGACATGAAAATGGCACTGGCAGAGAGCGGCGCGCGCATCGAGAAAGACGTGGCACCCATGGAACAAGCGGCGTGATTGATAAGCCGGTTTAAGCAAAGCCGCCTCAGACTGACTTCAATATGGCATTCACCACGCAAGCCCAATTCCCCCTCTGCAGCAGCCCTTGGCATCAGGCTAACAACCGATCAGTCGGGGCGGCTGTCTGAGCCGCAGGCGAGTTCCCGTCCCGACCGGTTGTTAGCCTGACGCCAAGGGGAAGCCGAAGGCCTGCAAGGTGGGGCGTGTTTTCTTTGGTTCATTTCTTTGCACGAGCAAAGAAAGAACTTGTCGCCGGGCAATCCCGGCCTGACGTTATTTGAAAAGCGCGGATATTGGATCGATGGCACACTTAATACAAGACAAGCCCTCTACACTTCGTGACGGATAATATGTCGTTGATGAAGATAAATCGCAAAAATAGTTATCAAAAAGATCTCCCTAGTAGCGTCATTTTAATGAGAACCCCTGCGAGTAGAAGTAGCAATCCATGCCACAGCGGCACCCGTGAGCTGAACCATGCCTCCCAACAGCATCGAGAGACGTAGCCCTGTCACACTGTCATGAGCAGCGGAAAATACCGCGCCCAGAACTGCAACGCCGATTGTTGCACCGGCCATCCGGGCTACATTAATGAGTGCAGCAGCAGTTCCTGAACGGGCAGCTGGAATTGCGCCGACAGCGACAGCAAGAAGCGGTCCGGTAGCAAGTCCCATCCCGAGGCCCGTCAATACCAGTCCAATTTCGGCCACCACGATCGATTTTTCGCCAGCACTCGCACTAAGGACCAGGAGCCCAAACCCGATTACAGCCACACCGCCGCTGGTCATGGAATGTATCCCGATTTTGCGGGTGAGCGTCCCCGAGAAGGGCGAAATTAAAACGAATACGAGTGCCATCGGCATGAGGGCAAGACCTACCCCCAGAGGGTCAAGAATACCGCTGCTCTGCCATGCCAACGGCAACAGAAACAACACGCCATACATCCCGAAGGTCATACTCGCCGTTGCCGTAATGGCGCCGAGAAACCCACGCGCCCGGAACATGGCCAGCGGGACCAGGGCTGTAGCACCTCTTTGCGTCTCGACTGCGATAAATAGCAGGAGGGCCAGCATGGCGACTGCAAAAGCAATAAGAGCCGTGAGGGCCGCATCGTTCACCTCGATGGCGGCAAGGGCTAAACCACCGAGCGCAATCGCACCTAGAATTTGGCCGGATACATCGAAATGACGCTCCTGCCGATCAGACGATTCCGGAATGGTTGGCACAGCCAAGGCCAAAGCGGCAAGCCCTAGGGGGACGACGACGAGAAAGATACTGCGCCATCCGAACTGTCCGATCAACAAACCGCCGAGAGTGGGACCAATCGCCAGCGCCAACCCGTTGCAGGCCGCCCATATGCCCAGGGCTCGACCGCGTTCGACGCGATCAGGCCATACAACGCGAATAATGGCCAATGAGGCGGGTAACAGCAGGGCCGCTCCCAGCCCCGCAAGTGCGCGGCCACCAATCAGCAGCGAGACGCTAGGGGCAAACGCACAGAGTAGCGATGCTGCCGTAAAGACTGCGGCACCCATCATGAAGATGATTCGCCGGCCGAGGAGATCGGCCAGGAGTCCGCCGGTCAACAACAAGGCGGCGTAGACTAGATTGTAGCTATCCACGACCCATTGGAGCGCAGCGACGTCAGCTGTGAAATACACACCAATCGGGTGAACAGCCAAGTTAACGACAGACGTGTCAACCTGGGCTATGAGCACAGCCATACAAAGCGTGACGAGGGTCAGCCAGCGACGATCGGTAATTCTATAGGCAGGATTGTTGCCTTCTGCTGGAACGCAGGATTGAAGTGGGACACGATCTGACATAGTGGTTCCTGCGTTTTGTCGAGGGTCCATTGTCAGTTGATTTATGTACCCGATGTTTCGACATGAATCGAAACATGCAAACTTCTCTGTGACTATAATTCTCACTCTCACGGGAGATCGAAAACATGTGTCACCTACCTAACTATGTGTCCTCCATCGCCTTTCTGATTGCAGATCCGACAAGAGCCGTAATGCTGATTGCATTGGTCGACGGGCGGGCATTGCCCGCTGGCGAACTAGCCTACGCGGCAGGCATTACCGCGCAAACAGCGAGTTTTCATCTCACCAAGCTCCTTGACGGTGGTTTGGTAACGGTCGAGAAGGAAGGGCGGCATCGCTACTACCGTTTGGCTGGTCCCCATGTTGCGCTGGCGCTTGAACATATCGCGGCGATCAAGCCGATAGCACCGGTTAGGCACCAGCCGCTGAGCCGTGAAGCACAATCCCTCCAATTTGCTCGCCGTTGCTACGATCATCTTGCCGGACAACTCGGCGTGGCGGTAACACAGGGGCTACAAGAACGAGAGTTTATTGTTCCTACGGCAGTAAAACAGTTCGAGATCACACCGATTGGTAGAGAATGGTTCGGCAACATGGGACTGGACGTATCGGCGCTCAAACCGACCCGGCACGGACTTGCTCGGCAGTGTCTGGATTGGACAGAGCGCCGTCACCACTTGGCTGGGCCCCTAGGGGTAAGTTTTATGACTGTACTTTGCTCGTCAGGCTGGCTGCTATGTTCAAAATCATCCCGTGCAATTCAGGTTACGCAGCAAGGACGGGTTGGATTAAAAGAAGAATTCGGGATTAATGTATTGCCGACCGGCACTTTGCAGATATAGCATCGTTGAGCATGCCGATCTACAGCACACGTATCCCGTATGCATCTTCTTTTAAAAAGCGGTTCGGGTCACCACTTCTTTCAGTTCAGCGTCAACGAGACATCTACGCCGCCAAGCCGGGCTATTTACACCTCGATTAAATTTTCAACAATAAAAAAGGCAGCCGAAGCTGCCTTTTTTATTGTTCAAAAACCGCCAATCTCAAGCAGCAATCCGCCGCTTGAATTCCCCAGTCCGTGTATCAATCTCGATCTTGTCGCCAATCTCTACAAACGCGGCCACCGGCAATTCAAACCCGGTGGTGATCTTGGCAGGCTTCAATACTTTACCCGAGGTGTCGCCGCGTACGGCAGGCTCGGTGTAAGTCACTTCGCGCACCACGGTGGTGGGCATGTCGACCGAAATGGCTTTGCCGTTGTAAAAAATCACTTCCAGGTTCATGCCGTCTTCGAGGTAGTTGAGCGC
>JBBSBQ010000091.1:0-4666 GCA_038251095.1 Hyphomicrobiales bacterium
CGGCACCGGCGAGACGAGATGATCGATCCCCTTATACAATGATAGTCCCGCTCCGCCGGCAAAGAGTATGATGGCAACGACAAAGCTCCAGAAGTAAATCTCCTTGCCATGGCCAAAGGGGAATTCATTGTCCGGCGGTATTTTTGACCGTCGCAATCCATACAAAAGGAGAATCTCGTTACTCGTATCTGCAACTGAATGAATTGCTTCCGACAACATGGCCGAACTTCCGGTCATAAGGGCCGCAACAGATTTGGTTATCGCTATCAGGCAATTACCAACCAGCGCGGCGTAGATTACGTTTCGAGAAGAAATTGACATGAATTTAACCTCTACAATCAGAGCGCGCTATGCAGTAACTCAATCTCCGGCTAATCATCGGCCGGTCGCTGCTTGAGGAAGAAATATTCACCGATCAGGATGACCGCCATGACAGATGCGGCGACGATTAATACGAATGGATCAGCGGTGAACTTTACCCAGAAAAAGCCGCCGAGGATGATCAGATCGAGGACGATGGCCGTGACCGGAATCACCGGATTTGCCCCCAACTCTTTTCTTAAGTGGCGCAGCACACCCCAGTGAATGGCGATATCCATGATCAGATAAAAGATGATGCCTAATGCCGCAATCCGGCTCAGGTCAAAGAACGCCGTCAGCAGCAAACCGAGAACCACCGTATAGACCAGCGTATGCTTCTGGATGCTGCCGGGCATGTGAAAGTGACTATGGGGTACCAGTTTCATCTCGGTCAGCATGGCGAGCATTCTTGACACCGCAAAAAGGCTGGCGATGATGCCGCCGGCGGTGGCCAGCATCGCCAGAATCACCGTAAACCAGACCGCATATTTCCCCAGTGCCGGCCTGGCAGCAGCGGCCAGCGAGTAGTCGCGCGTTGAGATGATCTCTTGCAGCGACAGATTGCTGGCGACCGCAAAGCCGACCAGCGCATAGATCACCACACAGAGCGCAATGGAGATCATGATGGCTCTTCCGAGATTACGGTGCGGGTCTTTCAACTCCGAACCACTATTGGTAATGGTGGTAAAGCCTTTGAAGGCGAGAATTCCGAGCGCCGTTGCCCCGAGAAAGCCGGTCAACGACGCATCGGGAGCGGCCGCTGAGAAATTCACTTCTACCGAGTCCGCCACCAGCACACCGACGACGCCAAAGAGAATGATGCCGCCAATCTTGATAAAGCCGAGGACCGACGCGACCCCCTCGATCACACGATTAACCGACAAGTTGATCAGAAAAGCCGCCAGCAACAGTCCGACCCCAAGAACGGGAACCAGCAGACTGCTGTCATCGATTTCAAATAACTGCAAGGTGTAGGAACCAAAGGTCCGCGCAAGGAAGCTTTCGGCGATCACCATGGAAAAATACATCAACAGGGCATGAAAGGCTGTTGGCAGGGTGCGGCCATACGCTTTTTCCAGATACATGCCTATGCCGCCGGCGGAGGGGTAGGCATTCGACAATTTGACGTAGGAGTAAGCGCTGAACGAGACAATCAGCGCGGCGGAGAGGAAAGCCAGGGGAAAGAGGCTGCCGGTCATCTCCGCCATCTGCCCGGTCAGAGCAAAGATCCCGGCGCCGATCATGACGCCGGTCCCCAGGGCAACAGCGCCGATGAGCGAAAGACTGTTCGCCCGGTATTTCGAAGCTTTGTCGGGTGTATTTTCCATATGATTCATCCTTTCCAAATGCGGAAACTAACCATCAATCAACTATAGCGCCAGAGACGCAGCCAATCAGCAGCATCAGGGGGTATTTTAGTCGCCTGGCCAAAATGGACTGATTCACGGTTTGATTCCGTCAGTCTGGCATCTCCTTTCTCCGGTCCGTGTATCAACAACCAGATAACGAATCGTCCAGTGACGGTCATCAAAGTAAAATTCTTTGGCCTCACCGATTTTTCCGTTAAGACTGTCCAGTGTGTAACCCTTTAATTAGTTGGCTTTGCATAGCATACATGTCTCCAGTGTTATTTCATTTGTTATTCACTGCTTATCCTAAGCGGCCACGATTTCGACGCAGAGTATCCACTGCGGTAAGAGACAACGCCAACCAAGCCAAACCTGCGGCAGCGGCTCCCAATACATCACTTAGGTAATGAGCACCAAGGTACACTCGGCTAAAGCCTACCAACAGAACCATGACGAACGCGCCGTGAATCGCCCCGACTCGCCAACGCCAAGCTTCGAGCGCAATGACTGAAAAAACAGCCAGCAGGCCATACAGCAACGTGGCCGCCATGGTGTGACCGCTCGGGAAACTGTAACCGTGGAAGGTCAGAAACGAATCCTCAAACCTTGGGCGTTGACGATGGAAAATAATTTTAAGGAGAAAATCCAAAACCATCCCGCAGGGCAGGACAAGTACCAAAGCCATTAACCGATACCAGCAACGCTTCCACAACAGGACTAGCGCGGTTATTATCGCGACTCCCGTCACCCAGGTTGGCGAGGCAAGACCGGATATGAGTTGCATCGCTGATGTCAGCCCAGGAGTCTGGCGCTGGTGGAACCACTCAGCGACGTTCTTGTCAATTAGTGTCAATGGGTCACCGGCGATCACGTCCTGGGCAATGCCACCGAACAACCAGGTCGCACCTATGATGAACAAAACTCCAATCGTCAGATGAAGTCCCAGAAAACCGCTCGGTGACAGACGTTCGAGAAGGAAATCCAATTGGGGAGCAAACCTTCGGCGCAGGGCAACCACGCGCGGATGTTTCGTAACCCTATGCCAATGCTGTATGACATCGTCCTCGTGCCGCCCCACCCAGCGCCAAAGCAGCCCCAATGCTACTACAAGCAGGAGTGCGCCACCTAAGATTTCGCTGGCGGTACCGACCCATTTTGCAGCCACACGCCAACTCTCTCCTGCTCCATAGCCAAGCAGAACAAATACGCTCGCCCAGACAATGCAGCCTATTGCATTAAAGAGGAGGAACTTCCAGTAGCGCATGCGACGGGCGCCGGCTACGAAGGGCATCAGTGCCCGCAGCAGATGCAGGAAATGACTGCCGAAAACGGCCTTGCCACCATGTCGCATGAAAAAACCATCCACACGGTCCAGGTGCTCCTGACGCAGCCTAAAGCGTCCCCCCTGTTTCAGCAGCCATCCCCGGCCCAGATGCCGACCCAGTTCGTAGCCGATGCTGTCTCCGAGAATAGCAGCGATGGATATCACAATGATAAGGAGAACCGGATCGAATACCCCCTGTTCCGCGAGGAAGCCTCCTACCAGCACCAGGCTCTCTCCCGGCATGACCAGGCCCAACAACGCTTGGCATTCCAGCACCACGACAAGAAAAATAACGAGGTAACCCCAATGACCGAGGGAGCCTACAGATTTGATCAAATAATCGAGCATAACACCTACTTCGGTTCATAAGAACGTTCGGCTTTCAATAATGCTGCCTCGTTACGACCTGTCATTCATTCTACGTTTTCGATCACTCGGTCCTGGCCAACTTGTTTTCATTGGCATATCCACTTATTCCCATCATCAATCTAACCAAACCATGACTGAGCCAGCACATGAACCGGACGCTCGTGGGCTTCTGTTTCCAGTTGTCTGCCAGGATCCGTTTGCAATCAGAATTGGCAACGCAAAACAACCTGCCGCTCCCAGAGCGACGACGAGGATTAATCCCAAAAAATCATTGTTTTCATAACCACTTCCGCAAAAAACTCAGGAATGTGATCCTGCCGGTAATTTCACCATCACCCCTCTGCACTCTTGCCAAAGGAAGCGATGGCCCTACCGGATTAGGGGGCCTGCAAATTGTAGTTCGCCGGTGTATAGAGCAGAATCAAAACTCCCTCTTTGGCGCTCAACCCCATGCTCATTTCTCCTGACAATGTTTCTGCAACACCTTTATCCATTCATGCCGTCCACCCTGCCATCTCACCTGCGGAGAGCCTGCAGAGTCAGATGGTAGCGTTCTTCAATTGCCTGTCGGTCCTCCTTTAACAGGGCCATTTGTTGCCCGCTCTGCGCCACCAGGTCCGCATGATGCTCGAGCACCTTGCGACGCTCCTCCACTCGGATATGGGGGGCAATGGCGGCTATCGCGCCGAGAAGACAGAGGATCACCCGCACGTGGCTGGCGGCGGCGTGCCGTATCTGTCCGAAAGCCGCTTCCACTATTTCGGCGTAGGAAAGCTGGACTAACACGAGGCGGAGATTCCCCTTTTCGTCGTAGCGAAGCTCAGAAGGAAACTTCCGCTGGGTGATGTGCCCGAGGGCCGCGCTGAGCCAGTCGATACAGGTCATGGCGGTAAAGGGATCGTTGATGCCGGGTGACAGGGCGCGCAGGGCGACCTCCACCAGTTGGTTCACCGAGTACTCCATGTCCTGTTCATCGGTTCGCTTCCGCCCCTGGATGAAGGAGTCATTCACCCGTGCGGTCAGCTTTTCGTCCCAGTGTTCCCGTGGCCAGAGTGTGAGGAGCTGCTCCCCCGCAGCGATGAAATCCCCCGGCCGGAAGTGGAGGCGGAGTATAAGGTCGCTCTCGATGGCCGCGCTTGACAGACCATCGTAATCGATTGCCTGAAGGTAGCCGCTATGCTCCGCAGCAACCGGCCACCCTTCAAGGTCAAATTTCGCCGGGAGAGCAGCCCTGATGTCATTTTGGCCTGGCTCAACAACCGCA
>JBBSBQ010000092.1:0-4504 GCA_038251095.1 Hyphomicrobiales bacterium
ACTCTGCCGATTCTCATCCTCTCGCCGATGCTCCAAACGCTGGTGGGGCTGCGCGAGGCCATCCGTTTTCCCGGCGATATCTATGTCCTGTTCGGCCTTTCTTCCGCGGTCTTTTGGTACGGCGGCTGGCCGTTTCTCAAAGGGTTGTTCGAGGAGCTCAAGTCCCGCCGGCCCGGGATGATGACGCTGGTCGCCGTCGCAATTGCGACTGCCTATCTCTACAGCAGCGCCGTGGTGTTCGGCCTGACCGGCAAAATGTTTTTCTGGGAACTGGCGACCCTTGTGGACATCATGTTGCTCGGGCATTGGATCGAGATGAAGTCGGTCATGGGTGCCTCAAAGGCGCTGGAGGAACTGGCTAAGCTCATGCCCTCCGATGCGCACAAGGTCATGCCCGACGGAAGTGTCAAGGACGTGCCGCTGAGCGAACTGGCGGTGGATGATAAGGTCCTGATCAAGCCCGGTGAGAAAATCCCCGCAGATGGCATCATCATCGACGGTGAGAGCACGGTCGATGAGGCAATGCTCACCGGGGAATCCACCCCTGTCACCAAAGAGGCGGGCGCAAAAGTCATTGGCGGGGCCATCAACGGGGAAGGCTCGTTGACCATCGAGGTGAAGGGCACTGGCAAGGATTCCTTTCTGTCACAGGTCATTGGCCTCGTCAAACAGGCCCAGGAAAGCAAATCGAAGACCCAAGATCTGGCTAACACCGCCGCGCTGTGGCTCACCATCATCGCCCGGGGAGGCGGCTTCATCACCTACTTGATATGGCAGGTTTTCATGGGCCAGGACTTCGCGTTTGCCATCGAACGCACGGTCACGGTCATGGTCATCGCCTGCCCGCATGCCCTGGGGCTTGCCGTGCCACTGGTGGTGGCGGTCTGCACGGCACTGGCCGCGAGCAATGGCTTGCTCATTCGCAATCGCGTTGCGTTCGAAGGCGCCCGAAAACTGCAGGCGGTCATTTTCGACAAGACCGGCACCCTGACCGAAGGCCGTTTCGGCGTTACGGAAACTCTGGTGCTCAGCGATGACGTTGACGAGGAAACGCTGCGCAGCTACGCGGCTTCCGTGGATGCGCATTCCGCCCACCCCATCGCCAAGGCGATTGCCGCCGCATCGGCGAAGAAGCTCCCGGTCGAGGGCTTCAACAGCATCACCGGCAAGGGCGCAGAAGGCCGGGTCGAGGGCAAGGACATTAAGGTCGTCAGCCCTGGCTACCTTCGCGACCAGAACATCGATCACGCCGACCCGCGCATTGAGCCGCTGCAGGCTCAGGGCAAGACGGTCGTGTTTGTCCTCGTGGATGGGAAGTTGAAAGGAGCGATTGCGCTTGCCGACATCATCCGACCCGAGGCCAAGCAGGCCATCGACGCCCTCAAGGCGCTCGACATCCGTTGCATGATGCTCACCGGTGATAACGAAGCGACGGCCAAATGGGTTTCGGACCAGATCGGACTCGATGAGTACTTCGCCGAAGTCCTGCCCCAGGACAAGGCTGCCAAAGTGAAAGAAGTGCAATCGCGCGGCAAGCGTGTGGCCATGACGGGGGACGGTGTGAACGATGCCCCAGCGCTGGCGCAGGCTGATGTGGGCATCGCCATCGGTGCCGGTTCCGATGTGGCGGTGGAAACCGCCGACGTGATCCTGGTGCGAAGCAATCCACTGGACGTCGTGGCCATCGTGCAGCTATCGCAGGCCACGTATCGGAAGATGATTCAGAACCTTATCTGGGCCACGGGTTACAACGTCGTCGCCATTCCGCTGGCGGCCGGAGCGCTCTATGCATGGGGCGTGCTGCTCACTCCCGCCCTAGGTGCGGTATTGATGTCCGCAAGCACGGTAATCGTGGCCATCAACGCGCGACTACTGAGACTGAAGAGATCACCCAGCGCAGAAGAACGGAAACAACATGGTTCGCCTGAGGATCGACAATGAGTCACACCTGGCTTTCGATTCTACCTGCCACCATCACCATTGCGGTCGCGATTTGGTCAAAGAAGGTTTTGCCTTCGCTGCTCTTGGGTTTGCTGGTTGGCAGCTACCTGCTGAACCATTCGGTCATCGGAGGGTTGGAAACCGCCATCGCCAATGCGGTAAACATAATATCAGACAAAGGTAATTTGCAGGTGCTGCTGTTTCTGTATCTGTTCAGCGGTCTGATTGCGCTGGTAAGAAAAGCCGGCGGCATCGCTGCGTTTTCTGCGTGGGTCGGCAATCTCGTCAAAAGTGAAAGAGGAGTATTTTACACTTTGTGGGCATTGATCCCGGTTACTTTCATTGACTGCGCCTTCAGGATTATCGGTGCCGGCTCCATCATACGTCCGCTTGCCGAAAAACATAAGATTGCGAAAGAACGCTTCGCGTTCATGCTCAACAATACAGCCAGTCCGATTGTGGAGCTGATTCCAATTGCCACGACTTTCGTAGGATTCAACATAGCCAATATCAGTCAAGGTTTGAAAGCTGCGGGAAGCGTTAAAGAACCATCCGCCTACAGCATTTTGCTTCATTCCATTCCTTTTCAGTTTTTCAGCATTGTGGTTCTGGTCATTACGTTCATCTCCATCTTCTTTCAATGGAACACGCCACAGAAGCACGCCGCAGACACGGTGGCCTCGAAGGGAATGGACATGGAAGATGACAAGCCAAAAATAGAACCGCGGATAATCAATCTGGCCATTCCGATGCTGGCGGTGATCTGTTTCAGCTTTTTCTTCTTCTGGTATTTCGGAAGATCAAAGGACGGCGGAGGCGGAGGGATTGCATCTGTCATTGCCGCCACCGACCCCAACAAAGCAATGTTACTGGCCTTGTTCGTTTCTATGATCATTACAGGCCTCATATATTGGCTGCAAGAGTATCCTGTGAAAGCAATGACCGCTGACCTGATCTCTGGTGGAAATGAACTGATGGAAATTTTGGCCATTCTTGTAATGGCATGGTCTTTGGGTGCTGTTTCACAGGAATTGAAGCTAAGTGATTTCATTCAGCAGCAGATTGGGAATTCCCTGCCCGGGTGGAGCATTCCGGTATCGCTTTTCATCACAGCTTCTGCGGTCACGTACTTTTTAGGCTCAGGCTGGGCTGCCTCTGCCTTAATTATGCCTTTCGCAATTTCCCTGGCGGTATCGGGAGGTTCAGGAATTCCAATGTGCGTGGCCGCAGTAATCACTGGCGGAACATTCGGAGATGTTACTTCGCCGGTAGCTGGAATGACGAATATGGCGTCGAATGCAGTTGATGCTGACCAGGTGAAATACTTGAAATATGCCAACCCCTATAATTTTACGGCGTTGGCGGTTGCGGCGATGCTCTTTTTAGTGTTTGGACTTATTGGATAGCCCCAAAACCAGAGTCACAACAGTGACCACAACAACGAAGAGAGGAACATGATCATGAAAGAATCGAACTCCGTGACCAAAGATCCCATCTGCGGAATGACCGTGGACGAAGCCACGGCTCTCCACGCCGAACGCGATGGGAAGACGTTCTACTTCTGCGGCGATCGCTGTCGGCAAACGTTTCTCTCCGCGCCTGCCGGTGCCCAACCGGGGAATGAGCCCGGAGGCTGCTGCAGCGCCAAGCCAGGAAAGAAAGCTGGAGGCTGCTGCGGATGAATCCGCCAGGATGGGTCGCCTGCCAAGGCACGCACGCCGGAGTCCACCACTCACCGTACCCAAGAAGTCAGACGGACAGGATACATGATGAAACACAACCTCATGATGATAATCGGCTGCGGCCTGCCGCTGCTGCTGATCTTTCTGCTTCCCGCCATAGGCATGGGGATCGGTTGGGTGCTGGCAGTGGCATTCGGCGCAATGCTCATCTGTCACCTGATGCACCTCGGCATGCACAACCATGGCGGGAAAGGAGACAAACATGAACGGCATTAACCAAAGAAGCGATCCTGATTCTGAAAACGTCGAGCCGCCCGAGGTTTCCGCGGGCGCACTGTCATTGGCGCGGCTGAACCCAATACGTTTGGGTTGGGGAGTCGGCGCAACCGGGGTCGTCTTCTATGTCGGCTGTATGCTCACCATGGCCACCGTGCCGCGCGAGAAGGCCGTGGTGTTCTTTAACAGCCTTCTGCACGGCCTCAACGTCGAGCCAATTCTACAAACCAGCGTGCCAGCCAGCGAAGTCGTGCTGGGCTTGATCACCACATTTGTCCTTGGCTGGTTTGCAGGGGTGCTGATCGCGGGGTTTTACAATTTGGGATTGCGCGGATCACGATCTGAACACTCAGGAAGAGCATAATGAACCCGGGCAGCCGAGAGAAGAAGGGACGCGAACCATGAACTTACCGACCGCATTGGAATCGACAGCACGCGCGCTCTTGGTTTGTGGCAAAGGCATCCTGGCCGCGGATGAGAGCTTTCCGACCATCGGAAAGCGATTCGCGGCGCTGAGTATCCCGGCCACCGAGGAGAGTCGCCAGGCCTATCGCGAGATTCTCTTCGCGACTCCACGATTGAGCGATGCGATCAGCGGCGTGATC
>JBBSBQ010000093.1:0-4482 GCA_038251095.1 Hyphomicrobiales bacterium
ACGTGGTGGGTCAATCGATCCAGCAAGGCACCGGTGAGGCGTTCTGACCCGAAGGTTTCGGTCCATTCGTCAAATGGCAGATTGCTGGTGATCAAAGTTGCGCCGCGTTCATAGCGTTGGGAGATCAGCTCGAACAGCACCTCGGCGCCCGTTTTACTGAGCGGCACAAAACCTAATTCGTCGATGATCAGCAGTTTGTGGCTGACCATTTGCTTTTGAAGCCGCAGCAATCGTCGCTCATCCCGCGCTTCCATCAGTTCATGGACGAGGGCAGCGGCGGTGACAAAGCTGACAGACAGGCCTTTTTGGCAGGCGGACAGGCCAAGACCGAGGGCAATGTGGGTTTTGCCGGTGCCCGATGGGCCAAGGGCGATGACATTCTCGCGTCGCTCGATCCACTCGCAGCGTGCCAGTTCAAGCACCTGCATCTTGTTAAAGGCCGGGATTGACTTGAAGTCAAAGCTATCGAGGCTTTTGACGGATGGGAACTTCGCCGCCTTGATCCGACGCTCGATCATCCGGCGTTCTCTGTCGATCATCTCCATCTCGATGAGGCGCGCCAGGAACTGGACATGGTCCAGCCCCTCGGCCGCAGCTTGCTTGGCCAGTTTGCCGTATTCCCGCAGAACAGTCGGCAGCCGCAGGGATTTGAGGCGGTGGTTCAGAAGAATTTGGGGGGCGTCACTCATGCTGCCTGCCCCCGCATCAGGGACATGTAACTGGCCGCCGATGTCGTGCCGACGTTGGCCTTGGGCAGATACGGATAGACATCCAGATCCAGCTTGGGCGGCCGTCTCTCGACTTGGCACAGCACGAGGTGTTTGACGGCGTCAAAGCCAATGGCCCCCATCCGCAGGGCGTTTTTGACGGCAACCTGTAGGTCTGCCATCTCGAATGTCTCCAAAAGTCGCAAGACCTGCACATACTCGCGCCGGCCCGCCTTGATCATTCGCGCTTCCATCAGGCGGCGCAGGGTTGCGAACTCTGCCGGCAGATCCCATCCGGCCAAAGGGGCGGCTTGGTCTAGGGCGCCCACCTTTTGCTCGAGCAGGGGCAGATAATGGACGGGATCAAAGACCATGTCTTCGCGATCCCAGCACCTTGGGTGGCGGGCAATGACGTCGCCGCCACAGCCAATGACTACCTGATCGACATAACCGCGAAGCCAGACGTCACGATGGCCATAGGCAACCGGCACCGAGTAATCGTTGGTCTTGTAGCGCACCAGGGACTGCGAGTTCACCTGACCGGTGGCCTGATCACAGGCGTCAAACGGTGACCCGGGCAGATCCATCATAACCTCAAGATCACGCACCAATCGTTGCCCGATACTTTCGCTGTGCCCGCGCAAGACATCTGATTGACGCTTGCGGCATTGCGCTTCCAGCCAAAAATTGAACGCCTCCCATGTCGCAAACCGCGGGATGGGCACCATGAAGTTACGGCGCGCATATCCGACCAGACCTTCAACAGCGCCCTTATCGTTGCCCTTGCCCGGGCGACCGTAACGGTCATGGATGAAGTAATGCGACAGGAATCCGCTGAACAGTTTGGTTCGCTTGCGTGTGCCATCCGGCAGGATCTTCGCTACCAAGCATCGGTCATTGTCGTAAAGAACCGACTGTGGCACCCGCCCGAAGAAGGCAAAGGCATGAACGTGGCCATCAACCCAAGCCTCGGAAACGGCAGCCGGGTAGGCGCGAACAAAGCAGGCATCGCTGTGCGGAAAATCCAGTGCAAAGAAATACGCCTTTTGTTCAACGCCACCAATCACCACCGTCGTCTCGCCAAAATCCGCCTGGGCGTGGCCAGCAGCATGAGCCAGCGGCACAAACATCTCTCGATGGCGCCGACCGTGTTCCCGGACGTAGTTCTTGACCGTCGTGTAGCTGCCCTTGAAGCCGTGCTCGTCCCGCAGCCGCTCAAAAACACGCTTGGCGGTATGTCGTTGCTTGCGGTTCCGGCTGAGATCGTCCTGCAACCATTGGTCGATGAAGCCCGTAAATGCATCCAGCTTCGGCCGCTTTATCGCCGTCGTCCGCTGATACCCGGGCGGCACAGAAAAGCTCATCATCTTCTTCACGCTTGCACGCGAAACGCCAAAATGAAGAGCGGCGGCCCGTTCGCTCATGCCTTCGCGGCGCGCAAGGCGCACCTTTCTATAAAGTTCCACGTTGAAAATCCCCCGCCCTCCCTGTCACCAGAAAGAGCCAAAGTGGCAAAGTTTTACTCTGCCCGCAGCAAGACTATCCCGCCACTTCCGTGGCAAACTTTTGCACTGCCGTTCTCACTCATACGCCAATTGTGCCACAGCGTGGCGACGTAGGGAATCCTATGACAGGTGCAGAACACTAGCCGCTCTTCGGCACTAGTTTCCCAACAGCTTTTTCCAGATCCTGCACGGCCACTTATCTTCCATAAGCGTTGTAGCCTGAGAGCGACGCCAAAAAACTCAACAACGCTTTCAGACGGATTGTTTTGGCCACAGCCACCAAGACTTCACAAACATGAACTGTCTTATCGGTGTTTTGACGACAAGAAGCAGAATTCCGATTGATAGCAGGCACCAGATTGCTGCCACCTCATTGGGGTTGCTAGTCAGTAGCATGGCCAATCTTGGTCCGACCAAGAAATGGTATACGGTAAGTCGCCAAGATCCGTAAATAAGGGGCAACAAGAACGCAGCGACGAGATAGCTGGGATAGAGGGTCAAGAAAGAAGCCCATGAATTGACTGTGATAAAGTTCAGCATACCGTTTACCGGCACTTCCCAAGCAATATGCCAGTCTCCGGACACTGAGCACAGTCGCTCTGCACACAGGACGCTTCCCAGAGGACATGACCCCGCCCATTCAAACGGATAAAGCTGCAGAAGCATGATGACTGCCGAAATAAAACAGACTGCATACACTGGCCATTGAATTTTCTCACGCACATGGGTCGGTATAAAGTACATCGACAGCATGTTGATAAAGAAGGGTTGGAATGTGATGTGCAAATAACCCAGCAGGGTTGCGATTTGATTGGACGGCAGTGCGCATTGATCAATGACCGAGTAGGTAAATGCCTGCAAAAGCTCCATTGACGAGAAATAGCCAAGGGCCATCCACAACGGCGCCGGTTCTTTCTTGTAAGCTGCGTAAGCCGTGGTCGCGATACCTAAAACTGCCAGCGCTGCCGACGCTTCACCGCTCCAGCACATAAAATCCCACTCCCCTAATCGTCAAATAACCGCTAGAGATGGTCACTCCAACCACCCACACGGTCGATAATTCTAATCGTTCGAGGCGTAATTGTTTGAGGCCGCAAGCTATAGAACGGCATGCTTTGTTGTAAAGCCTCCAGGACCGCCCATGCATTTCAGAACTATTGACCTTGCTGGCTTGCAAACTGGCTGAACGCGTCGGACCAGAATTCCGCTACTTGGTAAGGCCCCAGAAATCCGCTATGTGACGGGTCGAAGATATGCCGACTTCCAGCATGTACTGGCCTTCTTCTCCGAGGCCCTCATCTCCCCCGGCACTTATCGGCGTTCCATGGCCCATATTCCCGATGATGTATTCCTCAATTACAACCTGCCCTTCCCCGTCGCACCAAACCTTTCGGGGAAAGCTGTCAACCGTCTGCTGACGTGTCGGCGGTCCTTCAACCTTGTGAATCTTCTGCCACTGCCCGACGATTGAATCGGCGTTGGAGCTGTCGACGGTTTCATCGCTGCCGCCATGCCAGACTGAAATTGTCGGCCAAGGGCCCTCAAATTCCGAGGCCCCGCGCACGAGGGAGTCGAGCCTGCGATCCGATGGGCCGCCATATCCCTTCATGCGAAAAAACGCCTCCATCATGTTATCCGCGCTGCGGTAGGCCAGCCCTGCGATAATCGCGCCGCCCGCGAACACTTCCGGATAGGTCGCCAGCATCACAGATGTCATGGCACCACCCGAGGACATCCCCGTGATGAACACCCGCGACGGGTCCACAGCGTGATCAGCGACGACTTGCTTGATCATATGACGTATAGAGAGCGGTTCGCCGTCCCCACGGTGGTTGTCGCCGGTCTCGAACCAGTTAAAGCTGCCAAGCAGGTTGTTGGTCAGTCTTTGCCCCGGAAACAGGAGTGCTATCCCGCATTCATCCGCGAGAGTAGACCAGCCCGATCCCAGATCATAGCTCTCAGCAGACTGGGAGCTGCCATGCAGGACGACGACAAGCGGGCCGTTCTTCGGAAAGTTATCGGGAATATAAATGTCTGCACTGAGCGATCCGGGGTCAGTTCCAAAGTTGTTGAGGGCAGTGAGACGGTTCATGGTGGCTGAAGATAGTGTCATATGGACTCCTTTTCTGGAGTCCGGAATTGGGCACCGGTTATGTAACGCACTGACCTGAAAATGGTTCCCGTCGGGGGCTTAATGACGTCTAACATGCCAGCTACCTGACTACTACAGCGGCGAATGTCTGATTGCGCTCAGGTTCAATTAAGCCTGC
>JBBSBQ010000094.1:0-4459 GCA_038251095.1 Hyphomicrobiales bacterium
ATTCTCGTGCCGCCATTAATGCACGCGATAAATGATGCATTTTTTCGGCTATCGCGTCATTCTCTTCGCCGAACTCAATCAGCTCCGCCAGCTTTGTTTCCAGCAGCTTATGCTTTTCCCGCAAATTGAGTATTTGCCGCTCGGCAATGGATACTGTACGCCCCTCAAACGGGTGACTCACACGCACATCGGTCAATAAATGGGGGTGTTGGTCAAAAAATTCCGGGTGGCCTGCCAAGTAGCGGGCAACATCTTCTGTCTGCATATATTTATCCTAATTCAATTTCGCCTTCGAATACATTCTCTGCGGGGCCGGTCATCCAGACGGGTGTTCCCACGCCGGCCCAGTGAATAGCAAGCTCCCCTCCGCGCGTCGCAACTTGCACTGTTGCATCCAGCAAATCTCGGCTGATGCCTGCAACGACGGCAGCGCATGCGCCTGTACCGCATGCCAATGTTTCCCCCGCGCCGCGCTCAAACACACGCAGACGAATATGCTGACGATCAATAATCTGCATAAAACCGGCATTCACTTTGTTAGGAAAACGCGGATGCCTCTCGATTAATGGTCCCTGACGTGCCACTGCCGCAGTGTCAACGTTATCGACGTACTGCACGGCATGGGGATTACCCATCGACAATACGCTAATTTCAACCGCCTCACCTTTAAGCTCAAGTCCGTAAGTGAGTGCTCGCTCACTCGCAGTAAAAGGTATTTGGTCAAGGTTAAAAATCGGCTCTCCCATATTGACGGAAACCCTCCCGTCCATTTCGAGGCGTGGCCGGATGATCCCGTTGGCTGTCTCGACACGGATCTCGTTTTCGCGAGACAGTTTTTTATCGTGCACAAAGCGCATAAAACAGCGCGCGCCATTGCCGCATTGTTCAACTTCGCCGCCATCCGCATTGAAAATGCGGTAACGAAAATCCGCGTCGGGACGAGAAGGGCGTTCCACCAGCAACAATTGATCGCAACCCACACCAAAATGCCGGTCGGCAATGAATCGCACCTGCTCGGCGCTCAACTCTACCCGTTGGTTAATCGCATCGAACACGACAAAATCATTGCCCGCGCCATGCATTTTGCTAAAGCGAAGCTTCATTCAGCTCTTTTCTCAAATCATCAACTCAAGATAATCCCGGTAAATACAGCGATCCATGACCACGATCAGGCCGGCTTCTTTAGCCCGCTGGGCGGCCTGTTCGTGAATAATGCCCTGTTGTATCCAGATTACCGGACATGCCACTTGAATGCACTCTTCTACTAACTGTGGGATATGTTCTGCCGCGCGAAATACGTTAACGATGTCGACCGGAAAAGGCAGCTCCAACAGGCTGGAATAGGCTTTCTCTCCCAATACCTCAGCCACCATGGGCCGCACCGGCACCACCTGATAACCAAACTGTTGCATATGACGCGTCACACCATAACTGGGCCGGTTTGGCTGGGGCGACAAACCCACCACGGCAATTCTGCGCGCACGCTGCAAAAGCGCACGGATCACAACGGGTGAAGGGTTATTGAACACCATCAGGCGTTAACGCTTGATGGTTATGACATCCCTTGTCAGATGACACTAAACGTGAAAACACGAGGCTTCATACATAACGGTTTTTTCACTTGTTGTGTCATCTGTAGCTTCCTCTTGTGACATAGTTACTGAAAAAACCCAGCATCTACGCCAATGATAATGAAAAAAACGGACTGGGCTTTTCGCTTCCTCTGCTACGGTCCAGATTTTCTATTTTGCCATAATCCGTTATTCAGGTGGCCCTCTCCGCTGCCCGCGTGGAAAGTAACCACATCGCGAACCAGATAAGCCAATAGTCACTCAGAAAACTTTCAGCTTCGGAACAATGTGATGGCCCGACGTACCAAGCCATCACTAATCGCTGGCGCCAATACCAGGCCCACACCTGGATCGAAATTGACTTCAAACAGCGATTCCAAAGTGGCATCACTTTTCTCAGCTGGCACTACTCTCATAGAAACTAGGGCATTCCTATTGGGAATAGGATTTCACAATTCAATTTAATTTGACGCCATACCCTGTGAACTAAGCATTGTACCTGAGCAAGCGTAAAGCAGGCTTGTATCTCCCCGTATGCAGGCTCCTCAAAACGGCTCCACTTCCAGCTGCGCTATCCTCAAAGTAGTGATGTCTGCCTCGGCCATATGAAGTTGGCGACTGTCCGTCAGGTCCATTCTATTTACCCTCGCCGCATTATCGTTTTCAGGGTGCGGGTTATCTCGATAGTGTTGTATGACCAAGGCCACGGCCTCGTCGGTTGTCCAATGACCATCGATCCATTGTTCGAAAACCGAATAACCGTAGTCGCTGGGATTGAAGCCACTCAACGCGTTGTTAGCGATGGCGTGCTTAATCGCTTGGCGTCGTTTTTCAATCATTGAAGCATCCATAGTTTACCTACCTTCCTTTGGGTAATCGTTTGAACACATTTTCATCTTCACGTCCTGGCGGCGGAAGAAGTATTGTCTTGATCCGTCGATGGGTGGGCCACATACCGGTTTCGCCACCATCGTTCTCAAGACGGATCGTGGCGAATGGCCTTGGTACCGTGCCAACTCCGCCAAGGAGACAAAATTCGTCTGAAAGGCATCCAAGTGTTCGACACGAATCCGTTTACCCGCTGCTGTGACCGTCGAACACAGCAACCCACTAGCCACCAGCTCATAGGCCACTTGCTGTTTGATCTGGAGATGGCGCGCGGCCTCTTCAACGGAAAGCCCACTATTGGTTTGGCCTCGATATCTTCGCAGCCACGCTCGCGTCTGTTCGATGTCCAATGTGACTTTGCCTATGGGCAACGTGACTTCCGTAATTGACATCAACGAGCCGTTAGCAATGGCCTGCACCAGGGCAGGGAATTCGGCGTCGCGAAGGCGCCAGGTGCGAAGTATCCGGTCAATTGAGACCGTTACTGATCCCGTATGACTGGCTCCGGGTATGGCGCCAAGCTGGGCTAGCCCGTCTCGGGAAAACAGCCACGCGGCGGATTGCTGTGCCGGTCGAGAAATCAATGGCTTCAGGATACCGGCCACCACGAGCTCACGAACTCGGCGCTTGGTCAGCGCCAGGACGACGACCGTATCCTTTAGGGACAGTGCGCCCTCCGAGATAGCCGAGATTTTCTCGATCTCACGCTGATGAATGGACCGGGTATGCCGTCCGGATGGCAATACCCCCTCAGCAATAGGAATCAGCTCAGCTTGTATCAAGTGCCTGACCATCGCAGGGCTTGTACCCGCACTCTGTGCCGCCTGCTTTAAAGTCATGCTGGGATGGCTGGCGACAGTGTATGGCCGCAGACGTCTATTTCGTCGGCAGACCAGGCCCCACCAGTGCGCATGCAGGTAATCTTCAAACGCATCGCGCAGGAACTGGAAGCCTAGCGCCTGTAGATCCTGATAAATCACACCATAAAGTGGCTTGAATGTTCGTGACAGACTATGGGATTCCGGTGCGCGTGCTCGGATCGCCGCAATTAACTTGTGAAAATACCTCGGCCAATCCTGCAACAAAGCTACCGTGTTTTGGATGAGAATTGAAGCCCGGTCCAGACGATGCAGACCCGCTACTTGCCCAGGGCGCCCGGGCCATTTGTCCGGCCTGAATTGGCCCAAGTATCGCACCAAGCGATGCCATTCAACGGCGCTGAGCTTTGGACCATGACCCTCTTTTCCCACCGACCCCGTTTCCAGCCAATCATTCAGCTGAACAACCTCGGGGAGGGCGCTTTCGTGTGCTGAGGCCGACAGCCAGGCGCCGCATGAGCAATGCATCAGATCCATTCGCTCCATGCGTTGATACGCTCCACATGCCGGACAATGATCCACCAACTGGAATTGATGCCGTACGCAGACGTTTTGCAGCTTGAGCCCCCAAGCCTCTCGAAGGTATGGCGCTTCTTCAAGACAGGCAGGGCACCAACGGATCAGACTGTGGTTGTAATCGTTAGTGGAGCGCCCCTCGGTTAAATGGACCGACATTTTCCAGTAAGGGGGCAGGGGCCCGATCAAGGACTCCCAAGTCTCTTGAGAAATGTCGAGTTTGCTTCGGAACAAGTCGACCGGGTCACCCTGGCCGCCTTCCAGGATTGCTTGCCACAGCTGGCTCAGAGCCACGTACCCATTCGCCTGAGCCACCCGGATAATGTAACTCAGCGTGGCCTCCCCAGGCCTTGGCTGGGGCCGGACCGGGAAACACACTGGACTTGTGTTTTTTTGAGGCAACGGCACGGGGTTAGTAGAAGATATCAACATCTCACCGGCTCTCTACATCATTGAGCAAGTCACTTGTTGGCGCCGGTTGAAATCTGACCATCTGTGCCGGTTTAAAATTGACCAGGCGTTATAGCGGTGCAGCGTACTACACGGCTGTGGGTAAGTCGACCAGACTGGGGCGGCGTTGACCTCCTGTTGATATGGTTGTGGGTG
>JBBSBQ010000095.1:0-4457 GCA_038251095.1 Hyphomicrobiales bacterium
AGTCCAGCCCCGTCTCCCCATCTCTCTGCTGCCCCGTAAACATCATCCGAGGCCCCTCCTGGCAGTACCCCGCCACCCCAGTCCGCGCAGTCCCGCATCCCCCACCAGACTCCGGCACCACCATCGACCCGCCAAAGGGCCGGTAGTCATACCTCTTCACATCCCCGCCAGTATCATTGGTCATCAACCGCGTCGACCCCAGATGATCTTGCGTCAGATACGTCGTCCCGCCGCTACCGGATGCTGTCCCGCCGTACTCCGCCACCAGATTCCCAAAGGCATCATGCACAAAGATCGTTGTTACGCCGTTGACCACCGTCTTCACCCGGCGGCCCTCACCATCGTAGAAATAGCTCGCGTTATTGTTGGCCGCGCTCGTTGCAGCTATCAAGCGATTCTCCGCATCATAGCTCAGTGTATAAGGTGCATCGTAGGTTTGATTGCCGGCCTCATCAAATGCGGCAAACGAGGTCGACAACCGGTTCCGCGCATCAAAAGCTCCGGACGCAACCGGCGTCTTCGCCTGCGTCTGCAAGCCGACCGTGGCCGACACCCAGCGATTACCCCATTGGTCATATCCATACGTCTCGCTCACAGAACCTGATTCCGAAAAGGTCTCCAGACGGTTCAGCGCATCATACCCGAAGCTCTGTGTGATCGGCGTCGCCGCCCCAGGTTCTATCGTCTGCGTCCTCACATTCCCGTTGTTCAAATTCAGGCTCGCGCCTGAGCCATAATCGTTCAGGATCCCAAGTAATAACCCAGTGCCTGTCTTCTCCGCTCTAACACCCAAAGCCTGCAAACGGCTATTGTAATTTCTCGTTTCTACCACGCTATTGCCCAGCGGAACTGTTTTCTGCACTCCGTGCGGATGGTAGCCGATCCCGCTGGGATCTGTATAGTTCTTCGCTTGCCCATTGAGGCTCCCGCTGACCGTTTTGAGCCAGCCGTTGTTGTGATAGCCCATGTTGACAACCCGGCCTGATGGGTAGCGCATTGTCTTCAATCCATCACTCTGCGTATACTCGTAACCGTTGTCAATCGCCGTGCCAAAAAGGTACGGGACGGCATCCGTGGTCTGCCGCGATTTCAAGCCTCGCCCAAATGCATCATAGCCCAAAACTTCAGATTTTGAGACGCTATTCTCCACCTTAGTCAATCGACCCTTGCTGAATGTCACGGCTGGATCGTCGTAGGTATAGGTGACGGGCGGCGTGGAATCGTTATAGGTAATTTGTGTCAAACGGTCGTGAGCGTCATAGGTGAACGTTGTAATCACGAAGACATCAGGGGCGCTCTTTCTTTTCTGAGTCTTTTGAGTAACACCGCCGTTTCGATTGTAAAGGTAGTCAATCGGAGCGCCTTCAAGATTAGCCGCTTGCGTGAGCTGGCTTAAAGAATCGTAGACAAAAGTTCTGGTGCGGCCGCCCTGATTCACTCCTGTCAGGTTATCAAGGGCATCATATGTGTAGAAAGTGTCGAATTGATTTGCCTCGTTTACTCGAAGCAGACGACCGACGGCATCGCTGAAAGATCGCTTCACCTTGCCAGCCTGGTCTGTCACTCTGACTTCGTTGCCGAGATATTGAACTGTCACCTTACCTGTGGAACTGGTGTTTGAGCCCCAGGGCGCCGGAAGTGTTGCCCCGCTGAAGGTTTCGGTTTCAATGGTACGGCCAAGCCTGTCGCTCTTGGTGCGTGTGAATCCATTCGTAGCATCGCCGCTGGCCACATAAGGGTTGGACTGCGCCTCGTAATTCTCAAACACATTCGCCCCTGCCGCATAGGCACGGTAATAATAAGAATCGGACTTAATGCTTGTGCTCGTGTTCGAGTTCAAAGCCGACCCTGTATCAGCAACATTGGTTGCTCGCGAGGTCGCTACTCGGCCAATACGGTCTAACTTTGTGTAGGAACCTGCCAGACGGTCGTTTGAAGTGAGAGAGTCTGAAGTGGCCAGCATCCAACGCTCGGAGTCGTTGTATGTTGACGTGCGGCCCCTGAGCAAACCTCCAGCGCCCTCACTGAAGCCACTGCCGCGCCCAAACAAATCTACGGTCTGCGACCAGGAATAAACTTCAGAGTTGTTGCCGGTAAAGTTTTCAAAAGTTCTGGTGCCCGTATAGCAGTCGTAGGTGAAGCTGCGGGTTTGGGCAATGCCAGCGGGAGTGGCACCGTCGGCGCTAATCACTTGAGTGGGATAGAGGCCAGCCCCACAACCACCGCTACCGCTTCCACCGTAGACATAGGTAGTTTTGCCCAATGCACTGTTGGTCTGTCGCCCGTTCCATTCAAACTCACCGTTTCCGTTTTTTCTACCACCTGCCAATGTGAGGTAGCTACGCCGAGTAATGAACGAATTGGCCATAACAAGCGGATTGGAGACTGCACCTCGACTGGAGGCCCAATCTCGATTCTCGGTGGCATTGGCCGTAGTCAATGCATTGTCGTAATCAATTTCGCTTCTGGCTGCCAAAACACCCGTACCAGCATTACCCGCCCAAACCTGCCTGACGCTCAGTGCCCCTTTCACGCGCGCCGATGCTGGATTCCAATAGCCATTGGAGAGGTCTGACGGATTGTCGCTATCGGTTGCCTCGGCAATTGCGCTGGCGTAGCTCAGCTCGGTGGTGCGCAGTAATGTACCGCTTGGGCTTGCAGGGTTTGCTGCATGACTTACCCAATCATATTGCTGAGATCTGAGAGTATTTCCATTTTTGTCCATGGCCGTAAGGGTTGCGGCCATCAAGGTGGGCGTGCCCTGCCCGTTGTTTGCTGTGCTGTCATCTCCAATACTTTGGAAATCGATCTTCACATAAGGGTTGCCAGCAGAATTGGGATCAACGAAAAATGGGCGATTCCGGCCCCAAATCCTTTGGGTCATCTTTCCGCCCGGCTGTACCGTCTTGTAGACCAACCCGCGCTTCCAGTCGGTCGCGATCATTGGATCGTAAAAGAAAGTATCGGTTCTGCCGCCGTCGGAATTGACGAAAGTGGTCTGTGTAGCAGATGGATATTGGTACGTCCACTTTTCGAGCGTATTGCCGGCAGTGGTGTGCTGCATGCCATCGTCGAGAGTTTTTTCGATCACTTGGGTGTCCAAAAGGTTCTGCCAATTTCTAGACTGAGTTTCAAACTGATACCGGTACTGAGCGCGAGCTCTGGCACCATCCACCCGCGGTGTTTGAATTTCTTTTAGCTCTCCCCATCCATCTCCGTTTCCAGGCACAGAATAACTGAATTGATAGGTTAGGTCGATTGAGTTGCCTTGCCCAACCACAGGAAACCAGATCGATTGCACACCATTCAATACCATTCCATTCAATTGGCAACTCTGGGTGGCATCTTCAGAGCAGGTATAGGTTTTGTTGCCAACCCCAACTGTCCCGTAATAAATGGCCCACTCAAGAACATTACTGTTGCCTGGAATTTTCTTTCGGACAAAATCGACGTTTGGCTGTTGCCCGGTTGTCAGCACCGATTCGATCTCGATCTGTCGGCCAAACTGATCGGCAATGGTTGTGATTGGATTGGGTCCAGCCACACTTTTTGAAATCGAGATGCAGTTCTCGTTCCTGTCGCACATTGAATCTGCTTCGTCACCCCGTCCAGAGATTCGCATTCCATCTTTCATCCAGATCGAGAATACTCGCTGATTCCAGGGCAAAGCATTGGCGTTTGCGTCATCGTGTGTGAGATCCACCCGGATGTAGGATCCGTCGTCGGTGAAATAGATCAGGTTCCCTGCCGGCGGGAGTTCGTTTGCAGGAGGCGCGCAAGCGCTACGGCCCTTCCAGGGTGCTATCGCGTAAAATCCATCCCCGCTGACATCCTGAAAGCCTTTTAGCCTCAGAGTTTTCTTTCCTCCGTCAGGCATCAACAAATACATTCGGAAGAGACGCCAAGTTGCTGGATCGCTGCTGCAACTGACGCCATTGACGCCGGGGCGTTGTTCCAGTTCCAGACCATATTTATAACCCAGCACCCAGCCGCCTCGCTCAGCCCGCATCAAGACTCTTTTGGGCTTGCGTACCGGTGGGGCAGTGCTGTTGTCGTCATAGTATTCAATTGTCGAATCGTAAACGGCCGAGTTGTAGAAGAGCTTCAACTCGAAGCCCGAACCCCCAGGGCCCGGCGGCAAAGAAACAAGGGGCATAGACAAAGTCAGATTGCCGTTGGTGCTGTTGATGGATTCGATCTCGGACAAAGCATAGGACCCCACCGGGCTGAACCCACGTTGCCCCGCAGTCACCGGGCCAGGTGTACCCTGTCCAAAGCTGCTCATCGATAGGCAAAACCCAATTAGCGCAAGTATGGGCGCACTGACAGCCTGACTGGTCCCGCCTGCAATTTGCTTCAAAATTGGCCATCTCCTCAAATTCCCTTAAGTCATTATTGTCCACCCGAGGCCAGGACTTCGGTAGATTCTCTTTCAGTAAATCGGGATGCTCTCGCAG
>JBBSBQ010000096.1:0-4189 GCA_038251095.1 Hyphomicrobiales bacterium
CAAGCCAGGCCAGGTTCGTCCTCGGTGTGTTCCCATATCAATGAGGTGGCACCAGGTTGACCCTGGACGTTGAGGAACAAAAGCGGCTCGGGCGGATGGATGGTAAGTTTCTCCAGATGGGGGTCAATGCCATAGTGGTTGATATGGTTGATGCGGACGAACCAGGCCTCTTCTGCATCCATGAGGCTGAGCTTGCCACCGCCTTTTTCCAATGACGGATGACACAGCGCCATGTCGTCGGTGACCGGGCGCAACTCGCAGGCGCGCGGCAGGGTGAGCAGGCGCTTATCGCCGGTGATGATGTTTCGCCCTATCAGGAGAGATCCGTCGGCCTGGCGGTGTGGGTGTTCGAGCATCTCGCTTTTTCCACCGCCGCTGGCACCCTCATGGGAGATAACGATTTTGTTGTCGTAGGGGGTGATGACCTGCACCGTGGAGCAGTGCATGGTAACCCATTTTTCGGCCTCGCCGATGTTGAGTAGAACTCCGTAGATGCCTTTTTTCGCGCTGGGTCCAGGATAGAGGTTGTAACTGAACAACTCATGGGCGGATTCAAGGCGGTTGTGAACGACCACCTGCCTACCCTCAAAGTGGGTGTGGCGGAAGGGCGGTGCGACATAGATCACCGCTCGCGGCGCGAAACTTACGGGAATCTTATCGGGAGAGAGGATGCCTTGCAGCATCGACAGCCCGAGGGCGAAGAACCCGGCGTTGGAGGGAGCGATGACCAATGCATCCGTGCCTTTTCCCGCCATTCCCGCGTGGAACGGGAAAACCGCCAGATCCTGGCCTTTCAACCACTCGAAGGTTTCTTCGCGAACGCTGGCGAAATCTTTGCCGAAGCGATCGTGATAGGTTGGTTTATCGGTTGGGAGTTGGTCGCCGATGACCATACAATCCGGATCGCGGCGACGCATGTATGGTTCCAAATAGTTGGCGTTGATGCCGTTGCGGACGCGGCAGACACGGGCTTCGACGACGCTGCCCTTACCTGGAACATCGTAGGCCACCTCATGCCAGCCATCGACTGCGTCGCGGACGGATAGTTCCACGAGTTCGTTGGTGGTGGTGGCCACGGTGACGGAAAGGGCGGCGTCCAGCAGCGCGGCGGCTTCGGGTGGCACCGGGAATGGCAGGACTTTGCAGATGACGTGTGTTTCGTTTTTCATGAGTAGAGGATTTAGAGGTTAAGATTACCGGATATTGTGGGAATGAATGTTTTGCAACAGGGCACTGGTATGCCAAGAGTCTCGATTCGGTGCCAATTGCGTAACCCTGATGATTCTAACATTCGGCATGATTGCGGCGACAGCGGCACAGATGACATGCCATGGTATGGTCAACTGTGCGGCTTCGCACTGTCGCTCAAGCTCGATGACGCGGGCTTCGAGAGCCGAAATGCGGTCTTCGGCGCTGGTGGTTGCAGATTTTGCGTTCATGATAATGTTTCCACTGTGGCGTCCCGGGTAATGCCTCCGACAGTGACTGTCATGTGTCGGACATTGCGAACCGATGGGGCAGGCGGATTCGTGGAAGCGGTCTGGCTTGAGCGCAGCTTGGCAGGCATGGCCTGGGGTGCTGGTCTTTCTCCACGGAACCAGGCTGTCGTTTGCTGGGGAAACATCGCGAAGAGCACGCAGCTTTCGTCGGTGACCGGGAGTCCTGCTTCAGCGACTTTTTCACGCAGTGACGGCATGCCGGGCGGCAGTAGACTGCTTGTATTGTCCGTTACGGGTTCCTGCTTGGAAAGTTTGGAAGCAAGTTTGAGAACTTCAGGATCCACGGGGCCCGGATTGTGGCCGAATTTTCCGAGCGCGATGTCCATGGCCGCAGGAGCGAAGTTTTTCCAACGTCCGAATTTGACGTTCATCATGGCCTGCATGCCCACGATTTGGGAAGTAGGTGTGACAAGAGGTATCCAGCCTAGCGCTTCCCGGACATAATGGATTTCCTTCATGACATCGCTGATGCGTTCGGACATGTTGAGTTCCTTGAGTTGGTTGCGGAAGTTGCTGAGCATTCCGCCGGGAACCTGGTAGACCAGGATATCGGCGTCCGTGCGCTCGTTGGCCGGGCTGGTGAACTCACTGAGTTCGGCATAGACGCCCTCAAGGTATTCGCGGATTTCCATCAGCAGTTCCGGATTAAAATGATCCGGGCGGCGGGGGTGGCCGGCAAGCAGTGCCAGCATGCGGGCGGTATCCGGTTGGGCAGTGCCATTGGCGAAGGGGGCGATGGAGGTTTCCACCGCCTCCGCGCCTGCGTCGATGGCGGCCAGGTAGGTTGCTGCCGCCAAACCCGCCGTGTCGTGGCTGTGGACCGTGATACCAAGGCCGGTGGCCTTGATTAAATCACGCACCAGTTGGGCTGCCATTACGGGCGGAAGAACACCGGACATGTCTTTAATAGCAATTGAATGACAACCCATTTGGGCGAGTTCTCGACCAAAGACAACGAACTTTTCCAGCGTATGAACCGGGCTCTGTGTGTAGCAAATTTCCCCCCGTGCGTGGCGTCCGCTGGCAATAACGCAGCGAACGGCAGTGCGGAGATTTTCCGGATCGTTCAAAGCATCGAAAATTCGGAAGACATCGCAACCGGCGTCTGAGGTGCAATTAATGAAAGCTTCGACAACATCATCGGGGAAAGTAGTGTATTGCACGATGTTCTGACCGCGGAGCAACATGAGTTGGGGTGTGTTCGGTGCGGCTTTTTTTAGCGCACGGAGGCGGTTGAAAGGATTTTCGCCAAGGAACCGGAGACAGGAGTCGATGGTAGCCCCGCCCCAGGTTTCAAGTCCGGCGAAACCGGCACGGTCAAGTAGTGGGGCCACAGGAAGCATCTGTGCCGTGGTCATCCGCGTCGCGGCGAGCGATTGGTGTCCATCTCTTAAAGCGGTGTTATTGAAGCGGATTGGGGCTGTGGTTCTATTCACAAGACAAGATTAAGCTGATTTTTCGATTACCGCATCGCAGTTGCAATGTTTTTTGACGCATTTTATGATGTCACCAGATGCGATGTGTGATAAAATGACTGTAGAACGATGCCACGAATCATACGCAGAGCGCTTTATCAGAAGCTCAGGGAGCTCCCTGAATTGCTGGAATTTCAACGCGATTTCGAACTATTGAGCGGAATGAAACTGGCATTTGCTGATGAATTGGGTCTCGGCAATGATCTGTGGCGGGACCAATTGCCGCTGTGTGCCGCGATGAACGCATCTGAGGCGGGGCGCGAGATGTGTGCCCGCTGTAGGCACGCACTGCTTTCCATTGCGGGTGATCATTCGTCTTGCACAATCTGCGATGCAGGCCTCAACGAGGTAGCGATTCCTTTGAACATCAGCGGAATCAAGGCGGGTTATTTTATGTTTGGCGGAACCGTTCCAACACCTCCCAACCAGCAGACGATTCAAAAAGCAGGGCACCTATTGAAGAAAAATGGTGTTGGAATCCATGACCGTGATCTGGAAATCCTGCTGTCACAAACTCCCATCGTGCCTGCGGAGACCTTGGCAGCCTATGAGAGAATCGTCCATCTTGCCGTCAAACAAATAGCAATGAAGATCACTGACCAACTCGTGAATCCCGAGGTGGCAATGCCGCTCTCTGTTATCAAGGCCTGTGGTTATATCCATGCTCATGCCCTCGTAGACAATATCAACCTTGCCGAGGTGGCGCGTCATTGCGGCGTCAGCGTAGGACATCTATCCAGGTTGTTTCATCACGCCACTGGCCTGACGTTCCGCGAGTATCTGACCCAAGTCCGCATCGAGCACGCCAAGTCGCTGCTGAACCGCTCGGGTAAGAGCGTCACTGAAATCGCCTACGAATCCGGCTTTCAGTCGCTCTCGCAGTTTCACCGGGTGTTTCGAAAGGTATATGGGGCTTCCCCCGGGGGAATGCGGTCCAAATCCAAATCCTGATAACAGGGAAATAATTAGTAAGTGAGGTCAGCCTGTCAACTCTCGTAGGAAGAGTATTTTTAGTCTGCGATTATTTTTTGACTGGTTTGTTATTCAACGGACAGTAAATTAGGCGGAGACACCTACGGTCAAGAATGATTGACTGACCTCATAAACATTCCTCGCTGCGCCTGAAGGCTGCAGACTCCCTATCCTTTTTTTGCCGTGCTACTTCGCTCCGTCAAGCAATAATCAAGGGTTTTATCCTGACTAATGCTGGGTGAG
>JBBSBQ010000097.1:0-4115 GCA_038251095.1 Hyphomicrobiales bacterium
GCAATGCCATCGAACGCATGTTTGGCCGGCTGAAAGACTTCCGACGCATTGCCACCAGATATGACCGACTGGCCTGCAACTACCTTGCGGCCGTCCACATCGCTGCAATTATTTGCTACTGGTTATGAGTCCGGACCCTAGCTCGTTTGTGAAATTCGAGCGCGATACGCCCGGGCAAGCAGACACATTTTTTTGTTTGAATGCTGGAGGGGCCAACTGTGCAGGGGCATCGATTTTCGATATTACGCCTGCAGTTCTGTTCCTTGATAAGCCCGAATGGAGTGTATTTATTGGAAGGGATAAGTCGGACCTATTAAATAGCTCAAATTTTTCAGGGATACCTTCGGATGCCGGGATTTTTCAACTTGCAGTTATAATGACCTGCCATTGAAGATTTCCTCCACGTAGATTTAGAGTCCGGCCCTGAAGAAGGAGACGGACGATGAAGAGGAAGCGGTTCACGGAAGAGCAGATCATTGCGGTGTTGCGGGAGCATGAGGCCGGGATGAAGACGGGCGACCTGGCCCGGAAGCATGGCATCTCGGAAGCAGATGCGCGACGAACTCCTGAACGAGACCTTGTTCTTCAGCCTCGATCACGCAAGGAAGGCCATCGCTGAATGGGTCGAAGACTACAACACCAGGCGGCCACACTCGGCCCTGGCATACCAAACACCGGCAGCCTTCGCTGCCAAGCTCACCGCAACAGGGCTACACGCTGCGCTCACTGATGGCTCCGCGTTCCGCCCTGTTGCTCAACCCGCCCAACCGGGCATACAACTGCTGGAGACTCTAAAAGCTGCCGGATGAAACTTCAGTGGCAGGTCAATAAGCACCGATAGTACCGTTGTACCACTCCCCGCCGCCCTCCCACTACTTGCCGCTGGCCTCGGTGCGATGGGCTTCATGGGATGGCGTAGGCGAAAGGCCGCTTAATCGCTATTCGGGGAACTCTTGGAACGGTCGGATTTCGATCTCACTCGGTCCCATCATAGGGTTAGGGCATCGTTTCACCCACGAAACGGCTTCCGCCATGTCTTTGACTTCCCATATCCAGAAGCCAGCCACTAGATCGCGGGGATTGCTGAAAGGGCCATCAATTACCGTCCGTGATGACCCATTGAACGCAATGCGTTTACCTTCGGAGGAAGGCGTAAGACCATCTGCGGTTTGCATAATGCCCGCAGCTTTAAGCTGGTCATTGTATTTTTCCATTTCCGCCATCATCTTCTTTGTCTCGGGCGTTAGGAAAAAACCTTTTTCGCTTTCCTCGGTAGCCTTCACGAACACCATCACACGCATTGCCTGTCTCCTTGTATAAGCCAGGCTTTTTTAACGCGTGGGCATGGGAATCGTTCCCGGCCTAGTGGAGTGTTCCGCCATTCTCGCGACGTTCACGAACGGCGGCAAAGATTTTCCAATGTTCTAACTCGTCGCTCAAGACGTCTTGCATCGCGTCATAGATAATTTCTTCGACGCTGCCCCATTCAGGCTCCAAATCATCCATTGTGATGCCTAAGGCCGCGGCGTCTGCGTAACATTGTTCAGCAAGTTCCGTTGCGCGATCCTGGCTGCCCTTGCGGTCAGCAACTTTGACGTTTTGGTTCACCCAATTTTCGAGGAAGTCGATTCCGCTTCCGCTCATGGGTCCTTCTTCTCACCGCGCGCCACGATCCTCAGACTGCCATCTGGCAATGGCCTTTGCAGCTTCAACGCCTCGTTGGTCGGGGCCGTCAGCCACGTTTCGATTTCCTCGGGCGTCGTGAGAATGACGGGCATGGCCTTCGGATGGATCGTGCCGACTTCCTTGTTTGGTTCGGTCGTGAGGAACGCAAACAGATCGTTTGTAGTTTCGCCTTCCCTGACCTTGCGCACGGACTTCCATTGCGGCGTCCAGATGCCGGCAAAGGGCGGAAGTGATTTTCCGCAGAAAGACAAGAATGCAGCTTCCCCGCAAAACGGAATGATAGATGACGACATGGGAAAGTACGGCGGAGTCGCCCCCAAGAAAGTTCCTAAGTCAGTGGACAAGGAATTTAGGAAGGTAGCTGGTGGCGGAAGCCCAGGCAGCTATCACGGAAAGAAGCAGCGCGGAAATGTGAAGGGACCGGTGCAATGAGCGCCAAAGGTGTGAATTTTCTAGAGCTGTGGATCGAGCGCAATGTCCTGCCGAGGGGCCAGGGCGAGGGCCAAGCGGAGAGGCTTGCACTGAAACTTGCAAACGATCTGGCAGTTGAAGGCCTTAAATTTGAAGAGCTAGAAATTGATGGTGATGCCCAAACCTACATACGGGACATCATCGTGCATGTTGGCGAGCCGGGCATGCCGGGGGATTGAGGTAGTTCTTACTGCGCTGGGTGGATGTGGGTTTGGTTTTCACGAGAGCATTTTCACCATTCGGTAGTGGCTCGGAACATGCTCACTCTCTCTCAGCTGGCACAACCGAGTTTCAACTAACGGCTCATAACCCAAATGACGATAGAAAGTTATCGCTTTTGCATTGGCTGCGCTGTCTAGATGAACTGATTTTAAACCCTCGCTCAGTGCTTTATCTTCTGCCAATGACATTAATCTTGCACCCAGTCCTTCGCCTCTGGCATTTTCGCTAACTACTATGTTCAACACATAAAAAGCGTCATCTGGAATAACGGGAAATAGCCAACCAAGTGCCTCCAACCCTCTAAGCAATCGTGGTGCTTTTTCAGGTGCCACTCCAGGTACCCATTGAACGTGGGTTTCAGATATTTCACTCATCCTCTTGCCTGCAAAACAATTCAAATGCCCCACAGGTTGACCCGATTGAGTAGCGACCATCATGTTTCGATGCGAAAAGAAACCAACTGGCAAAGGCCATTCAGCCACAAATAGCATTTTCATGAGTGACTTGTCGCCATCATAAATAAAATGGAATAGCTCGGGATCTGTTTCCCAAAGCAAATCTGCGAGCAAAGGGTTGCAGTCGTCACGCTTGCCGTCGGAAATCTGAGTTGTCTTCACCGCTTCCTCTTCAACCCCAACTCGACCAGGCGATAGAGAAGCACCGAACCGGGCTCGAGTCTATGGGAGGGCAATCTCTTGCCAATGCGTACCGGAAGTAGCACTCTCCATCTCGTCTGATGGAGTTTTGCCATGAGGTTGCACTTTTCGCTTTCGCTCATTGTCGTGATGATGGCTGGACCTGCATTCGCCGACGGCGATGTCGCGGCGGGTGAGAAACTATTCCAACGGTGTAATGTCTGCCATCTTGCAACAGACTCAAATCATCGCAATGGCCCGTCGCTCCTAGGAGTTGTTGGACGTCAGGTCGCGGCGGTCAAAGGATTTGCATATTCAGATGCTATGAAAGCCTTTGGCGCTACCGGCGCAGTATGGGACGAAAGAACCCTTGGCGAGTTTCTCAAAAATCCCACGGAATTTGTGAAGGGTACGAGGATGTCAGGAGTGCCGCCCCTGCGCAGGGATACCGAGCGGGCCGATTTGATAGCATACCTGAAAACCCTTTAAAGACCGGGACAGACTAAAAACCCGCCACCTTTCAGCAGCGGGGTGAGTTGAGAGGCAAGGAAGAAGCCCATGCAGAGTCAATAGCCCATGCGACCGAGCCCGAGATGCGGGGCGCATTCGAGACGGTCGGGGAAGCCGTGCCTGAACGGGGCGATGAAGAACGGTAGGTGCCGGATGCACAGCGGCAAGGCCACTGGAGCACCCAAGGGCAACCGGAATGCTCTCAAGCATGGGAATTACTCGGGTCGGGAGATGGCACGGCGGGCTGCGATGAAGTATCTTCTGAAGCAGCTATAGACGACTACTATCAAGCATGACAATAGCTAGTCATTCAACGCTTTCGTCAGCGTTTTTCCTCAGCACTAGAAGCGATAATTGACGCCAATCCGGGCGATGTGGCTCTTGAAGGTGTTGTTAGAATAGTAATCTTCGCCCTCATCGGAAAAGAACGTGTGGGCGTCAGATTTGGTCTCGACATAAAGGTATTCACCTTTCAAAGACCAATGCTCATCGAAAGCGTGTTCAAGTCCGCCACCAATCGTCCATCCCGTGCCAGTCGTGCTGTCGGTATCTGCGGTATGGCCAGTTTCATCATGAAGGCGAACGTCCTCA
>JBBSBQ010000098.1:0-4022 GCA_038251095.1 Hyphomicrobiales bacterium
ACGCTGCGATAGCGGGGTCAGCCGAAGCGGCTGCCTGCAATGGGTGGCATCTTTTGCAGGCACGGAACCCGGCCTCGATACATTCGCCAATCGTTGAATAGAATGTGCAGTTGTCTGATTTTGGCTTGCGGGCCGGGCATGTTAGCCTGCAGAACACACCTGTGGTTGCAACACAGACATAGGCTTGTCCGTCGTAATGGTCATCCCGGCTTAGGAGGGCCAAGTACAGTGTCTCGTGGTCTGGTAGATCGAAAAGCATGACCGTATCCTATCACCCGGCACAACATGTCTCCGCCTGAAATCAGGCGCGGATTTTTTCTGTCGGATGCAAGCATCGGATCTATCCCTATTTGCTGCGCGGCATCGCCATCCACCAGCTGAACCAGGTCTAGGCGATAGACGCGACCTACATCCCCATGAGTCGCTGCTTCATCTATTTGACGGCCGTACTCGACTAGGCAACACGTCGTGTGTGAGAGGAAGAAACGCATAAGTACACCGTCATCCGATATGCTCAACAGGTTGGCAACACCGCCCAGAATATACAAGTTGCCTCATACTGTCCGCAAAGCGATCTGTCTCTGGAGAACACCTGATGCGAAGACAACGCCGATAATTACAGCGATGGCACCAATGATCTGCCACTTATTGGGCGGCACCCCTAAGACAGTAGAAACTGCCATAGTGAAAACCGGTGCCAAGTTGAAAAAGATTGCTGTTCGGGCTGAACCGATACGCTGGATCCCATTGAACCAGAGGAGGTAGGCAATCATGGATCCACCGACGGCCAGATATAGAATCGCTTCATGAACCCCCATTGGGGCCGTCGTGATAGCCATAATCGGCTTCTCGAAGAAACTGCCAAAGATGATCAGTCCTATCGTCCCAAACAACATTGAAAATGTTGTAGTCTCGAGCGGCGTCGCACCGAAGACAAAGCGCCGCGAGATCACTGTATTCAAAGCCCATGCGATACTGCCTGCAAGAATAATCACATCACCCACGACAATCCTGTGAGCGAGCAGTATTCCCAGATCACCGCGCGTGATCACGAGACCTACGCCAAGCAAGCCACATAGAATTCCGAAACCTCGCATTAGATCAATCCTCTCACCTTCCAACAGGGATGCCAGAATCGTTGTCCAAAGTGGCGTCGTAGCGAGAATAAGAACTGCGTTGATCGGAGTCGTCGTCTGGAGGCTGAAGAAAGTAGCCATATTAAAACAGGTAACCCCGAGTAAACCCAGAATAACGTACACCCAGAGATTTCTTTTCAAAATCGCGCCACGTAGCTTGCCACGAGGGCCAAAGATAAGAAAAAGTAAAATTGTAGCAATGATGAAACGCTCTATCGCTGCACTGATCGGCATCATCAAGCTGATGATATAGACACCTGCATTGAAGTTCGTCCCCCAGAAGAAGGTGGATGCGACGATGCCGGCGTAGACATAGCCTGGAGAATTGGGCAATTTCATTTCACGTCCTGCTTTCTGATGTTGGATGGAAGCCATCACCTTGCAGCAGTCATGAAATAGGTACAATTCCCCATATATTCATTTTGAATGTGAGAAAACACCCATGTTTGACTGGGATGATATGCGTTACTTCGCGATATTCGCGAGAGAAAAGTCGCTCTCGGCCGCGGCTCGTCAGCTTAAGGTTGATCACGCGACAATCGCCCGCCGGATCGCGGCGCTTGAGGCTTCTCTAAACCTCAAGCTCGTCGATCGGCGCCCACGTTCCTACGTACTGACGGTGGAGGGTGAACGCATCGCAGCGCTTGGCGCGCGGATGGAGGATGAAGCTTTCGCTGTCGGACGCGCCGCCAAAGCCGGACAGCAAGTCATGACGGGAGAGATTTCGATCAGTGCCCCACCAGTGATGGCGACAGCGTTGATTGCCCCTCGACTCGGCAAACTGCATCAGCAGTATCCGGGTATTCACATTCGACTTATTGGCGAGACGCGTATAGTTTCTTTACATCGAGAGGCAGACCTCGCTATTCGCTTGAGTCGACCAACCGAGGCGGAACTGGTCACACGCAAAATCGGGGCTATTAGCTTTTCGCTCTATGCCTCCCCCGCTTATCTCGACTTACATTCGTCTGAAGACTTCGAGTTCATTGCCTACGACGACAGCATGGAAGATTCAGCGCAGCAACGCTGGCTAAGAAAGAATGCAGGTACTCGCCCCATCGTACTTCGTACCAATAACCTGGAGACGCAAAAAGCTGCCGCTCGCGCAAGCTTGGGAATTGCTGCGCTGCCATATTTTCTCGGCGACAAGGACGATGGCTTGCAACGTCTTGAGTGTGGTGAGGAAGAGCTGACTCACAATGTTTGGCTCGCCGTCCATAGCGATCTGCGCAATACACCTGCTGTACGGGCTACTATGGATTTCTTGATTGGCTGTTTTCCGCAAGCATAAGGAAAAGTTGACTGGGCTATCTTTGATTCATCTCAAGCAAATAAATAAAACACCATCCTCAGTCACAAAAAAATCGGTGAATGACTACTTTGATTCTACAAAAACCGATCCAGCAGCTTGCGACTCAGCTTGTCCATCTCGTTCAGATCGCGAATCAAGAACTGAATACCGTGGCTGTCGGCTATCAGCAGGCTGGATGTGCCCAAGCGGCGAATATCATCCTCTCCCTTCAATATGAAACGCGTGTCTCCGCGGTCCGTTTCCACCGTCCACGTCGACGGCGTGGCAAAGCTGGAGACATGAAGCAGGCGCTGAATTTCGGGCACGAATTCACGACTGGCCAGTTCCTCTTCCACCAGCATGCGCGCATCCTCTGGCAAGTCAGCCAGATGCGCTATCCATGCCAGTTCATGTCCATCGGCGCTGAGCAATCCGATGCCTTCCTCAGGTGCGGCGATAGGAAACGCTCGCACCGGCACCACGTTTTCGTGAACACTTCCATCGGTTGCAGTGAGAACCAGCTGACCGAAGGCATTACGGCTTATTCTGAAGTCGAACATGGGGTCTCCGCCAGGCATCATGATTTGGCCAATCCATCGCTCACGACAATTGTGTTATCTACATCCACATCGTCCAGATCAGTATCCACGTTACGCGCCTGTGCCTGATAAAGACGATAGTAGGCACCTTCGCGCGCCATCAGCTCTTCGTGCTTGCCCACCTCGACAATCTGGCCGCGATCCATGACCACCAGCCGATCGGCACGGCGCAAGGTGGATAGCCGGTGGGCAATGGCGATCGTCGTGCGGCCGAGCACCAGATTGTCCAGCGCCTTCTGGATTTCCTTTTCGGTTTCGGTATCCACCGAGGACGTGGCTTCATCAAGGATCAGTATGCGCGGGTTGATGAGTAATGCCCGGGCAATCGAAATACGCTGGCGTTCGCCACCCGACAATCCATGGCCGCGCTCGCCGACCAGCGAATCGTAACCCTGCGGCAGACGCAGAATGAATTCGTGCGCATGGGCGGCACGTGCCGCTGCAATGATCTGATCGCGCGTCGCATCCTGTTTCCCGTAAGCGATATTTTCTGCAATAGTGCCGAAGAACAGAAACGGCTCTTGCAACACCAGACCGATATTGCTGCGGAATTCGGACACCGCCAGTGAGCGAATATCCACGCCCTCCAACCTGATCGAGCCTTCGGTCACGTCATAAAAGCGGCAAATCAAATTGACCAGCGTACTTTTACCCGATCCGCTGTGTCCAACCAGACCGATCATTTCGCCGGGTTTGATGGCGATATTGACGCCGCGAATCACCGAACGATTGCCGTAGCGAAAACCCACGTCATGTAGTTCGATTCGGCCGGTAACCTGTGCCAGATGAACTGGCCTGGCCGGTTCGGGGACACTGGATACGTGGTCGAGGATATCGAAGATGCGTTTGGCCCCGGCAGCCGCCTTTTGCGTCACGGACACAATGCGGCTCATGCCATCGAGTCGGGTATAGAAGCGGCTGATATATGCCAGAAATGCCGTCAGCACCCCTACCGTGATCTGATTGTTGGAAACCTGCCAGATACCAAATGCCCAC
>JBBSBQ010000099.1:0-3908 GCA_038251095.1 Hyphomicrobiales bacterium
GATGCCAAGTCCCATATTCATGCTGGTATCCAAGGTACCGCCCACATCGGCCAACTGAACCTTGATGGTCGTGGCGGCGTAGGCTGCAGGAACGGCCAAGACCAGGGCCAGCAGAAAGGGGGCAAGAATCTTAACGAATTTCATCGATTTCTCCTGTGGCTTCATTGCGATGCGCACCATGCGCTGAGGTGTCCTCAGACATTAGGCCACTTATGGCGGCTGATTATTGATCTCGATCAAGAAGAGCTGTTGCCGGCGGCTAGGGAGACGCGACCGGGTGGAACTTCGAGGGTGGCTGCGGTGGTTTGCTTGCCAGGCGTCTGGATTTTCTTTGCCGGGATCAAGGGGTCCCATGCCCTGGGGCTTTCACTCCGAAATTAACCCTCCGGGCGCGCAAATCTGATTTTCTTAAAATTGGGCATAAATTACCCAGACGTCCAGTTCAATTGGGGTTTGCCGATGTACGAGCAGTTTTACGGCCTCACGGCGCGACCGTTTGCGATGCAGCCTGATCCCTATTTCTTGTACAGGGGAAATCGGCTGCGGCAAGACCACGCTCCTGCGCCAGCTCCTCGATCGCTTCGACGACAACGTAACTGTCGGCCTCATCTCCCCGCGCTCACAAAGTGAACGCGGGCAGCTCAAAGGGAGATCCAAAAATATCCGCTAAGCTGTGAGGGCCTTGCGTTTCTTGCGCCATCCCATGATGCCCATCGCACCCAATCCGGCGGCGAACAAGGGGAGGGCGGCAGGAAGGGGAACCGGTGAAGTGGCAAAGTCCACCCGAACGGTGTCTCCATCTTTGTAGGACCATCCAGCAAAATTTATATAGAGCTTATCGCTCGCCAAGAAAGAGCATACTACCATTCCCGGTAGGGCACATGGCAATCCCGGTGATCCCAAACCATTTACGAGGACACTTGTAATGGTTGGAAATGCGTTGCCGGATTCAACACTGAAAACCGGACCGTTCTGGCCAGTGGGTGTCCACGTCGGATCTGTAAGAGTCGTATTGAGCGTGATAAGCAGGGAACTGGCACTGAAGTCGATGCTCAGCCGCGTTACGCCCTCAATGAGGAACTCGGCGTCGACGCCATCTCCCACCGTAAAGGGATCTGGTGAGACATTGGAAGCGGGGTATTCTTCACCAATTGATGGAAATTCATATTGTCCGTGGATAACATTGCCCACCAAGGTACTCGCCTGACTGAGGGTGGGCAAACCAGTGAGCGCAAATAGTGATGCTAAGCCAGCCAAACTCAGGCGGCGGAACAATCCTTGCGAGGACTTCAAATTCGATAAAGTGGAAACCATGGCGTTGCATCCTATCCTGTGGACGCCGCCGCATCGGCAAGGTTAGGATTTGCCACATCCCGACCAGTCAGAATATCAAACAGACTTACCTGCACGGAGTCAAGGGTAGAACGCGCCGTCCGTTGCCCTTGGGCGAGACAATGATGAGTGGGAACAGATAGTTAACAGCGGCCAGAGTCGGTCGTGCGGCTCATGCAGGTCTGCAGGCTTCATCAAGTGGTGGCGAGCCTTATGATGGGGCAGGGGCGCGGTTGCGGCAAAGCCACGATCCCCAACCCTGCCATTCAGTTGTCGGCCGCAATGCCCTGTGGCTCCGCGCCAAACTTAGCCTCAATGCTTTACGCGCTCTCCTAACGATGTGATCGACTGCGCTAGATCAGCGGCGGCCTCAGGCGGCAAGGAGATGGTCGACGAGCTGCAATACTAGCTGTCAGGTCTGCTGGCCACCCGGCACTTCCCATCGATCCTGCAGACCGTTTGCTGCAAATGCAGCGGGAATGCACCGGCTTGGGGCTTCCAGCTGGTCCTTGGAGCGGCCGCCAGGTCACGCCTGTAATAGGAATTAATTCATATAAAATGCAGAGTTTGGGCGCCGATTGGGTCTTCCGAAAATACCCCGGCAGGGCCGGTACACGACGTGGTAATTTTGGAAATTAATGGGTTCAATTGATTATGGAAGGATTTTTAACATGGATTTCAAAGAGCCAAAAGACGCCAAGGCAAAGAAGAAAGTGCGCGGGCGGCCGTTCCCGAAAGGCAAGAGCGGCAATCCGGAGGGCGAGCGCAAGGGCACGCGGAATGCGGCGACGCTGGCGGCCGAGGCGCTCCTCGAGGGTGAAAGCAAGGCCCTCACCTGGAAGCTCGTTGCCATGGCACATAAGGAGCGGGGGTGAGCCACCCACAAAGTAGCCGTAGCTCCAGAGGGCGCAGCCCGCGAGCGTAACAATCCAGCCGAGGGTGGTGTATCTACGATAGGGCCCGCCTTTATCCATCCGGATTGCATGCCCTGACTAACTAGGGGCGTCCAGATTTTTTTGACCTCTCGCGCCGCTATGTCTTCCACAGCCTTTTTCCCGGCCCATTGCCAGCCCCATCGCCAGGCCCGGGGGCTAATTCATCGAGATAGACTTACGCTTGGTTCTTTTGGCCAGTCAGCCTCCCACCTCATTGCTGTTCGGAGTGCCTTCGGGGTAAATAAGATTGTGGAAAAGTGACGATCCATCAGGTTCAAGCGCTGCGTAAGCGCCCGCGGCTTGGGAGATTTTCAGGGTGGGAACCTATTATCGTTTGGCGCTGTTTCGCGTCTGGCTACAAGGCCCACAAGAAGCTTCGCGGCGCCATGGCGGAGTTTCCTACTTCTTTAAAACCAGAGATGGCCTGCGCCATTAACCTCGATACTATTAAACAAGAAAGTTTTGCAATGAATGACACCGTAAATACACTAAATAAACCACGCGGGCGGCCTTTTGAAAAAGGTACGAGCGGCAATCCGGCTGGTAAGCCAAGGGGGTCCCGGAATGTGGCGACGCGTGCCGCTGAATCCCTGCTGGATGGGGAAAGCGAAGCCCTCACCAGAAAAGCCATTGAGATGGCCCTTGCTGGAGACATATCGGCACTGAGGCTGTGCTTCGACCGTATCCTCCCGCCCCGCCGCCAAAGGCCGCTCCAGTTCGATATGCCCACCTTGGAAACGAATGATGACGCCATGGAAGGCATCGCGCGCATCAGCGAAGGCGTAGCCGCGGGGGAATTGAGTGAAAGCGAGGCCAAAGTCCTTACTGATCTGGTCAGCAATTTTACCAAGCTCCTTTCTCATACCAAAAAAGAAGGTCGCGCATCGGCCTACAGAAGGGCATTCGATGTTGATTTATGACTTTGTCTGAAATTTTCTGGACGAGATTGGGGCTTGAACTCAAAAACGGGCATGGTTAGTCACGCACGTATGTCTGCTTCCGAGGCAAAAGCGGTCATTATTGGCAATCGTTGCCATGTCGCAGAAGGGCCAAAACCAGACATCCGATTGTCTAACAATCATTTTTCTGATTTCAGTTTCCGAAAAAAGCCAAAGATACTCTCATGTATCAAAGTTCGTCTCCATTGGTGCTCAAAAACCTTTTCCGGATCAGGTGATCGACGGATACGACGCCCGCCCCGTGGGCCATTATGGTGAGCAGGGCCACGGCCCACAGACCATGCAGAACATAGGCCTCAGGATATACAAAAATCTCGATGACCAGGGTCATGCCGAGAAGGGCTGCGGCGGCAAAGCGCGCGGCAAGACCGGCAAACAGGAGAATGGGCATGGTGAGTTCGGCAAAAGCTGCGAGATGGGCCGCTAGCCATGGATCGATCAGGGGCACCTTGTATTCATCCTGGAACAGGAAAATGGCCGAGTCGCTGAGGCCGAAGCCATCCAGCTTGGTGAGGCCCGATTTAAAAAACACCAGTCCGATAATCACCCGCGCGAGCAACGAAATGGCGGACTGGGGAATGCAGTTGAACGGTCTTATGGTGCGCTCAATCAAGTTCATGGGATGATCCTGGCGGTAATCCGTGCGGCGATGAGGCCCGCAAGGTTCTGTGAAAGATTGAAA
>JBBSBQ010000100.1:0-3494 GCA_038251095.1 Hyphomicrobiales bacterium
GCCGCGGAATCAGGTACTCGGAGCCAAGTTGGCCGGTAAGGTTGAGCTGTTCACAGGCCGCGACGATCCGGGCCAGGCAATTGGGGGAAATTATGGCCGGGGTACGTAGCCAGCGATCGATGGTCGAAACACTGACAGCCGCTGTCGCCGCGACCATCGATCGTTGGAGCCCTGTCAGCGGTTTGCCTAATCTTGATGTTCCACTCATCAGCACACCATGACAGAGTTTTGTTGATAAATACCCCGCGCAAGTTAGGTGGGGTTTGTCGATTTTCTAAAGGCCTCAGTGGCAATCAAAACTCTGCGATCATTGAAAGCGCCAATTGCAACGGAGAGCTTTGCTGCAAGGTTTAGCTCCGTGCCGTTGCTGCGCATTGTGCGCAGCACGCTGTTAGCTTGTTCGCGTCCCAGTTTGGTAAACTCGGGGACTACCTTCACCAGCTCTAGGAGTGCCTCAACGGCATCCGCCTTGTCCTGCTTTTTCCAGAGGGCCAGAGCGCGCTTCGCTGCACGTACTACCAGCAGCCGGCGCCCCATCACCGAACGGGGGAATGATGGCCAAGTTTGGAGCGCAGCCGTTAGTTGCTCCCAGTCCCCCACCTCAATCGCTTTTTCGATCTCAGCGCCTAAGCGCAAGACTGTCCGCAAGTCTTTCGGTTCAGGCTTTGGATCGCCGGGCCCAAAGCCCGCCGCTGCATGCGCGCAATGCCATTCGACCAGCGCCTTTAGGGCTCCCACCACCCCGCCCGGATGTGGGTGCGCTGTATGCCAGGCATCCCAAACAGCCTCGGGCGTAGGGGTTCGAGCTTTGGCCACCAGGGCCAGCCTAGCCCGCCCGGGCGCTGGACTCACCACCATTGCCCAGGCCCTCACGCCTGCCCCCTTGGCTCGCCTGTAGCGAAGCCCCTAAGGGCGGCCCGGTCGGCCATGCCCCGAAGGGCCACGCCTAGCAGGTGATGCGCCAGCCCGGCGTCCAAGAGCCGCCCCGACGAGTACATGCCGCCGCAGGTTTCGTGATCGATTGCCAATTGATCGGCGATCAACATTCGCACACTTAGCTCACGTCGCTGGGTGGCGGGCCGGTCCGGAACCCCTGTTTTTCTCGGTGTTTGTGCGTCTTCCTGGGCTTTTGACGGCTTCGAGTCCCGTCCGCCCCGCTCAGATTCAGCAGAATTCCTGCCACTTCGTGAAACTCCGATCCATTCAGCCGATCGATTGAACTCAGCCGGCAAGCCAGGGAACGGGTCTCCGAACCCTTCGCGCACCGCTTCAGCCATCCGTATGTACCGCTGGGTGGTGGCAAAATCGGTGTGGCCGGCCCGGTGCTGGATCTTCAAATGGTCGTCACCTCGAATCGCCATCCAGGTTAGGCCCGTTGCTCTGAGGTCGTGAAAGCGAATCGGCCGCGTGGTTGGGGTCCGGTGGTGCAGTTCATGCCGATCCACACCTGCCCTAAGGAGCCAGCGGCGAAGCCCGCGCGCCATGTCACGTTCACTCGGCATATTCGTGATGAATGGATCCGACGCCGGCCGGTTGCCCTTCATCAGCTTTATCAACGGCATGATGTTGGGCTCGATACTCACCGACCGACTGCGACGACCCTTGGTGGCCTTCGTTTCGTTGGTACGGCGATTCAGCGCCTTGGTGATGCGCAAGGAGGCGTGCTCGAGATCCAGGTCCCGGCACACAAGGGATCGAAGCTCGGCATCTCGCGGGTAGAGGTAGATGGCCAGGGCTACGATTTGCTTCCAGTGTTCCGGCACCTCCGCGCACTCCATGAACTTCAGGAACTCGCTCGGGTAAAGGTATTGCTCGCCCACGTCATCGCCACGGTCGGGGCCTTCAACTCCGGTTGCCGGGTTGTCGGTGCGGCACCGGATGCCATCATGCTTCGATTCCGCCGCATCCCCGACCATCTTGGTCGCGGTGGCCCAAACGTTGATTGCTGACTTCCAGGACAGCACCTTGCCCTGAACCTTCGCATCCAAGTGCCGGGAGAGACTTCGAAGGTCGTCACGCGTCCACTCCTTCACATGTGTGTCACCAACCACGGGACTGATATGCATGGCGAAGTGGGCGCGGTTCTCTTGAACGGCCGTGAAGCCGCGCGCCTCCCTGGCCTGGATCCATTGGGTGAACCACTTGTCCATTCCCGATTCACGAGGTGAGGGGACCGAACGCTTGCGCCCGACCGTCCCTTTCGCGATGGCCCGCTCAGCGTGCAGAGCCGTCCTTTCGAGCGCCATGGCTCGGCTCGTTCCTTTGGGAAACGGCGGAAGTCTCTTCCGCGAACCGTCCTTCAGGCTGATGATGGCCTGCATGCGCCCGTCCGGTAGCGTGACGATGGTTCCTGTTTTTTTACGCGCCATGCTTGCTCGCCTCCAATCTTCCCAACTTCATCGCCGCATCTTTAGACATTGCGTTACTCCTCAGACCGAAAGGCATCTACTGCCTGGTGTAGCCGTTCGTTCCTGGCTTTCCGCCCCGAATCCTTGGACCACTTTCCGCCCTCGCTCACGCAGTCGGACATCTCAAGGCCATCCGCGCTGCTTTTGGCTTCGTAGTAGTACATGGTGATTCGAGGTGTCGTGCACGTCGCAAGAACGGTGCTGCCCAACGACGTGCATGTTTGCGAGAGCTTGACGACTTTTGTCCCGCTTTCACCCTTAGGCGCAACCAGGGCCGCCGCCTTTTCCGGCGTGGTCACCGCCTCAAGGCAGCTGATGAGGACATCCTTCTTGAACGTTGCGAGGCTGACAGCAACCTGCGCAGGCTGTGCGCTAGCGGTCGGCGCCAGTTGTGCGGGAACCGGCGCCGTGGCGGCCGGGACGGGCTGCTTATCCGGTTTGGGGGTGCCCTTGCAGGAAGCCGCGCTCAGCAGTGCGAAAATTCCGACCATCCAAAGTTTTTTACGAGACATTGTTTTTGCTGCCTTCCATTTTCCCGAGTTTGAGTGCGATTCCCAGGCTCAACTGAGCCACTCGAAGCAAGCCAGCGAAGATGGCCGCCGTTGTGAGCACGGGTGATTTTGAATTGACACTTACGACTTCGCGATTCGCGTACTTGCGCATGGCGAGCGCGACTTCCTGAATTTCACCAGCTTGCGCCGCAATTGCCATTGCGAGGTTTTGCCGAGGTGAACCTGTGAGCGGGCTCATTATCCCACCGCCAAACGGTGGCCGGCGCCGGCATGCTCTAAATAAAGCTCAAGAAAACTCACGCGGTCCCCCGGAAGCCAGCGCAGATCGGAGTGGGCGAACAGTTGTGCAATGGGATCCATCACATTAACCAGCGCATCCCAGAGGCGCTCAAGCTCCGCGATATCGAGATCCGCCGGGGCATGCCAAGAAAGGCCGTTATTGAGGCTGATCATGAAGCCCGCCAATCGAGCCGCTCAATCGAGGGCTCTTCCAGCTCGCGAAGCTCTTCCAGCTCGATGCTGGCCTGCCACTCCTCAACAAGTTGAGCCCCGCTCGGCCGCTCACGTGAGCACA
>JBBSBQ010000101.1:0-3300 GCA_038251095.1 Hyphomicrobiales bacterium
ACAGAGCAGGACATCCCACCTTATTTGCGTCGATTTATCAATGTAAAAAGAGAATACTTAAGATATCGGAAGGAAATGCTTCTTAATTCCAGAGGATATCCAACAAGATGAAACGCTGATCATCACAAACTTGCGTTTTCCAATTGTAAACCGCGCGATAATAAGGCGGGATGTCCCCCTTATTCCGTTCGTCCCCGTTGATTCCGCCGCCAATACCACTAGCTGCGCCCCCTAGGAATCCCTAGCCGGCAGGCGAAGGCGGAACGTTATGTGCACTATGCTTGCTATTTCCGTAGGACGGGGTCAAACTCAAATTGTATAAGCATTGGGGAATCAAACTTCGTGTCAGTAAATGACCTCACAACCAAAAGGAGTGGGCCACGAATTCTCGCATCGAGTCAATCACCGGAAAACTCATCTGCCTATCCGTTATCATCTCCTGTTCCAACGGCTTCGCCGAACGGCCCAATTCAGAAACCGTGCCTTTTGCGAACGATTGGATGGTGATGCCGTGGGGGTTGAATGGTTCGATTGGAAGGCATCTCTTCTGGGAGAGCACGGAATTGAACAATGCGAAGTACCAGAAAGACAGACAGGCTGATGGCGCCAATCGGATCAAGTCGGGAATCGCGCCGCTCTTTGAAATGGCATGGGATGAACCCACCGATGCCGACGCCGGGGCAAAGCAATACAATGCGTGGAAACAAGCGCATCAGCAATACTGGCAACGCGACAAAGACGGCAATTTGTCAACCGACGCCTACTATAAAGATGCGATTTCCCCGGGTATGCCGTACGACCAGGCCGATCTTCCAGCCGGTTTGACAAGCGGAACTCGTAATGATTTCGACCTTGACCGTCTTGTCAGCTATGCGAAGGCGACAGGCGCTGTGGGCTATTTTGCCGCCGACAAATACGATTCTGGCATGGCATGGTATCAGACTGCGGCTGACTGGGATTTCAACACTCGGCAAATTGATGGGTTCTCTGCAAAATCGGGTATCTCCATTCCCGGCACGACCATTTCACAAAAATCAACATACATCCGCAACAATTGTTTCAGTAAATGGGTTGACTACCTCTGCGAAAATCTGGCAATACGTCATACACAATTGCAGCCAAAGCTCAAGGCGCTTGGCGTGGCCCATCCGATCGTCGTATTCCAGATCGATTTTGAAGTAGCGGATTATCGATTAAAAACAATGGATCTTCGTATGGTTGCCAAACGTGCCGCCTATGGTGAGGTGTTGAAGAGGATCGAATTGCAAGGCGATGGCCTGCGGATACCAAAAGAGAAATCAGCGACCCCGGTGATCGTGGGTACGTTCGCGGCGCGCGCTCCCGGCGTGATGTACGGCGCGCAAATGTCAAGCAATCATGATGCATTCACCGACAGCATGACCCTTGCTGGTATAACCAAGGATATTCAAAGTGAATGGGGACCAAAGTATCTAAAGCAGCACTGGCTAAGTGTTGGTTGGACCCATGTGGCAAACGCCAATGGAACCCTGTTGCGTCCGATATGCGAATTCATGCGCACGTACTGGGACCAGGGCACCATACCTGACGAGGTTGTTTCGGCTGTGCGAACCCATAAGCCGGTCAAGCCATTTGGAGTTGCTTTCTATTATTCCGTGGCGGTCGAACGTACCTATGAAGATTCTTTCCCGAGGACCAATCGACTCTATCCTTTAGTTGAAAAGGGAGGTTATGGAAGCGGTTTTGGCTATGCGCAGCAGGCAGTACACGCCGGGCTGGGCGGTGGTTATTATGTTAGCGACGCGGCGCTTGATAGTTTACAACCGGCAAACTATCCCACCGCGTGGTTGACAAGTAATACTGACCGCATGCCTGCTGCTGAGCTTGCCAAGCTCAAAGCGATTGCGCCGGTATACGATCTGGCAACAGTCAGCGATTGGACCACAATCCCTTCGCCCATCAAATTCACCAGCGGCGCGTGCGGCTTTGCATTTCAGGATCAGCACAATGAGTCGATAGTGCTTGTCTGGCGTCAGGGTCGCGGGTTGAATGGAGCTGAAACAACATCGGGCGCTACGGCCATGAATTGCACCGTGAGTTTCTCGGATGTCACCGACGGGACCTATTCGGTTGAAGATCTCTTTGACGCGTCAAATACCTATCCCTTGACTATCTCCGGAGGGAAAGGGAGTTTTGCGTTTCCACTCGACAAGTGGGATTGTCGCGCTTTCAAGACAACGCTTCTTTCGCCCAACGGCCCATGAATAACGCAGACACACTCCTTGTTGCAGCTTAGGTGTTGTGCATGGCGGGATTGGAGATGACGTGACTGGTCAAGCGGCCAGTGTGGCAAAGCGAACTGCATGCAGGGACGGGAGTCGATCTGGCGGCATGGGGGGGAAAGGCGAAGGAGACATGATTCAAATTGTGAAAGATGCCGGTATTTGGATCAGCAAAATGGCGGCACGCCAGGCGATTTGAATCATGTCCCGTCTTGCGTGCCCGTACTCGACCGGGCGGATAAAAACTCTTCGGCAAGGCCGACTCCATTGCCGCTCCGGGGAAGACTGGGGAAGACTGAAGGGGACGTAGCTCTTCATAACGTTTCAGGGAAGGGGAAGACTGAAGGGGACGTAGCTCTTCATAACGTTTCAGGGAAGGCTGAAGGGGACGTAGCTCTTCATAACGTTTCGTCTCTTCGCTTCGCCTTCTGGCGCCGTCAAGAAAACGCTCTAAGACTCGTTTCCATCCTAACATCCACTTCGGCCCCGGCGACCGCCGGGACGGATCGCGTCCGCGACCGACCTTGCCGCCGGAAGGTCGCCTCAAGACCCGGCAGCCGGGCCGTCCGGCCCTGCCAGGCATCCCGACCGTACGGCCGTCCTCGCTTCACGCTCACACGCACCGCCTCCAGTCCCTCGGCGGTCTCAGGGGTGTTGACCCGGTCCAGCCAGTCCGCCGGGCGAGGTGGCGGCCATTGGCTCGGCAAGCCCCGTTTCTTTGGCTGGCCCCGTTCCAACACCCACAGACTCGACCCGCGCCAGTCCTGCGCCCGCCGCACCAGCTTCGTCCGCCGCGCGTTACGCTCAACATAGCGGGCTAGCGTAAGATAATGCAAGTCACGTCAATAACGAGTCTTAAACCCTTTTCTTGGATGAAGAGCTACGTCCCCTTCATTCTGCCCTCTATGTCGTTCTGGTCGGGGGTTGGCGTGCTCCTCCGCCACAGTCTCAGGACACTGGCGCGCAGGGCGCGGTATTCCGCGACGAGGGCGCTCAGTTCAAACCCGTTCGCGACGCGGTCGGCGCCATGCTGCGCCGA
>JBBSBQ010000102.1:0-3297 GCA_038251095.1 Hyphomicrobiales bacterium
ATCACGTTGATGCCGCCCAGGATCAGCGTCGCCACGCAGATATTGCCGCCCCGTTCCACCGCCAGTGAATCATAGGACGTAAAACCCGGTGGGCCCGCCAGATGGCGGCCGCCATTTTCATGCGGCGGCTGTTTGCGGATGTCGCCCGGTGAAACAATGTCGAAGGCCCACAGATGACCGGTGCGTGTCTCGGCCACATACACCGTTTTCTCATCAGGTGAGAGGCCAACGCCATTTGACATGATCATGGGTTGCACGAGTTCGCTGATCAGGCTGCCGTCGGTCTTTGCGTAATAGAGGCCGCCGAGGTCCGTGTCGCGCGGACGCCGCTTGCCAAGGTCGGTGAAATAGAAGCCGCCGTGACGGTCGAAGACAATATCGTTCGGCCCTTTCAGCGGATAGGCGCCACAGTGGGTGTAGAGCACCTCCACCTTGCCCGTATCGATAGCGATGCGCTCGATCCGGCCGCCGCTGTAGTCCTCCGGCTGGCCTGTGGGAACCAGCCTGCCGTCCACCGTTTTCCAGGAAAATCCGCCGTTGTTGCAGATGTAGAGATGGCCGTCAGGCCCGAAGGCGGCACCATTGGGGCCACCGCCGGGTGTTGCGATAGTGCTTTTGCGGCCCTTCGCGTCAATGCGCGTGACACAACCCTTGGCAATTTCCACCACCAGCATTTCGCCATTCGGCAGCATTACCGGACCCTCCGGAAAGGCGAGGCCCGAAGCAATTTCGGTCAATTTGGATGTCATGATCTATTCTTAGCCAGTTCTCAGTGCATGAAAGGAGTGTTGCGCCCAACATTGGTGCAGTGCCGGGGTACATTCAATAGCGAAAACCATGTGGGCCGGGATAACAAGTTGACCGCATTTCCCGCTCCGCATGGCGATTCCATATGATTATTGTCGCAAGCTATGGAAATCCTATTGCCGGCTGCCCTATAGCTTCCAAAATGGCAACTTCAAGATCCTCTCATCCAGCTCCGAAAAGTGTCGGGCGCTTCCGTCTCTTTGCTCCCATTCTTGCCGGCGCAACCCTGCGCGACAGGACTGTGGCGTGTCTCGGGGTCATATTGGGAATTTCCCTGACCGGCATTATCAGCGGCTATATCTTTGAATCTGATCTTCATTTGCCCTTGATTGTTGCACCTCTTGGTGCCTCGGCCGTGCTTCTGTTTGCAATACCCGCAAGTCCATTGGCCCAGCCCTGGCCAATTATCGGCGGCAATACGCTGTCAGCTTTCATCGGCGTAGCGGTTGCCTACTTCATTCATGATCCGATGATTGCAACCGGCCTGAGTGTTTCGCTCGCCATCATGGCCATGTCATTTGCGCGCTGCCTGCATCCTCCCGGTGGTGCCTTGGCATTGACCGCCGTTGTCGGCGGTACAACGGTGACCTCGATGGGTTTTATGTTCCCCCTCGTTCCCGTGGCCCTGAATTCGATCATCCTGGTCGCGTTGGGCTTTTTCTTCCATGCCCTGTTTGGGAAATCCTATCCTCACAGTCATCTGCCGGCCGCTGTTCCTGGAAGTGATGCAAAAAATGAAGGTTTGGTGGAACTGAACCGGGGTGTAACACGCGAGGATATGGACGCAGCGCTGATGGAATTGGGCGAGACCTTCGATATTGACCAGGAAGATCTCAGCGAATTGTTGCAGCTTGCAGAAAGCAAGGCGCTGGCGCGCCGGAAAAAAAGAAAATCCCCGCCTGGATAAGCTCCAGACGGGGTTTCCTTGCCTTCTGAGGAAGAACTAGCGCCAGCGCGTAAGGTGGCTGTGGTCAACACCTTCGTCGCGATGTATTCCGCCCGTGGTGGCCGCCCACCAGGCCGCCAGACCGCTAATCAACAGGGAAGCGGCAGTCAGAAAGGCGAACAATACCGCATACCGGCGCGCCGTCTCAGCCTGGGCCTTCAATGTGGCCACTGTGTCATCCAAACGTTTTTGGGCGTCAGCCTCGGCGAGGCCTGTGCGCGACGATATTTCGCGGACCACATACGCCTTGTCCGTTTCATCAAAAGTGCGTGCGGCAATGTTGTTGGCGAGGATCCGGCCAATTTGCGCGTTGTACTGAGTATCGGCGGAGACTGAGGTTGTGCCGGCCATCGCATCGCTGCGCATGAGTTTGTCAGTGTAATAATCCAGAGCCCCGGTGTTTGAAACCGTGCTGACGGCGCCGCTTACGCCAGCCAGCGTGAGCCACGTCGCCAGGGCAGCACCAATTACGATATTGACAGCCCAAACAATCAGGCCGTGAGCTCCATCGCGCATTTCCACCTCATGGGCTTTGCCATCGCCGAGGCGCCGCCGCATGCGGCCGGCAACATAACCGCCGCCAATAAAGCTCGAAATCTGTACCCACAGGAGCCAAAGGCCGGCAGCGATGACGATGCCGATAACCGGTGCCGACTGTGAGGGGTGGAATGACGTCACCGACAGGCCGATTGCCGATCCGAAAGCCAGAAAGACTGAAGACACTGCAAGGGAAATAAAGACGCCCGCGGCAACGGCTCCCCAGTCAACATAGTGGGTGGAATTGTCAGACTCGACTGAAATGCCGATAGGGGCATCGGAAAATACGGTGGCCATTGAAGTTGCTCCAATACTAAAAAGGGTTCGGCGGAATGCCAGATTTGTAGGCGCCTTAGTGCAGGCCCAGGAGGGAAAGCACAAACAGAACAACGACCACGAGTCCGACCAAATAGATAATTGAGTTCATAATTCTAGCTCCAAATAAAGTTGAGGCTGCAAATGCCGTTTCGGGAACCCGGGCTCCAGAACACTTCAACTGCCCCTCAACGGATGGGGCGAAAATGTGTTCCAATGCGGCAAAAATATATTCGGGAAGATGGAACCATAACCCGCTCCAGATGGTTCAATTCAGGCGATTTCAAAACAAGGAGCATATTATGCGTGGAGTTCTTCTGTGGCTCGTGGGGATTCCGATCCCCATCATCATTCTCTTGTATCTCTTCCACGTCGTTTAGCCGTCACTCGACGGCCAGCAAAAAACCCGCCTGAAAAAAATTCAGGCGGGTTTTTGTTCGTGCCGGCATAAACTCAACTGCATTGCGAAATGCCCTTGCGGTCATTGTGTCAAAGAGATCGCCGGCCAAAATCGGATAGACATGTAAGTTGATTCTTCATTTTTTCTTTTGCGCTGCAGCATACAGCGAGCAAGCCGCCTTGCGCCCCATGAGTCCAAAGTAGGGTATCGGACGAAGTCCTCCGATGTTAGAAATTCGGCAGCGCCCGGATTCTGTCAGATGCCGGAAAATGTCGGCTGAACGGACATATGC
>JBBSBQ010000103.1:0-3249 GCA_038251095.1 Hyphomicrobiales bacterium
GTTGAGCTTGCGGTATTGGCCCTGGACGAGGGTGTCGAGTCGAGAGGCCTCGCGGTCTGTGTCTTTCATTGTTTTGGTGAGGGCTTCGTCGGCTTCAGTGAGGGTTTTTATGCTCAGCGTTCGGGTATCGCTTTTATCGGGGTGGCAGTGTTCGGCGTAGAGTTTTATTTTCAGTTTTTTACGCAATTGAGTGCGTTCTTTTTCCAAAGCTTTATATTCGCCGCTCTTTACCTGTCGGTCTTCAAGACTTTTGGCGATCTCTTCGTAGGAATAGCTTGCGTAACTGGTGATCTGGTTGATTCCAAAATGCTTTTCCATGTATTTGAAGTCGTTTTCCTGTAACCAGCGGTGAAACATGAGCCAGATGAGCTCATCGGCGGGGCGAGCGGCATCGTCGGTTAGGATGCCAAGTTCGATGGTTCGCCCAGAGGGGTTGGTGGCGCGCACGCAGATGAGGCGCATGGCGGGGTTCTTCGACCATACCTTGCTTTGATATTCAAAGTGGTATGTTTTGAGATCGTTGGCACGGTTTCGGGCTCGTTGCATGTAAAAGTGTTGTGTCTTTGCGAGCGGTTCCCATGATCCTTGGCTGTAGTTCTTCTCCCAGGTAACGATGTGTAGCGTTGGATCTTTGATGATTTCATCGAACGGTTCCTGTCCATAAATACCCCGGTCGAAGACCATCGTCAAAACGCGTTTATCATCCATTTTTAGTGTGGAGCGCATGGATGAGATCACCGTGGCGTAGCGGGTACGAAGATCGGCGTAGTTGTCGTCGTAGGAGACATAGACGGGTTGTCCAATAGCGGTGTGTATGAAGTCCATATGCAGGGCTTTGTCGGCAAAGTGGCGACTTCCGCACCAGCCTTTGAGGATCGGCATCTCGCCCGTGTATTGCTTGGTGTGCGGATCGTAGTAGAAATCATTGCATGCCTCGACATTGACGAGCTCCGCGTTGAGTTGATAAAGCTGCTCCGCAATGGAGGACTTCGCAAGCTCGGCAAGCAGCACCCGTTGTGGATGAGGAGATTTCTGCGTCCGGCCGATCACGTGAACGAGTCCGTCTAGATCGAGTAGCTTACTTTGCTCAACATTGACAGCCCCCAGCAAGATAGAGCAGAGCCATTGCTTGAGCAACCAACCAAACTCCCTGCCAATGTGCTCCACGCGCAGCAAGATTTTGCTGAAAAAGAGAATCCCCAGATGGTGGCTGAACTGGGTGTTCGCTGCCGCTGGCGACGGTAAAAGGGGAGACTCCTTGCGATAAGGATTGTCGTCGCAGACCGGCTCAGGCGGATCATTCTCTTGAAATAGCGGCTCAAACCCATCAATTTCCGTGTTTCCGGAGAAAGGCTCATCGCAAGGAGTCTCCCTTTCTTCCTCGCCCACCTTCGTTTCTGAAAGGATCGATCTGCGGAGTTCGCTAAATAGAGGACGCAAGGACTCACCCGAAAGCTCAACGCCAAAAACTTCGACGATCTCCGCGCGAATCGCTTGGCTATACGATCGCTGGTTTTGCGGATAGATATGGGAAAAGCGCAATCGCGAAAAGGCGTGAATTTCCGGTGTCAGCTTCCGCTTCGCCTGCCGTCCAGCAAAGACGCGTGTGAGCTCCATGGGGTCGCCCGCCTCAAGCACCCGCCCCCACCGGCGCATCGTCTTGGGATCAACGTTGAACGCCTTTTGTAAATGTTGCAAATGAATACCTGCGTTGTAGAGCGTCGCCACCGTTAACTTGTAGCGTATGTGCTCGCGATCATCAGGTAGCGTGTCTAACAACTCACAGCCATAGAAAACCAGAATTCTCGCCTTGTCATCCCGAAAAACCGTGAAAGATGGATTTCGCTTGTCCGTTCCCAGGATTTGTTGTAAATTCTCGTGCATGTAAGCTCCTTTGTTCCATGTTTGCGCATGGAGTTTGATTCGTTGCTGAATCAGAGGAGCTTACATGTTTTTGAATCAAATTAGTAGGAAAAGAGGGAGTTGTATCTGCGACTATATTTCCGTGAACGAGGGCTTTTAGTGAGTTCTGACCTTGCTACGTACTGCTACGCCTCGGGCAATGTCTATCTGACCGGCGGTACGGTGACCGGAGGATCCGGCAACCGGATGACACACATCTACACCTATGCCGACGATGCAACCTCCCTCATCAGTTCAAGCGTGGTTCAGTATAATTCCGCAAACTGGATTTATGACACCGAAGACGGCACCGCACCCATCGACCTCGAAATCAGCGGCATCATAAGCGGATCTAAGACCTACAGTTTGCGAAAAGACGGAAATGGAACCTTACTCCTCAGCCACAGCACGGGTAACGATTACAGCTATAATTCAACGACAATCAATGCGGGCACCCTCCTCATCGGCAACACCAGCGGCTCCGCCACCGGCAACAGTCTCGTCGAAGTCAAAGCAGGCACCACCCTCGGCGGCAACGGCATCATCGGCGGCGTCTCCGGCTATACCAAGTCGGATGTCACCGTTGGCGGCGGGTTTGGTGTCGCGACCCTGGCACCCGGTGCGATTGACGCGACAACCGGCGCGGCCCTGATCGGAACCCTGACGGTCGGAGGCGTGGCGCAGACCAACAACGTCACCTTCGGCAGCAACAGCCGCCTCAGTTTGCAGATTGGGACTGACGGAACTTCGGATCAACTGGCGGTAGTCGGCACGGTAGACCTTTCTTCAACCAGCGACAGCATCGTGCTGACCGTAGATCCAGATGCCAAGGCAGGCACCTACACGTTGGTCAGCACAACAGGCGGCATCACAGGGACATTCGACGACCTTTCAAATTTGCCTTCACCGGGAAGTCTGAGTTACACATTGGACGGCAAGAACATTGAATACTTCATCCCGTCAATGGAAACGCTCATCATCATCAGATAGCCAAACAACCCAAGCAGAAAGGAATGACCCATGAAAAGTAAAAGAAACCTTCCCATGCGCCAAATCCGCATGTTCATGCTCGCCCTGACCAGTTGCATCGCCTCCGTGGTCCCGGCCGTGCAGAAGATTACACCTTCAGCCGCCTATGCTGAGAACAGTTTTAGCGGGCGCGAGCCTGTCTATGCCATCAACGGGGCAGGCCTGACCGGCGAAACCCACGGCAACTCGGCACCCGGCACGATGTGGATGGGAGCCAACACGTCGGCATTCGCCAAGTGGTTCATCACCGATCTCGGCAGTACAGAGTTTCTGCACAGCCTGAAAATCTGGAACTATAATCAGGCATCCTATATGTCA
>JBBSBQ010000104.1:0-3243 GCA_038251095.1 Hyphomicrobiales bacterium
CCAACTGGGTTCAGCCGCTCGAAACCACGGATAGGGGATCACTTGTTGTCACCGCCGTTTATGGTTGGGGTGCGCGTCAAACCTGGGGCGAAAGCCTGACCATCGTCCATCGCCGCGGTGAATTCCTGGTGGCGGGATACACAAGGGACTGGGAGTGGGGAAATGAAGTTCACAAGGCTGATGGGTCATGGGACGTGGTGACACTCATCGGCGGGTGCGATATCAACTATCTCACGGGAAAGGGCGTGGCGTATCATGCCCTGGATCAGTACCAGCCGATGAAGGGGTCATTCAAGCTGGTAAAACTGGCAGACTGGGCGGTGGGGAAACGCCCCAAGGCCTGTGATTTTTAGGGCGCGGCGCTGCCTTGCCCTAGTCGATGCGGGCGAAGCTGTTGCTCTTGCACAGGATGCCGATCACGCAACCCTTGACCTTCAGCGTGTCGCCGTCGACCTTGATGCTGGCACTGTAGGTATTGCCGTCATCGGGATTATAAATGGCGCCCTGCCATTTGCCCTCGCCCGCCGGTTTCATGCTGATGAGAACGGCTAAGCCCATGAGCGGGCGCTTGCGCTTGGAGACGTCGGGATTCTCGCGGTCAACCTTGGGCTTGCCATCAATCTTGCTGATCGGCTCCTTGAGGCCAACAATGGTGCCGCAAAGCCCGCCACCGCAATCGGTGACCTTTATCGTGACCTTGCCCATGGACCAGGTGCCATAGGGCTCGCCAGCCTTGGCGAGGGCCAGGTCGAGCGGCATTGCCGCCAGCACGGCCGCCAAAAAACAAAGTCGCATCATCTTCAGCATGACATCTCCATGAAATAGAAAATTGTGGTATGAGTAGAATGTTAGAAACCGCAATTGGTTCCCGCCGCTGTTCGTCGTCTATTGTGCCAAATAACTCCTTATTTGTTTCCGCTTGGAAGTGGCCCAATGAAGGATCGCGTTCCAGAATAACGTGATTGCGTCACTAAAGACTACGAAACGGGCGCCCGGAATTCCGGCTGCGAGACGCCTGCCTTCCTGAAAGTGCTGCACCGCATTATCGCGGCAATGCATCACAAGTGTCGGAATGCTCACCTGCGACAGCATGCGGGAAATGTCAATATCGTTGACGGCGCGGCTCTGTCGCACGGCAATTTGGGCGTGGTGGTTTTGCGTTGCGGGATGCATCAGATCGCCAATAACCTGGTGGGCAAGCCAATGCCGTCCCCGCGCTTCCGTGCGCCGCGGTTTCACAAGTTCATGCGCCATCCGCTTTATCTCGTCTGGCCCAGGTCAGTGTGACCGGGCGTAACCAATTGTTCATGGTTAACAAATTTTGCAGGCCTTTCATAAAATTCTAAGCAAGTGACTTAAGCGGTTTGCAAGCCGAAAGGCGCCAATCTCCTTCCCGCGACAGCGACGGAAAGGGAGATTGTCATGAAAATGAAGATCCTTGCTTTGATGTTAAGTGTTGCGCTGACAGGCGCCGCAGAGGCCCGAAATGATTCCAGGTTTAGAGCGTCGGCAGAGACGGTGGCAGAGGTCCAAAACAATGGGGCCCTGCCACCGGCAGCCGCTTACCTCGAAGTTCGTCCCAAGCTCACTGCCTGGGCGCGCACTCTCAAAACCATGTTCTACCCTCTCACAATGTCGGAAAGCTGTCTCGCAAGAGCGGTTTACTTCGAAGCTCGCTCGGAATCGACGCTTGGACAGTTGGCAGTTGCCACGGTCATCCTTAACCGGGTCAAGGCGTCGGACAATTCCACTTCTGTCTGCGGTGTGATTTACAAAGGTGCCAATCGCTTGAACGCCTGCCAATTTTCCTTCGCCTGTGATGGCAAACCTGACGTCCCGGATGATATGGGTGCGTGGAATATTGCGCTGAATATCACCACGTTGGCGCTCACCACCGATGAGGAAATACCCGACCAACAGATGCAGATTGTGGCCAACGCCACCTACTATCACGCGGATTATGTCGATCCGTACTGGTCCAAGTCGATGCACCGGCTCACCAAGATCGGACGCCACATCTTCTATTCGCAGGGTTAGTGAATATCCGCGAGGGTTCTGGACAGGGTGAAGGCCAGCGTTTACGCTTCTCTTCATCAATGAGTGGGGTCCATCATGACGAGCCTTCTGGCGTTGACTGCATCACGGCCAACACGCACCCTTGCCAATGATGAGGTGCTTCTCGTCCAGGGCGAGGGGGGCGGCGATCTTTTCATTCTCCTGAGCGGCAAGCTGGTCGTGGTCCGCGACGGTGTCAACATCGCCACCCTAGCCCAGCCGGGCACTCTGGTGGGAGAGATGTCGGTGCTGCTCGGCATTAGGAACAGCGCCACTGTCCGCGCCGAGCGTGAAGCCAAGGTGCCGGTGATCCGTGATGCCAGCAAGCTGCTGGAAACTCAAACGGGTCTCGCCCGCCGTGTGGCCGCACTCGTAGCCGGCCGTCTGGATGCCACCTCGGCCCTGCTGGTTGAGCTTGCCAAGCAGAACAAGGGCAAGAGCGAACAGGGCCTGCTCAGCCGCATCCTCTCGACCATATATTCGCCTGTGCCCGGCGAGGGCGAGAAATAGCCGCAAAAATCAGCAGCGGGCGTTGGCCATGGACGATTCTCGGTTTGGACAGGAAGATGCACGCGGGTTCTGGACGCCGAAGGAACCGGTGAGCTACGGGCCGGCCTTTGACTGGCCGCCGCGCCCGCGGGCGCTTCTCAAATGGTTTTTCGGCTTTCCCGGCTATATGTGGCCATGGAATGCTTTGTATGCCGCCGCCGCAATCCTGATCTGGCTGTATCTCACGCCGTCCCTGGACAGCATGAAGACTTTTTCATTGGGCTGGGTGGTCCTGATCCTGCTCCGCAACATCATGCTGGCCCTCCTGGTTTATGGGGCGTGGCACCTGTGGCTCTATGTCTGGCGCAGGCAGGGCACCAGCTTCAAATACAACAGGCAATGACCGAAGGAATCCGCCGCCTTCCTGTTCAGGGACCAAACCTACGACAACATGTTCTACACGCTGGTGAGTGGCGTTCCGATCTGGACCGCCTATGAAGTGCTGCTGCTCTGGGCCTATGCCAACAACGTGGCACCCATGATCAGCTATGCGGAGCATCCGGCGGGCTTCATCGCGCTGTTCATTCTGATGCCCTTTATCCATGAGGTGGGATTTTACTGCGCCCACCGCCTGCTGCACTGGCCGCCGCTCTATGAGGTGGCGCACAAGCTGCACCACCGCAACACCAATCCGGGGCC
>JBBSBQ010000105.1:0-3183 GCA_038251095.1 Hyphomicrobiales bacterium
AAGTTTTCCGGCAAGGTGGCATTGGTGGGAATCCGGATGAGAGCGCCGCCGGCACTTATGTCGCGGATCTTGACATCGGTGACACAGGTCATGTTAGCCGAAATGATTTTTCCAGGTCGTGGTCAGGCTGGATTCAAGCGCCAGTGAGACCTATGAAATCAGGGACACGGATATAGTTTTCATAGATTTGCTTATGCCTCACGTCAGCCGCGTCCAAGTGCTTGAGCAACTTGATCGCCAGAATTTGCGGTCGCCCATTGTGTTAATGAGCAGCAATGACCAATTCCTGCGCAATGCAGAGGATGCGATGAAGAAACTCCAGCTTTGGCTCTTGGGGGTGCATTACAAACCGTTCCAACTGGTGGACGTGAAGGCAGTGCTGGAAGGCGTCTAACTCCCCATTTAAACCGGCATCAGTTGCTTGTTGACAGCAAAAAGGCGAGGCCTTTGAGCCCCGCCACCATCCATGCTCTTGCACGTGTCGCCGATACGGTCATTGCATGTCTTGGATTCATTTGCGTTCAAGGCGGCTTTGCGGCTTTCCATTGAGCGATGCTCGCTGTCTGCTTTTCCTTGTCAGTCATCGTGTTGTTGCTGGCACGGAGCTTGGTGAGGCCTGCCTCACCGCACGCTACCTGGTCGGCAGCAAAGGTTAGGGCAACAAACGCCAAACAGAGGGCGCTCGCCAAAAGGGCTGATTTAAACAAAAAGTTCCGGCCAGTGTTACCGACTGATTGATGTCAGTTTCAAACGTCTGCAACATAGATTGAGCAGGGTTCAAATCGTTAACATCCTATCCCGCACGTCGCACTGAATCTCCGCCTTCAATGATAAATTTGATCAGTGCCTCTGCAACCGCTTGCATTTTGTTCGCCCCATCATTCGCCAAGGCATCTGGCGTGGCCTGAACAATTTTTAAGACGCTTCTCTTGCTTTTACTGTTGGCCATGTGGCTTCTTTCTGCCATCGCTAACCCATAACGTCGATGACGCCCGACCAATATAGAGTGCGTCCAAAAGCTATGAAGCTAATGTGAATCAGTATTGGGTGATGAAAATTTTGTAATAGGCGATGCTGCTCAGCTCTACCTTCATTCATGCTTAATGTGGCCAGCGCACGGAGTTTCCGCCATCAACAATGCTTTTTATAGGCGTCGCTACGGCCTCGTGTGTTTTGGACATGCCATCGTCTGCAGGCTCATCGGAGGGTCTCAACGTTCCACAGCAATGCCAATGATTGGTTCGTGCCCTGCCTGTAGCTCAAGGTTGATGTTATTCGTTGATCTCGCCCCATCTGTAGAAAGCTCCTGTCTGTGGTCGGCTATGGCTTCCATCGCGGTAGTGACCAGGATCATTTCAGACTCCACGGTTCGGCCCATGGCCATGATCCTCGTCGCGAGGAGTTCACGTTCGATTGTGGCATCATCTGGGATTGCGAGCTCATCGCAAACCGCATCGAAAATCATTTTGAGAGTGGTCAGCTTTTCAGGGGTGATATACGTCCCCAATCGGCGTGTCGGCATTTTTCCATATTTGAACCGCTTGTTCATGATACCCTCTTTTTCCGTTAAAACATAAGCGCAATTGCCCGGCACATGGCAGGAAGACTAGAAATCTGAAATGAACAGCAGCTTGCCGAATTTGATAAATTCGCTTTGTAACGGTTTTCTTTAATCGAAGCCCAATTGCTCCGGGCACAACCAATTCTTCGTTTCAAAAGAATGGTGAAGCCTGCGGGTTGCGTGTGGGGGGCGTGGAAACAGAAAAACCGCGCAGGCTTCACTCAGACGCAACACACTGTGTGGCGGCCGTCCAAGTCGACGGCATCCTAATCATGCATTTTTCAGTCGCTCACATACTGATGCAAGTTAGCTTGCAGGGAAAAATTTACCCGGTTTCACCCATTTGTGCACATATTTGCCCTGACGCAGGTTAGTACGGAGCCGGGCGGATATCCTATGATAGTTGATCCGTTACAACACCGAGGATGGCCATGCAGCAAGCGGAGAGTGTTGAGTGCAGCCGGGTTGTCGATGATGGAGAGCCCTGGCAATACCTTCGAACCAGAGGCTTCCGGCAGAAACTGGGCATCTTGAAGTCGCCAATTGACCATAAGTGAAGCGCGCTCGACCGGGAGGCCGTGGACTATCTCTGCGAAGAGTGGGGATGGACGTGGTCAGGCCAGGAAGTGTAGCCAGTCCGGCGCTCGACGCCCTGTTGAAATGGGCGGAACAGCGCGAAGCAAAGTCTCCGAAGTGATTACTGTCCGTCAAGCTTGCTCGCCGCGATCACCGCCTGGGTGCGACTGGCCACGCCAAGCTTCAGCAGGATGGCCGAGACATGCGCCTTGACCGTCGCCTCGGAGACGTTGAGCGCGTGGGCAATCTGCTTGTTGAGGAGGCCCTCTTTCAGCATCATCAACACGCGGATTTGCTGCGCCGTAAGTGAGGCCACGCGCAGCGCGATATCAGCCGCTTCAGGGTCGGCAGGCAGCTCCCGCGGCGACCACGGGGGCGTCCAGACGCCGCCCGCAAGAACCGTTTCGACCGCCTCTATGATTGTCGCTGTCCCCGACGATTTCGGAATGAACCCGGAAGCCCCAAGGTCAAGCGATTTCTTCACGATGCCCACCTCCTCGCTGGCCGACACGATGACCACCGGGATGTTGGGGTATTGCGAACGGAGATAAATCAGGCCTGAAAGCCCCTGAACCCCCGGCATGCGCAGGTCAAGCAGGACCAGATCGCACGTATCGTCCTTGGCCAGATGCGCAATCAAGGCGTCGAGCGAGGCCGCTTCGGAAATGTCGAGACGGGCTTTCCCTGCGCTCAAGGCATTGCGCAGGGCCTCGCGGAACAGGGGATGATCATCGACGATCAATATCCGCGCGTCGGCCATCACTGCTCCCCGTTGCCTTTTTCGAGGCAGATGCTAGTCCAGTTGCCATAGGTTGTCCAAGGCGGCTGTCGCCAGAAGGTCTGAAGCAATGAAACACGTTGAGCTTGCTGGTGGTGAAAAAGTCCCGGCCCTTGGCCTGGGAACCTGGAAGATGGGCGTGGGAGGTGCCGACGAGGCGGCTCAACACCGATGTCCTCGATCTCTACCTGCTGCACTGGCGCGGTTCGCATCGCCTGGCTGATACTTTTGCGGCGTTTGAAATGTTGAAGGCCGCCGGCAAGATCAG
>JBBSBQ010000106.1:0-3162 GCA_038251095.1 Hyphomicrobiales bacterium
CACCTGGCAGGGGCAATTCCCGTCTAGGTCAATTGGGTCAACTGGCAACAGGAGGAACCGACAGATTGTGGCGGGGGGCGGCAGCTCTCGATGAATGGCACAAGACGTGTGACTGGAGACAGTCAAGCACGGTTCTGTGAGAGGCTCGGGGTGAAATTCCCCGGGCCTACTCGGCTACGGTCAGCGATGATTGTCCCCACCGCGACCAAAAGCATGTATTGGCCCAGCCACCGAAAGCCACGTCTCCGCCTGAGGTCCTGTAAGTACTGCAAACGGCATCTAAGGTCTGTTCCATTTTCAGAACGCATTGGCTGTGCTGAAATTAGATAAAAATAAATTTTCCGCGATACCGATTCTCCATAAAATATTGAAACCAAACCAAACCAAACCAAACCAAAATACTGACTAAGTGTAAAAACCCTTCCTGCTCTGGTCAAATCCCTGAAAAGATGAGTACCATTACCCTCTTCTGGCTCGGGTCTTCCCATTTTCGGACACTTTTCTGTTCTGTTTCTGGAACACCCTCGATTTGACTTTAACCCACTAACTTGTGCTACAAACAAGATCCAGCTATGACGAGACACTTGGTTCGCTTCGGACTTTACTTAGTCATCGGACATTCATATTTCAGCGGGGTCGCCTCTGCCCAGCCCCCGGCTAAGGAATACATACGCGTCAACGGGCGAGTGGTGGCGATAGAGAATCAACTGCCTGCTGCATGCCAAGGCGTGGTCAGCGCGCTGCCGCTCCGCAACTCAGGAATCGACGTCAATGGGAACTTGATTACTGTGACCGCAGGCATTGATCCAAATTGGAAACTGATCTCGAATCCCGCAGATTATGGCGGGCCGAGCTTTGACCAAACCAGAATGACCACCATTGGCCCGGCAACAGGTGTTGCGACGTGCATTCGTCAAGTTGGGATATTGAATGCACTCCCTGGATACTATGTTTACCGGCAACGGCTGGACCTCAGTTGCCACGATCCCGTCTCCGCAATCCTTGCAGCCACGGTTAGTGCAGATGATTTCGTAACGATCTTCGTGAATGGTAAGGCCGTAACTGGAGAACTGAATAGCCTGAACCAGGACGTAGCATTTAACATTCAAAATTCCCCGCATTTGGTCAAGGGTTGGAACGACATAGACTTCGTGGTACGCAACGGGGGGACAACGCCGAATCCTACCGGCATTAGAATCACCTTCACCACGCGAAGCGCAACACCAACCCCAGGCAACCAAGGTGAAAGGATGGAATTGAGCAGCACAAGTGGCAACCGCACCGGTGGTGGTTCAATCGGCGTTGGCAGTGATCGCAACGTCAATTGGAGCGTCGATGGTAGTCACAATGGCACATGGACGCCTGCATCGGGCAACTCGACGATATATACGGCCACAACTTTCCTCGCTAACTTCATGGTCGTTTCCTTGAACCTAAATCCGGCGGTTGGCAAGCACCAAGACGCCCTCTTCGGGTCTCGGAACGATTGGAAACCTGCCAAAATCCTGAAATATCTGGCGCAACATTGCTCCCCATCCAGGCCGGGGACTCAACTGCTCCGCGATTTGGGTAAATTGCCCTAACCAATTGCTAATACGATTCAATAAGTTGGCCGCTTGCTTCGCTTTTCCATGTAGGCTCGATATGTTTAAGCGGGTCTGATTGGCGTGTTTGGTACGGCGGACAATTGCCTGCTGGAGCAAGGGTCGAGTAGTGATAGCCTCGCCATGTGTTTCGCCCGTGCCCATTCGGGTAAAGATGGTCCACCAGTTATAGATCAGCGCCACTAAGCGGGCCATCAATTGACTTCGCTTCAAGTCCTGCGTTGTGAACCCCGTCCAGCCCCATTGATTTTTCAACTCGTCGAACAGGTTTTCCGCATCGGCTCGGTCCCTATATGTCTGTGCCACAGCCAACAAATCCCGCTCCGGCCAACACGCCACCAGCACGGCATGTTCGTATTGCTCGCCGTCGCGGTGCTGCAGCGTCAGACCGGGTAACGCCAGTTGTGTGGCATTGGTTGCCTCCTTGCGAGCTTTGTCGATCTTACGTCTCAACACAATCACTCGCCGGGCGACACTCCAGCCTTGCAACTGCAACTGCTGCTCGATTCCTTCCCAGCCTTGGCCCGCGTTGTGCCATTCCGCTTTTCTATTTCGGGCCAGACTACCCAGCATCTGCGCTACCCGCGGGCTCTGGCGTAGCTTGAACAGATAGGCCAGTCCACGTTGTTCACACCCACTCATCATCCCTTCGTTGCCGTAACCGATGTCGCCTCTGATCAAAGTGGGCCAGTCCTTTTTTTCCCGCGACTCAAGCCAACCCCACAACGTCGGTTGCGCATAAGCGCTGGCCATTCGGTTGCCAGCCTCGGCATCGACGTTGATCACCAATTTTGCCGCCGTCATCACCATCGCGTGATACACATGCGACGGTCGCCCTGGCTTCATTGGGTTGTACCCTACTCGCGCTTCTTCTTGCCGACCATACAACGTTTTCACCGTCGCGTCCAAATCCAGAATCCACTCCTGATCGAGCAACGCTTCATAGGTCTCGTTCATCTGCCGGTCCATCCACAGCGTCAGATCTTCCTCCTTCGGCTCTTCAAAGGCTCGCCTTACACTGTCCTCGCTGCGGAGTGTCTTAATGCCCAGCAAGCCCGGTAAAACATCGTCTCCACGAATCCGTGTGATGTGTGCGTATCGACGGTGTCCGCTCAACACGCTGAAGAGGATCGTCCCCAATATCTCCGAGTTACTAGGTGCGTTTGGCGAACTGTACTTTAGCGGACATTCCGCAACAAACCTTTTCCAAATCCCGCTCACGTTTAGAAACTCGATAAAGTACGCCAGCCCCCCGTGCATGCTCACCCCTGAGTCTTCCTCCCAACGTACTTCTACCCCTCCTCCAATCGTCTCCAAACGCCGCGGCGGCGGATACGTCTCCCAGTTCATTTTCGCTTCACCCACAGGGTGAACTGAATCCTTAGCTTCGCTGTCGTTCATCCCGTTTAGTATCCATCAGTTGCGCCACTGTTGCTGTCGCGCAACTGCCGGATATAGGTTCAAACCCAAGATGCTCTCACTGCGCAACGAGATCACCGTGGAATACCGCGATGCCATCTGGATTCTCTTTGCTGGTGTCGCTGCAGGCCTAATCAGC
>JBBSBQ010000107.1:0-3071 GCA_038251095.1 Hyphomicrobiales bacterium
ATCCGCGCCACGGAACCGGACTTTGCATTCCAATGGACTTCCATCGGAAAAACACGCTCGGGTTTGAGCAGCAGGTCCGCGCGCGCAAAGGCCCGTTCCACCAACGCGGGGTCGTTCTTGCTGGCTACCGCCACCAGCACGCCCTGTTCTGAAAGTTGGTTCAGCAGTTTTTGATATAACCCGTGAAACTGCTGGTGGCTGGCCAGGTCCCACTGGACGCCATCCGCGCCAACTTCGCCCACAATGCCGCTCCACAGCGTATCGTCCAGGTCCGTGACAATGCCCTTCTTCGGAGGCGCCGGCAGCAAGTTCGCCGCAAGCAGCGCCGCCACTTCCACCGCATGCCGCATCGTATAGGGAAGCCCGGTTAACAGATTCGCTTTCAGATCGAAGCGAGACTCGATCGGAGAAACCTCATCCAGCCGCCGCCCATTCACCACCACGGCATGCCCGCTTGTGGCTACTTGCGTGGCAAAGTCGAGCACGTGACGCTGGAGCAGCAGTTCCTGAGCTCCGGCCTGCCAGCCGGGAGTATGAAATACCGGTGGCAACGGCAGCGTCGGCAAAGAAACCGTGACCTTGATCCCCGCTGGTTTGCGCGCAATCGCGGCTGCGATCCGTGCTAACATCCGGCCCGCTTCATCGACTATGTCGCCAGGGGTTTCCACACCCCAGGAGCCGGCTGATCGATAGTCCAGCCGGGCATCGAGATCGGCCCATTCCAGCGCCACCGCGACGCAATCGGCAGACCCTTCCCGTAGGCCTTCAATCGTCCCCGCCACATCGCCAAACATGCCCGGAGTAATCGTTACGCGCCGCGCCGGAAGCGATTTCTGCAAGTAGCCGGCCAGTAGTGTCTCCACATGCAGCGGCGTGAAGCCGCAGGCAAACGCGACCCGGTATAAGGGGGCGTTCTTATCCGCCTTCTGTAGTATTTTTAGCGCTTCGGTGAATGTCATCTAAAGTATCTTGCGGAGTGCCTCAAAATCCGTTTTGCCTAGCCGGCGATATTCTGGTGCGTGGTGTAAATCCATGCGGAGCAGATTCCATTCATCAGAGCCATTCTCCCATGGAACCGAAGCGCCTATCAATCGTTGGGGATAGCTTCCGCCATCTATTGCGCTCTTTGAGAACGAAGGAGGGAAACAAAGGCGATTAGCGCCTTACGGCAGGGGGCCCTCCAGTGTGCTAGCCTTGAAACAGCGTATTTGTGTCGGGTGACTGGAGGTGGTTTCTCTGTTATAACCACGTCTTTCATGCGCCAATCCTGCTCAATCCATGCGCGCTGACCGTCTCCATGTCATCCACTAATTCATCGTCAAAAACATTCAAAATCGCTTTTCTTGGGGCGGGAAACATTTCCACGGCTCATGCCATTGCAATTCAACAAATTCCCAACTTGCAGGTAGTCGCGATTTGCGATCTGAGCCTGGAACGGGCCCGGGCACTGCAGCAACTGACCGGCGCAAGCGAGGTATATCAGGATCTGAAAACGATGCTTGAAAAGGCGCGCCCCGATGTGGTGCATATTCTTCTGCAACCCGTCCTTCACGCCGAAGCCGCCAAAATCTGCCTTGCCGCAGGCAGCCATGTGTTCCTGGAAAAGCCATTCTGCGTCAGTTCCGCCGAATGCCGGGACGTGGAGCAGGCGGCGAAGGCCGCGGGACGCATCGCCGCCGTCAATCACAATGTTACTTTTTATCCTGGCTTGCTCGACGTCATCAAACATCTGAGTACTTGCCGCCTGGGCGCGGTAGAGCACGTCACCATTCAGTACAGCTTGCCGATGCCAGGCCTTGCCAACGGCCCACACTCGCATTGGATGTTTTCAGCGCCGGACAAGATAATTCTTGAAATGGGCGTGCATCCGCTGTCGGCGATTTATCGATTGGTTGGCAAAGCCATATCGGCCGAAACTGCCGTTTCCGGCGGCCTGAATCTTACCAACGGACAGCGCTTCTACAGCACGTGGCAGTCGTCGCTGGTTTGCGACCGCGGAACCGCGCAGATGATGCTCTCGCTAGGAAAACCTTATCTCTCCGTTTGGATCCATCTGCTCTGCGAGGACGGGGAAGCGTTTGTGAATGCTAACCGCTACACCGTGCGATATTCCGAAAACACGCAGTATAAGCGGCTGGACAACTTGGTCGACGGATGGCGCAACGCACGTTCGCTCCTCAGCCAGAGCCTTTCTAATTTCAAGCACAATGCCCTTAGTGGAATAGGTTTGAGCCCTGCATCCACGTGGCAGCAGATATCGTTCAAAAATAGCATCGCATCTTTTTATTCGGCACTGGCTCAAAACGTCGAGCCGCCTACGGGGGCGGCTGAAGGCACGGCTGTGTTGGAAATGTGCGAAAAGGTCATCGCCGGAGGACTAAGCCGGGCGGGAGAAAAGCATTGAGTAAACCGAAAGCAGTAGTGATCGGCGGAGCCGGTTTCATCGGCAGAGCCCTTACCCGGCAACTGGTGGAAGCTGGCATGCGAGTGACCGTGGCCAGCCGTTCGGCGGGTGCGCAGCCGGAAAGCGGCGATGTGACTTATCGTGCGGCCAACGTTGGCGATCCGGCTCAGATGCTCGATTTAATCGAAGGGGCAACCGTTGTCTACGACCTCTCGGCGCATCTCTTCCCTACCTGGGAAGAATGTGAACGGATGTGCGTCGGAGGCGCCCGCAATGTGGCAGCGGCTTGTCTCAAACACGGAGTGTCGAGGCTGATTTTCGCCTCCACAATCTCAGCCCTTTACATGGGCCAAAAAATGATCATGGACGACTCCGTAGGCTCCGATCCCGAACCCGAGAAGCGAGGCTTCTATGGGCGTTCCAAGATCTATGCCGAAAAGGCTCTCTTGCAGATGCACGCCACCGATAAGCTGCCGGTTGTCATCATACGCCCAGGTGTCGTATTAGGGCCGGGTGGGGCTTTGGTGCATGGCGCGTTTGGCGAACCCCCCACGCCCACCTCCAACTGTGTGGTCGGTTTTGGTCCTGGCATCTATCCCCTGCCCTGTGTTCTGGTTGAAGATGTCGCCGCGGCCATGGTCGCGGCCAAAGATGCGCCTGGAATTGA
>JBBSBQ010000108.1:0-3040 GCA_038251095.1 Hyphomicrobiales bacterium
CAAAATAGTAGCTCATCAGGAGAAAATTCATGACCAACGAAATTCGCACTAACTTTGATACTGAGGAACAAGCGGTTGACATTGGCGCCCCACTCACGATTGAGGATAATTCAACCAGCATGGAGGAACCAGCGGTTGAACTAACCGCGATCGCGGAGCCGACGCCAGACGCCGTGAGTGATCCGATCATTCAACAACTCTACCAACTTATCAATGAGTTTCGCGCCCAACAGGGCAAGGGCGCGCTGCGCCTGAATGACCAACTCCAGCAAGCAGCACAATCCCACAGCGACTACATGGCAAATCATAATTGCTTTGAACACCAATGTGCTGGTGAGGCCAATCCCAAGTCTCGGATTTCTGCCACAGGCTACAGAGCAAGAAGTTATGGGGAGAACATCTGTGCAGGATATAAATCAGCACAGCGCGCTGTCGAGGCATGGAAGAATAGCCCTCCTCATCGTAAAAACCTTTTGGGCGATTACGCCGATATGGGTTGTGGCTATGCTTACCGCGCGGACACACACTTTAAATCTTATTGGACATTCGATACCGCATCACCCCGCTAGCTTCTATCGCGAAACCTAAAGTCATTTGGGTAATGTCCCTCAATTATCTTGCTAAACGTCGTTTACATGAGTTCAGGTGCGCGAACCAATTGATTTCACAAAGGAAATTTCATCATGAGTCAAATGCTAAAGGTGCAGATAACCTTTTACGGTTATCCCGACAACGACGATGGCCATGGTCACTTCGGTACGAATATCATCGCCCATCATCAGGACGGTCGTCCCACCAACCAAGACGGCGACCCGATTGCGAGCGGGATCGGGACCTATGCCAATCCACTTACGGCCGCAACTGCGGAAGGCAATCATCTGTTGCCACCTGGCACGCTCGTTTATGTGCCTGGCTTCAAGAAGTATTTGCTCGTCGAAGACGATTGTGCTAGTTGCGATAGCGATGACTGGATCGACATCTGGATGGAGAGCAACGCCAATTTTGCGGATGAGGTGCAGGCTTGCGAGGAGGCTTGGACACCAGATGATTCTATAGAGGTTGAGGTCCAGCCACCTAATAATCATGCGGTGGATACGACGCCGTTTTTTAATATGAACACGGGTGTATGTCGTAGCTCTGCTTCGTCAAAAGGCTAGCTTTCAGCCATTGACAACGTAAGCGTGCGGCTCAGCAGTCAGCGACAGATTTGCCATTCTGCCGAGCCGGATGACTGATATGCCGCACGCGATACTATATGTGACACAAATTATAGGCAGTGCTAGGAGGTATCATCACACGGTTCAAACACACAAAACTAAAGGGTGTGATTCAAATGAGTTAAAGGGACTAAGCGACAAGCATCAACTGTTCAGGGGAAGCAGAAGAGGCTTGGGGGAAAAGATAAAGTCGGGAGATGCGTTGTTGTTTGCGAAAGGTATGAAAGTCATCCCAGTCGCCGTTTTCGGCAACCGAACGTAAGCGGAGGAGGGCTTCAACGCCAGCCAAAGACCAACGCATGCCAGAAAGTTCACACCGATCTTTGACAAGGTGACGACAGGCGCCTTCGATGACGCCCGAGGCGATGGGCCAGCCTTGTGCGAGATAGGTCGGATAGGCCATATAAGGCAGATTGCGTTCAAAGTAAGCGGCCGTGGTCAACAATTGCTTGCGCAAGTGTGCGGCGGCGGAATCAGCCTGGGCGCGGTGTCGGAAGTCGAGGATCAAGGCGGTCGCTTGCCCTGAAAGGAGGCGAAGGGTCTGTTGTTGCATCCAGGGAAAGCGGTCTGGGGATGCTTCGCCCCATAAAGCATTAGCCACCTGCCAAAGGTACTCGTTGGCATGGATGAAATCAAGCACGAGCGTGAAGTCAGGAAAGGTGTGGCGCAAGCGCGTCTGGAGTGCCTCGCAGCCGTCACAGAGGGCGATTTTCGCCTGAATGTGCGCCCCTTGCCGTGCGGTCACCCCTTGGGCTAGGCGATTGAGCGCATTGTCCTTGCCTTCGAGGGTTGCCGCAAGCTGTTTATGCTGCGGCCGATGGCGTTGGGCGGTCGGTGTGACCGGTGAGTTGAGCAGGAAAAGGCTATCAACCACCGCTTGTGGCGTGCGTGGTGTAGCGGCAATGGTGTAGAGGGCGGTCACAATCGCCTCTTTCTTGCGGCTGTGCTTTTCCCCTTTGCCTAAGCGCACTGGCTGGCTGGCACTGGCTTCACTGACCATCGGCACGCCTTTGCCATCGGCTTGAATCACCAGCAACTCCGCTTCTTCGTCGGCACAAGGGGCGGCCTTTTGGGCGTAGTAGTCGAGCACCGCTTCGGCATCGTGCTTGATTTGCTCATGCACGATGCGACTGGAGAGCCCTAAGCCAAAGAAATCGGCCATCAGTTGGCTCGCCTTGTGGTAGGCGCCTTGTACGCCCAATCGTTCCAGCCACTCGCACACCAGGTCCGAATAACTCGTTTCATTCAGGTTCAGTTCGCCATCCAGTGGGCTGATGCCGCCTACACCTTGCTGGTAGAAGTAGGGACGTCGCAACTCGAGTGGCCCGAAAATCGACACATACTGGCGACTTTTCTCTTGATGATAGGGCACAACGACTCCACTCTGCAACTGCGCCCTTGTCCGCACACTCGCTTCGCTCCGTTTTGCGAAGAAAAGGGCGAGTAATTGCGCACCGAGCGCTAGTAACAGCCGAAATAACGCACGTTCCATTTGATCGGCCGTTGCTTTCCCTGCTGCTTTCCCGCTAACTTGTCCGATCATTTTTTCAACACTTTCTCGAATTTCGATTATCATACTTTCTGAGTTGAAAGACATTGGTTCCCTCCCGGTTTTAAGTGTTTGTTCGCACTCTCACTTTACCAGAGACTACCTTTTTCTTTCAACTCATTTGAATCACACCCAAATCATTATTGCCGGCGGCATTCGGCATGGGCCCGACGCCGCCAAAGCCCTGGCACTGGGCGCCGACGCCGTCTATATTGGCACGGCCGCGCTGATCGCGCTCAATTGCAACAAACCAATCTATCTGGAAGATTATCAG
>JBBSBQ010000109.1:0-2925 GCA_038251095.1 Hyphomicrobiales bacterium
CAAGGGCAAACTCGGTTTTTACGCCGCCGGGGTTGATCGTGCCGACTTTAATGCCATAGGGGCGCAGCTCCTTGTCCAGTCTGTAAATACGCATCCAACATTGACCCCACCTGAGATCGAAGGCACCGCATTGATTATGCTTGTGTATCAGCCTTTTCTAAGGGGTCATCGTTGGACGCGAAACACAACTCCACAAATTCTAATCTTTCCAAACGAAATCAATGAGCTGGGCGGACTAATGGGTGGGGTCAATGTTCGGCGCGTTTTCACAGCCAAGCGGCAGTTGTTGATTGGAGCTGGAGCTAAGTGACGGCAGACCAACCGTTGGCGGGAAGTAGGAATTCAGTGATTGGCCCGAAGCTATTCGTCTGGGCAATTCGTCAGCTTTTTGACCCAATGGGACCTCAGATTCTTCAAATTGGGGCTGTAGGTGCCGAATAAAATCATCTGGGTTATACTGTTTCCGCTATGGTTCCATAGCCTTCGATTGGTCCCTACTTGAAACACTGGTAAAAAACACCTGTAGGAGGTCTAGGTAGTGGGGTTGTCTCCGAAGAGCTAAAGCCACTCGAACACTCAGACTACCTCGTAAATTAAGCTAGGTTATTGGGGGATTGCACTAATGTGGGTCAAAGTTTTCGTTTTTCTAATGTATTTATGTTTAATTTCGCTTCCTTCAAAGGCGGCCGCCATTCACGACGCCGCGAGCAAGGACGACGTGGCGGCGATTGCTGTGGCTTTAGATTTCGGGGAAAACGTCAACGAAAGCTACCGCGGTGTTACACCACTCTACATCAGCGCGACAAAAGGCAATGTAGAAGCGGTGCAGCTCCTTATTAAACACGGAGCCGATGTAAACTTGCCTACCTCTTTTGGAGTACCACTTTCGGCAGCAGCACAGTTCGGCCATGCCGAAATTATGGCGTTGCTTCTTGCCCAGGGTGCCAATCCCAATGCCGCGACGAACTCAATGACGGCCTTGCACGCGGCCGCCTACAACGGCTGTCTTGCTTGCGTTAAACTGCTTGTTGAGGCCGGATCCGACGTCAACGCGCTCACGCCGAATAGAGAGCCGGCCATTCATTTCGCCAAAAAGAATGGCCGTTCAGAAGTCGCCGATTATTTGTTCAAGCACGGCTACATAACTCCAATCCCGCCCCCGATATCGGGGAAGCTGCAAAGCGCCTCCTCAAGCAAGGGCGAGGCATTGTTCTCGAAGCAGTGTCGGGGTTGCCACGATGCTTCACGGAAAATGAAGAATTTCGAAGGACCGGCACTTTGGGGGATCGTTGGACGGCCCAAGGCCTCAATCGAGAATTTCAGATATTCCAAACCGCTCAAAGAAGTTGGAGGAAGCTGGAATTATGAGGAATTGAATGGGTTCATTTCTGATCCCAGACGCTTTTTGCCAGGGACCGCAATGTCTGCTGCTGGGTATCAAAATCTAGAGGACAGGGCTGATCTGATCGTTTACCTGCGGTTATTGAACCAGAAGCCAGTGGAATTGCCGAAACAGTAGAGCTACAGATGTTGAGCCCTTGAATCTAATGCCCGGGTAAGGTAGGGGCCGAGAGGTGAATGCAAATGTTGGCGTCTCTTCTTTTCAAGGTCGGACTGAGTGCGTCGTTGCCATTGTTGATTCTGTCTGCTTCGAAATCGGCGAATACAGTGGACCTTTCGTTTTACCGCAAATGGCATTGCGAAAGCGATATTGATATTCGTTTGAACGAATACAATGGAATTCTCTGGATACTAGTCCGATCCCACGAAATAGATGAAAAACTTCCCTTTCATAGCTGTAAGGATTCACACTGCGATTGGGGTAATGGCAATGGGGCGGAACACTGCAAAGCAATTCCCTGCGCCGAAGTTATGGCGAGCAGGAAAGAACAGCAACTGCTGATCCGGGTGAAAGATTTTGAAGCTAGATGTACAATGGTGAAATCCATCCCCGAACAGGATCAAATTGCACCACGCTGAAATCTAGATGCGCAGATATTTGCGTGGTCAATTAGCAAGACTATGGGGCGGTGCTGCCGATTTCGGAATAACGCCTAACTAGTCGCCCGTGAACTATTACCAACCCATTGATTGAGTTTGCTGATGGCGGCGTTTGAAGGTTTTGATTTTGCAAGAAAGCCACAGGTTGGGGCCGGTTTTCTTGCAAAATGGTTTTGCGATTCACGAACGCCTGAAAGTGTGATTCACTGTGGTTGAGCGATCAGCCGGAGGGATTTGCCATGAAGCCAAGGGAGCGGCGTGAGACGGGAGCCCAGGACATGTTCCGGTCGCGTCTCGACCAGATCATCAACATGAAGCACGAGCTGGTGAAGCTGGCGCAGGCGGTGTCGTGGAGCTTTATCGAGACCAAGTGCGGCGCCGTCTATGCGGATGGCCCGGGCATGCCACCCTTGCCGACACGGCTGATGGCGGGGCTGGCAATCCTCAAGCACACCTTCGATCTCTCCGACGAGGACCTGTGCGCCCGCTGGGTGGAGAACCCGTACTTCCATTTCTTCTGCGGCGAGGAGTTCTTCCTGCATGAACTGCCCTTTGACCGCTCATCGCTGACCCGCTGGCGCCAGCGGATGGGGGAGGAGCGGATCGCAAGCCTTTTGCAGGAGAGCCTGTCAGTCGCGGTGCGGACCGGGGCGATGGCACCGCAGGATACCAGGCGGGTGATCGTCGATACGACGGTGCAGCCGAAGAACGTGATGTTCCCCACCGACGCCAAGCTGCTTAACCGGGCCCGCGAGAAGCTGGTGGCTCTGGCCAATAAAGTGGGCCTCGATCTGCGCCAGTCCTACAGGCGGGTCGGCAAGTTTGCCCTGATCAAGCATCAAAGATACGCCCATGCCAAACAGTTTAAGCGCGCCAACAGGGCGCTTCGCACGCTTCGGACTTATCTTGGCCGGACCATTCGCG
>JBBSBQ010000110.1:0-2611 GCA_038251095.1 Hyphomicrobiales bacterium
CATCAGCAGGAGGCGTGACGGAGCGGGGCATCGGCGGTTGACGAGGGTTGGCGGACGTTGCCACACGCGCCAGCGCGAAGGCGTTGCTGCACATGGAACTGGAAATTAGGCTAGATACTCGCGAATGGCTGGCAAAGTTTTCCTTAAAATACTGCTCACAGATCCAATGCGATTTGAATATTTATAAGTTTCGCACACTAACCCTTTCGATTTCATTTCATCCAAAAGGTCGTAGCTGCCAATCCACTTTTGAGAATTCTTGGAACTTCCAACATCGAGAAAGAAATCTGCGCGGTCTCGAATGAATCGGAGGCGAAGATCCGCTGATTCAGCGATCACGATTACCTCATCGTCATCACCCTCAGGACCGACAAAGACAAAGCCAGCCTGCTCGAACAAAAAAGGAAACGCCTTTAGGACTTGATCGCGTAATGCCATACTTATGGAGCCGTTTTGATCAAAAGCTTGCTTCCTTGTTCAGCGGGCACATATCCCGCCTTTATCAATTGCTTAATCTCGTGGCGCAACACGCTGTCGCCTGGTCGGCTCGGCGTTCCAATTAGCACGTCGTCACCTCGTTGTATGACGCTCTTGATAAAGTCGCCCTGCTTTTGCCAGTTCCAACTGGCGGATGGCTTCAAATAATTTGCGCCCATTGACTCCGCAACCTCAACATAGCCAGGTCCTGTTGGGGGTTTGAGGTGGCCGATGACTGTCAGTTCTGTCTTTGCGGCAAGGAGGGAGTCTGACGCATCGTAGGGACAACCATCGTAATTTTCCCCGATGGATGAAGGAGTTACGGATTCAAAAACGCCCGATGCGGGTTGGGGCGTAACGGCAAAACCCCAGACGCGAGTTTGGCCCAAACAAAGGGCTACGACCAGAAGCAGCAAAACCCGCAGGGCCATCAGGCCAGCGAGTGAGAGGCTTTTATTTTTTGCTGCGTTCTGCATTGAGCAGCTATTTAAGCAGCTAAAGAAGAAGAGTGCGAGCGCGGACTATGGGTGAGGCGACCCGTCCTTGGAACGAGCGCCACCGCGCATATGCCGTGACGGAGCGGGGCATCAGCGTTGCAGCGAGGGTTGGCGGACGTAGATTCGCGCGACAGCGGGGCGATGTGGATTCACGATGCAGCTTCGGAGTGCGCTGAGCCAAGCAGCATACAACCGACGATATCCCCGGCCTCCGAAAACCAGAACGCTGCTCTTCCACTATCGAGTAAGCATAAGACCAATTCGAGATTGCCAGATTCGCATCGAAAATTCTCCAAACTTACTAGCAAGCCAGGAATCGCTTTCACCGCAGGATGTGGATTCTTCGCCCTGCGTTCATAAATGCGAGCGTAATGGTCGGCAGACAACCTAGATCCGCTTTCCTCAATTTCGCGTTTTGACGACTGAGCAAGCTGAGAGAGCGCCTCGTCAACCACATCCCGCAGACCACCACGCAGATGCGACTGTTTTACTCGCTCTGCTAGTTCATCAGGAGTTGTCATCTGCTCAAAATGATTGGTGTTGCCCCATTGATTGGCCCTTGTCTCAAAACCTCAAACTCCAAAAAGTCATCTGGCGAACGAATGAGACTAGATCGAGGGACAGTTTGGCGAAGCACAACGCCACTGGGACCGCTTCCAGTAGCGAAATTTACCGCCGTCGAATAGTCCGTGGTCCATGATGTAAACACACTTGCGTTGTCACCCGCATTGTGAAGTGCCGGGCTGCTATGTCCACCCACCGGGGCCGCTCTACCTCGGAAAGCATTTGCCAACTGAGGATGCTCCGCATGCACACCTCGGAACACCGTAACCATTTCATCTCCAGCACCTGCTCCCCCCTTTGCGGCAGCCCGCGTTAGACTTTCCCGTAAAAGCCGCGCCAGATCAACTGCGGTTTTGCCCAGCATAGCGAGGTCAAGAAACTCCATTGACATGTCGTGCATCGCTGGATTTCCGCCTTCAATGCCAAACATTTTTTCTCGCTCGCTTATTAATCCATCGCCATCTGTATCCCATTGGTTTGGCCACGGCCCCAACCCAAACGGATCGATCAGGTTTACGGGATCGCCGGAGACGTAAGCGAAGAGGTTGATTCCGCCGGTGAACCCGGCGGGGTCTTCACTGAGGAATCGGCGGAAGATCGGGGAGTAGAACCTTGCCATCATACAGTAGAGGCCGTTGGGTTCGGTCATTACGCCGAATTGCCCGTTGAAGAGGAACGGGGTGGTGACGGTTCCGCTTTCCCTGGTGAGTTCGCCGTATGGGCTGTAGCTCATGCGTGCGATGATGGTGCCGGTTGAGTTGGAGAGAGCAACTGTGCTGCCTTGCCAGTTGAAATGGTAATAAGTTGCTGTCGCTGCTCCTCCGCCCGTGGGTGTATTTTCCTCGTAGATGAGGCCAAGACCGTGGATGTAGCGGGTGATGCTGCCGTCGGGATTTGTCGTTACCAGCAAGCGGTCGAGGCCTCCCCGACTCCAGGTGTAGGTAGTGGTTTGCGCGGACTTGGTGCTGTTGATGCGGCGGTTTTCGGCGTCGTAAGTATAGGTGACATTGCCTGCGGTGAGGAGGCGGTTGCGGGCGTCCCAGGTTACGGCTCCGAGCAAAGTGCCGTTGACG
>JBBSBQ010000111.1:0-2582 GCA_038251095.1 Hyphomicrobiales bacterium
AGGCCAACGGCTGGGACGCGCTCGGGCAGAACTTCACCGCGCAGGGCGGTGGCAGGCAGCGCCGAGAGCAGCGCCTGCAGCGCGGTGAGGATAGTTTCGCGGGGGCTGGGCAAGATGGTAAACCTTACCTATATTTTGCATGAAGGATTGCATGCAGAATGGAAAGAAAATGACAGACCCAGTTCAGGCACAAGCTTTTTTCGAAACTTCGGACTTGGTCGTCGCGCTCATCGGTATTCTCGGCGTTGTTTTTGGTAGCTTCATTTCTTTCTTGAGTACCCAGAGAATCGAAAGGCAAAAGTCACGCCGAGACATGAGCATCGCCCTATATAACGAATTCCATTCAGAGCGAATGAACCAAGTTCGTGGGGTCGCATTTGATGCAATTCGCTCGCGTCCGGGACAAACATTTAAGTTCGTGTATGAGGCAGTGAACGCAGAGACCAAGGCGTCGCTGTCGATCTTCTTGCACTTCTTGGAGAAGATAGCATCTCTTGATGAAACGGACATGGTTGACAAAAAGCTGCTCAAGGATCTTCTGGGCCGATATTTTGCGTTCTGGTTTCAGCATGTGTTGATTTTCACTTAGAAGTGAGCCGGTTTTTTCACCGAGAACTGAGCCACCTTTGATTATGGATTTCGGTTCATACTGGGGTCAAGCTGTGTGTTGTCTCCTTCTTTTTCTTTGCGGCGGATGCCGCTGCTGAGCTTGCCTTGAATCGGAAGCTATCGTTGCCGGTTTCAAGGATGTGGCAGCGGTGAGTGAGGCGATCGAGGAGCGCCGTGGTCATCTTGGCATCACCAAAGACCTCGGCCCATTCGCTGAAGCTGAGGTTTGTGGTGATGGCCACGCTGGTCCGCTCGTAGAGTTTGCTCAACAGATGGAACAGCAGCGCCCCGCCAGAGGCGCTGAATGGCAGATAGCCAAGTTCATCCAGGATCACGAGGTCAAGCTTGGTCAAGCCTTCCGCGATCTGCCCGGCCTTGCCCTTGGCCTTTTCCTGTTCGAGGGCATTGACCAGTTCGATGGTCGAGAAGAAGCGGACCTTTCGGCGGTGATGTTCGATGGCCTGGATGCCGAGGGCCGTCGCGACATGGGTCTTGCCGGTGCCCGGGCCACCGATCAGCACGACATTCTGGGCGCCATCCATGAACTCGCAACGGTGCAGGGTCCGGACCGTGGCCTCGTTGATCTCGCTGGCGGAGAAGTCGAAGCCCGAGAGATCCTTGTAGGCCGGGAAGCGGGCCGACTTCATGTGATAGGCGATCGACCGGACCTCGCGTTCGGCCAACTCCGCCTTCAGCAGTTGCGACAGCATTGGGATGGCGGCTTCAAAGGCCGGTGCGCCTTGCTCGATCAGGTCGGTGACGGCTTGGGCCATGCCATACATCTTGAGGCTTCGCAGCATGATGACAATGGCGCCGGCAGCGGGATCATGACGCATGGCGGCCCCCCACGATCTGGGCACGCAGGCCGTCATAACGCTCGACATTTGCCTTTGGTTCACGGTGCAAGGCCAACGCCTGCGGCGTGTCCAATGGAGGACCGCCGATGACCTTGCCGTCGATCAGGCGGTGCAGCAGGTTCAGCACGTGCGTCCTGGTTGGCACGCCCTCGGTCAATGCCAGTTCCACGGCGGTGAGCACGGCTTGTTCATCGTGGTGCAAGACGAGGGCAAGGATATCGACCACCCATTGGCCGGTAGGCGATGCTTGCATCGCCGTCAGGCTCGCGATCACCACCCGGTTTGCGGAGCATGTGATCCTGCAACTGTCTGAACGCAGGCGGTAATTCCAGGAATGGTGCCCCATTCGTTGCCCGGCAACGGTTTGCATGGCAAACCGTGAGAGGGGCGAAGAGCCCCCGGCTTCCTTTGCACGACCGCCAGATAGTGCCGCCAGTCGTAGATCGTCTTCGCTGGAAGGTGATGGCTGCGCTGGATCACGCGGACATGTTCGCACAGGATGTTACCCTCGGCCGCCACGACCAGCCGGTCGGGATATATCCGCAGGCTCACTGGCCGATTGGCAAATGATGCCGGAACACTGTAGCGATTGCGATCAAAGCTGATCAGACCCCCTCTCGCGCATGCAGGCATGCGCTGCCGGGCAGCGGGTCGGCGACACGCGTTTGCCCAGTTCGACAAAACCATCAAACTGCACGGGTAACGGCATCAGCGCGGCCTGTTCTTCGGCCCAGACATCCGCAATCGAGCCGGGCTGTTTGCCATGCGGCGTCTCTCGCCACAACTCCATGCAACGCTGTTCCAGCCAGTCATTCAGCGCGGCAAGGTCTGGGAATTCCGGCATGCCTTGCAGCATTTGATGGCGAGCATCCCTGACGTTCTTCTCAACCTGACCTTTCTCCCATCCTGCTGCCGGATTGCAAAACTCCGGCTCATAGACATAGTGGTTCGTCATGGCCAGGAAGCGCATGTTGACCTGCCGTTCCTTGCCGCGACCGACACGATCCACAGCCGTCTTCATGTTGTCGTAGATCCCCCGACCCGGCACACCACCCAAGACCCGGAAACCGTGCCAGTGTGCATCAAACAGCATCTCGTGGGCCTGCAGGGGGTAAG
>JBBSBQ010000112.1:0-2226 GCA_038251095.1 Hyphomicrobiales bacterium
AAGCTTGAGCCAAACCTGCATGTCCTCGCCAAGCTGGCGGTTGCCTGTGAACGTTACCTTACCGCTTGAGATCGCGTCGCGCACCGGCAGCACGCCCATCCAGATGGACGTCATTGTGCGGAGATCGGTGGTCACATAGAGATCAACATCAAATCCCGGATCGATGGAACAAAGGTCGACGTCCTTGTTCGGGTCAACCACCAGCCACCAGTCACGCCTCGCAGCCGAAAGCTCGGGATATAGAAACTGTATCACGCAGCGCCGCTTTGGAATGGGCGTCGGGTCAATGTTGCGGCGCATGTCCCACATGAGCAGCGAGGGATCGAGATTCTTGAGCGAAAGCGAGGTTTCGACCCAGCGCTGGCCCCAATTTCCAACCGCCCATACCACGGCCTTGAGATCGTGGCCGGCGCGCGTCAGGTGATATTCGAGCACGCCCGGCTCATCGCGCACCGCCACACGCGCGACAATGCCCGCCTCTTCCAGATCCTTCAACCGTTTCGAGAGAAGGGCCGGCGACATGCGCGGCACCCCGCGCCTCAGATCATTAAAGCGGGTTGAACCCGCCACCAATTCCCGCAAAAGAACCAATGTCCAACGCGTGCAGACAACTTCCGACGCCATCGCGACCGGGCAGAACTGCTTGTAACTTCCTTCAGCCATGAAACCTCCTGTGTAAACATGACGCCGGGCAAATAGACCTGCCGCACCATCCTGCATAGTTCAGATTCTGTACTGGCCCGGTTCAGTTCGTGAACTAGCGCGCGGGTGGCGTCGTACAGCAAGACTGCGCTCCGTTGCTGGCGGTTTTGCCAACCAACCCAAGGAGTAGTTCAATGCCTAACATTGATATCCATCCGATGCGGAGCGAAATCGCCGCCCGCCGGAAAACCGTGACCAATGAACGCGCCGCAGTGGAGGAAGAAAGCTTGCGCGGCCTGATCTGGCTGACCGCGGCAGACGTCAAAATCCTCACTCTCGGATGAGCCTGAATGTTTGCCTGCCCCCGCCGACGGGGTGGGAATTACGGCACGTCCTCTTGAAGGACATAATCAAATGGAGAACAACATGAAAACTTTTCGCTTGCCAACGGGCCTTGCCCTTTTATCGCTGTTTGCGGTCACCGCCCATGCGGCCGTTGACAACCCCCTTGTCAACAACGTGCGCGCCGCAAATGAGCGGTTCAAGGATGTGAAGGTGGCGTTGGCCGAAGGCTACGCACCCATCCCTTGCGCCAGCGGGCTGCAGGGCGGCGCCATGGGCGTACATTATGTGAATGGCGCCCTTCTCAAGGTTGGCGTCATCGATATCGCAAAGCCCGAGGCTGTCATGTACGAGCCAACAGCCGATGGGAAGATGGACCTCGTGGCCGTCGAATACATTGCCTTGAAGGGACCGGCGGCTTTGGAGGGCCACCTGTTCAACTTCGTGACCGAGCCGAACCGTTACGGCCTGGACAAGTTCTACGAATTGCACGTTTGGGCCTGGCGTCCGAACCCGACAGGCGCTTTTGCTGACAACAATCCCAAAGTGAGCTGCGACGCCATGCATGGCGAAGCCCACTGAACATTTGCAACACTGGAGAATCCGAATGACGAAATAGCCGAATCCCCGCATGATCCGGGCCTGAATCAAAACCTCATGGCCCAACCCCAACATTTTAAAAAATCAAAGGACACTATCTTGAAGAAGCTTTCCCTTACACTCATCGCCTTCGCCACCCTCTCAGCGGCTGCATGTGCCTCAAACCGCGACGTGACCACACCCACGGGCTCCCAGGGCACGAAGCAGGACGTCCATGTGACGATCAATGCCCTTGTGATCGGTCCACACCGTAGCACCCTCACCAACTTCGAGCGCATGATGAAGCAGTCAGAAGAGGGTGGCGAGGACCGCGGGGGCCGCCAGTCCCAGGTGTCGCGAAAGTAGGACTGCGGCATTCTTTAACAATGGCCGGGTGCTACTCCCGGCCATTCACGACCAGGAGCCACCATGATGCTGTTTCAGCCCGTCTTAACAATCTTACAAACCAGACCGCTGGTTCTTCGCGGTTTTCTGGCAATGGCAATCGGCGCCCCACGCCGGAAAATCGCCGCCGCCATTGAGCGGCGGAGGATTCGCTCTGCGCTCAGCAAGCTTGATGACTACATGCTGAGGGACATGGGCCTTGTCCGCTCCGACATTGAAAGAATTGCCAACCGTACCTATCCGCCGCGCTGGCAATCA
>JBBSBQ010000113.1:0-2066 GCA_038251095.1 Hyphomicrobiales bacterium
CTACGCTCCGCACGTCTCACAGCGCGACAGCACAACACCAAACCGGGGCTTCCAAGCCCTTTTCTCTTAACCAGACTGGTACACTTTCACGCCGCCATCCGGCACATTTTGTCTCCGCCCTTTACACCACTTGGCTTCTTCAGCCGAAGCCTGCCGCTCGCGCTTCCAAAAGGCGCGCTTGGCCCATCGGAGGTGCTTCCACCATTCTGGGGACTTGGCCAAACATCCTCTTTTCACGGTCGCCATGAGCCAGCATAGGCTATTTTAGCTGTCTGTACAAAATACAAAGTTATAGGCAAACGGGTAGTTGATAATGTATTGCAGCGTTGTACAAACTATCGGGCATCAGATCGTGATTTACTCGATCCGTTCAATCGCAGGCGTTCAAAATGTTGTACTGGACTTCTGCCACCCCTTGCTCGCACCTTCGGAAACCCAACAAGCCGCCTCAACAATGCAAGCGCCCATTCCCGCTTCAATAATGACGCTTAAAATCGCACAGATGTTGTCCATTCTTGAGTCAACGCATTATGTCCCCCTTAATGGTCGTCATGCCACTCGCCACAATATTGAGCATCTAAAAAACGTACAATCTGTCATGCGACTGCATTTGTAAGACCCCCCCAACATGCGAAAGGCCGCCCACGGCTTCCACAACATCTGCATCCGTATTGCTTCCGCACTGGCAAATCTTACACACGGAAGCAAAAGTCCGATGAAGGCCCCTACTTAGTTGCCTTATTATCCTCAACAAACTGGAGCGGGCGAACGGATTCGAACCGTCGACCCTAACCTTGGGTAAAATTAGGGTGGAATTAAGCCGCTCGATTGGCCACTGCGTTGTGCAGATGTTCGGGCTTCAGGTGCGTATAGCGACGTAGCATCTTCCAGTCTTTATGCCCTGTGACCAATGCAACCTGCTGAATCGAAAATCCAGCCTCAAATAATCGGCTTGTCCCCTCATGCCTCAGATCATGAAAGTGAAGATCTTCGATCTTCAAATCTTTGCACGCACGCGTGAACGCAGTACCGGCAGATTTATGAGCGTACGGGAATATCCGGTCACCTTCATTGCTGCGCACCGAACGCTGCTCTTCTATTAGCGCGAGAGCATCATAACCCGATACGGCGAACAGTGGAATGCGTTGATCATTCCCTTTCTTGTCACGCGGGTCCTTGCGATCCCGGATCGTCAGCATCTTGGTCCGAAGATTGAGATCGTTCCACGTCGCACGACAGATTTCCTCCTGACGCATGGCTGTGGCGATGGCAAATTTGATGATCCGGCTCATGGGGATCAATTGGCGCGGGCTCGCGTCGAAATGCGCATAGAGCCCTTTCAGCTCTTCCTCCGTCGGCCGGCGATCTCGCTCCCTGCTTTTGCCGATCAAGCCGAGGCGTTTGAGTGCAATTCGCGTTAGCTGGACAGGTTCCATACTCACATCCACCCCATGTACGGCCGCCGCATGGGAGAGGACGAGTTTGATCGCGCCTATGTCTTGCCCAAGCGTCACTGGACCCGCGCCTTCCTTGGCGCGGTCCCGGCCAAAGTGGATGAGGCGCTCGCGGTCGAGATCGGTAAACTTGAGCGCGCCCAACTCCCGTTGCAGCATTTCCAGCGTCGCGCTCTTTGATCGGCCAGGCGGCTTGCCGACCTCCTTCATATCATCGATATGCAGATCTATCAGAGCGCCAAACGTCTTGGCGCTCCGAGAGCGACGACCGGAGGGCGCGCCGCCACGGTCGATTTGGGCTTCCGCGTCCGTTGCCCATTCGCGCGCATGATCGTGGCGAAGGAACGTCTCGGTCACCTTGCGGCCTTTGAGGCGGATTTGGACCTGCCAATGACCAGATGTTAGTTTTCGAAAGTTGGCCATCGGCCCTGACCCTTTTTGATCACGAATCCATCACACTCAGACGTCGAAACCTGGCGAAAAGCGTCGTATTTTGGGATACGAAAAAGTGTGATGGCGTACTTCTAAGCCTTTGCAGAATATAGGAATAATGCTGCTAAATCAATCACATAGATTCGCCGTTGCGCCAATGATGGACTGGACCGACAGTCC
>JBBSBQ010000114.1:0-2022 GCA_038251095.1 Hyphomicrobiales bacterium
AGCACCATCCCGTGCCCAAAAGCCGCGGTGGCCGCCACACGGTGCCGATGCACCCGATTTGCCAGCAGATGCTGATCACCAACTTCACCAACTCCGAACTGCAGCGGTATGGGGCGGACGTTGAGGGCTTGCTGGCCGACCCCCGCGTTCGCAAATTCGTTGATTGGGTGGCCAACAAGGACCCGGATTTCACTGCAACCATGACCAAGAAGCAGCGGTAACCCATTCGGCGTAATCCTGATAATCAGGATTATGTTAAATTATATCAATGAGTTGAGGTTGCCAGGGTCGCTGCGCTTCATAGATGGGGCTGGTACTGTTCGCAACGGTGTCGTGCGCCTTGCCTTCTTCTACTCCCTTGCAAGCGCTTTGACCGCCGGCGCGGCGCCGCAATTGCTCCTGGGTTCGGCGGCAGGTCGTCCCGGCTTACAGTTGGGACAGATGACATTGCGTCCTCGCTCTGCTCGCCGGAGGAATAACCGCGATCGTCATCCATAGAATAGCACATTGAGTTTCGGGTCGAGCTGAACAAACAGGTCAAAATCGCGGTCCTGAGTGACCACACATACGCCTGCCTCGCTCGCTACGAGCGCGGTCAGCGCATCGTGAAGCATCTCATGACGTTCTGCGGGCTGCTTGAATGTCCGGATTTCGCCGGCAATTGCGCGAACCGCCAAGCCCGCTCTTTCGCCTGCGGTTTCCCATTGTGCTGCCGTAGGAGTCAGGATCTTGGTCGCGTCAATTTGCCGGAGAACCTGGTCGATCAGTCCGACCACCTGGGCGGTATTTTGGTGCGCCGGATCAAGGCGGCCGCGCGTCCAGCTCAGCTCGGCCACCACCGGCGCCGAGACAAAACACTTTGGCAGATTGGTGAGAAGGATCTTGAGCTCCGGCGGCCCGCGGCCCGTAAGGGCGTTCAGGATGACGTTGGTGTCGAGTAGAAGTGGCAGGCTGGGCATATCGGTGCCAAGCCGTGGGAGCGCGGCGGGATCACGATATGCAAGGGTTGGCGCGGTCAACCGGGCTTACCACTCGATCTGAGAGAGCAGATCAGGGTCGACATCGGAAAGCTGCCCCCATTGTTGAGCAAGCCATGGTCCAAGATCGTCCTGGGTAGCGAGCGCGGCAAGCGCAGCCTCGATCACGACAGCGGGAGACGTGCTGCCGGCGCGGCGTGCGGCAGCTTCAAACAGCGCCGGCTGAACCTTGGCATTCACATGCTTCGTTTTGGCTTCACCAGTCAGGCCGGCTGCATTCGCCATGCGCAAGGCGAGGGTTCCCGCCGACTTAACGCCGGTGGTGCGGCGTCGTACGGGCTTGGCAGGATCGGTGAAGGCCATGGCTATACTCCGGTAATACCTAATGTGCTCTGAGGTAATATACACGGTGGCATCGTTTGCCGCAACTGCCGGGTAGCGGCCACACAATTCCAACGATGCCGCATCATAAGCGAAAAAGCCTCAAAACTCTCGCGTGTCTTCATAAATAAGGCGAATGCCTTGCGGCCTTTCGGGCAGCAACGGCTCCTCCTCCAGATCCTGCCGCTGCCAGCGGTCATTTGGCTTTTCCCTTTGCGCCCATTGGCTGAAGGGGTCGTGACCGCGAAGCTGTGTGTTTTGGCCATATTGACCCTTGATGCTGAGTGCTTAGCGGCGTTTGACCACAGTCACCTCGGCGAGCTGTGTCCAGAAGCCGGTCTTGCGGCTGTGCGTCGTCCGAAGGCGATCGGCAAAGACCTGATGGCTGTCAAAGGCGCCGTAATCCGAGATGACCGGGACGAGGGACTCGCACTCAAGAAGGTGCCGAACGGCATGCTTGTAGCGGCTGTGACGGGCGCCCTCCAGCGTGTGCTCGATCATGGCGCGTCGCAGCAGCGTGGCGGCGAGCGGATGCTTGGCGTCTAGCAGACTGGCCGCTGGAGTTAGCAGGTGGTAGGCATCTCCATTGATTTCATGGTGGCGAGCCAGGATTAGCTTGGCGGCACGCGCTGGCTCTGGCCATTCGTAGAAGAAGTCGAGGGCC
>JBBSBQ010000115.1:0-1760 GCA_038251095.1 Hyphomicrobiales bacterium
CATCAGGTTGCGGCTGGTCTTTGCCTTCGGGTTTTGGTTCGGACTTCAGTCTCAACAGGCGTGCGTTGACAGCCACAATCACCGTGCTTGCGGCCATCAGCACCGCCCCCAGTGCGGGGGTGAGCAATACACCCCACGCGTAAAGCACTCCTGCTGCCAGCGGAATGGCAACGACGTTGTAGCCCGTGGCCCAGACAAGGTTCTGAATCATCTTCCGATATGTGGCGCGAGAAAGTTGAATGATGGCCACGACATCCAGCGGATTGCTCCGCACCAGAATAACGTCGGCGGTTTCCACAGCTACATCGGAACCGGCTCCGATTGCGATGCCCACATCAGCCTGGGCCAGAGCCGGGGCGTCGTTCACACCGTCGCCGGTCATGGCTACCAGCACTCCCCGCGCCTGGACCTCTTTCACCTTGGCGGCTTTGTCCTGGGGCAGGACTTCGGCGAAGTATTCATCCAGTCCAATCTGGTCCGAGACCCATTTGGCAGTCGCTTTGTTATCGCCGGTGAGCATCATGCAGCGGATGTTCAACGCCTTGAGGGCATCAATGGCTTGCTTCGCCTCGGGGCGGACGATGTCGGCCAGGGCAATCGCTCCTTTCAACGATCCGTCAACGAGGATAAACACAACTGTCTTGCCTTGGGCTTGCAGCGGCTCGACGCGCTGGTCGTTGAGATCGATATTCTGGTCGCGCAGATAGCCAGGGCTGACCACCTTGATATCTTTGCCATCCACCCGACCCTCGGCGCCCATGCCAGTGATGCTTTTAAATTCTTCGACAGGTAGCTTCTTTTCCGATGCGGCGGCAATAGCCTTGGCGATAGGATGTTCGGAATTGGCATCGACGGAAGCCGCATACGTGCGCAGCGTTTCTTCGTCGATATCCTTTGCCAGCAACAAGGTGTCGGTCACTCCAAAGCGGCCCTCGGTCAGTGTGCCGGTCTTGTCAAAAATGATGGCCTGCAGTTTTCGGGCGCCTTCGAAAGCAGCGCGATTACGAATGAGCAAGCCGTTTTTAGCAGCCAGTGCCGTGGAAACGGCCACCACCAATGGCACGGCAAGACCCAGTGCATGCGGGCAGGCGATGACCATCACGGTCACGGCGCGTTCAATGGCGAACGCGAAATCCTTGCCCATGAAAACCAGCCAGACAATGAGGGTGATTGCGCCACCACCCAGGGCAATAATGGTGAGCCACAGAGCTGCGGTGTTGGCGAGATCCTGGGTTTTCGATTTGCTTTCCTGTGCCTGTTTGACGAGATCGATGACCTGCGACAGAAACGAATCCTTGCCAGTGCCCTTGACCTCAATGGTCAACGAGCCTTCCCCGTTGATGGCCCCGCCGATGACTTTTCCGCCAACCTTTTTGGGTGCCGGAGTTGATTCCCCTGTGAGCATCGCTTCGTTAACCGAACTCTCGCCCTTCACAATGACACCGTCCGCGGGGATTTTCTCACCGGGCTTGATCAGGACGTTGTCATCCACCGCCAGTTCGTCCAACGGTACGTCCTTCACGCTGCCGTCGGGCATGAGCTTGTGGGCGTCGGAGGGCATGAGTTTGGCCAGTTCCTCCAAAGCCTTTGATGCGCCCATGACGGACTTCATTTCAATCCAATGCCCGAGCAACATGATGTCGATAAGGGAAGCCAGTTCCCAGAAGAACATCTTGCCGGTCAAACCGAATACCACGGCGCTGCTGTAAATATACGCCGTGGCAACGGCTACTGAGATGAGCGTCATCATCCCGGGCCGG
>JBBSBQ010000116.1:0-1640 GCA_038251095.1 Hyphomicrobiales bacterium
ATCAGGCAGGGGCAGGGGAGAATCAAGCCCCAGATGGGTACGATACCTGATGACCGCATTGATCATTCCATCATTGGCTGGTATTTCCGCAATCTTCGAGCCTTTGCCAATCACATGCCACCACCATTTCCCTGACAATTTTCTGAAACTATTCATCCGGCTGGAGGCCAATTCGCTCGCGCGAGGGGCGAGGTAGAACATCAGTGCGGCGATGAAACAGGCGCGCTCGTAGGCATCCTTTTCAAGGTTTGTTTCTTTGGGCATCAGTTCGATTGCGTCCTGAAATGCCGCCCATTCATCCTCATCCAGAAAACGTTCCACCTTGCCATCGGCAGATTTCAGACTGCCGGTGGATGCTTCTTCTGCACGGATCACTTTGCGTTCTGACTTGTTCTGTCGCATCGGGTTCTTGCGCAGGTACCCATATTCAACCAGCCAGGCACAGCATGAGCTGATGATGGCCATCGCGGTGAGTTTGCTGGAGGGGGCAACACCGGCTTTGAATTGAACGCCGTGTTTCTTTACATGCGCCTGGCAGCGTAACTTATACTCGGCATCGGTTTCACCTGGCTTTGCCGCGGGTTTGATGGCGACCTTGACGAATGGACGCCACTCGCTGGATTCGCGTGGATGCTTGCGGGTCGAAGCCCATTCGTCTATGGGTTGCGGATCCCCAATAAAGTCGAAGTATTCCCGCATCTCCAAAAAGGAAAGGCTGGAAAATGGCTTGTGCTTGATATTGACCGACCAAAGTATCAGCCGCTCGATTTCCTTGGTGTAATTACGCTGGGTTGTAGGGGTATGAGCGTGTCTTTCCAGGAACAGATTGATTGCTTCCACATCCGTGTCGACCACGGGTTCACTTGGGTTTGGTTGATCCCGGTTGAGCCCTTTGCTGCCATCCAGTTCAGGATCGGTAATCAGGAGACGTTCAATCGGCACGATCTGCATTGTTCTGCCCTTAGCGGGGTTCTAAGCCCAAACCCGTGGAATTTTCTCTTTACTCGAAAAGCTCGGCGTGGGTGCCAGTGCGCACGAAGACAACTAAGGCAGTTTTTCCACTGTCATCGAGCTTGTAGGCCAGCAAGAAGTCGCCGCCAATATGGCATTCCCGATGCCCGGCCCAATCGCCACCCAATGGGTGATCGAGCCATTCAGGCCCGAGCGCGGCGCGTGCGGACAATCTTGTCGGCTTCGGTCATCGCGGCGCGCGTTTCAGCGTTCGGCACCTTAAGCAAGAAAGGTAATTGCTGATCCGCTACGACGCGTATTAAAAACACGCGCACGGCATCGGAAACGGACAGCCCCATTGCGGCCAGTGTTTCTGTTGCCTGCGCCTTCACTTGTTCGTCAACACGAACGTGAACCATTGTTGTGGCAGCCATAATAGCCTCCGTTAGTAGATTGAGTTACATTGTATCTCAATATCCTGTCACATGCAAGGCAAACACCCCCACTCAGGGGACATTACTACTTTGCGCTAACATAAAAGTGTGTTGGTGTTGACTTTTTCCGGAAAGATAGATATCTTTAAGATATCTATCTAGCAGGAGCCTACGATGCACGCAAAAACCCTTTCACCGCAAATCCCATTCCGGTATCGGAATCTTGATAGCCCGACAGGCGTCACTCGCGAAACA
>JBBSBQ010000117.1:0-1567 GCA_038251095.1 Hyphomicrobiales bacterium
CACTCCGCATAAGGGTTCCCCCTTGGCGAGTATGGTCTCCGAAGCTCATAAACAGGGGTTAATTGGGGATGCAAACCTTGGCTCTTCCGACTTTCGCGTACTTGGCTGATTTCCAAACAGGAACATGCGGCGTCTAAAATGGAGGTGTCAACACTTCCTTTCGGAGCAGCGGCATGTCCCAGGAATTACTGTACCAATTGTTCCACATCCAAGGCTACCGGCTGGTGAAATTGGATATGCAGCAGCACTGCGCCACCGTGCACATCGAGCCGCAGCCGCATCGGCTGCGCTGTCCGGCTTGCCGGAGTGCGAACGTGATTCGCCGGGGCGAAAGCCAACGCTTGTTTCAAAACCTGCCGATCGGGTCGCACTGCACGTTCGTGTTGGCCACGCTGCCGCGGGTGGGTTGTCGGGACTGCGGCGCGGTGCGGCAGATCCAACTCGGTTTCGCCGAGCCGCGGCGGAGCTATACCCGGGCCTTCGAGCGGTACGTTCTGGAGCTTTCGGGCGTGATGACCATGCTCGACATCGCCCGGCATCTGCTGGTCAGCTGGGATGTGGTCAAGGACATTCAGAAGCGGAATTTGCAACGACATTACGCTAAGCCCAAGCTGGCGGCGGTGCGGCGGATTGCCATCGATGAGATTTGCATCGGCAGCGGCCAGCGCTATCTGACGCTCGTGCTGGACCTCCAGAGCGGGGCCGTGCTGTTTGTGGGCGAAGGGAAAAAAGCCGCGAGTTTGGCCCCGTTTTGGCGGCGGCTGCGGGCGGCGCGGGCCCAGATCGAGGCGGTGGCCATGGACATGAGCCCCGCCTACGTGGCTGCGGTCGAGCGGAACTTGCCCGCGGCACTAATCGTGCACGATCGCTTCCACCTGGTGAAGCTGATGAACGAGAAGCTCACGCAACTCCGCCGCGAGCTCTTCCGCCAAGCGACGGATGAACTCCACAAACAGGTGCTGAAAGGAACTCGCTGGCTGCTCCTCAGAAATCCCGAGAATCTCGATCCGGTGAAGGGCGAGCCGGGTCGCTTGCAGGCAGCTCTTCAACTCAATGCCAGTTTGGCGACGGCCTACTATCTCAAGGAGGATCTGCGGCAGTTGTGGGAGCAGCCGAATCAGGAGTTGGCCCGGCTGAAGCTGATCGATTGGTACCATCAAGCCCAGGCTTCGGGCGTCCGCGTCTTGCAGGAGTTTGCCCGGTCGCTCCTCGCCTGCCAACACCGCATTCTGACCTGGTACGACGTGCCGATCTCGACCGGTCCCCTCGAAGGTATGAACAACAAGATCAAGACCATGCTGCGCCAACACTACGGCCTCCGCGACCGGGAATTCTTGACCCTCAAAATCCACCAACTTCACAAAGCCAAGTACGCTTTAATCGGATGAACCATTTTTCCTAACGAGTTCGCAGCAAATACGTTAGAGAACGAGCCTTCACCGCCGACAGCATTCTGGAAATGCGCCACAAGCGGCGCTTGTCGTTGTTTGATTTCGGGTGGCACTCCTGAATTCCTCATGTACGCGTGGCCGCACCTGGCACCACACATTTGACAGGCGATCCTAAC
>JBBSBQ010000118.1:0-1504 GCA_038251095.1 Hyphomicrobiales bacterium
ACAGCAATATCTAGTTCCGCTATGGTGCGTCTGAGCCTGTCCATTTATTAGAACACCACCCGGACATCAGGCGCACTTTCCTCTTCTATCGTTGTTCCCCGCCTTCCATGCAAGGCACACGACCTCACTAAATAAATGCATTTATCCGACCTGAAACAGCTACACGTCACCCAACTGGTGGAAATGGCCGTCGAGAATTCAATCGAAGGCGCCAACCGTTTACGCAAACAAGAACTCATCTTTGCCCTGCTCAAGAACCAGGCCAAAAAAGGGGTGAGCATTTTCGGCGAAGGTACGCTGGAAGTGTTGCCGGATGGCTTCGGTTTCTTGCGATCGCCGGACACTTCCTACCTCGCCAGTCCCGATGACATCTACATTTCACCTTCGCAAATCCGCCGCTTTAATCTGCATACCGGCGATAGTATTGAAGGCGAGATCCGCATTCCCAAGGATGGTGAACGCTACTTCGCGCTGGTCAAGGTAGACAAGGTCAACAGCGAACCGCCGGAAAATTCCAAGAACAAAATCCTGTTTGAAAACCTGACCCCGCTATTTCCGACCCGGCCGTTGTTGTTGGAACGCGAAATCAAGGCCGAGGAAAATATCACTGGCCGCATTATCGACATGATTGCCCCGATAGGCTTGGGGCAGCGCGGTTTGCTGGTGGCCAGTCCGAAATCCGGCAAGACGGTGATGCTGCAGCATATTGCGCATTCCATTGCCGCCAATCATCCGGATGTGGTGATGATCGTGCTGCTGATTGACGAGCGCCCGGAGGAAGTGACCGAAATGACACGTTCGGTGCGCGGCGAAGTGGTTGCCTCGACCTTCGACGAGCCTGCCACCCGCCACGTACAGGTCGCAGAAATGGTGATCGAAAAAGCCAAGCGTCTGGTCGAGCACAAAAAAGATGTGGTCATCCTGCTGGATTCCATCACCCGTCTGGCACGTGCCTACAATACGGTTATCCCGTCATCGGGCAAGGTGCTGACCGGCGGTGTCGATGCCAATGCCTTGCAACGCCCCAAGCGCTTTTTCGGCGCGGCCCGCAATATCGAAGAAGGCGGTTCGCTCACCATTATCGCCACCGCGTTGATTGATACTGGTAGCCGCATGGACGACGTGATCTACGAGGAATTCAAGGGTACCGGCAACATGGAAATCCACCTCGACCGGCGCATGGCGGAAAAACGCCTGTATCCGGCGATCAACGTCAACCGTTCCGGTACGCGTCGTGAGGAATTGCTGATCAAGGCTGATGCTTTGCAAAAAATATGGGTGTTGAGGAAATTGCTCTATCCCATGGACGATCTCGAAGCGATGGAATTCCTGCTCGACAAAGTCAAAGCCACCAAAAACAACGCCGATTTCTTTGATTCAATGCGCAGCGGGCGCTAGGGGCCCGTTCATGAATAATTTGGACTTACGCTGGGGCCGCTTTGGGATGCAGCCCAAGGCGCGAGACACGCGGTTGTGTCATTCACAACAAGCGACTCGCAACGCC